>JAGYJT010000006.1 GCA_018401955.1 Chitinophagales bacterium | reverse complement strand
CATTTACAAAATCAACATCGCATCACCATAGGTAAAGAAACGGTACTTCTCTTTAATGGCCTCTTCGTATGCCTTCATCATCAAATCATAGCCTGCAAATGAGGCATTCATGATAAGCAAGCTAGACTTTGGCAAATGGAAGTTAGATATCATGCAGTTTGCAATACTAAACTCATGTGGTGGGTGGATAAACAAATTGGTCCACCCTTCCATAGGCTTCAGCATCTGGTTGGCCGATACAGCCGACTCCATTGAACGCATACTAGTAGTGCCTACCGCGCAAATTTTGCGTTTTGCTTCTTTGCCCTTGTTTACAATATCACAGTTCTTCTGGTTGATAAAGTAATACTCAGCATCCATTTTATGTTTGCTAAGGTCTTCAACATCAATAGTGCGGAAGGTACCCAAGCCAACATGCAAAGTAAGCTCGGCAAAGTTAACACCCTTAATCTCTAGGCGTTTCATCAATTCTTTGCTAAAGTGCATGCCTGCCGTTGGGGCCGCTACTGCGCCCTCGTTGCTAGCAAACACCGTTTGGTAGCGGTCTTTGTCCAAATCTTCAGGCTTACGCTTTATGGCCTTAGGTAGTGGGGTTTCGCCTAAGCTATATAGCAGTGCCTTAAACTCTTCATAGCTACCATCGTGTAAAAAACGGATGGTACGTCCGCGTGAGGTGGTATTATCCACTACCTCAGCAACCAAGTCGTCATCGCCAAAATATAGCTTGTTACCAACTCTAATTTTACGGGCAGGGTCAACCAATACATCCCAAAGCTTGTTTTCAGCGTTAAGCTCACGTAACAAGAACACCTCAATTTTGGCACCTGTTTTTTCCTTTTTGCCATACATGCGTGCTGGAAAAACCTTGGTATTGTTTAGCACCATTACATCGCCATCATCAAAGTAGCCAAGCACATCACGAAACATCTTGTGCTCGATAACGCCAGTGTCGCGATGGATAACCATTAAGCGACTTTGGTCGCGTTCTTCGTTAGGATATGATGCAATAAGGTCGAGAGGTAATTCAAAGTTAAATTGGGACAACTTCATAAAGAGCCGTTATTTTTTAGCGATGCAAAAATACAAATTGTCGGCGTAAAAGACTAAAATCAGCCTATATTTGTTCCATCCCAAAGTATATGTTGCTATTTGTAAGGCCAAATATACTTTGCTTAGCTGCTGCAAGGTTTAATTACGTACATTACAACATAATTGTACTTGCTATGCACAATTAACCTTTACTCCAATACCTAGCGCATGAGAGTAGTGTTGCATTTAATCAAAGAAAGTTTCGTTAGTGCATTCCAAGAGATTGTAAACAACAGGTTGCGTGCTTTTTTGTCGTTACTCGGTATTACCATTGGTATTTTTTGTATTGTTTCGGTTTTTACATCAATAGGCTCACTAGAGTATAATGTTAGGGCCAGCCTAGATAAAATTGGCAACCGGGTTATCTATATTGAAAAATTCCCTTGGAGCCAAGATGCAAAAAACTCATGGTTTAAGTATTTGAGAAGGCCAAACCCCGACCTTGATGACTTTAACGCCCTAAAAGCCGGTGTGCCTGGAGCAGCTGGCATAAGCATGATGTTTACCATCAAAAAAACGGTAAAACACGAAGGCAACGCCATGAAGGCCAATGTATTTGGGGTAAGCTATGACTATTACCTGATAAAGGATATGTCTTTTGAAGATGGGCGCTATTTTAGCTTATCTGAAATTGAAAGAGGCTCAAATGTGGCGATTGTTGGTAAGGAGGTTGCGGATATTCTGTTCCCTGGGTCAATTAGCCCAGTTGGTAAGGAGATAAATGTATTTGGCTCGAGCGTTCAGATAATCGGGCTTTTAGAAAAAGAAGGCGAAGACGTATTGGGCATTACCGGCGATGATGCAGTGATACTTAATTACAACTTTGTAAAAAAGATTATTGACCTCAACAGTAATTTCATTGGCACACGTATCATTATCAAAGCATCGCCCGAGGTGACCGATGAAGACCTAAAAGACCAAGTAACGGTTGCATTGCGCCAAGAGCGCAGGCTAAGCCCACTGCAAGAAAACGATTTTGCGATAAATGAAATGAGCTTGATAACCAATATACTATCCTCCATTTTTGGCATTATCAACTTTGCAGGTGCTTTTATCGGTGCCTTTTCGATTTTGGTAGGCGGGTTTGGGGTGGCCAACATTATGTTTGTGAGCGTAAAAGAACGAACTGCCATTATTGGCATTAAGAAGGCCCTCGGCGCTCGAAACTTCTTTATTCTTATGGAGTTCCTCATAGAGGCTATTGTGCTTTGCTTAATGGGCGGCGTACTGGGTTTGATATTAGTGTACATACTGGTAACCGTAGCCGAATACTTTATACTCAACAGTTTCGATATGGACTTCAAGTTCATTATCTCGGGAGGTCAAGTGGCCTTTGGATTGATTTTTTCTGCATTTATTGGCATGTTCTTCGGGTTTATACCAGCATTTATCGCGGCCAAAATGCGACCTGTAGACGCAATCCGCTCTAAGTAAATTGGACTAAACTCATCCATCTTTTGCACCATTATAGTTACTGCAACCAACCAGGTTGATGTTTTTCGCATAACATTTCTAACAGATAAGAATATCTTTGAAACCCCTACTATATCTAGCTTTTGTTGCTATTGTTTTAGGATATCAAACAGCTTTCAGACTTACAAAAACCGAGAGTTCAAAGTCGCCTCAATAAACTGAAAATCAATCACTTAAACTTAAATCACCTCAACATTTGATTGTTTGGAGTCCTTAAAAGGTCTTTTTGTTGTTGAAACAAGTATTAACAACAAGTAGCTTTACCTACGTAATAAATAAGCAGGCCAAGGTAAACTACGAAAAATGAAAAAGATAAGCACCCGCGAATACAGGAAGCACTATATCCTTAATTTATTACCATCATCAAAAACGATGGTACACTTACCTATACCGCCAATGCCGCAGAGGTAAAGTATTGGATAAATGGTTGAACACAATGACAAGGCTATTGATAAAGGAGCCATTGCTAGTGCAGCGTATAACAGCACATGTTGAACAGCTGAAAAAACATGGTGGCCCGCTAATAAGCGTTAAGCCAGTATATATACCACTACACGAAACATCACCTGCGCCGCTGGTATTTCTTGATTTGAGCTACTCGGTTACCAAAGAGGTACAGTTTGTATTTGGTGGCATAGATGTAACGCTCCAAGTATCAAAGTGTGACAAGCTTACCGGATTGCTTACGCGCTTTATGAAAGATTTATATGCGGGCCATGAACATATTTTTGGCGATAACATTCAAGATGGTTTTATGGAAGAAATGTTTTTGATTGATGATATTGATATGGTAATTGACGAAAACAGCCAATTTAAACTCAAAGTAGACCCTTCGTTGCGCGACTATCTAGTGGCATTGAATACACGACTGCGAATAAGTGCTTAAATCGGGATTGAGGGCTGGGGCTGCAAATCGTGCAATTTTCCCAAATTACACCGAACCAATTAAGCAGCCCCAAAACTCAATTACAATAAAACCCTGTGGCCAATTGCCATAGGGTTTTTTGTTGCCCTTTGCTATCCGTATTTTAGCAGCCATGCACAACCTCAAAGGCATATTAGCACAGCACTGGCAGTATAGTGAGTTTCGTCCGCTTCAGGAAGAAATCATGCAGTCTGTATTAAATGGGCATGATACTTTGGCCATACTACCTACTGGTGGTGGCAAATCGCTGTGTTACCAAGTTCCTGCAATGTATATGCCGGGCATCTGCATTGTAGTTACCCCGCTTATTGCTTTAATGAAAGACCAAATTGCCAATCTTAAAAAAAGAGGCATTAGGGCATTGGCAATACATGCCGGTATGACGCGGGAAGAAATTGACATGGCATTTGATAATGCGGTATATGGCAACTTTAAATTTCTTTACCTATCCCCTGAACGGCTCTCTAGCGAAATACTGCTGGCTCGAATTGCCAAAATGAAAGTAAACTTGCTGGCCGTTGATGAAGCGCATTGCATTAGCCAATGGGGTTATGACTTTAGACCTGCCTACCTGAATATAGCAGACATAAGGGAGCTAATACCCGATGTACCTATTATGGCACTTACCGCCAGCGCTACCCCAAAGGTAAAAGAAGACATACAAGTAAGGCTGAATTTTAGCAAGCATGCCGCCGTGTTTCAGGCAAGTTTTGCAAGGCCTAATATCTCATTTGTAGTGCGCCGCACTGATGATAAAATGGGTAAAGTAATGCAAGCCCTGAATGCCGTGGCTGGCACTGCAATTATTTATGTGCGCACTAGGCGCAAAACCCAAGAGGTGGCCGATTTGCTTGGCCGAAAAGGTATTAGTAGCACCTTTTATCATGCGGGGCTCAGCCACGAACTTCGAAACCGAAGACAAGAAGACTGGTTGAATAACAAAGTACGCGTAATGGTATGTACCAACGCCTTTGGTATGGGTATTGACAAGCCCGATGTACGAACCGTAATACACATGGATTTGCCAGAAAACGTTGAGTCGTATTACCAAGAGGCAGGGCGAGGCGGAAGAGATGGTAAGCATGCTTTTGCCTTGATGTTGTTTAACCAATACAATGAAGATGAAATAAACTATAGGCTCGAAAATAACTTCCCTTCTCCTGAAGAGATAACCAATGTATACAATGCACTGGGCAACTATCTGCAACTAGCAGTAGGTGCTGGCGAAGGCGAGAGTTTTTTGTTAGATACTACTCCGTTCATCAAAAACTTTAACCTTGATGCACCTAAAACTTTTGGGGCACTCAAAATATTGGAGCAACATGGCTTAATTAGCCTTACCGAAGCTATATTTATGCCTTCGCGCTTAAAGTTTGTTTGCAGCAAAGAAGACCTTTATAAATTTCAAATTGCAAACAAGAAGTTCGACCCTTTTATCAAGCTGCTGCTTAGAACCTACTCAGGCCTGTTTGAAGATTATACGCCGTTTAAGGAAATAGAATTAGCTAAAAAGGCTGGATTAACAGTAAAGGATATCCAAAACTATCTTTCATTCTTTAAAAAGGCTGGATTGATTGAGTACTTACCACAAACCGACCAACCACAAGTTACTTACCTTAAAGCCCGAGAGAGCGCTAAATACCTAAAAATTGATAAACGTTTTGTACTTGAGCGCAAAACCGTGTTTGAAGAACAACTTAAGGCAATACTTGGCTATGCGCTTAATGATAACAAGTGCCGAAGCCAATACATATTATCTTATTTTGGTGAGCTAGACTCTGAGCGATGCGAGCATTGCGATATTTGCAAAGAAGGTGCCAAAAGTGAAGATGCCGAAGCTGGTATATTTGCAGCCATTGAAGCAACACTAAAAACCGGGCCGCAATCAAGCCTTGATACCTTATCAAGGTTAACCCAATATAACGAAGAAAGCGTGTTGAAAGCCATTCGTAAATTAATCGAGCTTGGTCGAATTTCGCTTACTGATGATAACCGCTTAACTTGGCTAGAGTGAAACGTTTAATTGCTACCGTAACCAACGACCTAACCTATGACCGCCGAATGCAGCGCATTTGCCGTACGCTGGCCAACAAAGGTTACGAGGTATGCTTGGTAGGCAGGCAACTAACCAACTCATTGCCATTGGCCCATGAGCCCTACCAGCAGCATCGCCTTACATGTTGGTTTAATAAGGGTAAACTATTTTACCTAGAGTTTAATGTAAGGCTTTGGTGGTATTTGCTCTGGCAAAAAGCCGACATGGTTTGCGCTGTTGACTTGGACACCATAATACCTGGATTTGTGATAGGCAGCTGGAAAGGCTGGACCAAAATATACGATGCGCACGAATACTTTAGCGAAGTACCAGAGGTAGTGCATAGGCCGCAGGTAAAAAAGATATGGGAGTGGGTCGCCAAAGTTTTTATCCCTAAAGCCGATTTGGCGTATACCGTAGGCCCGGCATTGGCAGCAATATTTACCCATAGGTACGCCATACCTTTCCATAGCATACGCAATGTACCCAATGAAACTATTGAGGCGCCTGTTGCCACCGACAACGGTTATTTGCTTTACCAAGGAGCGCTTAACAAGGGGCGCGGACTGGAAGCCTTGATTGAGGCTATGCAACATATTGATGGCAAGCTCAAAATTGCTGGCGAAGGCGACCTTAGCAACGAACTGCGGGAAATGGTTGAAACCTTGGATTTAAAAAACAAGGTAACGTTTCTAGGTTTTGTAAAGCCAGCCGACCTGCCTGAGCTAACGGCAGGTGCTTGGTTAGGCCTCAATTTGTTAGAAAACATGGGGCTCAGTTACTATTACTCTCTAGCAAACAAATGTTTTGATTACATACAGGCCGAGGTGCCAGCCGTGCATATGAACTTCCCTGAATACACTGCTCTAGTCGAAAAACACCCGGTGGCTATTTTGCTTACGGAACTCTCTACAGAATCTATTGTTAACATAATACGCAAGCTACAGCTTGATACCGACAAGTATTTGGCATTAAAAGTTGCATGCCGAAATGCGAAAAAGCACTTCACATGGCAAATAGAAGCGGAGAAATTGTTAACATTGTATCGTGACGTCCGAAAATAGCCACATCCATATCGTATCTTTTAATGTTCCTTACCCGCCAAACTATGGTGGGGTGATTGATGTTTTTTTTAAAATAAAGGCCCTATCAGACCTTGGAATAAAGGTACATCTTCACACTTTTCATTACGGTAGGGAGGAAACTGAGAAGCTAAATCAGCTTTGCGAAAAGGTATACTACTACCCACGTCAAAAGTTTTATCAGGCCATCTATAGCAGGGTGCCGTACATTGTTGGGTCTCGGCAGTCAGATAGTTTACTCTCTACGCTGATAGAAGACGACTACCCTATCCTTTTTGAAGGGCTACATACTTGCTTTTATCTGAGCCACCCATCTATTCGCAACCGATTTAAAATTGTGCGGATGCACAACATTGAGTGGGATTACTATGATAGCTTAGGCAAAGCAGAACGTAATTTCTTCAGAAAGTTCTATTTCTATGCCGAATCAAAAAAACTAAAAGAGTACGAAGAGGTATTAAAGGATGCTAACCTGATATTGGGTATATCATCAAACGATACGCAGTATTTAACCGATCGTTTTACTAACGTAGCCCACTTACCGGCATTTCATCAAAACACCGAGGTGCAAAGTAAAGTAGGCCATGGTGGCTATGCCTTGTACCACGGCAACTTAAGCGTGCAAGAAAATAACCAAGCGGCAATATACCTTACACGCAAAATATTTGATGATGTTGGCCACCCGCTAAAAATTGCCGGTCGTAAGCCATCGAGCATGTTGCAGCAAGAAGTAAAAAGCAGGCCGAATTTTGAACTGTTTGCCGACCCAGAAGATGATGTAATGGCATCGTTGATAAGTAATGCGCACATAAACGTACTGCCAACTTTTCAAGCTACCGGAGTAAAGCTAAAGCTCATAAATGCATTGTTTAATGGTCGTTTTTGTGTGGTGAATAAGCCCATGATAGAAAATACCGGCCTTGAAGAATTATGTCACGTATGCGACTCGGCAGATGAAATGAAAGAGGCCGTAAATACACTGTTTGATAAAGAGTTTACCCAAGAAGACCTAAACATGCGCACCGCCGTGCTTGAGAAAAAGTATTCAAACACAGCCAACGCAAAAAACCTAATACAGTTGGTATGGCCTGCTCATGCAGCAGTGCAACAGCCAAAGCTGCAATAAATCACATACTTATATGTTCCTCATCTTTAATGGTGCCATTACTACACCTAATGATGCGAGATGGGAATTTTTCGATAATGTAATAATTGTGTGTAGCCATAAGCACCGCCGTGTTAAGCTCTTTGTTAAGCTTAATAAGCAGCTGCATAATATCATCGCTGGTATCAGGGTCAAGGTTTCCGGTTGGCTCATCTGCCAGTATCAGCTCAGGGTCGTTAAGCAAGGCACGGGCAATGGAAACACGCTGTTGCTCACCCCCCGAAAGTTCATGCGGATAGCGGAAACCCTTGGTTTGCAACCCAACCTTACTGAGCACCTCATCGGCCTTTTGGTTCATTTTCTTTTCATCCTTCCAGCCTGTAGCCTTCATTACAAACATCAAATTATCCGTAACGCTTCTATCGGTTAGCAATTGAAAATCTTGGAAAACGATGCCCAACTTACGACGCAGGTATGGCACATCTTTGGTTTTGAGTGCATTAAGGTCGTAGCCTACCACGCGCCCAGTGCCTTGGTCAAGCCTTAGGTCGCCATACAGGGTTTTCATCAAGCTACTTTTACCGCTACCGGTTTTGCCAATAAGGTAAACAAACTCGCCTTGGTTAACTTGTAGACCCACGCCATTCAGTACCAAGGTTTTACCTTGATACACGAAGGCGTTATGCAGTTCCAATATCGTTTCAGCGCTCATAATAGACTTTAATATACCTTAGACAAAGGTAGTAAAATAAGCGCTCAGCATAGTGGATACTTAGCTTTGAATTTCAGCTGAAGAAGTGATCAAGAAAATTACAAACCCAATAAGGAAGAGGATAAACAAACCTAAAATAGTATAAGCAATTTTGGTGCTCTGCTTAAACTTGGTAGCTACATCTTCTTTGTTTATTTCATGAATCACGTTTCGAACTACCAGCTGCGCACGGGCATAGGCGGTTTCGTTTTTAATGATGTAGTCTTTAGCACCATAATCATAGCAAGTAACGGCAACTTCAATTTTATCTTGGTGCGACATCATAACCACAGGAATCTCTGGGCGCTTGTTTTTAATTTTCTTAAGTACTTCTACCCCATCGGTTGCCGATTGGTCTTCACCATCAAAGTAGTAATCCAAAATTATCAAATCCGGATTCGCGGGCAAATCAACCATTGCATCATCACCATTGGTATAAGTTCTTATATCAAGGTTATAAGGAAGATGCTTGTTGAGATGCTCTTTAAGCAACAGTAAATGTTTCGCGTCATCATCAACAAGGAAAATGAGGTACTTGCGATCTTGGGCCATGGAAGGAGTGGTTTATGTTTGCTAAAGATTGTAAAATTATCAATCATATGCAACCAATACTAACCTTTGTGAACTAAAAATGAAATTCACTTTACTTTTTCCACATCTTTTCCACTTAGTACCTGAGTGTGTTAATTAAATCGCAATTAATTTTCCGCTGATTGATTGATACTTACTTTTAATTGCCCTATATTGTAGCAAACAATAAAGGTTGCATCCCTTTGCGTTAATTGTTGAATTTTTATTTTAATAAAGTATTTGCTTATCGAAGGAAGCTCTACATGAACATTTTTTTACGATCTATTTTTATTGCACTTTGCTTTATGGCAACTTATGATGTCGCTGCGCAATCGCCTCAACAGACTCAAATGCCCGCAGTAAAGCATTATCCCAATCCTGCTGGAAACAGTAGTGTAGTCAATATCTTTTTTACATTACCCGCCAACTCATACGTAAGCCTTAAGGTTTTTAATCCCTTGGGCATTTTAATGAAAGAAGTGGTTAATGGTAATCTTATTGCTGGCGACCATAGCATACCACTGGATATATCAAACATTAATGATGGGGTGTACTTTTACACATTGAGCGTAAATGATCGCTCAGAAACCAAAAAACTCACCATAAGGAAGTAACTCTACGCTACCGGATATTCAACAATGTTTCTTTCCGTTTCAAAGAGCTTGATATGTAGGTCGTATTTAGCATCAAGCTTTGCTTTTATCCGGTTATATATCACATAGGCAATATGCTCGGCAGTGGGTATAAGGTTAGCAAAATCTGCAACATCTAGGTTTAGGTTGCGATGGTCGAACCGTTCAACAACCTCCGAATCAATTATATCCTTTACTATTTTTAAATCAATTACATAGCCAGTTTCCGGGTCCACATCGCCGGTAATCTTAACCTCTAGGTTGTAATTGTGCCCATGAAAATTGGGATTGTTACAAAGGCCAAAAACTTCATTGTTCTTCTCCATACTCCAATCAGCCCTAAACAATCTATGGGCTGCATTAAAGTGGGCCTTGCGTATTACTGACATTCTCATAACTACATAATGTTAGGGTGCTATAACAACGGTTATAGCATTAAAGTTGCTAAACAAATGTAGTTGCTTTTTTCGATTCAACCCGCGGGGCATCGCCCAGCTTGTTATCTACCATTTTAAGTACAAGACACGTTAAGTCATCATCATAGCTCTCCTGTTGCACAAATCGGCGCAGGTCTAGCTGCAAGTGGCGCAACATAGTGTCAGGTTGCATGTGTTTGTGCCTATTTAAAAACTCCGTTAATCGGGTTTCTTCATACAGTTCGTCATCTTCATTAGCCGCTTCCGAAACCCCATCAGTATAAGCTACCAGCATATCTCCCTTATTCAACTGCACAACCTCTGTTTCAAACAAGTAGTTATCATCAAAAAACCCCAAGATTGTTCCGCCTTTTTCCAATAGCCTGTTTTGCTCCATGGCAGTATTAAGTATTATTGGAGCTGGGTGACCGCAGTTTACACTCTCAAGCTCACCAGTACTTTGATTATATACGCCTACCCAGCCAGTAATAAACCTACCGTCTTCCATTATACGGCACAACACACCATTCAATCTAGCTACAAAATCATCTAGCCTGAATAGCACCGTATTATTCAAGTGTGTTTCAATGTAAGAGTGCAAGGTTGATACTAATATTGAGGCAGGTAAGCCCTTGCCTGCTACATCGGCAACCATCAACAAAAAACGTTCGTCATCTACTTTCCGCACGCTATAGTAATCGCCTCCAACCTCTTTACTCCATTGCATAAAGGCTGATAGTTCAATATTTTTTATTGCAGGCAGTTGTTCAGGTATCAAGCGCTCCATTACTTTTTTTGCCAATTGCAGTTCTTGCGTAAACTGGTCGTTGTGCAACTTTACCTTATTTAAAAGGCTAATTATTTTGTCTTCATATCGCTTGTTTTCCGATTGGTAAAAAGATATGCTACCATACATAAAAAACAACAGCACCATAGGCATTACTGTTGCCTGATAGTATTGATGAAAAATAAAGC
Source organism: Chitinophagales bacterium (assembly GCA_018401955.1). GTDB lineage: Bacteria > Bacteroidota > Bacteroidia > Chitinophagales > CAIOSU01 > CAIOSU01. Next base: position 89,648 of record JAGYJT010000006.1, on the reverse strand, counting down.
CAAATTGCTCATGCCCCACCCCACACACATCGTGAACGAAATCGAACAGCAACAGGCAAACCACATTAATACCTAGCGCCAGGTAAAACAGAAAGCGCTCACTAATATCAATTAAAAACAGGGGCAGCAAACTTATAGCCACCAAATAATAACGTGGGGTGTAAAAGTGATACTCGCCTACCACAAAATTGGTGGTGCTGCTGTAAACTTTGAGCATTACTATGATAACCAATACCATTAAAGGCATTAATACCCCGAAAGCCAAACGACTATATTTGGTAAACCCAAAGTGGTTTAGGCTTAATGCAAGTATCGGTATGGCCATCATTGAGGCAACCAGATAAGTAACCTCTGCGTTGCCGTTGGCAATAGAAAAAATGAAAGTACTTACTGCAGATATAGCAAAAGTAATTACGCTAAGCCTATTAGATAACAGAATCTTCTTTCGCACACGGCCATCAGTATCATGCCGCAAGCCTAGCTCAGATATAACACTCCAAAGCTTGTTATACCTACTTCCTAATGTTGTATCCCAGATGTTCATAGCCCGCTCCCAAATTCCAATGGTATGATACGCATAAAACCCATAATTGTTTAAGTGTCAAATACATAAAGGTTTTTTGCAACTATTGATTGGTAGTATCCCCTGCTAAACATTATGGTATTATGGTATTTATGGTAGCCTGTAGGTCAATTTCCCCGTTAGCATTTAACGTAAACTGAAAATCAAATGGAAACTGTATAAACTCGCCAGATTGGGGCACTAAATCGGCGTTGGTATCATAAATTACATTTAAGTAGTAATCGCCAGGTGCATATAATCAAAAGTATGGCTGCTAGCTGCACTGCCGGTGAGCAATACATACCTCGACCTATATTTTTAAGGTTGCGGTAAATACTGAAACCCATTGAACAAAGGTTGGGTAGTAATAACCACGATTACCTGGGCCTGGGCTGCACCTGCACATTGTTTGCGAACATGCAAGTTAGTGTTGCCGTACCCAAATAAGGATGTTCACTTTGCGGGTATGGATCGGTTTTGGGTGCCATAAAATACTGCTTCAGTAATATTATCAAACGAGCTGGAGAATCTTTTACTACTTGTTTTTAGGAAACCCGAAATGTTGTTTAGCATCAGCTTAACTGCGGCACTATCCAACTCGCTTAGCTTTCCACTCCATGTGCAGAGCAGGTGCACTGAGTGTGTTGTATTTATTGGTAAAAGTGCTCATGTAAACGCTGTCGTTTTTAAAGCCTAAACTCAACAAACAGCCTGTTTTGACCCGCCACAAAATCCACGAAGAACGTGTGCTCAAAAATTGCTATCGGTAGCACTATCGCACCGGGCATACGAAACTCGCTCAAGACCAGCGAACCCTCCCCCGTTTCTAAATGCCATTACATACGCGCCATCATATTCTGCAATAAAAAAGCCCATAAAAATATCGTTAACGGTATCAAGCTCTGCTTTACCTGATAGTTGCGCTACGGAAACTGGCCTAAAATCTACAATCCACTCTGGGTAGCCACCTAAAGGCGTAGTTGACGATACCGCCCCATTCCATATGCCAGCAAAGTCGTTTAATATATCATAACCCTTTACTTGGGTGCTGTCTGCAATCGGGTCCAAACCACCGTCAATCTTATTTGGCTTGTTTTTATCACAAGCAGCAAAAACAACCAGCAGCATTAGTATTACATATCTCATTAAACAGGGTTTGTTTCAAAATTAACACAATAATCTAATTAGCAGGCTGAGGCGTAATTGTATCGGCTTTACAACACTTTAGGGGGCCAACAACCAGTAAGCACCAAAACAAACACATGCCACTCAAAAACTATTTAACACCAACCGTAATACTTACTAAAGCATGAGCACTAAAATATACGTGTACACAAAAGTAAACAGTGTATTTAGGGTAATAATTTATTGGGAACTAAGCACTTACCATTTAGCGTTAATTATAAAGGCTTTATGTATCAAAACAAAATAAGAAAATTAAAATAGGGTTAATCCTTTTAAAAAACAGAACAAAAAAGTGGATTTATAGTAAAAACATTTCGTACTTTGTATATGAGGTGTGCCCAATGCAAACTGTACAGTAGGTAGTTATTTGTTACACGTTAAAACTTGCAATACAATATTTACTTCACCAAAATACGGCACAGGCACAAAACAATACCTTATAAAAGAAACAACGCCGCTATATGAATAAACTTATACTCTTGTTATTAATGATTGCGCCAATAACGATTTTTGCGCAAAGCGATATGGGCCAATTGCAGGGAGAATGGATACTGAGCGATATTCAATCGAACGACTCTATATGGGTTAGCGTTAACCCCAACGCCCAATCGCCTATAAATACGGATAACAAAAAGGTGGAAGCCGATAGTTACCAGCAAAAGAAAATTTCGATAGTAGAATACATGCAAAAAGATATGGCCTGTGGCCTTACCAAATTTGTGTTTAAAGGTAATCGCTTTGAGTTTTACAGAAGCAAGCAGCTCACTTTTGAAGGTACCTATACCATAAACGACTTGCAACTGATACTGACATATGAAAACGGCAATGGCAAAAGCACCAAGCAAAATACCATTGTTACATTAAACGCTGAAAAGCTTGTGCTAGGCTCAGAATCGAAGGAGCAGCCGGTGCTATTGTCATTTTTTAAGAAATAATACCGCCCCCTACTGTTTTAATAAAGGAAACCAACGCTAATGAATAAACATATACTCACCATACTATTAACGCTTTTGTGCTTATCAACTATTGCACAAAACGTTAATTACCAGATATATACCACGCGCTACTATACTGGCCGTGGCAACTCTGACTTTTGGACAGCCGATGACCCTCGTTGGCGAGTACTTTTTTTTGATAATACTGACGGTTACAGCTTTGGCGAGGGCGTGTTGCGCTCCATAGACAATGGCTTGGACGGGCCAGCTTGGGACGACCCCGTAGACTTTTTATGCCGTACGCGCAACAATACCGCTGCCAGCTTTATTAGGGTTAGACTTGAGGCATGGGAAGACGATGGTTGCGGTAGCTCTGATACCTACAACACTGGATGTATAAACAATGATGAGGCATACTGTAATATTTTGGGTTCTGCGTTCAATTTTAGGAGCGGCGCTATTTGTACCTGGAACACCTACAATATATTTTGCAATAGCAATTGGCAAGTTGACTACCGCATACGTTGGGAGTGGGCCAATGCACCTGGTATTGTTACCCAACCCTCTCCTAATGATAGAAACTTATGTATAGGCGCTAACACCACATTAACTGTTGTTGGCGATGCCTCGGCGCGCTTTTACCAATGGCAAGTAAATACCAACACGGGCGCACCACAAGCAGGTTGTGCTACCAGCGGCTGGAGCAACATAAGCGGTGCCACAAGTGCCAGCTATGTGCCACCTCAAACAGCAGGGGCAAGGCAATATAGGGTATTGATAACCAGCAACTGCAGTGCTGACTTTACATCAAAAACTACTATATCAAATTGTGTTAGGGTAAATTATTTCCCTTACTCGCCACCTATAGTAAGCGCTGCTTGTGGCAACAGTGTGTTTATCAATTCTACGCAAAACTTTGCTGCTACCCTACCGCCAGCGGTTGGCGCTATTGGTAATGGTTCTTATACTTGGACGGTAAGCCCAACCACAGGCGTGAGCATTGCTAGCCCAACAAGCTCATCAACCAACATTACTTTTAATAGTGCCGGTAGCTTTACCGTAACCCTTACCACCGACGATAATGGAGGGCCATGTAATGCCACTAGCTCTAGTTGCACGGTAAATGTAAGCGCACCCGATTGCGACTTTGTGTATGTAAACAGCTCTACTAGCAACACACTGGTTGGTTCGTCAAACTCTCCGGTAACCTTAGCCGCAGGTTTGGTGTTGGCAGGTGGCTCAGGCCGTAAACATATACGCATGGCTGGCGGTACGTACAACATCAATTCCATTCTAAATATTCCTTCGGATGTAATTATTGAGGGCGGCTACGTACAAAGTGGCAACAACTGGACCAAGAGCAGTGCGGCTGTTACAATCATTATTTTTTCGGGTGAAGAGACGGTTAACTCCAACGTTAGACACGTAATGGGCTTTAGGTCTAACAATACCGATAATTGGACCTTGCAAGATTTAGCGATATACACTTCAAATGCAAGCGGCAATACTAGCAGTGGAAATGGAATTTCCAACTATGTAATATGGATAGGAAATGGTTCTACAGGTTATAACATCACCCGCTGCTACATCAGTAGTGGAAGTGCTACTTCGGGAGCAGGAAAACCCGGTGGTACTTTTGCAGCCTTTAACTCAACTTGGGATGGCGGTAGCGGCTCTCAAGGAGGGGCAGCGAGTAACGGCAGTGACGGACAGTCGGGTTGTGGTAATGACAATGGTGGCAGTGGCGGTGCTGGCGGTAGCGGCAGTTTAGGTGGTTTAAATGCTTCGCAAATTGGCGGCCGTGCCCAAAATGGTGGCAATGGCGGCAGTGGCGAACGCAGTGCGCGGCTGTTGGCTGTAGCGGCCCAGGAAGCACATGTAATGGCTCGTCTGGAGGTGCGAACACTAACAGCTACCGAAGGTTGGTGGCGGGCCTGGGAAATGCATGTAGAAACAACAATGAAATTGGCAGGCCAGGCGGTGGGTCATGCTAATACATCAAGTAAATTGCTTTGGTAAAATCGTGCAGCTGGTGTTGCTACATATGCGGTAGGATATTACACGCAGATAAAGGAAACGCTTCAAGCGCAAGCGTCGGTGGCGGCGGTGTGGTGGCGGCGGCGGCAGCGGTGGCGGCTGGGATGCCTCTGTACGCGTTTTTGCTGCGACCAAGGCGGCAGCGGCAGCGGCGGTAACGGCAGGTGGCGGTGGCGGTGGCGCTGGTGCGGGTGGCGGCGGTGGCGGTGGCCTTTTCCGGCATCTTTATTTGGAACAACAGGTTCTGCTGGTTCTCTCTTAACCGCTGATTTTACAGATGCAGCTGGGTCAGGTGGTGCAGGTGGTAGAGGCGCCTCTGGCGAAGTGGCAGAACCGGCGCAGGCGGTGCTCTGGTGGCGGTAACATGGCGGTGCTGGCGTTGCAGTTGTTGCTGGCGCTGGTGGCAACGGCGGAAACGGCTCTAATGGCGTTAGGTGTTCTGCAATTGGCAACCTCTGGCGGTGTTTATCTTCTGTAAACGTACCAAGCGTTTCACCGCAATTCTCTCACAACGTTGCCATTCCGGAAAGTTACCAAGCCCAACCAATGCGCTGAGGTTAATTATGATAATACTAAAGACTGCTAGCTCTGTAATTGAGTTAACCAAAGTTGGCAGCACTTGGACTAACTACGGCACTGGTGGCGCAACGGTGAAGATATCACCAGCGCACTTTCAAGCCAATCAATGGCAACAATAATATTTCGGTATTTTATACCTCAACCGGACGGAAAGATATAACAACAACGCGATACCCGTGCGCGAATGGTACTGGTTTCAACTAACCGTGCTCTCTGTAATCATTATTATCCACATCATAATTTGTGCTGATGGAGAGTTGACCAGCGTACTGAAAACAGCCCATCAAATCTTGGTGACGCTGGACAATTCAACAACAAGCGGTTACAGACTCAATGCCCCGGTGCCAATATACATCAAGCAGTTCAACCCCCAACATTTAGTTTCCCTAATACGAAACTCAAGCAATATGTTGTCAAATAAAACTGAGCATTCAGACGAAGTTGCACAATGGTTGGTCAATACCAGTATGGGTTTGTAACCGTTACCCCGACCCCTGGATACTACATTCACCGAAGCTGCAACACTATTGCGAGGCAAACCTTAACCTTACCAACCCAACTGCGGGCATTGGCGGCACAGGCGCTTGCGACTGGGTATCGTACAATGATGAAATGGTTTCTTCAGCGAACTACCATCCCAGTTTTGCTGCGGTGCAGGTACCAACTTTCATTGAGATTCACTTTCCAAACTGCAACGGCAATGGCTTTCGACCATGGCGACGACCTTTATAACTGGACTGTGTTCGCGGTCCTTCAGTTCATCAGTTTGGCATCACCGACATTACGATACGGTGTGTGTAGGCGCAACGCTAACGCTTACCAGTGTGTTCAGGTCAAAATTAACCTGGTTGCGCGGATGCATCATAGCACCTCTACCAACCAGTGTGCGTTATTCTGATTTGCCTACCATTAATTGGCTGAGACGGATATGTGTAGGTTGAAACGTCTTGTACCGGCTGGTTGTGGCACTTCGCCCGAAGCAGTGTTTATATGGAACGTTAAAAATGACCTACCTTTTTCTGATGCCAAAACCACAACCCACAACCATTTGTGGTGCAGCAGTGGCAGCTGGTGTTACTGCATTTGCTGGCTGGGGTGGCGCAGGTGGCTCTCAGGAGCAGAACAAGTGTGCTTCCACTTGGTGGCAGCACCTGGAGTGCATGGGCACAACCAGCACACCTTCCCATTAACTATGGCTGTTGCTTTCTGATTGAAAGCGCCAAGGCCATCCAACCTCGACTTGCAATAAACCATAACAGCGCCAAAGCTGGGTTACCGTAGTATTATGAAGACCTCTGCGCCATTACAGCTATTGCGTTACTACTTGCGTAAACGATAATTACACGCTTGCCGTGGCAACTCACTGGCGCTGGCACATTTCCGGTTCTGTGTAAGAGTCTACCACTGGTTGTGGTACCTTCTACCAATGTTGGCACTGCTACTGGCTATACCACAACGCTGCTGTCATGGCTGGGTATAGGGTAGTAGTGTCGCAATCAGGCAACTCTTGCAATAGCGACCTCTAGTTGCGTTATGGTGACTCGTTCGATGATTTATTACCTCTTGTGGAGACGATGACGCAGTCTGGTATAACCCCGACAACTGGAGCAACTGTGTGCCGTTAATAATACCGATGCTATTATACCAGCGATGAACCAGAAGTGTCTGGTATTTTACCTCACCACGACCATGGCCAGCGTATGTATTATGAGCGTTGCCAACCATTTTATTGTAACCGTCCGACATTACAGCGCCGATCTTTAGATTAAGATAGATAAAATAAACAATTATGAACGCCCTGGCTAGCAATGGCTGAGGTGTTTTATTATAGCTAAACCTTTATCTTGAATAATAAGCAATTGTTAATTCATCCTCATTCATCGTTACATAGTTGCATCTCATTGCTTAATCAGTAACTTTGCAATCAATTTGAAACTAAACATAAAACATTGAAACTACTAAACTAAAGTACAAAGTAAAAGATATCTGTGAGACTAGGCCGTGAGAATTGAATTAAACAGCCAGATGTAGGTCTTACTTATTTTGCACGAAAAATATGTAAAGACAAACCTTTAAAAGGTGCCCATGTTAGCAGTTTGCTTGCACATGACCACAATCAAACTGCCGTGTTGATTGAAACATTAGTTGAGTTAGATTGCTGAAGTTACATGGAGTAAGCTAACATTTCTCTACAAGATCATGCCGCTGCGGCTGTTGTTACTGCTGCCGGTGTTGCTGTTTATGCATGGAAGAAAGTTGAGCGAAGAAGAAGAATTTGACTGGTATTGAGCAAACTTTGTTTGGTGAAGACAACCAACCGTTAACGATTTTTGGATGATGGTGGTGACTTGACCAATATGGTTCTTGATCGTTACCCTGAGTTGGTAAAGGCATCCAAAATGGTATTAGCGAAGAAACTACAACTGGTGTGCACCGTTTATACGAGCGCATGAAGAGGGTACTTTGCCTGTTCCTGCAATCAACATTAATGATTCGGTTACCAAATCAAAATTTGATAACAAGTATGGTTGCAAAGAGTCTCTAGTAGATTCTATCCGCCGCGCTACTGACGTAATGATGGCTGGTAAAGTGGCCCTTGTTGCTGGTTATGGCGACGTAGGTAAAGGTTCTGCTGCTTCTTTGCGTGGTGCTGGTGCTCGCGTAATTGTTACCGAGATTGACCCAATTTGTGCCCTACAGGCTGCAATGGACGGTTTTGCGGTAAAAACTATGGCTAATGCGCTACCTCAGGCTGACATCGTAGTTACCGCTACCGGTAATAAAGATATCATCCGTGGTGAGCACTTTAAGCTAATGAAAGACAAAGCTATTGTTTGTAACATTGGCCACTTTGATAATGAGATTGATGTTGCTTGGTTGAAGAAGAACTACGGCAGCACTCACGTAAACATTAAGCCACAGGTTGATAAATATACCATTGACGGAAACGACATTCTACTATTGGCTGAAGGCCGCTTGGTAAACCTTGGTTGTGCTACTGGCCACCCATCGTTTGTAATGAGTAACTCATTTACCAACCAAACCTTGGCACAATTGGAGCTTTGGAAAAATAGCGAAAGCTACGCTAACGAAGTATTCGTATTGCCTAAGCACTTGGATGAAATGGTTGCCCGCTTGCACCTTGCAAAAATTGGTGTTGAGTTGGAAACCCTAAGCCAAGACCAAGCCGACTATATAGGCGTAACCGTTGATGGCCCTTACAAGCCTGAGTACTACCGCTACTAGTAGTTGGTTGATTGGTTACTGGTTATTGGTAACTGATTATATAAATCAAGCGGCCCCATCTCGATTAACTGAGACGGGGCCGTTTTGGATTATGATTCAGTAATGCACCTACTACCCATAAAAACACCCCATAAAATAAACCCAAAGGAAAGTAAATGCCACATTACAAGTAGTTTCAAAAGATCTTGCCTTTCCACAACTCGAAGAGTAACCAAAGAATTCTTATGATAACTGGTAGACAAAAAACTTTCAAACAGCCCGAAACATATTTTTTACCCAGAGTAGTATTAACATCTCATTAGCGGAGGTGATACAGGCATACATGTGGTACCACCAATGCTATAAGGTATGCACGTACATCATTTGCCTATTAATAAGGCTCAATCCTCAGCCTTATCTTCCAATCGAAATGGCGTGGAAATATAGCACTTGCTATGGCCAGCACTGCCAGCAATACGCCAATAACCTTAAGGTGTAGTTACATTTTACTAAGTATAAAGGTGGATATAAAGGTGGTTTAATTTCTTGGTGCAAAGTAAAACCTGCGGCATAAAGTTAGCCAGCCAAGTTGCCTTTGCATGAAAATGGAGATGCCCCAAAGTTGTATGCAATAAAATTGGCCGCATCCAGCCGTGCTCGGTTACCACTACCCTCCCGTCTGGCTTTAAAACCCGATAAACTTCCTTTAAAAATCGAACACGCTCATTATTATCCCGTATCGTGCGCAGCCAAGGTGGCAATAATACAATCAACTGAATTTTCATGTAATGGTGTACGTGGTTTCAATAGTTAAGGTGCTGGGGTATGGTGGGTAAGCCTTCCGTGCCCTTTTAATCGAAACCTCGGTATGTTTTCAGGGTCGTAAAGTCAGAACAGTGAAGTTTGCTTTGAAGAACTTAAGTTTCCGGCAGTTCACTGGTTCATCAAAGCCTGCATTAATATTCACCACATGGTCGCCTGGGTTGATAGAGATGCTATCAAGCCAATATAAAATATACAGGTTTGATAAAATCCATACACCCAATATAGTTACTACCAGCGAAACGGTGATAAGTAAATGCCCCCTATCAAGAGATTATCAGAAAGTACTTGCAATAACCGGGAAGAAAATATGCGGCTATTGCTAAAGCCAGCATAATAACTGCAAACACATAAGTGCCAATTAAATCGAACAACGTTACCAATGCCTTGATATGGCCCTCTTACCCTTTCCATCGCTCTAGCTTTCCTTTTTCAGTAATGCTGGTACATCCTCTACTACGGCACTAGCGACCTTATGGTCCCTGCACAAACCCAGCGCATCAAATATGGCACTAATGCGGTTTACCTTAATGGGCTGAACCTGATGCTATATACGCCTTCAATTATCAAAACCTCTTTCTTCTCAGCGTTGAAAGTAAGGTAAAGGCAATGGACCAAGAAAACCTACGGGCATCTGCCCACTCGGTAAATGGCGAACCAACCCAGGTATTTGGGCTTCGTTTTCATTGAGGTATTGCCACTCTATATCGATTGCCGAGCCGATTGATTTTACTTTAACGGTGTTGCCAGCTTTGGTTTCGATAATATCTGTTGTCGATATAGTTGTAGTGTGTAAAGATGTTGCCACCAGCTCCACCTTCTTTTTTATCGGTAACCAGATTGATGATATAAAGTCGCGCAGCCTGTTGCCTTGGTTATTGATATATTTAACGAAAATGCGCAGACCCATTAAATAAAAATCGTTGCCACCAATGCCAGGAAACCTTTTGGCCTAAACTCCCTTTGGTTTCAACCATAGCCAATGCTACAAAGGCATAGGTGTCGTTAAATATATCCAGCAGCAATCAGGTGATAATGGCTGCAATTGTTCTTTGGGCACGGCAAAAGTAAATATGACCTGTTAAAGTATGCCTCTACTGCAAATGGATGGTTTTAGGAATGACGTCGGGCTTTCAGCGTTTGGGTTCAGTAATATTCGCTGCCTTACAAACAAAACAAACAATATTGCAAATAGGGCATTCATGCACGGCCCCAAAGTAATAAATCGGGCACCAGCACAAATTGATAACATTCATGGTAACCACTACAGCAATTTGAAAAATATAAGCGCACTCACGGGAGCTTAATGCCGCTGATTATCAAATAGCCATTCCTATCTCAGACAGCCCGATAAACGGTAAGTTCGAGCATACTCCGTTACATATATCGCCCACAATTTGTTGGTGACGGGCACAAGATTCAACCTGTTGCAAAACAGGCCCGTTTGCTAGCCATACTAGGGATATAATAATGCGGAAAATGATAAGCTTACTGCCTTTCAAGTTATGTGCCTTTGAATTAATACTAAGTTAGGCGACAACTTTGGTTGTAATTGTTAATATGTGCCTTTTTGATAAACATCACCTTAAGGAAGTTACCCTTCTTTCTATTCACCTTATCACCTTTTATTGCATTGGCTAGTATAAAGCTGCTCCTTGCTCTTAAGTGAGAATTTAACGAGCTTATCGTATAAGCTCCTCTGGCACAAATGGTTTACAAACGTAGTCGTTGCACGCCTAGCTTAAGGGCTAGCTCGCGTTCTTGGTTCATGGCGGCTGCAGTAAGGGCAATTACAGGTATGGTGGCGCCAACGGGGTCATCCATTTTTCTAATAAAGTTGGTAGCCTCTAGGCCATCCGTACGGCATTTGAAGGTCCATCAATATCAAGTCAAAATCGCCAAGCGGTGTATCTGTTAGCCTCTTAGCCATTGTCAGCAGTGATTACCTGGGGCTTTCAGACTCAAAAATTTAATGGCAACTTTTTGGTTGATATGGTTTATCATCTACCAACAATATGCAGACATTATCGAGCACTGCTTTCTGCAGGCAATTGAGGCTTTTTCGTTGCGATACAATACATTACCGCGCTCATAAAGGCCGATTACACGGTAAAGGTAGTTCCTTTGCCTATTTTGCTGCAAACGTTAATGTCGCCACCCTGCAATAAAATTGGCTTTTGGTGGTAGAATTTTCAGGGCAGTACCACCATACTTTGTGCCGTTTCGGCTGATGCTTGCCAAAGCTCTGGAAAATATAATAATCAAGCTTGTCTGCCGGTATACCTATACCTGCTTATCGGCTATGGTTACCTTTAGTTTAACGCCGCGCTCCGGTTTCATTTCAATGCCTGCAGATGTTGGTACCGTTTTCGGTAAACTTTACCGCATTAGACACAAGGTTGTTCAACACCTGGTTTAGGCAGTACGCATCACCCTTTAATATATTGGGTAAGCGCTCATCCACCTGCAACCTAATTTTTATTCCCTTCTCTTCTGCTTTAATTGCATGCGCCCTTTTGATATTATTAAGGGGTGTAATGCAAATCAAAACCTCGTTCAAAAACTCCATCTTCCCCGCTTCTATTTTGGAAGGTCAGAATATCATTGATAATAGCTAATAAATTTATTGCTGAGAACTTGAGGATGTTCAAATTTTCTTCCTGATCGGGCCTTGGGTTCTCATCTAACAATATGTTACTGATACCAATAACCGAATTCATGGGTGTCACAACTCATGGCTCATAGTTGACAAGAACTGCTCTTTGGCCCGAGTGGCTTCCTCTGCTTTTCCTTGGCTTCTAAGGTAGCTATTTCGGCATGTTTACGCTCGGTAATATCTTCGTGAAATAATACGTCAATTCTGTATTCCCCCTTATCATTTCTTATGGGCGCTACGCTGGTAAGTTCCGTAAGCACATCCCCCTTCTTGTTTTGGAAATTCAACTCGCCCTTCCATACCGAGCCGCTTATCAAGTTGCCCCAGGTGCGTGCACTGGTATTGTCGTTTACTACGCCATAGTTTTCGATGCGAGTGCCTAATACTTCATCAATCATAAAACCTGTAAGCTTAGTAAAGTAAGGATTGGCATAAGTAATTTTTCCCCATCTATCAGTTATTACCACACCGGTAGGAGTATGATCAATAGCTGCACTAAACAACATCAATTCGTTCTCGGCAATTTTTTTATCGGTAATGTCCAGTATGGTACCATCATAAAAAGGTACTTCATCTGGCTCACTTGTTATGGGCGACATGTTTATCAGGCCCCAAAATTCAGTACCATCTTTCCTTAAAAAAGATACTTCCATATCTTTTATAGATTCAAGCTTTTCAAGCTTTCTGTTAATCTGTTTATGGTTTTGAAACACTCGCTTTATCTCTTCCACAATTAGCCTATCCTCGGTAATGGAATACCCTAACATTCGAGCCAAATAATCATTGGCATATAAAAGCCTGAAATTGGTATTGATACGAAAAATGCCGTTGTAGATGTTGTTGTTTACGGTATTGAGCAATATCTGGTTTTCGTTTACCAAACGGAAGGCCTCTATCCTATCACTGTTTTTTAGATAGCCGAACAACAGCACTACCAAAATCAGTAACCCCAGCAACAAACTGTCATTATCGGTTCGACCGGTATAAAGCATTAAGCCTCCATACGCCAATACCGTAAACAGGTTGTACACCAAGTGTAACCGCTTGGAGTTGATGAACATGATGGTAGTAATGACTACTACCAGTAAGGATAGCCGGTAGTTGGCGTCAAAATCGTTGATGTAAAGGAGGTAGTAAAAATGCAAATTGCACATGAGCATGGTCATGAGCAGCACCGTAGAAAAATAATTTTTAAAATGGCTGGACAAGCGGGTCATGATTAGCGCCATAAGGCCCAATGTACCGACTAAAAAACGCAGCCAAAACGGATCGTTTACTTTTATCTCGGTAAGCTGATAAGCAAAACCGATGCTTACGTATACCATGCAGCCTATAACAAAAATGCGCTGTATGCTTCGCTCTTTCTTATCTGAAAAGCCTTTGTTAAACTTAATATCCACAATAATGCTTTTTGGGGTTGGAGGTTTAGCTACGTGGTTTTACGTATAGTGTGACAAAAAGTTTTAATAACTGCACGGTTTTTTTAGAAAAAAGGAAGGCCAGAACCCACCCTAGGTTCTGGCCTTGAAAAGTGCCTCTGAATCGGTTGTTAAATCAGCTTGCCTCGTCCATTCCTAATAATGCTCTTAATGCCTCAATGCTTACAGGATGCTCTGCCAATACATTCATTACAAACTTAGTTTTACCTGCGCCGTGCTTACCCGTAAGCTGACCAGGTTTTAATATCGCCAATTCGCCATTGGTGGTCATGCCCCATACAATGTTCTTTTTGTTTGGGTTGTATTGAAACCTATTAAAAGCTTTACCCCAATATTGGAACGCAGCATTTCGTCCATACTCCATCAAATACAGATGAGGAAAGGCAAGTTTTGCTCCTGAGCTATCAATAAACTCTGCGTTTACCAAAGCCCCTTTGGGTAAGTTTTGAGGGTAGTCGCAGTTCCAAAAACCAAACTTATCTATCGCAAATATTCTCTTTATTTCTTGCTCGGTATTGACGGCAAGCCTTTGCTGCTCCCATTTTTTTTGTTGGGCAGCGGCAGCATCTTTCAGTCGCTTTTGCTCCGCCTCCCATTCGGCTATTAACCGTTTCTCCTCGTCAAGCTTTTCTTGCAGCTTGGTTTTGTATACGGCATACTTATCATCAAACTTCTTTTTGGCCACCTCATAGTTTTTGCCCTCTAGCACGGGGTATACCAAAATGCTTACTACCTGTTTGCCCTTAGTAAAGGTTACCTCGTAGTTTAGGCTATCGTCCATACGTTTAAGGCTTACATCCTCCCAAATAACCTCGTACCATTCTTCTTTAAAGTCCTTGTTTTTATTCGATACTTCAAAGAAAACCCCCTTGTATACTGCAATCTCTGGAAACTCATTGGGCGATACATCCACATCAAAACGATTGCGCTTTGGATTTGCCTCAACAGGCGCTACGGGCTTTGATTTTTTAAACTCGATTATTTCATTCTTTATTTTCGTTAGTTCAACTTGTACTGGATTAAACGGTAACTCCTCTATTGCAACTACATCCCACTGTTGACTTCCTGCTGGTGCTTCACCAGTAACCACTACCTTATCCTTGCCTTTCAGCATCCAATCGCCCGTGGTTTCCTCTAGCGAGTATAGGTTAAACTCGGTGCTGGCATTATAAGAGCGCATCTCAACCTTTATGGGTGCGGTGGGGTTGGTATACAAACGCTCACCGTTTTGGTAAGCAGTTATCTCTAACATGCCCGCCGACTCGAAATGGTACTGTACCGCAGCCGAATCGTAGGTCATGGGTATACCTGCCGCAAAAAACGCCGCTACATCATGAAACTCACGGTAGCGCAGTTCTACATCGCCAGTTACTGTTACACCATTACTATCGGTAAAAGCCCCAGGGGGAATCATTATCTTACTGCCAGTACTATAATCCAGCGTATCGCCAGTATTGCTGTTTACCATATACTTGGTATAGGTTACATTCAGCCCTTCTATTGGGGCATGCACCACACTCAAGGTCTCCACCAATTGTAAACTATCGTACGTAGTGGTTATGCTGGTTTCGGCTATGGTTTCTGGTCCTTCCATTTTACCGGTAAAGTACCAAATGGCCAACCCCACCGCCACTAGTATAACCCCAGAGGCCAGGTAAATAGTTTTGCTAAAGAGGCCGCTGCTTGCGCCGCCCCCGCTTGCCTGATAAGCTTGTTGCAAAGTACCAAAATCACGGCGGGCCGCTATTTGCTCGCTGCTCATTTCAGGCTTGTTGATGTTTATGTTTCTTTTCATCGTGTTACCCTCCGTTATTTGGCTAAGATTAACTTCTTCAATTTTTCCAGTATGCGGTAGGTCTTCACCTTCGCATTGTTCTCCGTCATGTCCAATATCTCACCTATTTCTTTATATGGTCGCTTTTCAAAGTAGCGCATCTCTATCATTTGTAGGTCGTCTTCGGGCAAATCGCCAATGGCCTCAATCATTTTATCCATGTATGGCTCAAGGCTGTTTTCTTCCATCTCGTCGGCCATGGTAGTGCCTATTTCACGGGTTTCGATGTTTACCGAGCGGCTTTCTGGCGATTTTTTGAAATAGGTATACAGTTCGTTTCGGGCAATACGGAACAACCACGAGCCAAAGGGCAAACCGCGCTGCTCATACTTAGCTAGGTTTTGCATGGCTTTAAGGAATACCTGCGAGGCGAGGTCAAAGGCCTGGTCTTGGTCATCAAGCCTACGCGCCAAAAAACGCACTACCGGCTCGTGGTAATGGTTGTACAATGGCTCAAAGCGGCTGATGTCTTTTTGCGCCGCAGCTACCAGCTGCGCCTCGCTGGGGGGCGGCGCTGCGGTATGCGACAAGTTGGTTCTAGGAATGTTCATAGCAAACATGGTTTTCAAGCTGTTTAATGGCTTGCGACTTACAATAGGTAGCCGTCTGTGCCCTTTTCACCAGCTATAATACATTAACCCAAAAAAGATACAGGTATTGTTGGAAATTATTTTCGGTCGGAATCAGAATTAACAGAATTGGGGAATATTAAAATTGTCATCCTTCTAATTACATATCACTTCCCTCCTAGAAAAGGTCAGTCAGATCTAAGCGATAGCCGTAGAAAGGACTAGACAGGTGTATTTCGACGCGTAAATCTTGCAGTGCAAGTCACATCCAGCGCGAAAATTGGTTTATTATTTTAAGTTATGCAAAAGCCGTCTCAATCAGGCTTACACTCAGCATCAATCTCGGGTTCGGCATCTTTGCTATCCGCAGATTCAGCGTGGCTGCTGGTCTCCTTTACTACTTTGGTAACAAACACGGCATGTTGCGAAGGCTTAATGCCATCGCCTCGGTGGCGCGAATATACCTCTGTAAACTCGGCACCGTATATCACAATCAGGCATGAGTAGTTTATCCAAAGCAATAATAACACTACCGACCCCGCCGCACCATAGGCCGATGAGGGATCAACAAAGCCAAAGTAAAGACCCAATAAGAACTTACCTATCAAAAACAGCAATGTGGTAAGCCCCGCACCGGTCCAAACCGTTCGCCATTGAATCTCCGCATCGGGCAATAGTTTAAATATTAAGGCAAACAATACGGTTATTACCACGAACGACAGGCCAAAATCGAGTACCATGAACAATACCGTCATAAACTCTGGCAAAAAACCCATCATCCAATCGCTTAGGGCTGATAGCAATGATGTAAGAACCAGTGATACCAATAATAAAAAACCTATAATAAGGATAACGCCTAAGCCTGTGGCCCTATCCAGCAGCATTTTTACCAAGGCCTGTTTTGGCCTTGGCTCTAGGCTCCAAACCTTGTTCAATGATTTTTGCAACTGGAAAAACACTCCTGTGGCACCAAACAACAAAGTACCAATACTAATGATAACGGCATACCATTTACCATCAAACTGGCTGGAGGTTGCTATTGCATTTTCAACTGTTTTAGCGGCCTCGGCACCTACAACACCCTGCAGTTCGGCAGCCACCTTGCCAGTAATTGCATCCTCACCAAAAAACCAGCCAGCTATGGTAATAACAATTACCAACAATGCAGGAATAGAAAATATGGCATAGTAGGCAATGGCAGCGCTCATTTCAAAGGCATCGTCTTTAACCCACCTAATGCCAGCCTCTTTAAAGATGTTAAAAGTATCAATAATCCAATCTTTCACTTTCATAACATACTACTATGTAAAAACTGTGCCAGCGAGTGTGGTAGTGTATTAGTTGATTGGTTATTGGTTAATTAGTATGGGTTTGGGTGATGAATAAAATTAAACTAGCATTTTTCGGTACCACTAGTTGGGGAAGTAATTCCACATGACATGGTGCGGTTAGTTAAGATTAAACCTAACAGGAACAACCATTTGTACTAACACCGCTTTCCCTCGTTGCCTGCCGGGTTGCCATTTGGGCATGTATCTCAAATACGCTAATGCGGCATCATCTAGTATTTGGTTACCAGAACTTCTTGCTACTCTAGGTTGCGTAATATTCCCACTTTTATCTATTACAAATTCAAGATAAACGGTGGCATGTATCTGCTCATCCAGTACACTTTTGGGGTACGGAACATCTAAAAAGTATTGCGTTAAACCAGCTAACCCTCCCGGAAAAACAGGCATTTGCTCAACTACTTTATAAACTTCATCATCGGCACTAGAAACACTGATGGTGTCATAGGCACTTGGGGCTGGTGAAAGTATATCACCACCCAATTGGGCAAAAGACACAAAGAACCAATTGAGAAGAATGGCAGTAAATAAGGGTTTCATGACCGTATTTTGGTAATACAACCATTTTGGGTAACAACCTTACTGCACCTCCACCACATTTACATAAAACAAATCCTCGGCCACGTTAAAGTCGGTAGGCTTTTTTAGGTCAAGTATCGTGTTTTGCCACTCGGTGGTTGGGTAAATAAATTCATAGTTACCCGGCGCAACCAATACCTTTATCGGCATACGGAAGTCCTTAACATCGGCCACCCAGCGGAAGCGCAAGGTTAGTTGTTTCTTCTTTTTGGTAATCTGGTACTCAAACTCCGGTATATTTGGGTAGCGCAAGTACTGGTCGAAGAAGTACGTAAGGTCTTGGTTAGTTTGGCGGCTAATATAGGCCACAATTTCCTCGGTGGTAGTGGTGGTTTTACCAAAATCCTTTTGTATGCCACGGATGATATCCCACCATAGCTCATCATTGTTCACCACGTGTCGTAAGGTATTGAGCAATAACATACCCTTGTTGTACATATCGCCAGCACCTTCACTATTTACGTTGTAAGTGCCAATAATAGGCTCCTCGTTATCAATGCCTGGCTTTTTGGCATTAACGTAGGCTATAGCCGTATCGTAACCAAACATACACTCCACGTAAATGGCCTCTGAGTAAGTGCAAAAACCCTCATGAATCCACATATCGGCAATGTCTTTCATGCTCACGTTGTTGCCCCACCACTCGTGCCCCGTTTCGTGTATGATGATATAGTCAAACGTCAACCCAATACGAGAATAGTCGGTACCATTGTAGCCAGTGCGGTAGTTGTTTCCATAAGCAATGGCACTTTGATGTTCCATGCCCAAATATGGTGTTTCAATCAGTTTGTAGCCATCCTCATAAAAAGGATAGTTGCCCATGTATTGCTCGAAGCATTTCATCATAGGTTTTACCTGCTCAAAATGTTGCTTAGCCTTGCTTAAGTTGTAGGGCAGCACGTAATAATCCAAATCCAAAGTATCCCCCTCTTCGTTAATATGGATATCGTGAAAATGCGCATATTTGGCAATGTTGATGGTAACATTATAATTGTTGATGGGGTTAGCCACAAACCAATCAAAACGCGTCCATGCCGAATCCAGTTCTACTGTTTGGCGCAACCGGCCGTTTGATACATTTATTAACCCTTTGGGCACGGTTATGCGAATCATCATACTATCCGGCTCATCGCTCAAGTGGTCTTTATTAGGCCACCACAGGCTAGCGCCTATACCTTCGCACGCCACGCCCACAAACGGGTCGCCGTTTTTATCTTCGCGCCATACCAGGCCACCGTCCCAGGGCGGCATTTTGGCGGCAATAGGTGTACCTTGATAAAACACCTTGAAACTATCAATAGCATCACGATTGATGGGCGTTTCAAACTCAATAAACACGGCGTTGTACTCGCGTTTAAATGGCAGCTTGGCCCCATTGTATACTACCGAATCAATCTGCATGTTATCAAACAAATCAAACTGTAGCTTGGTGAAGTTTTGCGTAGCCTTAAACTTGAACAAGGTGGAACCAGAAAGGCGCTTATTCTCAATATCCACCTTTACATCCAGGTCGTAATATACCACATCGTAACAAGTACGCAAGGGCGTAAGCATTCCTCTTAAGGTATCGCCTTTGGTAAAAGACTGGCCGAAACCCAAAATGGCAACTGCCATAAATATCAAGCTCAACAATATTTTTCTCATCCGTTCGTCTGGTTTGTATTCGGGTTTGTCCTTTTTTAAACTAGCAACAACAAAAATACGATAGTTTTACACCAAGCCGAACATTTTTATACTAGATAGGGTTATTCGACCATGAGAAGAGAGTTATTGTTCCTAATCATTACCCTGTTACTATTGGCAGCTGATGTTTATGCCTTTCAAGCGGTAAAAACCTCTCTTCGCGATAGCTCAGAAAACGTTAAGCGCATCAGTTATATTATTTATTGGAGCTTTACGTTTATTACCATCGCCACCATTTTATCAAACTTCGCATTTTCTGTAAGAGAGTGGCCGCATACATTAAGGGCCATAGTTTTCAGTGTTATTGCGCTGGCTATGCTCGGCAAGATGTTTATCATCGTTTTTCTGTTGATTGATGATGTACAACGTTTTTTCAGGTGGATATATTCATTGGTGTTTCCGCCGTCTGATGGCGGCCCAACCAACCTTAGCCGGGCAAAGTTTTTAAGCCAAACCGGTTTGGTGGTAGCCACTGCGCCGCTTATTGCTGGGCTTTGGGGTATACTAAAAGGCGCACATGACTATACCATACACCGGGTAAAAATTACCCTACCAAACTTGCCTGATGCTTTTAATGGGTTGAAGATTGTTCAGCTTTCTGACATCCATGCAGGCAGTTTTCCTTCGGGTGACCCATTGAAAAAGGCAATTGCAATGATCAATGCTGAAAAGCCAGACCTGATTTTCTTTACCGGCGACCTGGTAAATAATATTGCTGAGGAGGTTGAACCATACGTTGCAATGTTTAGCCAAATGAATGCCAAGTTGGGTAAATACTCCGTTTTCGGAAACCATGACTATGGAGATTATGTACCTTGGAATTCGCAAAAAGAGAAGCAAGATAACATTGAACGGCTTAAAACAGCCCATACTGATATGGGCTGGAAACTGCTGTGGGACGAACATACTTACTTAGAGAAAGATGGCCAGCGAATAGCCATTATTGGTGTGCAGAATTGCAGTGGCACCAAGAGTTTCCATACTTATGGAGATTTGGATGTAGCTTATAAAGGCTGCGAGGCACCTGTGAAATTGCTACTATCGCACGACCCAACATATTGGGATGCGAAAATACGCGACTACGAGGATATAGATATCACATTTGCTGGCCATACGCATGGTGCGCAGTTTGGCATTGAGTTGGGTAAACTCCGTTGGAGCCCTGCCCAGTATATTTATAAGCAATGGGCTGGCCTGTACCAAAAAGGCACCCAATACATTTATGTTAACCGTGGCTTAGGCTATCTTGGTTTTCCGGGCCGCATTGGTATACTACCCGAGATTACGGTGATGGAGTTGGTGAAAGGATAATTTGCATGTACGATGTACGAGGTACAAAGTACAATGTATAAATAACATAAAAAGCGAAGCCGAGCAAGGTGCTCGGCTTCGCTTTTAAGTATAATTTTTCCATGGCCTATCGACCATGGACCATCGACCATCGACTAAACCAACATCCTCACTGGGTCTTCCAGCAACTCTTTAAAGGTTTGCAAGAATCTAGCACCCATGGCACCATCAACCACACGGTGGTCGCATGATAGGGTTACTTTCATAATCAGCTCATTGCGCAGCTCACCATCATCGTCCATTACCAAGCGCTTATTAATACCGCCAACGGCTAGTATAGAAGCATCTGGTGGATTAATGATAGCAGTAAACTCATCAATACCAAACATACCCAAGTTGGAGATGGTAAAGGTATTGCCCTGCATTTCGGCAGGCTGTAGCTTTTTGTCTTTGGCTTTGCCAGCAAGTTCCCTTACTTCAGCAGCAATGTGCGATAGGCCCTTGTTATCGGCAAAGCGGATAACAGGCACTAGCAAACCCTCTTCAACGGCTACGGCCACCCCAATATGGATGTGGTGGTTGTAGCGTATTTTATCGCCCAACCATGAGCTGTTTACTTTAGGGTGACGGCGCAATGCAGCAGCAGCAGCTTTCAGCACCAAATCATTGAACGAAATTTTCACTGGCGAGAAAGCATTCAAGCCTTCGCGGGCAGCAGTGGCCTTATCCATGTTTATCTCCATAGTAAGGTAAAAATGCGGCGCGCTGAATTTGCTTTCGCCTAGGCGCTTGGCAATCGTTTTGCGCATCTGCGAAACGTTCACCTCCTCATAGCTCTCCTCTCCTACCACCTTAGGCAATTGCACCACTTGTTGTGGGGCACTTTCGGCTTTCTTGGCGGCTGGCTGGTATTGCTCCACATCACGCTTTACAATGCGGCCATCATCGCCAGTACCTTTCAAGTCATTTACATCAATACCCTTATCCTCGGCCATTTTGCGTGCCAACGGAGAAATCTTCAGTCGGCTATCATCTGCTGATGATGTTTCCGGTTCTTTAGGTTCAGGCTTGGTTTCTGCCTGCTTAGGTTCCGGCTTGGCCTCTTCCTTGGTATCTTCCTGTTTTGCTTCTTCCTTGTCAGCAGAGGCTTCTTCCTTGTCCTGCTCTTTCTCTTCAGCAAGTAGTGGCTTATAGTCTTCGCCTTTTTTACCAACGATGGCTAAAATACCATTTACCTGAACCGCGGCACCCTCTTCAACGCCGATATACAATAGCACCCCCTCTTGGTAGCTTTCCAGCTCCATGGTCGCTTTATCGGTTTCTACCTCGGCCAGTAGGTCGCCAGACTTTACATTGTCGCCAACCTTTTTGTGCCAAGCCACTATCACCCCTTCTTCCATCGTGTCGCTCATCCGCGGCATCCTTATCACTTCAGCCATAGTCTAGTTTTTAGTATCTAGTATCAAGTACGATTTACGACGTACGAGGTACGATTGAATTATTTAAAAAATCACAAAATACATTTGGCACATATTCCAAACCACAATCGTAATTCGTAAATCGTACGTCGTAAATTGTTTAGTATCGAAATATCTCTTCTAATTTCAGCTCCTTTACCGGGCCCAATTTCTTAAGCACGTTAAAGTCAACATCCTTTCTATTCCCCAAAACTAAGAAAGTATAATTTTTCCCCTTGATATTGGCATCAAAAAAGTTTTTCAGTGTCGCAACATCCATACTTCCTATTGCACTATATACTTCTTTGTTCAAGTCATAATCCAAGCCACGGTTACGCGCACTCTCCCTACTCCAATAAATTGATGCCCCAGTGGTACGGTTGCTTTCAATCTTTTTTAGGGCTGCATCTTTCGCCCCTTTAAACTGTGCCTCAACTTGAGGCATGTCGTTCATTAGCGTAATCATGGCATCCGTAGCATCGCCCAGTTTGTCAGCTTGGGTACCTATATACGCCGCAATATAATGCGACTCCGTATTCAAGCGTGGTACACTTACGTATGAGTATGCTGAATATGCCAAGGCCTTGGCCTCACGTATTTCTTGAAAAACAATTGAAGACAAGCCAGAGCCAAAATACTCGTTGAAAAGATTGGCGTAAGGTACTAAACCCTTATCAAAAGTAGGCCCTTTGCTAATAAGGTAAAGTTCCGTTTGTTTCATATCATAATGCACAAAAAACACCTTGTTTTCATTGATATCCAACTCTGGGAACGTTACAGGCTTAGGGTACTCGGCCAAAGTGGCCGGCACGGTATGGTATTTATCCAACGTTTCAACCACTACTGCAGGCTTAAGTGTACCGTAGTAGAACATGCGGTGTTTGTACCCTGATAGGCCTTGCAGCTTAGCAACCAGCTCTTCACCCTTTAGGTTCTTCAGTTCGGTAGTGCTTAAATTATGGGTAAATGGCGAGGTGGCGCCATATTTGGCATAATTGCTCATGCCGCCGTATAATATAGCGCCCTTGTTCTTTTTGCTATCAGAGCGCCCTTTTAATATACCATCAATTTGGTCGGCCAAGGCCTTATCATCGGGTTTAACTGACGACAGAATATGCTCAAACAACTTTACGCCGTCATTAAAAGACTCATCCAAACCGCTCAAAGTAACATATACCCTATCACGACTAGAAAACACATCAAAGCTCAAACCAAGTTTAAAGAACTCTTTCTGCAACTCTTCAGCCGTAAAGTCTTCAGTACCTAGGTATGGCAAATACTCAATGGCCAAGCCAAGTTTTTGATCGTTATCGGTGCCCATATCAAAAATGTAGTACAGGCTAAACAACCCGTTTACATCATTCTCAATATAACTTACCGGAACACCGTTACCCAGTTTGGTTTCGGTAATCAGCTTATCATAGTCTAAAAACTGCGCCTCGAGCCTATCTGACGCAAGCAAATCAAAGTGCGTAAAAAAGGCTGAAGCAGTATCGCGGTTCATTACTACTGGGGTAATAACCGGCTTCTCCACTTTATGGCGATTAGGGTCTTCACCAAAGTTTTTATACACGGCTACGTAATTGTCGTCAAAATTAGCATTGGTCCAATCCACAAGCTGTTGCTTGGTAATTTTGGCCATTTCGTCCAATTCAAAAATATAGTCGCTCCAGTTAGCCTCGCGTATAAAGGCATCAACAAAATAATCCGCACGATTACGGTTGTTCTCCAACTCCTTCATGCGGTTAAGCTTCAAGTTTTTTATGCAGGCCTCTATCAACCAATCATCAAACTTACCTTGCTTAACCAACTCGAGTTGGGCTACTAATGAGTCTTTTACCTGCGGCAAAGTTTGCCCTTCGCGTGGGGTACCATATAGCATAAACACACTATAATCAACCATTTCCACAATTCCTGCCGAGGCACCCAATACGGTCTGTTTTTGATTCAAATTCAAATCAATCAAGCCCGCTTGGCCATTACTCAATACCTGTTCCAACAATTTACCCATCATGGCATCTTTGGTGCCTGCTCCAGCCAAGCGGTAACCTACACGCACATGTTCAGGCTGCACACCCGTTACATTAATTTCTGAAACGCCGGCCAATGGTTCATCTTTGGTAAAAGAGAACGGCTCAACGTCTTTCTTTTGCCAGCTGCCAAAGTATTGGTCAATCATGGCGATAGTTTTGTCGGGGTCTAAGTCGCCAGAAAGGCAGATAGCCATGTTATTGGGTACATAATACTTGTCAAAGTAGTTATGTATGTTCACCATGCTCGGGTTTTTAAGGTGTTCGCCTTCGCCAATAGTGGTTTGCGTGCCATATGGATGGTTAGGAAACAACCCTTTATACATTTCTTGCCACGATTTGCGGGTATCGCTATCTTCGCCACGGTTAAACTCTTCGTACACGGTCTCCAACTCGGTATGAAACAAGCGCAATACCAAGGTTTGAAACCGCTCAGATTCTACCATCATCCATTTCTCCAACTCATTGCTAGGCACATCGTTTACATACACGGTTTGCTCAACCCAAGTGTAAGCATTGGTGCCTTGGGCGCCCAAAGAAGATATCATTTTGTCGTACTCATTGGGCACCGCAAACTTTGATGCCTCATGAGATAGGCTATCAATCTGATGATAAAGCGCTTTTTTCTGCTCTGGGTCAGCAGTTTGGCGGTGCTGCTCGTATAGGTCGCTAATTTGATCAAGCACTACTTTTTCGGCTTCCCAATTAATGGTGCCTATTTTGTGCGTGCCTTTAAACACCATGTGCTCCAAGTAATGGGCTAAGCCGGTAGTTTCTTTAGGGTCTGACTTTGAACCTGCACGAACCGCAATAAAGGTTTGTACCCTAGGCTCTTTTTTGTTTACCGTGAGGTAAACTTTCAAGCCATTATCGAGGGTATAGATGCGCGCATCCAGCGGGTCGTTGGGTACCGATTCGTACTGGTATTTCGATTCGGATACGGGTTCCTTTTCCTCGCCGCAGCCAACTGAAAAAAGGACAGGCAACAACAGCAATAATAAAAAGCGGAATGTAATGGGTTTCATATAGGGTAGTATTATAGGTCGAATTTCAAGTCTAAGTTATCTTTTAATTTCAATATAGCAGGATTCTTTTCTGCCATTTGCATTAGTTTTTCTTTGCTGGAGAAAGCTTTTCGTGGTGCATTTGATTCAGCCAAACTCTTGTCTATCTCTACCTCAACAGCCACACGCTGCAATCCCAATTGTGCTTGCAAAAACTCTCGAAAAGCAGTGCGCTCCGGCTCAAACAAGTCTCTACCCACGGTAGTGCCAACCACCACTTTTACTTTTCCTTCATCCAACTTGCACATACTGCGGTCAAGCAAACCGCGCATCAAATCTTGCGATTGAGCAGCAAAAGCCTTCCAAGCCTCTGCAAGTTTGGCTTCATCAATTACATCTAGCGGAACATTTTCCTCTTCCTCATCTTGCTTAGCAACTACTGGCTTTGTGGGCTTTGCAGCCGATAAACTAAACCCGGTAATACCGCCCATCATACTGCCTGTGCCACTACCCGCGGCCGGCATCTTTTTTACCGGGGTTGGGGCAACCTGCTGCTCTAGCGATGCGGGTTGCTCAGCTGGCGTAGCGGGTTTACTAGCCTCATCAATCGCTGGCTTATTAGCCAACGATGGGGGGCTATTTGTTTGTGGCTGACTTGCAGGCTTTTGTACAGCTTGGTGCGCTGCTACCTGTTCGTTACTAGAGTTTTTTTTTGTGGCCTCGCCGCTTGAGGCGAGTTGCATGGCCGCTGGCAAGTAGCACATTTTCATCAGTGCCAACTCTACATGCAACCGTTTATTGCGGCTGGTTTTAAAACTCACCTCGCATTGGGCCGCTAGGTTAAGGGCATTAATCAAAAAGCCCATTGGTATTAGCACGGCCTGCTGCTGGTAGCGGTCTTTTAAGTCTCCACTAACCTCTAGCACTTTTATCGTTTCTGGGTCGCGGGCCACCATTAGGTTACGGAAATGGTCAGCCAAGCCACCTATAAACATATCGCCTTCAAAACCTTTGCGCACAATCTCATCAAAGCTCAGCATCAAGCCCGAGAAATCTTGCGTAAGCAATTGGTCGGTTATGCGGAAATAGTAATCGTAGTCGAGAATATTCAGGTTTACCAATACACTCTCGTAAGTAAGTTGCTTGGTACCATAATCAACCAACCTATCAAACAGCGAAAGTGCATCTCTTAGAGCACCATCAGCCTTTTGGGCGATGATGTGCAAGGCATTGGGGTCGGCAGTGATGCCTTCGGTTTGGCAAATACCTTCCAAGTGGTTTACCGTATCGTCAATGGTAATACGATTGAAATCGTAAATCTGACAACGGGAAAGGATGGTCGGTATAATCTTATGCTTCTCGGTAGTAGCTAATATAAATATGGCATAACCAGGTGGCTCTTCAAGCGTTTTAAGGAACGCATTGAAAGCGGCCGTAGAGAGCATGTGCACCTCATCGATGATGTATACTTTGTATTTAGCACCCTGTGGTGGTATGCGCACTTGGTCTACCAGGGCTCGTATATCGTCAACGGAGTTGTTAGAGGCCGCATCCAGCTCATATACGTTAAAGCTTTCGTCGAGGGCTTTTTCGCTCTTCGGGTCAAAACTATCAACTTCCTGGCTAGAGTTAATCATCTGTGCCAAAATACGGGCACAGGTTGTTTTGCCCACCCCACGCGGACCACAGAATAGCAGCGCATGGGCCAAGTGCCCACTGCGTATAGCATTCTTGAGCGTGTTGGTTACACCCTCCTGCCCTACTACTTCTTCAAACTTCCTCGGGCGATACTTTCGCGCCGATACCACATATTGCTCCATTGAGTGCAAAATTAATCATTTTTAGACACAAGACTCAAGACACAAGACTTCAAAAAACAAAAATTAGGTTTTACCTAAATGAGAAATTTGAAATAAAAAATGTTAAATCACTTGGCATGTGGGTAATTACTATTAAGTGTTCATTATTTTTCCCTTCAAGGATGGGCAATCGACTATGGACTACTTATCTTTGCAGTACAACAAACAAACCCTCCTCTAACATGAAAATTCAAATGGTAATGTTCGACATGGCCGGTACTACCGTACATGACAATGATGATGTAAATATTTGCTTTCAAGCTGCCCTTAAAAGCACTGGCTTGCCCATAACCCGCGACGATATTAATGCCGTAATGGGACTACAAAAGCCTTTGGCTATCCGTTTGGTGTTGGAAAGCAAATTGACCGACCACAGCACCATTACCGATGAATATGTAAACGAGCTGCATGATGTATTTTTAGCAGAAACGATCAATTTTTACAAAAACGACCCTCGAGTGAAGGAAATTGACGGCGCTAGTGATGTTTTTCGTGCACTAAAGGCTGCTGGTATTAAAGTGGCTATTGATAGCGGTTTTAGCCGTGATATTATAGATACCATTATTGAGCGCCTTGGTTGGGAACGTGATGGCTTAATTGACATTAGCGTAGCCAGCGACGAGGTGCCACAAGGCCGCCCAGCTGCCCACATGATACAAAAAGCCATGGCCGCATTCGGTATTACCGACCCTAAGGCGGTTGCCAAAGTTGGCGATACCCCTGCCGACCTAAACGAAGGGCACAACAGCAATACCAGCTTTAACATTGGCGTGTTGAGCGGTGCATGTACCCGTGCCGAACTAGAGGCACACCCCCACACACACATACTGAATAGCATCAATGAAGTGCCTGCGTTGGTTGCTGGTGTATTGGTAGATTAGTTTTAACGAATTAACCAATAACTAATTAACCAATCAACTAATCAACCAAACACAATGGAAAACACTCTTACCAAAGATAAATTACTATTTACCCCTGGTCCGCTTACCACCAGCATGACTGTAAAGCAGGCGATGCTTCGCGACCTAGGTTCTCGCGATATTGAGTTTATTAATACCGTAAAGCAAGTGCGTAATGCTTTGCTAGAAATGGGTGAGGTAAGCCAAGCCCAAGGTTATGAGTCGGTGTTGATGCAGGGCTCGGGCACTTTTGGTGTCGAATCGGTTATATCATCTGCATTGCCCAAGGTTGGCGGGCACCTGTTGGTTATCATCAATGGTGCTTATGGCGATCGTATAGCCAAAATGGCCGATGTACACGGCATAACCAAAACGGTACTAAAATATGCCGAAGATGAATATCCGTCTTTAGAAGAGATAGATAGCACCCTTGCACAAAACCCAGGTATTACCCACGCCGTGGTGGTGCATTGCGAAACTACTAGCGGTATTTTCAACCCGATAAAGGCCATTGGCGAGGTGGTGAAAAAATATGGCAAAAACTATATTGTAGATGCCATGAGCAGCTTTGGTGCGGTGCCTACCAACATTACCGATTACCAAATAGATTTCTTGGTTTCGTCTTCTAACAAGTGTATTGAGGGTGTGCCAGGCTTTAGTTTCTCTATCATCAAAAAGGATGCATTGGATGCCTGCAAAGGCAATGCCCGCAGCCTAAGCCTAGATTTATACGCTCAGTGGGAAGGTTTGGAGCAAAATGGCCAGTTCCGTTTTACACCACCTACGCATACCATATTGGCTTTTGCGCAAGCTATAAAAGAACATACCGCCGAAGGTAGTGTGGCTGGCCGCAGTGCCCGCTACCAAGCTAACTACAACTTGTTGGTTGCTGGCATGCGCGAACTGGGTTTTAAAGAATATTTAGCACCAGAGAAACAAGGTTACATCATCAGCTCATTTTTGTACCCAACCGACCCCAATTTCGATTTCAAACGATTTTATGAGCTGTTGAACAATATGGATTACGTTATCTACCCAGGCAAATTGAGTCAAGTAGATTGTTTCCGTATTGGCAACATAGGCCACATAACCGAGGTTGACATTCGTGGTTTATTAGCTGCCATTCAAGATGTTTTGTTGGAAATGGGTGTAAATTTGAAAGGGTAATTTGATAGCAAGGCAACTATTTGGTATATTTAATCGTTTAGTAAGGGTAAACCACAATGCGATGAAAAAACATTTGAAACAAACACCCACTTACATATTCATTATGCTGGCCGTTTTGGGTAGCTGGA
Source organism: Chitinophagales bacterium (assembly GCA_018401955.1). Taxonomy (GTDB): domain Bacteria; phylum Bacteroidota; class Bacteroidia; order Chitinophagales; family CAIOSU01; genus CAIOSU01. Next base: position 60,360 of record JAGYJT010000006.1, on the reverse strand, counting down.
GTATAGCCATTACCAAAGCTATACTTGCCGAATACCCAAGCTTTGCATCATACAATATTCACTTCGGCGATTGGCAGCACCAGTATATTTTTGCCTTCCTTTTTCAATAAGCATATTAAGCTGATTTAACTCAGCAAACATTATAAAAAATGCCCCCACGAATCCGCGGGGGCATTTTTAATTTTAACACACCGTCATTGCGAAAGTCCACACTAAACCTAGCTAAACTCCAGGCCAACAAGGACTTGAAGCAATCCCCTGAGTCGATGAAAGGTGCTCACGACCAGATGGCATTCTGTGCAAAAGCAGTAAGAATAGTTACTTCGTCAGTCGGTTGCTACAGCATTTCCTTCCTCAGCTATGACGGAAAACCAGCCTTTACCAAGGCGTCTTAATCTTATCTTTTAGCTTATCAGCCTCTTCCTTAGCCTTCTTTTTAGCCTCTTCTTCGGCTTTCTTTTTAGCTTCGTCGGCTTTGCGCTTAGCCTCATCAAGCTGCCTTTGGGCTTCTTCTTCAGCTTTACGCTTGGCATCCTCTGCTTGTTTAATGGCCTCGTCCTTTTGTTTGTCAAACTCTTCCTTAACCTTATCCACCTGGTCGTTTACCAAATCTTTAACCGGACTGGTAGAACCGCCGGAGCCTAGTAGCTTTACATCAATCTTTGGTTTCGCCATATCACCCGTTATACCAACCTTAAAGCGCAACATATCTGGCAACGAGGTTGGTGTAATACCCGGTATTGGCGATTGGGCTAATAAACCATCAACCATACCTTTGGCTGGGCCCATTTTGTTGCTCGGCACATCCATCAGTACACCGTAGTCCATCACGTTTAACAGGCTGTGCGAACCGGCAATAGTCATGGCTATATCTTGGTACTTAAAGTCAAACGGCTCAACAAAAATCTTACCATTTACCAGTTTCACAATGGTCCAAGACTTAGGTATATCAATCGACTTTAATTGTGGCAACTTAAATTTATCCGCCAAATTATTCAGTACATCACTACCAGTAAGCTTTGCATTGGTCAACTCAACAGTACCCTCGCCCAATAAGGTATTTAAGTCAGGCGATAAATCGTCGCCCAAAAAGCCCTTCATATCAAACTGGGTACTAAACTTGCCACTTATCTGGTCGGCAATAGGCATAATTTGCTGCACCGAATTGAAGGTTTTGAACGCCTGCTGCACATCAACGTTCATAAATTTAAACTTGAAGTCAAGCGCTGGCCTTTCGGTCTGGTAAGTGGAGTAAGTACCATCAAGAGCCAGAGCCCCATCCAAAATATTGGCTTTCAAATCAGTAATGGTTACCGTTTCGTTCTTTACCGTAAATTTGGCACTAGCACCCTTAATCTCGATGTTATCATAAATAACCCTGGCCATTGTTGCGTTTAGGGTAAAATCTAAATCATCGGGCACATCGGCACCGGTAGTTTCCATAGTAGTGCTGGTGCTGCCGTCACCGTCGGTGGTAGTGGTGGTTGTGGTAGTAGTTTCCTCGGTCATAAACTCGTTCAAATCCAACAACTTCGAGTTTAAGGTTAGGCTACCTTTAAGCACCTCACCGGCAAATAGGTAATTTAGTAAATTATCGAGCCTGCCAACCGCATCAATATCACTTCTGCCAATTTTAGCAACCAACTTATCCAAGGTTACCACTTGCGGCGTAAAGGTCATGTTAAGTGCATCAACCGATACGGGCTTAGGCACGTCAGGGCTAGCATACCTCAAATTGGTAATGGCAATACTACCCTGGGCATCAAAGTTTTGATACTTCTCTGCCTCAATGGCACTAAGCCTACCCTCAGCCGTTACATCCATATCCAATAGGCCAGATAGGCTTTCGCCCTGCGCCATTGGGTAAAAGTTCTTTACGTTATCCAAATTGATTTTGCCCTTTAGGCTAGCATCAATATTAGGGTCTGAAATTGGGGTACGCACATTTATCTTCATTTTAAACGGATCGGTACCTGCTACAAAATCAAACTTTGGCACATCAACTACCGTTCTATCCAAACTACCGCCCGGCGATTTTACGCTGGCATCAATGTTTATAGCACTTACCCCAACAGGCAAATCTGGGTATTTGAAACTGGCATTGTCTACACCCAATTCCAAGGCAAAGGCTGGATAGCTTTCACCTTCCAATTTGCCTTTGGCATAGCCACGCAGCACCAAGCTACCGCTGGTTTGCACTTGCTCAAAATCTTTGGCATATATGGCCGGCAACAGCGAAAGGATGTTCTTAAACTCTGTTTTCTTGGCATCAAAGCTCACATCCAAATCCATAGCCTCATTTGCAAGCAATTGCAACCAGCCGTTGAAGGCCAGCTCCAATTGGTTAAGCCTTACGGTGTTTTCTTTAAAAGTATATTTGCTGTTCGGCAAATCAAGGTTCAGGTCAAGCTTTGCTTCCAGTTCGGCTTTGCTCAGGTAGGCCACACCACCGGTCTTCACGGTTAGGGCTTTAATGCTGGTAGTGGTTGAAAGGTCAACAATATCTTGTGCAAAATCGCCGCTACCCTTATGGTCTAGGTCAACAATCTCCGCATACATATCCCCTGCCTTATCGTCATATAAAATATAGCCTTTGGTAATGCTGTAACCATTTATTTCGATGGCCGGGGTAGCACCGCCGCTAGTGGTATCAGCCGCATCGCTAGGTTTCATTATGTCATAGTTGGCCGTGCCGTCTTTTAACACCTTAACCTTTATGCGCGGTTGGGTAAGCGCCACGTTACGGATAACATATTGGTCGCCTTTGATAACGCTCATTATGTCGAGGCTAACAGTAACGTCTTTTATACCCGCTAAGGTATCGCCCTCAAAAGGGGCGCCGTTAATTACCGATACATCACCTAGGGTGAGACTGATGTTAGGAAAATCTTTGAAAACCGAGACACCAAACTCATCAAAATCGACCGTGGCGGTGAGATATGTGTTTATCTGGGTTTTGGCAAACGCCAGCAATTGGTCCTTAAAAATAAACGGCACTGCGGCTAAAGCACCTACCAACAACACGATAAAAATTAAAAAGCCTAATAGAAGCTTACGTAACATAGTGGAAAAGTTTTTATAAAGATACCATTCTGTTTAGTTTTACAAACGAATGGATGATACACTAAGTATAAGACAACAAAAAATGCGGAAAGTTTTGTCGCAACGGCAACCAAATGTTACCGTTGTGCTCGAAGACGTTCACGACCCGCACAACCTATCGGCTGTAATGCGCAGTTGCGATGCCGTGGGTATTATGGAGGTATATGTGGTTAACACCCTTACCCCGCCCATTACTAAATTGGGTAAACGTAGCTCTGCTGGCGCAAAAAAGTGGGTTGACCTACATACTTTTGAAAACATTGCCGATTGTATGACCGCCGTAAAGGCTAAGTACGATAAGGTCTATGCTACCCACCTAAGCCAAGATGCCGTTAGTTTATATAACCTAAACTTAACCGGCTCGGTAGCTTTGTTGTTTGGCAACGAGCGTTTAGGCTTATCAGCTGAAATATTGGAGTATGCCGATGGCAATTTCATTATCCCGATGCAGGGCATGGTGCAGAGCCTCAATATTTCGGTAGCATGTGCTGTGAGTGTGTTTGAGGTAATGCGCCAACGTATTGAAACAGGGCTTTACCATGCTCCACAACTATCTACTGAGACTATGGATGGCATTTATGAAGGTTGGGTACAAAGAGACCAGTAGCACCGTTTAACTAATAGCTATGCAACGGCTATTTTATACAATCATACCGCATTGCAAATCACCAATATGATTATGCTGATTATTTTGATACGTTATGACTGTCTATTTTAAAGCACAAACTGCAACCTAAATTACTGAATTTCAGACAGTTAACCCTGGTTATTTTAATCAAAATTTAATGAGTTTTCAGGCCATATTTCCTTGGGCTGCGTACCTTTGACTCATTATTATCTACTATGGGAAAACAAATGTTGCTTTTGTACCAAAACCCTTTGGCAAAAGCGTATGTAACATTATCAACTAGCCTAAGCATTTTCTCATCGCCTTGCGCCAAAAATAGTTTTATAGATAATTGCGTCAAGTACGTTATAATGCTAGTGATAGCAGTATGCTTAAATGCGCAAGTTTATGCCCAAACTATCTATGCACCGCTTGTAGAAGACTCTAACAGTGTTATATTTCCGTTTCAAATAAACTATAACGACCAGGCGATAGCACAAACCAAAGTAAGGTATGGCCTTTGGGCTGCTAGCTCTCCATTTGTACTTGAGCAAATGATGGTACTATATGATGTATATGAAAAGATACCCGCTGCGTTTCGTTTAGTACCCGATGGGTCAAATTTTCCTATTTGGAATTTTAGATATTGGCCAGAGGAAGAACTTTTTACTTGGGCCGAAATACGAGACTACAGCATTAAACCTGTAGTTGGTTATGTATGCGATAGAAATTTTGAGGTAATTGATACCTTTGGCATAGGCAACCCACACGAGTTTTATGTAATGCCCAACAACCTGGGATATGCATTCCTTGGAAGCCAACAAACTGGTGGCGTTACGTACCCTACCGTTAACTGGGTATCAGCTAATCACAATACAAATTTTTATTGGAGTGCTGCAGACCCTGCTTGGGGCATAAGCCCGGCTGGCACACCCCAATCTACTTGCAGCTACACCACACTAGATACGTTTGACAATAATATTATCGATTTTTACCACCCAAATTCTATTGCAGCCATACAAACAGCAGTAGACACTGTGAAAATTGGCATATTTAACCGTAATACCGATTCAGAATTTGAAATTACGGCAACTTTTAATGGTACCAAATGGGTAACCAGTAGCGTGCAAGTATTGAGCAAATCAAATCATTTGGGCCATCAATCCGATGATTCGGTTTGGGTAAATACAGCCCACGACCTTCAATACTTGTATGCCAATAAAGACACCTTGGTAAAATCATTATGGGATAATGGAGGCTGTAGGGCAAAACCTAACACCGGCTACAAGGTATTTATACAATCTTCAGGCGATTCAATCAGAACCACTCGCAAGGGATTATATGATGTGCTTGGGCAAAGTACTGCCATGGGTAACGGCGGGGTTATGCTACAAAACCGCTATGCTAGCTCAATATCAGAAATTAACAACGCCCTCTCTTTTGGCAACATCGGTTCCACTAATTTTGATTTGTCAAATGACAATGGTGTGCCCAAGTTGGGGGTTTGGGATAACAGCAACACCATGGTGTTTGCCATCAATCAAGATTACTCGTTCCTAACCTATCGTTTTTATCCATATTTTGACAATCAACTACCGTTTGATGATTTAAGGCCTTACATAAATATCAGCTTCTCGCCAGATTCTAGTGCTGTAACCCTATCATTAGACTCTAATAATTATACCGATATCCTTTGGATTGATGGAGTAACGGATGTTTGGAGCAGAACGCTAACCTATCAACAATTTCAAACACAGGAATTGGTTGCCTTTGTAACCAATAACCCCGACTGGTTCTGGTTTTCGAGCCACCGATACAAAGGTGCTTTGTATGTTGGCTTAAATGAAGTTATGGAACCTACCAATGAGGTAAGCTTCTATCCTAACCCAGTAAAAGCAGGGAACGCCATTAACCTCTCAACTCATACTGATGTAACGGTTACCGATATTACAGGCAAAGTAGTTGCCAGTTGCAATGTATGTAACACGCTAACCTTGCCAATTAGCACAGGTACTGGCATGTATCTACTAACAACTATCAACGGCAAAGCAATTTCTCGTAAAAAGGTGCTGGTATATTAATACTTTTGCTTTGCTTACACATTACAACTAAAAGGCAAATGGTATATCTTTGCCCAAAAGGCTACCATGGAACAGCACAACACTATACTTGATGCACCTATAGATGAAACCCCAGCACCAGAAATATACTCCAGTAGTGCGGTGGCGGGTTTTACCTTCTTTTTCTCCACCATTTTTGGAGGTATAATGGCTTATCAAAACCTTAATAGAGTCGGTAAAAACGATATTGCTATTAAAGTATTATTAGGCAGCATTGCATTTATGGTAGCATTAGTTGCGCTTCAATTTGTAATTGACATACCCAGAGGTGTAGGCATCCCAATCAATTTAGCCACATCGTGGGTTATGGGGAAATATCTACACGACCAATACATTCCTGGCCACGAAAGTATGCCCAAGCGTAAAATATGGGTGCCGTTGGCTATTGGGCTTGCTTTAATAGGCATTATTATATGGAGTATATTTAGCGGCGCTAATTTTTAATAATTTTTCTCGTTGATTATCAACACCTAACACTGTTTTACCTAAATTATTTAACAGAACTAATTGAACCAAAGATTGACAATTGGGTTATTATGTCATAGATTAGCAACCGAAATGAATACTCACACAAATATCACCCAAGCGATGAACAACATGATGTGTTGTTGCTGCTGTTGTTTCGCCTCTGGCGGACAGGGTGCATTGTATTTGTGTAGGTAATATTGGATAGATAAGACAACAACCAAACACTAAAAGCTATACAAAGCCCTTCCGCCAAAGCGGGAGGGCTTTTTTCATTTACAACATTATCGAAACAAGAAACGAGGCCATCAATAGCCAGTAAAAAACAAAATACCATGTCAACAGCAACCGAAAACCCAGTAGTACAAAACGGCATCCCACGCATTGGCGATGCCGCCCCGAACTTTACTGCCGTTACCACCGTGGGCAGCTTAAACTTCTACGATTTCAAGAAGGATAAGTATACCATCCTGTTTTCTCACCCTGCTGACTTTACCCCTGTATGTACCACCGAGCTGATTGAGTTTGCCCGCGAAAAGGAGTTTTTTGCCGCCCGCAATACCAATTTGATTGGCGTGAGCATTGATAGCATTCATAGCCACGTAGCTTGGGTACAAAACGTTAGGGAGAAAACAGGTGTATACCTTGATTTCCCGATTGTGGCCGATTTGGATACCAAAGTGGCGCAATTATACGGATTGATTCATCCAGGCGAAAGCCAAACCGCTACCGTACGTGCCGTGTTTGTTATCGACCCAAAAAACGTTATCCGTGCTATAATTTATTACCCATTGAATATTGGCCGCAACCTTGACGAGATTAAACGTGTTATAGAGGCATTACAAACGGCCGATAAGCACAGCGTTGCTCTACCAGCCAACTGGCGCCCAGGTGATAAAGTAATTGTGCCGCCACCAAAAACCTTGGTAGAAGTGGAAGAGCGCCTTGCGAATGCTACTTACGAGAAAGTAGATTTCTACCTCTCAAAAAAAGAACTAAGTTAACGACAGTGAGGTGAGTGTGTCAGCAAAAATATTTTTCATCTCTCATCTCATATCTGTCATTTGAAATAATGGTTTGTCAATAATTGTCATGATTGACCGGTATTCGGGCCCTGCTGGTTCGAAAGAATACAGGGCCCGAATACCGGAAATCAAAAAAAAAGAAGCACAAGGTGCGAATGAATTGAAAAGTAAAAGAGTTAACAGGGTACACAATCGTAAATCGTACCTCGTAAATCGAAAATCAAAAACACATGCTCATCAAAGAATCGAAATCGAGCTTACTAAATAGGGTTTTTTCATTGGAACCGTTCATCGGGAACACCCCCCTGTTCCCGTTGAACGGAACTTTTAACAAACCTGGTGTAACCATTTATGCCAAGCTAGAGTGGTACCAAATTGGCAGCAGCGTTAAGGCGCGTGCCGCTTACAATATTATTAAAGAGGCGGTAGCAGCAGGTAAACTAGACGAGCACATCCATTTATTGGATGCCAGCAGTGGTAACACCGGCGTGGCTTATGGCGCTATTGGAGCGGCGTTGGGCATACCAGTTACCCTAGCTCTGCCAGCTAATGCCAGCAGCCAAAAGAAAAACGCCCTTAAAGCACATGGCGTAAACATTATTGAAACCAGTCGATTTGAAGGCACCGATGGTGCACAAGAGTATGCATTGGAACTATACCAAAACAACCCAGACCAGTATTATTATGCCGACCAATATAGCAACGAGCACAACTGGAAGGCACACTACTACGGCACTGGCCGTGAAATATTTGACCAAACCCGTGGCAAAATAACGCACTTTGTTGCAGGGCTGGGCACCTCAGGTACTTTTACGGGTACTTCACGCAGATTGAAAGAAATTGACTCGAACATTGAGGTAATATCTTTGCAGCCTGATTTTGCCATGCATGCCCTAGAAGGTTGGAAACACTTGGAGACTGCCAAAGTGCCGAAGATATATGACCCCACGCTAGCTGACAGAAACCTAGAGGTGAGCACCGAAGAGGCTTATGCCTTGATAAAAGAAGTGGCTAAAAAAGATGGATTGCTGTTAAGCCCATCATCGGCGGCAAACTTGGCTGGTGCCATAAGGGTAGCCAACGAATTGGATAGCGGTGTAGTAGTTACGGTTTTCCCTGACCACGGCAGCAATTATCCGGAGTTGTCAATTTAATAAGGTCTGAACCATGATTCAAAAGGATTAACAGATTAGAAAAGGATTTTACCGAAGTATGTAAAAAATCCTTTTCAAATCAAGAGAATCAAGCAAAATCAAGGTTCTTACAAAAACAATGGACCAAAAGATGAGTGAACTGATACTTACTGAGGATGCACGAAAAGTGATTATTAAAGATGCTGAGAGCACTTACCCTCACGAGTGCTGCGGTTTTTTTTATGGCAGTGATGATGATAAGCGAATTGTTACTGAAGCAATACCAGTAGTAAATACCAAAGAGGAAAACCGTGAACGAAGGTTTGAAATTTCATCAATTGATTACATGAAAGCCGAGCAGTATGCTGATGAAAATGGCCTAACACTGCTGGGCGTGTACCACAGCCACCCAGAGCACGCAGCCATACCGAGCGAGCACGATTTGCGCCAAGCATTGCCTTACTTCTCGTACATTATTGTATCAGTAAAAAAAGCAAAAACGGCGGCGGTACTTTCTTGGAAACTGAATGATCAAGGTCGCTTTGAGGAGGAAAAGGTAATTAACCAAAACAACCCTTTTGACGTGGATGCGTTGCTGTCGAACTTTAACCAATAGTTTGAACCATGATTTTGAAAGGATTTATGGATTAGAAAAGGATTATACCATAGTATGTAAAAATCCTTTTCAAATAACGGGAATCAAAAAAATCAAGGTTCGAATACGAATTACAAATAAACCAATAACAAATAACCCTATAACCAATAACAAACCCCATGGCAAAAATTATCATACCTACACCGCTACGTAAGTTTACCGATAACCAGAGCAGCTTTCAAGCTACCTCCGGCAACGTGGGCGAGGCATTGAACGAATTGACAACCACGTACCCAGGCGTAAAAGGCCATCTATTTGATGATAACGGACAGGTGCGCCAATTTATCAAGGTGTTTGTAGGCGAAGACGATATAAAAGACCTTGATAACAATGCTACCGCAGTAGAGAGCGGAACCGTAATAAGCATAGTACCTGCCATTGCGGGAGGCTGCTAATAGTCCATGGTCCATAGTCGATGGTCCATGGTAAAAAAACAATTTTGAATTTTGAATTTTAAATTTTGAACTAAGACGCATGTCGAATTTCAGTAAACAAGAACTAGAACGATATAGCCGCCACATCATTATACCAGAATTTGGTATGGAGGGGCAGCGCAAATTGAAAGAAGCCAAAGTGCTGGTAATAGGTACCGGTGGCTTGGGCAGTCCACTATTGCTTTACCTAGCAGCAGCCGGTGTGGGTACCTTGGGCATAGTTGACTTTGATAAAGTTGACGATAGCAACTTGCAGCGCCAAGTATTGTTTGGTGTTGGTGATGTAGGTCGCCCGAAAGTGGAAGCCGCCGCCGATAGGTTGCGCGCCTTAAATCCATACATTACCATCAATACCTACAACACGCAGTTTCATAGCAGCAACGCATTGGAGCTGTTAAAAGACTATGATTTAGTAGCCGATGGTACGGATAACTTCCCTACCCGATACTTGGTAAACGATGCGGCCGTGATACAAGGCAAAACCAACGTGTATGCTTCTATCTTCCGTTTCGATGGGCAGGTAACCGTGTTTAATTACAAATATGCCGATGGCACTTTTGGTCCGCAGTACCGCGACCTATACCCTACCCCGCCGCCACCGGGCCTTGTACCTAGCTGTGCCGAAGGTGGCGTATTGGGCGTGTTGCCTGGCATTATCGGCAGCTTGCAAGCCAGTGAGGTGATTAAGGTAATTACTGGCGTGGGCGAACCTTTGGTGGGCCGGTTGTATTTGTTTGATGCGCTGAGCTTTGAGAGCCGCACACTCAAATTCAAGAAAGACCCGAACACCCCAAAGATTGAAAAACTGATTGATTATGAGCAATTTTGTGGTATTGAAAAACCAGCCGCTACCGAGGCTAAAAAAGACAATACCGTGAAAGAGATAACCGTAACCGAACTGAAAGCCTTAAAAGACCAAGGTGCCGATTTCCAATTGATTGACGTGCGCGAAGAGTACGAATATGAGATTGCTAACCTTGCCAACTTGGGTGCCGAATTGATTCCTTTAGCTACGGTGCCTGCCAATGCAGAGCGTATTGCCAAGGGCAAGCAAGTAATTATACATTGCCGCAGTGGTGCCCGTAGCGCCAATGCCGTTCGCCTACTGGAAACCCAGTTTGGCTATGATAACCTTTACAACCTCAAAGGTGGCATATTGGCCTACGCCGATGAGGTGGATACTAGCTTGGCGAAGTACTGATTTTAGTATCAAGGATCAAAACAAGAACAATGCAATTTTCAATTTTAAATTTTGAATTCAACCATTAACCTATAACAAGTTACCAATGAACCAATACACCCAAACCATGATGTGCTGTTGTTGTTGCCCGCCCCGGCAACCGGACAGGTATTGGTGTATGTAAACGTTTAGCGTGGTGCATATTCTAAACCCGGCCGGAGCCTATCCGAGCCGGGTTTTTCTTTTTCAACCCAATTCAACCATTATAAATCAACTTTTAAAAACCAATAAAACCCATCAATCATGAGTGCTAACAAAAATTACCGTTTCGAGACATTACAACTACATGCTGGCCAAGAAGTAGACCCAACCACCAAAAGCCGCGCCGTGCCTATCTATCAAACCAGCTCGTATGTGTTTGACAATACCGACCATGCCGCCAACTTGTTTGGCTTGAAAGAGTTTGGCAACATCTACACCCGCATTATGAACCCAACCACCGATGTATTCGAAAAGCGCGTAGCCGCTTTAGAAGGTGGCGTAGCTGCCGTAGCAGTTGGCTCTGGCCAAGCGGCACAGTTTCTGGCCATCAATACCATTGCAGGTGCTGGCGACAACATTGTTACCACCTCGTTTTTGTATGGCGGTAGCTTCAACCAATTTAAGGTTGGTTTTAAAAACCTAGGTATCGAGTTCCGTTTTGCTGATGGCGACAAACCTGAGAGTTTTGAAGCCTTGATTGACGAACGCACCAAAGGCATTTATGTTGAGTCCATCGGTAACCCTGAGGCCAACATCCCCGACTTTTTGAAACTGGCCGAAGTTGCCAAAAAACATGGCATTCCGTTTATTGTTGATAATACCTTCGGTGCAGCTGGCTATTTGGTTCGCCCAATTGATTTTGGTGCAAACATTGTGGTGCAATCTGCCACCAAATGGATAGGCGGCCACGGCACTACCATTGGTGGTGTAGTAGTTGATGCTGGTAATTTCAACTGGGGCAACGGTAAATTCCCGGGCTTTTCTCAGCCATCAGAAGGATACCATGGCCTGGTTTTTTGGGATGTATTTGGCGCCGATGGCCCGTTTGGTAACATTGCCTTCGCCATAAAAGCCCGCGTTGAAGGCTTGCGCGATTTTGGTGCGGCCATTAGCCCGTTCAACTCTTTCTTGCTGATACAAGGATTAGAAACCTTGAGCCTGCGTGTGCAACGCCATGCCGATAACGCCCTTACCCTAGCTAAATGGCTGGAAAACCATCCACAAGTTGAAAGCGTAAATTATGCTGGTTTGGAAAGTAGCCCTTACCACCATCTGGCTAAAAAATACTTGCGCAACGGCTATGGCGCGGTAATAAACTTTACCGTAAAAGGCGGCTTGGAAGCAGCAAAAACCTTCATAAACAGTCTGCAACTGGCTAGCCATTTGGCAAACGTAGGCGATGCCAAAACGTTGGTTATCAACCCGGCAAGCACTACGCACGAACAATTGAGCGATGCCGAACAATTAAAGGCTGGTGTACAAAAAGGCCAAATACGTGTTTCGGTGGGCATTGAGCACATTGATGACATCATTGGCGACTTTGAAGATGCATTTGCCAAAGTAAGCGAGCCTGAATTGGTAGCGTAAACCCAACTTGGAAATGAGGCAATTTGAAAATTTGAAAATGGTTTTTACCGCTCCGTAAAGCCATTTTCAAATTAACTCATCTTCAAATTTTCAAATTAACATAATGGCTGAACACAAGTTTAAAATACCCCATACCCTTAGGCTGGAGAGCGGTGAAACGCTGCTCCGGCCTGAAGTGGTTTACCATACCTACGGCACTCTTAGCCCAGCTAAAGACAATGTAGTATGGATTTGCCACGCCCTTACTGCCAATGCCGATGCCGCCGATTGGTGGGATGGCTTGGTGGGCGAAGGCAAGTTCATCGACCCGCAAAAGTACTTCATCGTTTGCGCCAACATACTTGGCTCGTGCTATGGTACCACTGGGCCGCTGAGCATCAACCCCGAAACCTTTGAACCATACTATCATAGTTTCCCTTTGGTAACGGTAAAGGATATGGTGGAGGCACATGTGTTGCTGCGCCAGCATTTGGGCATCGAGCACATACACTTGGGCATTGCGGGCTCATTGGGCGGGCACCAATTGTTGGAGTGGCTCGTGCGCGAACCGGGTGTTTTTAATCAAGCCGCAGTAATTGCCACAAGCGCCAGGCACTCACCGTGGGGCGTTGCTTTTAATGAGAGCCAGCGCCTAGCCATTGAACAAGACCCTACCTGGAAAAACAGCAATGCCGAAGCGGGCTTAAACGGCCTTAAAATAGCGCGCTCCATTGCCATGCTTTCCTATCGCTCATACGACACCTACCACTTAACGCAACTTGACGATGCTGGTAAAATTGAAGGTTATAAAGCCAGCAGCTACCAACGCTACCAAGGCGAAAAGCTCGCCAAACGGTTCAATGCCTTTAGCTACTATGCATTAAGCAAGGCCATGGATAGCCATAACATAAGCCGAGGACGAGGCGGTGAGTTAACCGAAACATTGGCCACCATCACTACCCCATTGTTGGCAGTAAGCATTACCAGCGATTTGTTGTTTCCGCCCCACGAGCAAGCGTTTATTGCAGATAACGTTCAAAACGGCATCCACAAAAGCATCACGTCCATATATGGGCATGATGGCTTTTTATTGGAGTTTGAAGCCTTGAGTGGGTTGCTGGAGGAGTTTGTTACCGAGTATCAAGATGTGCCGATTTACGATTTACGAGGTACGAAATACGATTGAAACTAATCAACACGTAGCGGCCTTTGCATAATTCCTTTGCACACGATAGCTTGTCTCGGCTTAGACGAGGCGATTCATACATATTATGTGCTTTAACCGCAACGTGCGCAACGATAAAATCGCAACGAACGCAAAGAAAATCACCGTGGACCATGGACAATCGACCATGGACGAAACAACACCAATCAACCAGTAACCAGTAACCAATCAACCAAAATGAAGATAGCACTTTTCGGATTTGGATGCGTGGGCCAGGGACTCTATGATGCCCTTGGGCAAAGCCACGGCTTTAAGGCCGGCATCCAAAAAATTGGCGTAAAAAACCGCCACAAACCGCGCAAAATCGCCCTCGACCATTTCTCGTTTGACAGCCTAGAGATACTGGGCCGCAACGACATACAGGCCATTGTAGAACTGGTAGACAATGCCGAAGATGCCCTCGATATTGTGCGCACGGCCATACAGCGCGGGCTGCACGTAGTATCAGCCAATAAAAAACTGCTGGCCGAGCACTTCAGCACCCTCTTCCAATTGCAGCAAAAATTTAGCGTGGCGTTGTTATACGAGGGTGCTTGCGCGGGCAGCATCCCCATCATCCGCAACTTGGAGGAGTACTACGATACCGAGTCGCTTAACAGCATCAGCGGCATCATCAATGGCAGCAGCAACTACATCCTCACCCGCATGGATAAGGACGGGCTGGACTATGCTACCGCCCTGGCACAAGCCCAAGAGCTCGGCTTTGCCGAAATAGACCCGTGGCTCGATGTAGCAGGCTTCGACCCGAAATACAAACTGGTGCTGCTGGTGGTGCATGCCTTTGGCGTAATTTTCAAGCCCGAAGAAGTGCTCAACCTGGGCATACAAAACATTTCGGCATTTGATATTGAACATGCCGCCCTCAAAGGTCAGCGCATTAAGCTGGTGGCCTACGCCGCCCGCAACGGCAACCAACTGCAAGCATACGTGCTGCCCCGCTTTGTGGGCACCGAGAGCAACCTCATCAACATCGACAACGAATACAACGCCGTGGAGATAGATGGGGCATTTTCGGGCAAGCAACTGCTGGTGGGCAAGGGGGCAGGCAGCTACCCTACCGGCGCGGCCGTGCTAAGCGATGTGGCGGCACTAAGCCACCAATACCGCTACGAGTACAAAAAGCTGCACCAAAACATAGCAGCCAACGGCCACGGCCTGCACCAACTGCACACCGACTTCACGCTGCGCCTATACATACGCTACACCCACGACACCGAACTGGAACCTTTGGACATTAAAGAAGTGATAGAGCAATACACCTCTCCCCGCGCAAAGTACCTCATTGCCGAAGTCGCCTTCGCCTCGCTATATGCGCTGCAGGGCAAGGAGAATAGGTTGTTTGTGGCGGTGGTGTAGAAATAAGGCAGTCTGAGTTATACTAGCGTGAAAGTTACTTTCGTGCCGTTGGAACTTGGTTCGAACTTTTAATGCGTGGGAACTAAGTTCCCTCTCACGGAAGAGGAACTTCCGCGAGAGAGAGATTAATTTTCGATATCCTTAAACATACCAAATGCTGTTTCAGCACCTTTTATATTTCTATTATTTGCCAAAATCTCAAAAACTTTGAGTTTCAATTGTGGATGCTTACTAAACTCTTTCTTGTAATTCACGTTAAAGTAATAGAACAGCCATTCAAATTGAAACTTAGAATAATCGTAAGTTCCTATATTTAATAGCCAATTAAAATATTCTGATAATTGCGCAAGCGGTTGAAATCTCTCAGAATTCAGTTCATATCCCTTCATAAAGGCGATATTTATCATCTCATTTCCCAAAGAATTTAATCGTCCATAGAAATCATCCGAATGGGCATATCTGTTAATTTGTCTTTCCAATGCCAGCCTAAAATAATGCTCCTCTTTTGTCTTTGACACAGGTATGTCGTACATTAAGGCCCAATAAATTAATTCAAGTTCATCTGTTTCCTCTACAGTTGCGCTAAGTTTACTGGTAATTGTTTTATCACTTATAACCCTACTTGCTATCATTAACAGTCTAATTCGCTCGTTCCTAATTAGACCAATTTGCATTGCGTTGGTGACATTAAAATAATTTAACAAATCAATTGTAATCTTCACATTTAACTGTTCAATTATATGGCATAACAATGAGTGATAAGTAAATTGTCCCAAGTTCCTATCCTCAAAGTATAACTCGAGAAGTGAAGTAAGGTTTTCAGAATTCATAAACTTGCCCTTTTTACTGACAAATTCTGATAAGTAATCATAAGAAGTAAGATAGAGCAATGAGTTTCCCCTTATAAAAGAAACCATTTTTTTAGTGATAACAGGTACAAAATCTTGGTCAATATCTAACAGTGATAGCACAACAAGGATATTGTCAAACATCCTGTTGTGGACGTCGTTGAGTACATGGTTTGATTTAGACATCTCATGTATATCGATATAGTTCTTTTCAAAATCATCAAAAAAACTATTCACGTCCCGAATAAAATAATTTTTATCCTGTCTATAGTATGTAATTTCATTCAAACCGTATTTTTTCGCAAATCTTAAAAGCTCTTTGGGATTTCCCAAATGTACCATTCTATTCAAAAAATAATCGTCAAAAGCTTCAAGTAACCTTAACCCTTTAGTACCATAAGAATGGCAGATAAAAAGAGCCTCAAACAGTATAGAAGAAGCAGCGGTCATTTCTGAGTAATGGTGAAAAATTATGTTGTTCTTACTTGTGAGTAAATCCAATTGAGCGAAATAGCAAATGATTTCTCTTAGAGAGTTATTGTAACTCCAACCATTCTGAAGATATCTTTCTAAATGCTCAGTTATTTTCTTTAAGACAGCAGTCATGGAGTTTAAAGTATGGTGATAGTAATCATATCCCTTTAAATATTCCATAAATAACTTATCCGTATACGGGTAAATTGACTTCAATTTATCGTCTAAGGTGGAAACCAATTCTAAAGAAACTTTACTATCCCTTACATTTTTAAGCAATAACAAATTAGACGCTATTATAGAATAGCTAAAGCTGCTTCGTTCAGAAGGTTTATGATTCGCCAATGAGTTACTGAAGAGCTTTCCTGCTTTATCAAATTCACCAAAATAAAAAAAACAATATGCCAATGCTTCCCAATCGGGATGGTCAAAGTCTTTACATTCTTGCAACTCCCTATATGCCTCTAATAGTTTAAAGTGTTCTATTTTACCCTTAATAGAAAAGTCCTCATTATGATTTGAAGGGCATAAATCAAGTGTGTCATTTGAATCATTGGCTATGAAATAAATCAAATTAGATCCTATCCTTTCTACTATGCTCAACGATTCTGTATTAGTTTGTTTTGAAGAGATCAATTCGTTTATGCCTTCAAACAAATCTTTATTTCTAGTTTTTAAAGTAAAGCCACTGTAATGACTGTAACCAGCTTCATTACTAACAAATGGGTAGTTATTAATAATATATGGTAACGGAATAAAATTGACATCCTTAAAATGTTTTAACAAGGCAGCTATTTGACCCTTTACTCCTAAATGTTCATTTATATTTAACTTAAAATCAACTTCGTCTATGCTCTCCCTAATAATTATCTTCTCAGTAAAGTTTTTATTGCAAATTAGATGACTATTAAAATTATCATAACTATCCATATAAATAATATTGATAGTCGGAAATAAGCCAGAGATATCAGGGTGCAGATAATAAACCCCATCTTTAATATCTGCAAAGTCATTGTGATTGTCTGTCACAAAATAAAAATCATTAACTCCATCTTGCTTTAAAAACAATAAAGTACTGAAAATCATTTCGGCATCAGCTGCACTATTTTGTCTTTCAAAAAACGGAGCCTTTTTGTTTTTAAGTGCATTAAAACCTAGTACACTCACGGCCTCAGTCCATTGGATTTCAATGCTATTTTCAAACATTTCATCAATCACATCTATTTGACCTTTCAATAAAGCAAAACCAAGGTCATCTTTTAACGCACCCATGTGAGAAGCATAATTTTGTTCAGTTTCTATTTGCTTTCGTCTTGCAGCAATCCTCTTATTAATGTTCCTTATTTCAATATCTCTATGCTTTTTCCACTCGGTCTTTAAAATCGTAGGACATAGAAGCTTCACTTGACGTGAGTTTACCCAACTTTGCAGGGTATATAGCTTTTGATTAAATTGAACCTTATCAACTAATTTTTTCCAAATACAAGTATCAATTAGAAGGTATACCATAAAGCATCTACATTTTACCATATAAAAATACTAAATGCCAATTTAAAACAGGCTCTTAAAACCCTCAATAACATCTCAAGTTCTTCAACTCATGTTTTTCGCTACTCCTTCACCCCTATCTCGCGCAAACATTTGCATGTGTGTACCATGCAGCAAGCATCCGCTTGCATTTTCCGCCATAAGCGGCCCCACAACTCCCTCTCCCCCAGCCCAATACAAAAACCAACAACCACACAAACCATTCATTTACAGCGGTTTATATTTACAGTAACCACGCTTACCCAAGGCGCGGCAAACCTGCGCCACAACTCACTTCCTGCACGACAAAACTGGGCTGCGCTAACCACCCCCAGCCCCTCCTTTCGCAAGCGCGCAAAAATGGCCATGCGAAGGAGGGGAGCTACCGTATTTCGACCAGTAACTAGCCCCACAACCCGCATAAAATATACATTCGTGGACGACAAAACTATGCTTCGCAGTCAATGGTCCATGGTCCATGGCAAAAAAGCCAAGTAACAAGGCCGAGCTAAGTCGAGCACTTGACAGCTCCCCTCCTTCGAATGGCATGTGAGCGATAGGAAAAGGAGGGGTTGGGGGTGGTCAGCACGTAACACAACCCTCATGAAATAACGATTCCTGGACGACAAAACTGGGCTGCGCGGGTCCATGGTCCATGATCGATAGTCCATGGCAAAAAAACAAATAAACCAATAACCAATCCACCCTCGCCCAAGGCGAGACAAGCAAGTAACCAGACCTACAACCCGCATAAAATATACATTCCTGGACGACAAAACCCAAATGGTAAGAACCTTGATTTAATAAAGGATTTGTAGATTGGAAAAGGATTACCCGCAACACGAAAAAAATCCTTTTCTAATCGTGTAATCAAGCAAATCAAGGTTCACCCCCCCCGCCAAACCTCACTTCCTGCAGGACAAAACTCGCTTCGCGGGTCAATGGAAAGCCAATCAACCAATCAACAAGTAACCAATCAACCGATTAACCAATAACCCGTAACTTTACCACTATGCAAGAAAATACGCTACAGCAGCAGGCCAGGCAGATAATTGACCAAACGGTGGGGTCGCTTTTCCTTACAGGCAAGGCGGGCACGGGTAAGAGTACTTTTATACGCGATGTGGCCCTGAGCACGGCCAAGCGTGTGGTGTTGGTGGCGCCTACGGGCGTGGCGGCGCTGAACGTAAAGGGGGCAACGATACACTCGTTTTTCCAGTTGCCATTTGGCCCTTTGCCACCGGGCGACAACCGCCTAGACCATAAGCGCATACGGGGCAACAAGGCAAAGATTATGCAGAAAATGGACCTGCTGATAATTGACGAGGTGAGCATGGTGCGCGCCGACTTGATGGATGCCATTGATAGCACCCTGCGCGCGGTGCGCGACAACCCTAGGGCGCCTTTCGGTGGGGTGCAGGTGCTACTGGTGGGCGATTTGTTCCAGTTGGAGCCGGTGGTAACCCAAAACGACTGGCCGCTGCTTCGCGAGCATTACGATACGCCTTTCTTTTTTAGCAGTGCGGCCTACAAAGAGCTAGACCCCGTGAACATTGAACTGACCACGGTGTACCGCCAGCAAGACGAGCGCTTTGTGAACCTGCTGAACCGCATCCGCAATAACGAGATGGACGAGGACGCGCTGGAGCAAATGAATCGCCGCGCCATTGGGTCGCCCGTGAATGATGAGATGTACATAACGCTATGTGCCACGCGCCAAGCAGCCCAACAAACCAACGACTTTAAACTGGCGAGCTTGCACACCGAGGAACATACGTTAAAGGGGAAGAGTACGGGCATTTTCCCGCCGGAACTGATGCCTACCGAAATGGAGCTAAAGCTAAAGGTGGGCTCGCAGGTGATGATGGTGAAGAACGACTTGGAGAAGAAGTGGGTAAACGGCAGTATAGGTAAGGTGCTGGCTATAACCAACGAAGAACTGCTGATTGAGATTGAGGGCAAAGAGCACAAGGTAACCACCGTAACGTGGGACAACACCCGCTACGACTACGACAACCTAAAGAGCGCCATCAAAGAGCAGATTGTGGGCACGTTTACGCAGTTCCCGGTGAAGTTGGCGTGGGGCATAACCATACACAAAAGCCAAGGCCTTACGTTCCATAAAGTGATAATCGACCTTGGCAATGGGGCTTTTGCCGCTGGGCAGGTATACGTGGCGTTGAGCCGCTGCACTACGCTGGAAGGGCTGGTGCTGCGTCGTCCGCTTACGCCTCGCGACATTTTTGTGCGCCCGATGGTGGTGGAATTTTACCAAAACATGAATAATAGCAGGAGGATTGAGCAGGCGCTGAAGGCGAATTTTGATGTGGGGGAATAACCTCAATGTGCTGATTTGCTGATGTACCAATGTGCTGATTGGTAGGTGTTGTGTGGAATTACTCGCAATTAAGAGGTTCAGATTATCAGAGTTTAGCGCGACGAATTACACCTCCCCTACCCCTCCTTTTTAGGAGGGAAGTAAGATGGCAAACTTTTTCTTTGCGTTCGTTGCGGTCCTTTCTTTGCGCACTTTGCGGTTAACTTTTTCACGCTCCTCTTTTCGTATTTCTACCTATTTTTGAACCTTGTAATGCCCGTGGGCGTTATGCTTTTTTACTGAACAAACTTGTAAACCATACCATGAGTGTAATAACTGCTACCGATGCCGATTTTGAGGCGTTGTTGAAGGATAACGAGAAAGTAATTGTGAAGTACTATGCCGACTGGTGCGGTAGCTGCCGGTTGTTTACGCCGAAGTTTAAGCGCTTGAGCGCTGATGAGCGTTATGCTGGCGTGGCCTTCTTGGAAGTGAATGCCGAAAAGAGCCCCAATGCCCGCAAGTTGGCTAATGTGGATAGCTTGCCGTTTATTGCCGTGTTTAAAAACGGTGAGTTGGTAGAAGGTGCCAGCACCAGCAAAGAGGATTATGTAACCGGAATGATTGATAAATTGAACTAAGATGAAACTACCGGTAATAAAACAATTGGTTGAGACCTATACCCTTGAGCAACTTACTGCTGCCGAGGAGGCGATACTGAACGAGGAAACCCCTACAATTGAAATTGAAGGCAGCGATGAGGGCGAGCAGCTTACCCACGCCATTGCGGCCATAGCCGTGCTAAAGGATATGACCGATAACGGCACTGATGTGCGCACTGCTATGCGCAATTATACGCAGCGGGTGCGGAATTCTATTTCTTGATTTTCACTGGTATTATGTGCTGACCACCCCCAACCCCTCCTTGGCCAATCGCTCAGCGCCATGCAAAGGAGGGGAGCAAGACTGTCACTTTGCTACAGAGTAACGGTAATTTGAA
This sequence comes from Chitinophagales bacterium, assembly GCA_018401955.1. GTDB lineage: Bacteria > Bacteroidota > Bacteroidia > Chitinophagales > CAIOSU01 > CAIOSU01. Next base: position 39,284 of record JAGYJT010000006.1, on the reverse strand, counting down.
TGTAACGCTCAACCCAACGGCCCACGCACGCACCCTTCGACTACGCTCAGGATGACATGCTAGTTTATATTTCAGCGTTTTTATCCAACTTGGCCGCTCGTTTATCTAGCCAACGGATTAGCAAAATAAGACTGAGTACGATGAGCACTTCCCAGAGGAAACCTAGTTTGTCGTCGGTGCGGTCGGGGAGGTATTGGTGGAGGAGCGAAAAGGGCGGTATAGCGTCGGTAATGTTGTGCAGAAACTGGTGTATGTGGCCGGTTTGGTACCAACTGGGGTGCTCTCCCAAAATGGCTTTGCTGCCGTGTAATATCACCCAATCAAAATCAGGAAGGATAGAGAACGTAATGCCGATGGGGTATTTGCGCCAATACTTTACCAGCATGTATATGGTGGCGCTGTACACTATTAAATGGTAGCCTACCCAAAATGGGTCGGTGTAGCAGGCATCGGGCGGATGGTAGGTAATGCGGGCAATACGATCGAATACGCTGTGCAGAAACAAGGCTATTACGGCTATCACCACAAACCTCACCACGGGCTGCATGCGTTTTTTGGAGAATATCTTCTCTAGGCTAATGCCAACGAGTATGTGGGTAGGGCCTTGCATGCGATTGTTTGAGACACAAGATACAAAACAAGATAGTTGCGAGTTACGGGTTACGAGTTATGTTTTTAACCACAACGTGCGCAAAGTAAAAACGCAAAAGACACAAAGAAATTACTAATGATAGATAGTTGGGCCCATAATGTCCATCACAATTAGCACATTGGTACATTAGCACATCAGCACATTAATCAATCTTCATCATCTTCCAGCGGTAGGCCGTCGTAGTCGTCAACTTGCTCATCAAACTCGAAGTCTTTACCCCAATACTCCTCGCCTATTAGGCCTTCAGCAGCTGGCTTGTATAAGCTCATTATCCCTTCCGAGAGTACCAGATAAATCTCCTTATAGGCATCATGGCCTTGCAGGTAGTTCATGTGCTCGCCAATGGTGCGGTAGTCACCACGCTTAGCGGGGCCGGTTTGTACTTCGAGTGGGGTATGGGTTTTAAGCTTCGCCATGGTCTCTTCCATCAAAGGGAATAGCAGCTTAAAATCAATGTCCTCTTTACGCAAAATCTCGCTAGAGATATGGTATAGGTAATTGGTAAAGTTGTTGGCAAAAACCGCCGCCACGTGCAATGCCCGGCGCTTGTGGCTATCCAGTTTATGCGCGCTTTTGCTGATGGTTTTGGCCAGAGCGGTTAGCTCTTCTTCTACCTTTTTACTTGAGCCTTCGATAAAAATGGGCACCTCGCTAAAATCAACCATGGTACCCTTGGTAAGGGTTTGCAAAGAATAGAAGATACCATGGTTAAGGCTGATGCGCTCCATACCCGTCATAGGCACGGCGCCACTGGTGTGGGCCACAATTTGTTTATCCAATTGTAGGGTAAGGATAATATCATCTATACCATGGTCGCTTACTGCCACAATGTAAATGTCGGCGGTGCGGGTAATCTCTTCGGGCTTACTGGCAAATGCAGCATCCAGTTCTTCGGCCAATGCCTCACCGGCAATTTTGCCACGGTTGTATACTTCCACTACTTTATGCCCAGCTTTAATAAACTGGTGCCCAAGATGCCAGGCCATATTACCGGCACCAATAATTACGATGTTCTTATGCTGCACGAGATTCTTCTTTCTTGTTTTCGTTGCGGCGGCGCCTAATACTAATGATAAAGCCCGCCGTCATTATCAAAATACCTATCCACAATAGATTAATCCAAGGGAACACTATTGCTTTCATTACAATAAAGTCACTCGCAGTATCGCGCTGGGCCACGCCAATGGCAAACTTGTTTTCCTCTATCAAAATTTTCTCAATCCTGAACTTCACGCCCAAGGCAGGCACCTCCGTGGTTTGTGGTATCACTTCCCTGCCCCTTATCAAATAAATAGGCTCAGCCTTGGTCTCTATACCTGTTAGCGGATTGAAAATGGATAGTTTCACACCAATGGCAATGTCCCCTTCTTTACCATCTGCTACAACCGGATTTTTATTAACATCCTCAACAATCACAAATGCTTTAGCAATAAAAAAGGTATCGCCAATACCGGCAATGCTCACTTCAAACGAATCGGGCGCTGCTTCGATGGCATCTTTGTTGGGCACCGATGTTACGTGGGTATAAATGTCTTTGTGCAAATAATGGCGCGTATCAGGGTGCGCTACAATACCCATTTTCGGGGTAATCTCGGCATTCGGCATTAGTATAAACTGCTCCACTGTGTCACCTACCTCATTGTTGCGCACATAGTCAACCAAATAAAAGTTCTTGCCCTCATATATGCTATCGCCAATGTAGGTAACCCAATAGTCGCCCATACGGATGGGGTCGTTTAATCGCAGCAAAACGTTGTTAGAGCTCTCCTCTTCGGTAAAGTCGCCCAAGCGCACATTACCTTTAGATATAACCTCTTGTTTGTAGTTAGATATAAGTATACCTACCAGCATCAACCCAAAACCAATATGCGCTACCGAACCACCCGAAACATTGACTTTGCCCTTAAGCACCCTAATGATGTAGTCGAGGTTTGAAACCGAAGCATAAAACGCGGCATACAACATAATAACATACTGCCATTGAGTTATCTCCGTCATTAAGGCCGTGAAAGTTGTTAGCAACGCCGAAACGGATAGACCAAGTAATATGCTCATCACAAACTTGGTAGCATCAGACTTTTTAAACCTTAGCCATTGCACTGCGCCCGACAATAGGCCCAACAATATGGCTATCCATACGTGGGTATCGTTGTAATATTTTATAGCGGGGGGCGATATTTTTGATTGGTCTTCAAGGATACCGAGTTCTTGAACTGCCAAAAGCGCTTTATTCCAGATAGGTACACAAGTAGCAATTATAACTATCAAGGCTGAAAGCAAGAAAACCAGCGAACCTACAAACATCCAAAACTCTCTGCTGGAGGCGCTTTCTTCTTTTTGGGGCGATGGAATTTGCTTGCCACTGCGGATAAACAAGAAGATGGACAACCCAATGTAGAACAACATGAAAATGAGCAACTGCCCACTCATGCCCAAATCCGTAAACGCGTGTACCGAAGTATCTCCCAATATACCGCTACGAGTAAGGAAGGTAGATAACAGGATAAACAAGAAGGTAAGGATAAAGAATACGAACGTAGCTACTAAACCATAGCCACTATGGCGGTAGGCCACCATGGTATGCAGGCCAGCTACTAAGGTTAGCCACGGCACAAGTGAGGCGTTCTCTACTGGGTCCCATGCCCAGAAACCACCAAAGGTTAAGCTCTCATAAGCCCAAGCACCACCCATAAGGATACCTATGCCCAAAATAATGGTACTAAACAGCACCCAAGGCAAGGCAGGCTTTACCCAACTGGTAAAATCGCGTACCCAAAGGCTGGCAATGGCAAAGGCAAAAGGTATTAACGTAGATGAGAAACCCAAGAACAATGTAGGCGGGTGAATGGTCATCCAATAGTTTTTCAGTAGCGGGTTAAGGCCGTTTCCGTCTTTAATAAAACTTAAGTAGTTGGGGTTGCTAAATATGGGCGCCTCCATGCTGTCGCGTAATAGCGCAAAAGGGTTGCTACCAATTTTTACATCGCCCACCCAAAGGCCCAACAACATACTCATCAAAAATACTTGGGTAATGGCAAACACTGCCATTATGGGTGCTTCCCACTTTTTGGTGGTAAACATCATCAATAGGCCCAACACAGCGTGCCACAGGGCCCAAAGCATAAAGCTACCCTCCTGCCCTTCCCAAAAACATGAGAACAAATAGCGCACTGGCAAACCCAATGAAGAGTGTTGCCACACATACATATACTCAAAACGGTGGTGGTAGATAAGATAGAACAGCGTAAGCACCACGCCAAGAATGGACACGGCATGCACCAAAAACAATGCACGGCCATAGTAGCGCCAGCTGTTATGCTCGGCCAGGTCGTCACGCTTTTGGGTAGAAAAGAAGTAGGCGATGGAAGCAAAAAAGGCACTCACAAAGCCCAGTATCACAAGAAAACGCCCGAGATTCCCGGGCGCGGTCATTTCATTTAAATATTCGATGGGCTCCATTAAGTAGTTGCGGCGTTATACTCGTTTTCCTCTAGTTCGTCTTCAATATACTTACTAGGGCATTTGGTCAATATCTTGGTAGCGCGGAATTCCTCTCCAGTCATTTTGCCTATCAGCACCACTTGCTCGCTGCGCTCAAAATCTTGCGGCTTAGTACCCGGGAAAACAACCTTCTTTTGCACACCGTCGCTATCAACCATATAGAAGCTAAAGTAGTTGGGGTCAACCTCTGGGTCGTAGTACATATCCATTTCGCGGGCCAAAGTGCCCACTACGTGGTACTCTTTATCAGGCTTGGATGCTGCGGTGGTAAAACTCTCGTAGGTGCTATAGTCGCCTGTGCGGGCAATAATGACCCCTACGCAAGCGGCGATAAACACCAAAAGAACAATGTGGGTCTTTTTCATAACAAGGTATTCTTAGTGCTACCAAATGCAACGCAAAGTTACGGCAAAATGTTCAGTTTGGCTTCGCCCCGTTCCTTTTTAACAAATAATAGCATAGTGACTTTTGTCATGATGTCGCGGCATAGTGATTTATTGGCCTTGTTATATGTTTCATTAAAAATAAGGGTTGTATTTTTAGGCGATAAAAGGGAAGGAAATGGAAGATGGGATATTGGATAGTCAGTTAATTACCGCTAAACCCAAATATGCTTCAGTTTGGAAGAATGGCCTGTTGTTTGGTATAGCAGTAGCCATTTTTGTGTTAAGCATCAATCATTTTATTTTACGAACAAATTTACCCGAAAACTTTGGAGAAGATATTATAGATAACTTTTTGATATGGCTAATTATCCTAGTTGTATTTCTAGCATATGGAGCTGCAATGTATAGAGTTGCAGCATGGGGCGATAGAAGGTTTCATTACTTTAGAATACTACTTACTGGACTAATAAGTTATCAAACAACCTTATTATTGATTGTTATATACTCTTATACAATTCACTTGATCAAAGCTTCAACAAGAAGTTTCTTTAGCGGGGAGGATACACTAATATGGGCAAGCTTAAACATTCCTATCTTTATAATGGCTCTAATCCTTTGGCTCATCCCAGGCAAACTTCCATACTTTAGAAAACAGATGGAGCTATGAGCGGGGAGATATTGGATAGCACTAATGGAAAAAAACAACCATTGACTGTTTTCAAAACATTGCTTTGGGCTGGAGCAATTTCGGTAATACTTGTCTCCGCGGTAATGAAGGTATTTTGGATGGCCCTTTTTCCATATCAAATAGCCAACCACATTCTCACTCGGTATGTACTAGTGGCAATTTGGTTGACTCCAACTTTGGTGGCCTTGTACCTAATTACCGCCTATGGGAATAGGAAACGACATTTCATTAAAATAATAACAACTGGTATCTTAAGCCTACAGGTTACCATAATTTGTATGTACATGGCTAGCATTTTACGCGATATCATAGACCCGTATTTTGTTGTTTCATTCTCTGCGAAGGGGTTTAGGGACCCCCTGTACCTCAATTTCGTTGTCCCTGTTTTGGCCTTTTTATTCTGGAAAACTACTGGTAAACTTCCTTACTTTAGAAAACAGGTGGAGCCATGAGCGGGGAGATAAAAGACCCGACCATACCACCCAAAACCCGCAAACCCATAGCTTGGTGGAAGGCAGGGCTATTGGGTGCATTGATAAGTTTTGGGTGTATTTTAGGATACTTAATTTTTAATAATGTTTTGGAGGAGGTATACCAATCAGAGCTTTTCTTGCTAGCAATACTGATTGTACCTACTTTGATATATACCGCTATTTATACGGCGCTCAATAGCGACCATCCCAACAACAGAACGCATACCATACTGGTGGCGCTCATGAGCAGTACCATAACAATAATTGGAGTGATATGGATGATTGCTGAGTTTGCTGCCATATTCAGTGGTACACCCTTCGGTTGGGTCCAAAAGAACTTACTGACCATACTGGGTTATTTCTTTTTTACCTACGGCAGCGCCGCTATCATAGCCATAGTGCTTTGGAGTTTGTTTGGGCGGAAGGTGAAGACGGGGGATGAGTCGTTTTGAAAGGGGGATTAGTTGGTTGAACAAAGAGGATGTTATGCAAAACAACCACCCCGCAAACGCTAAAATAGCCAACGCCGCGCCCCTCCTTTTCCTGCGCGCATATCACGCCAAGGAGGCGATTGTAAAAATTAGGTTTAGTCTATCTCTCAGTGGATTGCCACAAAATGCTAATTCGCGAAAAGCTCATTGTCATTTTTCGCAATGACGGTAAATGTTGCTTTTCCATGGACTATCGACCGCGGACCATGGACCAACTCACACCCCCAACAACCGCGCCACCTGCATGGCTTGGTATTCTAGTAGTTCGGCAGCGTTGGTCATGCTATCGTTTAACGTCATCGGGCGGTTGGGCAAGGCCACTACTGCCTGAAACATAGGATATTGCTCTTGTTTGAAGCCTGATTGTATAGCGCCGGTAAAGCAAACGATGGGCTTGTTGTGCTCATTGGCCAGCAAGGCCAACCCGTGTGGACCTTTACCTTTGAGGGTTTGCTCATCCAAGCGGCCCTCGGCAGTAAACACATAATCGGCTGCGGCAATCTTTTCGTCCATACCTACTACTTGCATTAAGTACTGTGTGCCATGCACCAGTTCTGCATTGAGGTAAGCGGCCATAGTAGCTGCCACACCGCCAGCAGCGGCCCCGTGTTTTATATTGGGCAAATCAAACCCAAACAACTGATTGGAAATTTTACAGAAATGCGCCATATTCTCTTCTAGCAAATTTACTTGCTCGCCAGTAGCGCCCTTTTGCGGGCCAAATACTTGTGCCGCACCTTCTTTGCCAAGCAACGTGTTCTCTACATCGCATAGCACCACTATCTCGGTATCGTGCAGGCGGTGGTCTATTTCGGCCATATCAATGTTTACTATGGTATGCAGGTAGCTGCCACCAAGTGGTATAGCACTCTTGTTCCTTTCTGTTAAGCGTACGCCCAAAGCCTTCAATATACCCGTGCCTGCATCAACAGTAGCACTGTTGCCCAGTCCTAATAGAATGCGCTTGCAGCCTTGATCGAGTATGACTGTTATCAGTTGACCAGTGCCAAAGGTAGAGGCACGCATGGGGTTAAGCTCTTCGGGTTTTAGTAAGGTCATGCCACTAGCGGCTGCCAGCTCAAGCACACCTGTTTTACCATCATCCACTAAGCCGTATCTGGCACGTACATCCCTGCCCAATGGGTCTTTTACGGTGGCTTCTTTAAACACGCCCCCTAAGGCTTTTACCAATATTTCAGTAGTTAGTTCACCGCCATCTGCAATGGGCTGCTCAATAACGGTAACCCCCGGCAAAGCAAGATCTATACCTTTTCGTAAGGCAGCTGATGCATCGATAGCACTAATGCTACCCTTCATGGTGTTGGGCGCAACCAAAAACGAAAGTGCCTTTTTTTTGCTCATAGTTATTGGGTAATTACGAGCTTAACGGTTTGCTGAGACTTATTAATGCGCAACACACCAATATAGGTGCCCGCGGGCAAGCTCTTGCCTTGCGCATTATCAACTTTCCAATTAACAGTATGCTCACCTGCGGCCAGCTGTTGTTTAAGCAATTGGCTTACGTGCCTTCCATCCATGCCATATATATCCAACATTACCGAACCGGTTGCCGAAGTGGCAAAACGGAATTGCGCTTGGTTGCTTGCCGGATTAGGATAAACCCTTACGTCTAAACTCGGTTTTTCTACTTCACTTACCGATACATAATCTTTATAGCGTGCACTGTACATACCGTTGCCATGAGTGGCCACCGATACTTTTCCGTCGAATGACCGCGTAGTTATCATGTTGATTACTACTTTGCCGATGCTGCCTTCGCCCTCTTGCCTCCAAGTGGTATTTGCTCCATCCAAGTTAACGGTGCTATAAAGCCCTATTGAGGTACCCGCAAAATAAACAGTGCTATCGGGCAACTCTAACCTGCTTACCCACAATACCGCGGGGCCATTGCCGCTGCCATCAGGGTTTTCTTCAAGACTACCGCTTACATCAGTCCAGTTTTGACCACCATCGGTGCTATGGAAAATGTTAACTATTTCATAGTTACTCATGCAAATCAATACATCATCGGCATCGGTATCGCTTACGCTAATGGCAGCCAAATATCCACTTGGGAAGTTAGCACCCGTAATAACACTCTTGGTTATGGTGCCTCCCTGCAAGCTATCTAACCTAAACAGTATACCCGCGGTAGTGCCGTAATACAACACATCGTTATCGGCTTTGCTCATCCCAAGTGCAGAAACCGAACCATCAAAGTTAGGGTTACCAGTAATCGATACATCCAAACGGACCCAACCTACACTAGTGCTGTTGTACTCATCGCCCACAATGGGGATGGAGGCAAGGTCAAGGTTACGCCAAACATAACCGCCTGCCGCAAGGTACATTTGGTTGTATGTTACCGGGTCGAGGATAAAAGGGTTGATAAAAAGATAACCTGATGCTCCAGGAGGATCAATGCGAGTAATACCCGTGCGGGTGCCGTTATCATCAACAGTGCATTTAAAAGTTTTACCTATCTGCCAAGAGAGGTAATAGTTTCCTTTTCCTTCGGTAATAGCCGCATAAGCACCATCGCCATATAAAATTGATTGCCAAGGATCTTGCACCCTACCAGAGCTGGTAAACGCTGTGCCATTATCTTGCATGCCACCTATTACTATATTGCTGTTGGTTTCGCCGGGCACCATGGCAGTAGTATAAAACTGCGTAGTGAAATAGCTATTGTTTAACGATATCCAATCTACCGAGTCTTTAAGTATATCAAGGGTTTTGTGCACACCACCATCGCTAGCGGTATAAAATATGTTTGGATTGCTTGTAGAAAATTTAAACTCATGCTGATCGGGATGGTGATTGGGGTACACATAGTCTGATGGGGTAACGGCATCGCAGCGGTAACCGCCAACCCAATCAGTATTAGCAGCAGACGAAAACCCATCGGTTGAGCGGTAAACATTTGTACCACCTAGCATTACCAAGTTGCTATCAGCAGGGCTTATGGCAAGGCACATATCATATCCTCCTTGCGAATCGTAAGGTGCAAAGTCGAAATCATAAAAATATTGGCACTGGCCAGCAGGCAAGTTAGCCGATAAATTCTCCCAAGCCCCGCCAAAAAAGCTACCATCACCTGATAGGTAGTTATACTTCCATAGTGCGTGATTACTTTGTAGCGCTAAAAAGTAAATGCGATTTTCGTCTTGCGGGGTAATGGCAATAACCACCCTGCTAAAATTACCAAAATTAGCAGGGCGTATTTGGGTCCAGTTATCGCCTTGGTCGGTACTGCGCCAAATGCCACTGTAGGGGCGGTTGCCGCTTATGGTAGCATACAATACCCCTGATGGGGTAATGGCTATGCCTGTATTTTTGGCACTACCCAATGGTGCCGTTGAGTCGCCACCTAGCACAGCGGTCCATGTTGCGCCACCGTCACGGCTGCGGTATATTCCGTTAATTACCGCTGCATATACCACGTCGTCAATATAGTCCGTATGGTCTACTACCACATCCCATACAAAATCAAAATCGGCATTACCGTATCCGTTTGTAGGGGTGTTTGATGCGGTTGAAGACAACAACTGCCAGCTTTGCCCGCTATCGGTGCTCTTAAATATACCATTGCCGCTACCAGTAACTGATGATGCGCTTATAACTGCATAATATTCTCCTGTGCCATGATACCAAATATTGGTTTTGCCATTGCGAGTATCTTGCGCAAGTGAGGTTACACTGTGCAGCTGCGTAGCGCTGGTTGTCTTAGTCCATGTTTGCCCAGCATCGGTAGTGCGAAACATACCGCCCGTAACACCGCCAGCCAAAATGATATTCTCATCATTATTATCAAATTCAAAAGCCCGGGTGCGACCACCAATGTTGCTGGGGCCACGCTGGTCCCATACAGTACCCGTTGAAGCCGAGGTTTTGTGTGTGCCTTTATTGGCAAATGCTAGCTCTTTGGCCCTGATATTATCAGGTATTAAACCTGTAGTTGGGTTAACCAATCTGCTTTTCTCCCAGGTTAGGCGCGCATAGCGGTCTTCGGGCGTTCCAATACCCGATGGCAGCCCTGGTATTTTCTTTTTTACACTCCCCTTTTTATAAGGTGCATCTAGCATACCAGTTTCGTTGCCAGTTGATACTGTATATGAGTTTGATGAGGCACGCTGATAAGAAAACCAAATTGTAATGATTATCAACAATGCCCAAAAAATTACGATTGCTATACGCTGTTTCATAGGTAAACATAACAGGCACTATAATTTATCGTGCCATTTGTAAAACGACTTAGGAACTAGTAACAATCATAAAACTAAGCAATTTTAACAATCCTAGGTATAATTTGCTTAGCACACCTTTAGCCAGTGTTTACAACCGCAACTGTATTTTTTTTCGATACGCCTGTAACCTTCTTTACCAAAGCCCCGTAAAAGAGGATAAGTTTCTAACAGCAAAATCGAAACCTTATGGTTCCCACTTTTACTACTACCGCAATCAAAGGATACAATTTAAATAAGAACATGGTCACTAAGTTTCAGTTAATAGGACTGGTACTAGCTGCTTTGCTAAGCCTTAGCTTTTCGGCATCGGCTACTACACACACCATAAACGGTAATGGCAACTACAATGATACTAAGCTTTGGAGCGATGGCTACCAGGGCAATGTTATTTTTGAGGGTGATACCGTTTTGCTATCGGGCAACATCAATATGAATGTTGACTTGGTGGTTAAAGGTGCTATTTTCGTTAAAAACCAAGCGCGTTTTACCGGCAGCAAAAACCTTATTATCATGGATGAAGGGTTAATGGTGAACAACGGCATGACCATTGTTGATGCCATTACCAACCGTGGTACTTTATTTAACAAAAACATATTGGAAACCGCCAAAGATTTTATCAATACCGGCAAGGTATACAATAACCAAAGCATGGTAGTGGGCAACATTCTTGATAATGTGGGTACTATTAGCGGCAACGGCGGCCAAATGATTGCCAACAGCAAATTTGTAAACAGCAAGTCGGGCCAAATACAAGGCAATATTGATGTTTGCTCAGCTAACTTTATGAATGTAGATGGTGGCAGCATTGACTCTACTTTTGTGAGTTTTTGTGGTGCGCGCATCTTTAGCGAAGTATATCTTACTGCCAGTATCCGCAAAGAGCAAGTAGTATTGAGTTTATTGAATAGCGAGAACAAGAAATTTAACAAATACGAAATCGAAAAGAGCGAAGACGGCGTAAATTTTACTACCATCGCATCGGTAGAAGGCAGCAGCATTGATGATGCTTCGCAAGCTTTCCGCTACAGCGATTTGGAATTAACTGCTTCAAGCAAAGTATTTTATAGAATGACTTTGACAAATAATGATGGATCGGTAAAAATGATACCTGCCGTTGAAATAGGCAATGGTACATTGGCCGGCCGATAACGGCTTAAGCAAATAAAACCGGCCCCTGCTGATTGTGAAGAGTGATGAGGGGATAGGAACTGTGAAGAACGATCGTGGAAGAACGATGTGAAGAGTGATATTGAGGAGAAAACAGAGGTTGGTTTTGAGCGACAATAGCCGTTTCCCATAAAGGAGCGGCTATTGTCGTTGCCATACATCAAACAGTAAACAACCACTGCTGCAAGCCCCAACCCAATATGGTTGTGGCTATTTTTATTTGTGGACGGATGTTGGCTATGCTACAAAATATAAGTTAAGGTATCTGCTTAGTATTGTAACTTGCTTTAACAAAATACCTAGTAACACGGGTATACATGGATATTTTAAATGGTAATTTTACGGTTGCAAAATAATATATTCCGTGTGCGAATGGTTAAATTTGTTACAATCAACTTAATGAACCAAGCATACGCTAATAACTACAGCAACTAACATGGGTAATTTCGCAAAGGATGATGTTTTTGGAGGAAGGTATAAATTAACGCGCAAACTAGGTATCGGCGGATTTTCGGAAGTATGGCAGGCTGAAGATGAAATGACCGAAGGCACCGTAGTAGCTGTTAAAATATATGCCCCAGAAAAAGGATTGGATGAATATGGCCTAAAGCAGTTTCGTAGGGAGTATTCGCTTACCCAACCATTAAATCATCCAAACTTACTTAAAGCCTCTTATTTTGACATTGCTGATGGCTCACCGTTTTTGGTAATGCCATACTGCTCCAAAGGCTCTGTAGGCAATAAGCTAATGGAGCACCAGGTGCTTGGCGAGAAAGAAATAGCACAAATACTGGCCCAAGTGGGCGACGGCTTATCGTATTTGCACAGCAAAGATATTGTGCACCAAGACATTAAGCCCGATAACATACTTATTGATAATGACAACAACTACCTACTTACCGATTTTGGCATAAGCAGCCGCATGCGCAGCACCTTACGTAAGGCCACTACCATGAGCGGGGCCCTAACCGTAGCCTATGCACCGCCGGAAAGGTTTGACCAAAACCCGCAAAATACCACCGCAGGTGATGTGTTTTCAATGGGCGTAATGTTGTACGAGCTTTGCGAAGGCGATGTGCCATGGATGGGTTCGGGCGGCGTATCGTTGCTATCTGGCTCAAAACCTCCATTAATTAGCGACAAATTTAGCCCCGAGCTGGCAAAACTAATACAGGCTTGCTTGTCGTTGCGTATGCAAAACCGCCCTTCGGCAGCAGAGCTAGCCAGCAGCGCAAGAGCTTATTTAACAACTGGTAAGTGGGACATTAGTTTTGTAAAAGATGACAGTGCTGCCCAAGACGATGCCCCAGCCTTTGCTTCTAGCGGCCGACAAACCGAAAGGTTGGATAGCATCCCCTCTATTTCGGCAATTGATACGCCTAACAACTCGAGAAATGTAGCCGAACCAACCCCTGCCCCACCCGCTTCAAAGCCGATTGACCCCAATGCTACTAGGGCCGATTTTTCGCCGACAGCAACCAAAAGGAAGAGTAAAACACCACTTATTGCAGCTATTGTTGTAGTGGTGCTGCTACTGGCCGGTGCCGGCGGTTACTTTTTTATGCAACAACAAAAAGCTGCTAACCTTAAGGCACAGTACGATACCTCAATAAACAAAGCCAACACCGCATTGGCAGGCGATAAGTATGCTGATGCAAAAGAGGCTTACTTGGCTGCACTCGAAATATATCCTGATGATGCCATTGCAAAATCGGGACTGGAATCAGTTGAGGAAAAAATCAAGGAAAAATATACTGCTGCTTATGATGAAGGTAATAAGCTGCTGGAAGAGAAGAAATATGGAGATGCGATAGCAAAATATGAGCTGGCCCTTACCTTTATACCTGATGATAAGGAAGCTACCGATAAAGCCGCAGAGGCAAAGTATTTTATTGAGCTTGACAAAGGTGATAACTATTTGGCAGCTAAAGATTATGAAAATGCCCGTATGGCCTATGAAAACGCGCTCAGCTTTAAAGCTGGTGATGAAGTAGCACAAGGTAAGTTTGACGAAGCTAGCCGCCAAGAAAAAGCCATTAAACTTGCCGCAGTAAATGCCCAACTTATTGCGGGTGTTAAAAATGGCTCGGCTGCCGAGGTAAGCGCGGCCCTAAAAGCAGGTGCCGACCCTAGTGCACATGATGGTAAAACCCCTGTGTTGTTTTTGGCGGTAAAAAATGGCAACCTACAATTAGTAAAGGACTTGGTATCGGCAGGTGCTAAATGCACCGATAAGAGTGGCAACCTCGTTATTGGCTCTGCTAGTTATGGCAGTCCTAGTGTGTTGGCTGCAGGTATGGGCAAACTCGACATATTAAAGTATTTTATCGAAAGCTGTAACGTGCCCGTAAACGACCAAGAGTATGACTCAAGCACCAAAAGCAACGATGGCTGGAGCCCGCTAGGCGCTGCGGCTTCCGCGGGTAAGCTAGATGTTGTTAAGTATATGGTAGGCAAAGGCGCCAATAAAAACATTAGGCAAGGCTCCTACAAACTAACACCAGTGTTAGAGGCCGCAAGCAATGGCCACTACGATGTTGTAAAATACCTAATAGATAATAAGGCCGACGTAACCATTACAGCATCTAATGGCCGTGATGCCTATGATTTGGCCAAAACTACCAGCATCAAATCGTTGTTAAAGGAAAACGGTTTAGGTAAAGTCACTTACATCGATAATTTTAGTAGTTACAGCAGCAGTTACTTTTTTCCTGATAAAAAGAAGTTCTCTGATAGCAATCGTGAAATTTACATTGCCAATGGTAAGTTGGTTTATTACCTGTCAAAAGACATTGGCTCTAGCTACACTCAAGACTTTGATGACCTAAACTCTATGGAAGATTATACCGTAGAAGCAGAGTTTAGCATTAGCGGTACTACCGACCCGCATGGTTTGGTTTTTGGCGGTAAAGGTAGCGGCGATAGTTATCGAGTGTTGCTTGATACCGATGGTGGCTATCTTGCACTGAAGAAGTATGGCGGCGGCGATTGGAAAACGATTGTAGAGTACTCAAAAAGCAGCGCTATTAATACCCGTTCGGGACAGAGCAATACCATTAAAGTGGAGAAGAAAGGCAGTAGCGTAAATGTATATGTAAACGGCACCAAACTCATTAGCAACCAAAACCTACCGCGCATTGCCGGTACTACTTTTGGTTTTTTCTGCCAAACGATATACACCAAAGTTACCGTTGATAACTTTAAGTTAGTTGGGGCTAGGAAGTAGCAATATATAACATATAATTATAAAACAAAAGCCGCTGCATGAATTTCATGCGGCGGCTTTTGTTTTGGGCATCTCTGTAGGTTGCTTTGGGTACAGCGAAATTCTCCGCAACAGTGGCTTTTGCAAGCAGAACTTTACCACCCGCACATTTCCCTCTCCCAACCTCTCCCATGGGGAGATGGGCTTACATACTATACCAATAACCAGTTAACTAGTCATCCAATAACCAAGCTCAACCAAAAGCATTCAATCCAGTAATATCCTGCCCTGTAATAAGCAGGTGAATATCGTGTGTACCTTCGTAGGTGATTACAGATTCAAGGTTCATGCTGTGGCGCATAATGCTATAGTCGCCACTGATACCCATGCCGCCAAGTATTTGGCGCGACTCACGGGCTATATTGATGGCCATATCCACGTTGTTGCGCTTAGCCATGCTTATTTGCGCTGGGGTGGCTTTCCCTTCATTTTTTAAAGTACCCAAGCGCCAAGCCAATAGCTGTGCTTTAGTAATTTCGGTAATCATCTCAGCCAACTTTTTTTGCGTAAGCTGGAAACCTGCAATAGGCTTACCAAACTGAACACGCTCTTTAGCATAACGTAGTGCAGTATCGTAGCAATCCAAGGCTGCACCAATAGCGCCCCAAGAGATACCATAGCGTGCAGATGAAAGACAAGTAAGGGGTCCGCGTAAGCCTTCTACTTCTGGAAAAACATTCTCTTTTGGCACCTTCACGTTATCAAACACCAACTCACCGGTTGCTGATGCCCTAAGCGACCATTTATTGTGTGTAGTTGGGGTACTAAACCCTTCCATACCGCGCTCAACCACCATACCACGTATGCGACCTTCCTCGTTTTTGGCCCACACCACTGCTATATCGGCAAACGGGGCATTGCTAATCCACATTTTAGCACCGTTTAATATCACTTGGTCGCCAGCATCTTTAATGTTGGTCTCCATGCCCGATGGGTTACTACCGTGGTTAGGCTCGGTAAGGCCGAAACAGCCCATAAGTTCACCTGTTGCCAATTTAGGCAACCACTTGTGTTTTTGTGCTTCGCTGGCAAACTTATAGATAGGGTACATTACCAAAGAGCCTTGTACCGAAGCGGTAGAACGAATACCGGAATCACCTCGTTCTATCTCTTGCATAATGATACCATACGATATCTCATCCATGCCCCCGCCACCATACTCAGTGGGTATATGCGGCCCAAAGGCACCAATTTCGCCTAAACCCTTAATCAAGTGCTTCGGAAAGTCAGCACGTTGGGCGTAATCGTCTATTATCGGGGTTACTTCCTTTTTAACGAAGCTACGCACCGTGTCACGAATCAATTTGTGCTCATCGGTAAGCAAATCATCCACACCGTAATAGTCATGGTGCTGATATAAATCGTTAAACGCTTTCTTTTGGTGCTCTATCGTATCCGTAGCCATAGCTTCGCTTTTTTATTAAAACAAAGTTAAGGAAAATTGGTTGATGTCCACGGTCCACAGCAGATAGTATACAGCAACTTTAAACTTAAAAAAAACGTACCCGTTAATTTTTCATAATCCTCTGATATGCTTTTGCGCCGCTGGTGTTTTCAATTTGCAAAACATATACACCCAAAGCCAACGGTTCAATATTGATGTGGTGAAAGCGCATTGGCGAAGCGGTAAATATATCTACAGCAACTTTACCGTCCAATCCTATAACCTTAATACTCACTACATCGCTATATGGTAACTCAACAATAACCTCAGCGCTTGCGGGGTTGGGGTAAACACTTACGCCCTCTAATACAACATTATTGATGCCAACAGTTGGGGTAGTATCCAAAGGCAAATCAGGAAAATACTCGTACATTTTTTCGATAGCCCCAAAGAGGTTGAGCCTACCGCCAGTAACACTTTTGTTTTGTAAGCTAGCATTGCTATCAACCCCTTCCAAAATAAAGCGTTTTACCCATACGGCCGCGCTATCTGGGTGCATGGCTGTATAGTCAGCAAACTCTTGGTTGGGCACTGAGTGCAGCAATGCAATAGCACCAGCCACGTGGGGCGTAGCGCCCGATGTACCCCCAAAAGCACCATAATCACTATACACATCAACGTTATAGGCGTCTTCGCCAGGGGCACCAAGGTCAATACTTATTTCACCATAGCCCGCAAAAGTTTCTTTTTCGTCGTTGCGCTTAGTATTAGTTACCGCAACCAAATAGTCGCTAGGGCAACTTGTAGGCATATCGCCTAAAACCTCAACATCCCAGTTGTCGTTTACAGTAGCTCCTGCGTTCAATATACCTGCCGCCCCCAACGAATCATAAAAACTACACCATAAAGGTGCATCAGTATAAAAAATGCCGTCAATACCCCACGAAGCATTTGTAGATACTACGTAAGCGCCTTTGGCTCCAAATGTGGCATTATATAGCTTACGGTTTTGCAATGCATACTCATATGCTTCAAGGGCATCGGCTTCATCGCCGCCCCCAGCAATAATCATGAGCTTTACGTTCCAGTTTACGCCCGTTACCCCAACACCATCGTTACCTTTAGCACCAACAATACCAGCTACCGGGCTACCATGCCAACCACCTGCTTCCCATGAAAATGCACTATAGATTACATCATTGCCATCGTAAGCGTTCCACCCTCTATAATCGTCAATAAAACCATTTCCATCATCATCAATACCGTTATTGGGTACTTCGTTAAGGTTTTTCCACCAGTTAGGTGCCATATCCACCAAGGTAGTATCCAACCCATCATCAATAATGGCTACCACGATAGTATCGCCATTAGGTGTAACGCCGCCAGTGGTAATATACCATGCTAGCTCAGCACTAATATCGGCTCCTGCTACACCGCCATTACCGCCCGTATTATTATATTGCCATTGCAAGTTGTATAAATTATCATTGGGTCTAACAGTGTCATTCCGTTTTTTTATAACGTGGTTAAACTGCGCCACGGCTACTTCAGGCAAACGGTAAAACGCTTCTAGCACTTCGCTTGAAGATACATTCAAGCTGTGGCCAATTAGCCAAATGTTCATGGTTTTAGAAACCTGCTTAATAACGGAGAGACCATAACTCTCAACCAAGGCTTCGTTTGCTCCCAATAGCTGGTTGGCATCCACGCCTTCATTAAGGCTAACCAACAATTGACCCGGCCGCACCTTAGGCTGCTCACGTTGTTTGGCTGAAGTATTTAAAAAGGGACTGCTCTGTGCATAAACACAATTGCCTGCTGCTAAAAATAGGCAAGCAATAATCATGAATCGTATGTGTAGCATAGTAAAATAGTGTAGCAGAAAACTACAAACTTATGCCGAGATATGAAAATAAATATTTGAGGTTTGAGTGGTTTTCAACCCACTTTTATCAGTTATTTACTTATTCTCGTCTTCCTCTTGGCTGGGCAAGAACTTAATAATCAACGCCATAATAGCGGCAAAAGCAAAAATGGCTAAAAACAGATTGAGTATCATAATATCTTTTCAGTATCACTAAAGTAACAGTTTATTCATTAATCAGTTCTGCATTTGAAAAAACAGTGCAAAAAAAATGGGTGCAGCGTGTATGCTGCACCCATTACAGGATATCATTTACCAAATAATTATCTGGTTAAAACAACTCTATGCACACTACTATAATTGCCTGCTTGCAACTGTACCATGTAGGTACCTTCTGATAATAGGCTCATATCTATTTGCATAGGTACTTGGCTGGTTACATTATTATACTGCTCTTGCATTAATCGCTGTCCGTGTATGCTAAACACGTTTAGCTGCAAGGTTTCCCCATCCAACCCATCTACACCAAAATTCAATACACCTGTAGTTGGGTTCGGGTATAAACCAACTAGCACGGCAGCATCCACTTCGTCAATACCGGTACAACCTCTTACATTTACGGTGTACGAAGTATAGCTTGTGCAACCTTGCGTGTTAGTATACTCATAGGTAAGTATATACTCCCCAAAACCAGCTAATGATGGGTTAAAACTAGTACCAGATATACCAGAACCAAGCAGAGTTCCTCCTTGCGGTGCTACATTGATGTCCACTTCGATATTATCCTCTATACAATAGTCA
Source organism: Chitinophagales bacterium (assembly GCA_018401955.1). Taxonomy (GTDB): domain Bacteria; phylum Bacteroidota; class Bacteroidia; order Chitinophagales; family CAIOSU01; genus CAIOSU01. Next base: position 20,365 of record JAGYJT010000006.1, on the reverse strand, counting down.
GGCACTAAGCCACTAATCAATAGATTGGTTGCTGGCTTAATGCGGGTGCTAGCTGAAGTTGAAGTTACACAACCGTTCAAATCAGTATAAGTGTAGGTAACCACATATGGGCCGCCTGTGCCAGCAGTGTCAGGCGAAAATACATTGCCTACTACGCCGTTGCCACTAAACACGCCACCTGAAGGAAATGCAGAAAGAAGAACCAAAGGATCATTTACGCAATAGGTGCTATCAAGATTGTCAATGCCTATTGGCAACACATCGTTTACTACTACATTTGCATCTAGTGATGCAGCGCAACCTGCGCCATCAGTATAATCATAAGTAAGTGTTTGAGTACCCACACCAGCATTGGTTGGGTTAAAGAAGGTGCCACTTACACCATTACCACTAAAAGTACCGCCGCCAGGTAAAGCCACCAAGCTAACCGAATCGCCGTTGATGCAATAGCTGTTGCGTAAGCCAACCCACTGCAAGGTAGGGTTGGTTACCACTTCTGTAAGTTGTACATTGTTGCTACTGCAACCATTGCTATCAGTGTATGTATAAGAGATGATATAAGGACCACCAACACCTGCGTCACTTGGGTGAAAAGCATCATTACTTATACCCACTCCCATAAACGTTCCGCCAGTTGGTGTACCGATTAAGGAAACCGAATCAGACTGAACACAATACTGAGTAGCAATAGTATTAAAACTAACTGTTGGCAAACCATATACCGTAACGCTTAGCGTATCAATAGCATCGCAGCCGCCAGGTATAGCTACACGGTAAACCAGTTGATGGACACCAACACCTGCAAAGTAAGGAACAAAGGTACCATTGCTTATACCCGGGCCCGTAAATACACCTCCTGCTGGAGTTGCTGAAAGAGTTACAGGTAAAGCGCTAAGGCAATATGCCGAATCGGCTAGCGTAAACTGTGCCATTGGTGATGGCGAAACAAATACATCGAACTCAGCCGTATCTGAACAACCAAAAGCATTAGTTACTGCGTAGGTAATGATATTGATAGCACTAACTGTAGCTTGAGCAGGGTCGAAAGTTGAACCGGAAACACCTGGACCAGCGAATGTACCGCCCGCTGGTGTACCCACCAAAGTGATTAACAAATCACCTGAGCAAACCGTATCATTCAAACCGTTGATACTTGCATTTACACCCGGACGAACATTAACAGTAACTGTTGTAGACGAAGTACAGCTCACATCGGTACCTGTAACGGTATAAACGGTAGTATCAGCAGGCGAAAGCGTTACAGAGGCGGTTGTAGGGCCGTGGCTCCAAGCATAACTGGTGCTGCCAGATGCCGTAACCACAACGCTTTCACCTCCGCAAATTGAGGTATCAGCAATATCAACAACAACCCCACCAACTGTTACTTGTTGGCTGGTAGAGAAAGTACAAGATGCAGGTATAAACCTTACGCTCGACAAAGCTGAACCCCAACCCGAATTATTACGACCAGTAGGCACATAAGCCCTAGTTCCATCGGCATTTTCAACACCTTGCGTGGCCGAGGCACCTGAATCATCAGGCTGACAGTTAGTACAATGTATTTCAATCTCATTGGTGGTCTCTTGCAACACAATCTGCGCACGCACCACACTAAAACTAAAGAAATGGAATGCATCGAAGTTCATAACCATGGCCCTATTGGGTGCAGTGCCAGTTACAAAGTATTCAAAACCCGACAGTTCCAAATCATCCCACATAAACGCTACCAAATTGTTAGGCGCATCGGTATCAGGTAAAGCTTGGTTAGAAAACTCAGGGTCGGTTGAGGCCACATCAAAAGTTAAGAAACCATTGGTGCTCACCTTCAAATCAGTATAATCTTGCCCAAAGAAATTAAAACTGAAACCAATCGGAATGGTGTTTGATAGCTCCTCATCATCGTCAATAAAATTGTAGACAACTGCACTGGCAGCTGTTGGAACAATAGTATAAGCGAAGTTGGTATCGATTGAATAGCCCAAGAAAGAATCAATAGCATAATTAATTGTATGGGTACCACCACCCGACAATGCGGGGTCGAAATCATTACCCACTATGCCAGGGCCACTGAAAGTACCGCCAGCAGGGCTTCCAGTTAAAGCAACCGTGGTGCTAGTAGATGCACAATAACCACTACCCAAACCACTAAAGCTTGGTGTAAAGTCAACAACATTGTAAATAATAGTAGCAGTATCCGAGCATCCTGCTGGGCTAGTGTAAACGTAGGAAACAAGATGAGCACCAGCGCCAGCAATACTTGCATTAAAGGTGCCGCTGCTTACCCCAGGACCACTAAAAGTACCACCCGCAGGGGTTGCTGTTAAGGTAAATGCAGGCTCATCAATACAAACAAAAGTGTTAGCACTGGTGATAACCGCATTTGGAATAGGATTGACCGTAACAACTATGGTGTCTCTGCCTGTGCAGTTAAGTGCGGCATCAAAATATTCATAAACCACATTGTGCACGCCAGCACCAGCATCCGACGGATTAAAACTGCTGCCTGTAACGCCAGGACCGCTGAATGTACCTCCAGTAGGAGTGCCTGTTAATGAATAATCCACGTCCACGTCTGCGCAATAAGTGGTGGCAATACCGGTAAACGAAACCGTTGGCGATTGGTTAACCGTAACCAGCACCGTATCAGTTTTGGTGCAGCCATTTACAGTTGCCGACAATACATAGCTTGTAGTGGTTGTAGGTTGTGCGGTGGTTAATGGTGAATTTGGATCAGCAAGCCCTGTGGTTGGCGACCAAGAATATAGACCCGCTGGAATACCACCAACAAGGAAGTTATCTATACCAGCCCACCACTCGTAGCCACCCAAATCATCGTAAAAGAAACGAAGGTGAAGGTTAGCGTTTAGGTAAGGAGTCAAGTCAAACGTCTCGTTTTGAAAGCTACCCCAAGTGTTACCGTTGATAGTTGAATTGTAAACGGCTAAATCTTGGTATGCAGTACCATCCCAAACTTGAATATTAAATTGGCTACTTGTTGATACCCTAAAGTGAACATCTAGGTTTACCAATAAAACACTGTAAGGGGTAGCATCAAAACTTGGAGACAAAAGTTCTACTCTGTTTACTTGGCCGCTGCCAGCGTCGTCATCGTTAAAATGCGCCATACAAGAGCCGTTAATACCGCCGCCGCCATAACTAGGTACTGTGAACAGCCAATTATCAACACCAGCCAGAATGTTTGCCTGCCAACCTGTTGGAAGACCACAACCGTTAAAATTTTCTGATTGAACGATAACCACATCTACACTATCCGGATTACCAATATTGGCAACATCACCAGCGCAAATAATAACATCAGCACCCGCGCCCACCGAAGGCAAAGTAGCAATACTTACTACTGCATCTTCGCTACCACTGCAGCTACCATCGGTAACGGTTACGCTATAAGTGCCAGCTGAGGTAACTACAAGGGTTTGGTCTGTTGAGTTATCGCTCCACAAATAAGTAGCACCTGGGTAGCCAGCATCTAGAGTTACACTACCGCCTGGGCAAAAGCTGGTATCGTTAAGCGTAACTACCAAACTAGAAAGAATAGTAGCGGTGGCCGTATCGGCATTTTCGCAGCCATTGGCATCGGTAACGGTTACACTATAGCTTCCAGTAGTGGTTACATCGGTTGTTTGCGTAACATCAGCATTACTCCATACATAAGATGCAAAACCAGCACCAGCATCTAATGTCGCCGTGCCCGTGCCACAGGTAGTAACATCGGCAACGGTTACGTTAGGTAGTGGGTTTACAATTACTTGGGCAGAGTCAACACCTGTGCAGCCTTGTGCATCGGTTACGGTAACTACAGCCGTATAGGTACCAGCAGCAGGTATTATTGCCGTAATAGTGGCAGTAGTTTGGGTAGTATTCCATTGATAACCAACCCCACCTGAGGCGGTAAGGGTAGCAGGTTCGCCAAGGCAAACGGTATCATTTACGCCAGCATCGGCAGCAGGGCCAGGGCTAACGGTTACAATTACCTCATCAGTAGCCGTGCATGAGCCCGATGTAGCGGTTACGGTATAAGTAGTGGTGGTAAGTGGACTAACGGTTACGCTAGCACCTGAGCCAGCACCATTGCTCCAAGCATAGATAGTGCCGCCAGTTGCACGAAGCGTTGCAGTACCACCGGCACAAATGGTGGTATCGTTACCAGCATTAGCCACAGGTGCAGAAACTACTGTCACTGTTTTTGTTTCTGTGTCGGTAAGCAAGCCATCTCCTACCGTTAGACTGATAGTTTTAGTGCCGGTTGTGCTGTAAGTAACACTATGTGGGCCAACCGTAGCAGCATCTGCCGGATTAGCTCCAGCACCAAAAGTCCAGTTGTAGGTGGTTACAGTACCGGTGCTAGTATTAGTGTATGTTATTGCATCGCCAACACAAACAGTAGTATTACTAATGGTAAAATCTGCGTTAAGGTTAGCTGGTTGGCCTTGCCCCACAAAGCGCAAAGTATCTAGGTAAGTTTGGTCGCCAGTTACCGAACCATCGTTATTGGCACCTAAACCCGCAATATAAAACGTTACCGGGCCTACGTAGCGCGTTGGCTTCCATTTAAACGCCCAAGCATTGGTAGAGTTGGCATTGTTGTGACCAACATATTGCCTGCCATTAGCACCCGCAACCAACGATGTGGTAGTGGTACTGTTTAATATAAAGTTACCCGCCGGAAAACCATTTGCATCAACGGCAGTAACCTGAAAACCATAGGCTGCAGTGCCAGCACTGTTGTTTACAAATAGATTGTAGGTTACCGCCGTATCGTATGTAGGCGGGCGGCTTACTATATCCATACGAAAAAGACTCCTGTTGGATACCGGAGTGCCCACGTGGCAGCCTGATGCCGAGCAATTTAACTCGCCAGGTGCACCGGTGTGCCCCTCTGGCGGTTGGCTGGCATTGTTAAAGGCCTGAGGTGCCAAAAACACTAAAAAAGTGATACTGAAAATAATGCTAAGTAAAGTTCCCTTGCGCATAGTGGTAATTATGGGTTAGCTGGTATTGTGTAAGCGTAAAAATAACTTATTGTATGGAAATATGATTGATTTGACACTACAAAATAGCAAGTTGCACTATTCGTCAGCCAAAAACGGATATCGATAGTCAAGGGCAGGTGAAAGGGTCTCTTTCATGGTACGCGCCGAAACCCAACGATATAGGTTGATTATGGAACCTGCCTTATCGTTAGTGCCCGAGCCGCGCGCACCGCCAAACGGTTGCTGGCCAACAACAGCCCCAGTAGGCTTATCGTTGATGTAATAGTTACCGGCAGCGTGTTTCAGCTTGCGGTTGGCTACCTCAAGGGCATAGCGGTCTTGCGAGAAAACGGCACCTGTAAGGGCATAAGGCGAGGTGCTGTCAACCAACTCTAAGGTTTCTTCCCACTTATCGTCATCGTACACATATAGGGTAAGCACTGGGCCAAAAAGCTCCTCGCACATGGTCGTGTACTTAGGGTCGTTGGCTACAATTACGGTAGGCTCAATAAAGTACCCTTTCGATTTATCGTAATTGCCGCCCACTATTATCTCCTGCCCATCGGCTTTCGCTTGGTCAATATATTTGGCGAGTTTATCAAACGACTTTTCATCGATAACGGCATTAATGAAGTTATCAAATCGCTCCACCGTGCCCATTTTAAAGCTCTTCACGTCAGCTACCAAGCGCTCTTTAACCTGCGGCCAAAGGCTTTTAGGAATGTAAGCACGCGATGCGGCCGAGCACTTCTGCCCTTGGTACTCAAAAGCGCCACGGGCTAAAGCCACCGAAACTGCTACTGGGTCGGCACTTGGGTGGGCAATTACAAAGTCTTTACCGCCCGTCTCCCCTACTATGCGTGGGTAGCTGCGGTATTTGTCCATATTTTCGCCAATGGTCTTCCACATGTAATTAAACGTTTTGGTAGAACCCGTAAAATGGATTCCAGCAAAATCGCGGTGCTCAAATACCACATTGCCCGCAACCGGGCCATCGGTATAGATAATATTGATTACGCCATCGGGCAGGCCAGCTTCTTTTAGCACCATCATCGTAAACCAAGCAGAATAAATCTGGGTTTCTGATGGTTTCCAAACCACGGTATTGCCCATCAAAGCCGGCGCCGTGGGCAGGTTGGCACCTATTGAGGTAAAGTTGAACGGTGTAACGGCAAACACAAACCCCTCCAGCGGACGGAACTCCAAGCGGTTCCATTGCCCTGGCGGCGAGTATGGTTGCTCGCTGTACATTTGCGTAGCATATTCCACGTTAAAGCGATAGAAGTCAATCAACTCACAAACCGCATCAATCTCAGCTTGATATACGTTTTTAGATTGGCCCAGCATGGTAGCCGCATTGGTAACGGCGCGGTACTTGCCCGCCAACAAATCGGCAGCCTTTAAAAAGATGGCCGCGCGCTGCTCCCAAGGGGTGTTTTCCCATTCGTCTTTGGCCGCTAAAGCCGCGTCAATAGCGTCTTTTACATGCTGCGCATCGCCATGATGGAAATGCCCCAAGGTATGCGATAGCTCGTGTGGGGGGTGTATGGCAACCTTGTTGTTGGTACGGATTTCCTTACCACCAATAACCATCGGTATATCAAGCTCTTGGCCCTTTAGTTCCTTTAAAGCCGCCTTCAATTCAGTCCGCTCCGGTGAGCCCGGTGCATAGTTTTTTACAGGTTCATTTACCGCCTTCGGCACACGAAAAATAGCATTCGCCATGGTATATAATTTGGTTAAACAATAGCTGTGGCTAAGATATGGAAATTTTGCGGGTGGGTGGGTTTGGATGGGTAGATGGATTGAACGAAAGGTTCAAAATAACATACGGGCGTCCCCGCCCAAGGCGGGACAGGCTGAAGACGCGGTGTCCGTTTCATCCTCGTTAAAAGAAAGACGAGGACGATTGGGGGGCTGGTCAGCTAACCAACTACGCCTTTGAAGCCCTTTTACGTGCTACTATTTCTTTTATTCTATCCACGACCGTGGTTTTAAACTTATGTATCTGCCACTTGTTTGCCAAGTACCAAAAATCCCTGTTTATGAGCTTTCTTGTTCCTTTTGGGTTATCAATATTTCTAAGGCTTACAAAGGCAAACGTCGTAATTGTTGTATCACCATATTCAGGACTAGTCCATGTATATACAATTTCTTTAGTGCCAGAGTAGTAAAAATGAATGAAAAGCCAATTACCCGATGTGGTGTTGCTCTTGGTCATTGGTGGCAAAGGCAGAGTTGAATCTTTAAGGGCTATTGAACGGTGCAAATGGTCCTTCATTTCATCCGAACCCCAGTCGTAATCCATTTTTCTTGGGAAATACAGCTCCTCTTCGTTGGGTGGCTGCAAACTGGGGTTTTCTCTCTTTAACTCAACTATTGCCGCTATCACCTCGTCCTCAGTGGCGTGTATATCCCAGCTTTCCGCAAATGGATAGCTACCTGCAAACCCACCTATCTTTCTTCTTACAAACTCTTCACATCCCCAAATAGAGAGGAATGCAGCCAACAATATGATAATGTTGTTGTTTCTGTTTTTTGCTATCACCCTATTTCTGTTTTTGTACGATTATTCTTCCAATAGCGGATTACAAATCCTACGCTCGGGGCATTCGGATGGGCCGAGTAAATTACTTGCAAATGTGTATCAATGATAATTGTGGGGAATTCTCAACGTCAAAAAATAGATTAATATCTAAGTCAGCGTGATATACCAATGTAATGCACTTAGCAGTATCCATTTCACCAACAGTAAATATTGCATCTCTACTTTGCAAGTAACTAATAGCAGAATCCAAGTCACACGTTGACAACTCCATATTAGAAGTTTCACTCTTTCCAAGAAAAAGACTGTTAGATTGATTCCGAAGAAGAATATCGAATGAATTTATGGTGCCATCCTTAAGGGTTACCTCAACATCAATTGGAGTGCTAAAAAAATAAAATGCCTGAGCATTGATTGCATTGTAGTCAAGACCTTGCACATAAGTTGACAAATCTAAAATGTCACCTACTTGAAACTGCAAAAATGAATTTGGCCTAATGAACTCCTCTATAAATATCTTCATCCCTTAAATTGTATATAACGGATTAAGCAAAAAATGATGACTCACTGTATTTCAAATATAATGCCTTCTGTCAAACAAACATCATCATATAATTAATACTCACCCCATCCATCGCATTACACCCACATTTTCCTATTTTTGCAACGACAGGAACAATAAGCACTGACCGTGCGTTACTGTCGATGTTGCAACAATCAATATTAAACCCTAAAACCAGATTATTATGTCTTTAGTAGGTAAACCTGCTCCTAAATTTAGCACCACGGCTGTTGTAGACGGTGGTGAGTTTGAAGAGAACTTTTCATTGGAACAGTACATCGGTAAAAAATTCGTAGTGTTCTTTTTCTACCCTATGGATTTCACTTTTGTGTGCCCTACCGAGTTGCACGCTTTCCAAGCCAAATTGGATGAGTTCAAAAAATTGGATACCGAAGTAGTAGCATGTTCTGTAGATTCACACTTTAGCCACTGGGCTTGGTTGAATACCCCGAAAGATAAAGGTGGTATTGAAGGCGTTACTTACCCATTGGTTGCCGATTTCAGCAAAACTATTGCCATGAACTACGGTGTATTGGCCGGTGAGTTTGACTACAACGACGAAGGCCAAACCACTTTCGAAGGCGAACCGGTTGCTTACCGTGGCTTGTTCCTTATCGACAAAAATGGTGTGGTACGTCACGAAACCATTAACGACTTGCCATTGGGCCGTAACGTTGACGAGGCCATCCGTACCTTGAAAGCCCTACAGTTTGTAGAAGAGAAAGGTGAAGTTTGCCCCGCTAACTGGGAAGAAGGCAAAGAAGGCATGAAAGCCGACCACGCTGGTGTTTCTTCTTACTTGGCTACCCATTAATTTGGTTATCGGTTATTGGTTACTGGTTGATTGGTAACTGATAATTGAACCTGATATAAAGCCGCTCTTGGAAACAGGAGCGGCTTTTGTTTTATACCACCTTGGCTCCTTCTAATGGCATAAAGTTAACGCTGGGGAGTGACCTGACTGATGTAGTTGCGTGCCATGGTGAGCGGATGTCATAGTGAGCGTCGTCGAATTACGAACCATTCATAATGTAGGTGGCAAAACATTATCCTTTTAAGATGCTATGAGTCCTTGTATTTTGCGTACAAGTTACGTGTACATGTTACGGATGGTTCGGCTCCGCTCACCATGACACGTCGGGAATGCAATTAAGAAGCTAAATCCTCAACTTAATTACATTTAGCCTGCCGTATTACAATTTTGAATTCAACACCCCAACATACTCTCCTACCCCATCTTCCAAGCTAGTAAAAGGTTGGGTGTAGCCAGCCGCGCACAGTTTCTCCATATTGGCTTCGGTGAAGTATTGGTATTTGTCGCGGATGTCTTCAGGAGTGTCTCTAAAATTGATTACCGGCTCAATACCCATGGCCATAAAGGTGGCTTTGGTAAGGTCGATAAACGTGCGGGCTTGGCCCGTGCCTAGATTATAGATGGCCGAAGTGGGTTTGTGCTCCATCAACCAAACGATTACATTCACTACATCCATTACATAGATAAAGTCGCGCAGCTGCTCACCATCTTTGTATTCTGGGTTGTGCGAACGGAAAAGGGTCATTTGTCCCGTTTCTTTTATCTGCATGTATGCATGGAAAACCACCGAACCCATGCGGCCCTTGTGGTACTCGTTGGGGCCATATACGTTGAAAAACTTCAGCCCAGCCCAAAACGGCGGTTGCTCGGTTTGTGCCAAGGCCCATACATCAAAATCTTGCTTGCTTTGCCCGTAAGGGTTCAGCGGCTTTAATAATGGTATTTTATGGTGGTCGTCATCAAAACCTTGCTCACCCAGGCCATAGGTAGCTGCCGAAGATGCATATATAAGTGGTATGTTGTGCTGTGCACACGATTCCCAAATTGATTTGGAGTAATTGAGGTTTAGCTCATTAAAAATGGTAACGTTAAACTCAGTAGTATCCGTTCGGGCACCCAAGTGGATAATGAATTCGAGCTTGTGGGCGTTGTCTTCCAGCCAATCCAAAAACTCAAACCGCTCCATGCGGTTTTGCTGTTTAAGTGCCGCAAGGTTGGGCAACTTGTCGTCCCTACCAAAATCATCCACCAACAACAAATCGTGCTGGCCTGCACTGTACAGCGCCGTTGCTAAACAACTACCAATAAAACCTGCCGCGCCTGTAATTGCTATCATCTGTGCGTAGTTACTAGTTATTTGTTATTGGTTACGGGTAAACAATATCCACAAAGATAGGACTATAGCTCAGTAAGGATTCGATTTTTTAGCAAACTTTCTGATGACAGAACACGTTATCAATCGATTGTTGACTAAATATCCCTAACTTTTTTACTAATTACTAATCACTAGTTACTAATTACTCTTAAATTTAGCCCTCGAAACATTAATACTCTATAAAAGCACCTATACCATGTATAAGTTTGAAGACGAAGAAGAAGACCCAAAAGAAGCCTTATTGAACCAGTTTAAAGATTTTGGCCGATTTGATAAAAAATTCCTTGAAGACCGTAAAGTTTTCCTTTGGGGTGCCGTAACCGATGAAACCAGTAAATACGTGGTTGACCGTTTGTTGTACTTGGAAGGCCAAGAGCCAGGCAAAGAAATTAAGCTATACATCAATAGCCCTGGCGGCATAGTTACCAGCGGTATGGTAATGATGGACGTGATGCAAATGATAAGCTCACCGGTATCAACCATCTGTATGGGCCTTGCTGCCTCTATGGGCTCGTTGCTACTAAGCCAAGGCGAGAAAGGCAAACGTTTTATTTTTCCTAACGGCCGTGTAATGATTCACCAGCCTAGTATTGGCGGTGCACAAGGTAGCGCAAGCGATTTGGCCATTACAGCCCGCGAAATTAAACGCACCAAAGCCCTTGGTGCCCAAATATTGGCCGACAACTGCGGTCAGACTTTTGATAAAGTAATGAAAGACTTTGACCGCGATTATTGGATGACTGCTAAAGAATCTGTTGAATACGGCATTGTTGATGGAATTTTAGAGAAATTTTAATATCCTTCCTATACACTATCCAAACGGGAGGCATGGCAACATGTCTCCCGTTGTTTTTATGCCCAATAGCAGGGCTACAAATTAAAAGCGGTATTTATTTTTGATGCTACTGCAACTGTTTTGCAAGTATTGGCCGTCTTACTATCAACCACCAAAAATATTTACTATGAAAAGACTTTCTATACTTTCGTTGCTAATGGGCATGGTGTTGTTGGCCGCTTGGTACCCACAAGATGATTATAGCATACGATACGGTAAGTGGAAAAGACAATATGCGCAAGAGCAAATTAAAGCACTCACGGGCGGTGTGTTGCTAGTAAGGCTGCAAACCCGAAACAAATCTATTGACCTGCACCGTAAAAATGGGCAGCATGATATTGCCAACCGTATAGAAGATGAGCAGTACCAAGAAAACAGGGATATAGTAGATGCCTTTAACCAGCACTTTAGTTTTGCCCCTGTTTTTTTCTTCTATGCCGATGATACAGAGTTGATTAAATCAGGCAAAAGCAGTGGTGTGTTTCTCAATAATAAATTAGTGCGGGCCGACAGTATTAAACCCAATCTAAACTTTTATATGGTTGCCGAATTTGGTCCGCTGGAGGGGGAAACCAAAGTAATACCTGGCGATACACTGGTGCCGCTACCCGATTATGTGGCCGGTGAGGTACTTGAGCGTGCTTTGGTGATGAGGGATAAAAACTTTATGCAAATGCGCGATCCGTTTCCATACTATATTAGAGCGGCAAACAAGGGCAAAGCGGAGAAACAAGTTTTAAATCTTAATGAGCAGTTGTTCTCATACCTCAAAACCGCAACTAAATAGGCTTAACTGCGTATTACGGGGTATTACAACTTACCACTATTACTATATGAGAGCAACTTGGATAATTTTATTAAGCCTGGTAATAATAATTATGGGTGCTATTGTAGGTTGCAAAGATGACCTTACCTCTGATGAGTGCCCGGTATCGTACAATATCGATACGGAAAACACCTATTACCTGCACGGCAAATGGCAGTTTGTTGGCTTCTATGATTCCCAAACTGGTGACATTGATCCGCCGCTTTGCGGGGTTATTGAGAGCTGGATTGAGTTTACCGACTCTTCGCACACCGCAAGTGGCAGCGCATATAAGTATCCTGTGGTTTACCGTGGTTCAGCACTAATCAATTATTTTAAAGGCTCTTATCTACCCGATACGCAAAAGCATGAAATACAGCTCAGCGAAACCGTAAAGACCAAAGTAAGAGGCACTGAGCAAGTGGATGGCTTTGAATCGAGGTTCCATAACATTCTATCCACGGTAAATCAATACAAGATAGTACACAATGAATTGTTCTTAATACCTGAAAATGGTAACACTCAGCTCCGCTTTGTTGCCATAAAATAAATATCAGCTGACCATTGTAGGATAACAGCAATTGCGTCTTGCGCCTACAATTAATTATCCTCAGGTCTTTTTTGCTTTAGGACTTTATCAAGTTGCTTAATATGGGTTTCTAAATTGGGGTGTGTTTTATACTGCTTAGCCTTATCAAGATATTCTTGGGCTATCAAAAACGAATTTTGCCCATGGTAAATTTTGGCTAGATAGAAATTGGCAACCGCCATGTCATCATCAGTATCCAATCCTAAATCGAGCGCCAGCTGAAGTTCACGCTCAGCTACCTCAAAGGCCGTCTTGTTCATTTCTATCATTCCTTTCGAAAAATGATAATAAGCTTGTTGCTCTTTACTTAAACTAGATACGCTATCTACTTTTCTAAGTTGCTTTTCGGCAAGTTCATATTCGCCACTTAATACCTTCTTATAAATAAGCGCAATTCGGTTGTAACTAATATGGCCGTATACCAACAACCCGGCTACTACAAACAAAGCCACACCCGGAAATATTTGCGCTTGAGTAAAAGAATAAATACCAACAATAGCACAAATACCTACTAGTACAAACCTTAACTTGGGCGAGAACATATAAAGGGCGTTTGGCTAAAGATAAAATTTTTCGGCTAAAACCGGCAATCGCAAGCTTCGCAAGGGTTTCAATACATTACAATGTTATTTTTTTGTGAAACTATTGAGAATTAGAAGTTAATTAGTTAGCTTAGAAAGCACTACCAAAATGCACACAAACCCTGTAACCAATGCAGAACATTGTATACGTGGCCCATACAAGGGAGAGGGACCTGAAACGGGCACGTTTCAGTATAATCAACCTAAAGCACTTTGCCGAAGAGGTTGGGCATAAGCATCGCGTAATTGTCTATACTGATGCTCCAGGATATTTTAGCGACTTAGGTATACTAATTGAAGAGATGGACAACGTTACCATATCTTTATGGCAAGGTGCACGAAACTCGGATGAGCGAATTAGGATAATGGCCGCTAGGGATGCTTTTGCTACTTACCATGGCAATATGGTTTTGATGCAAAATGAAATATTTTACCTTGATAGCCCGGCTCCATTGTTTTTGGAGCTTTCGGCTGGCTGTAGCTTGATGTATGAAGAGATTGGGCAGTTTGGAAACTTAAACTATACTTTACCAGACAGCCTGCAATACCAATCCATAGAGCCATACCAAAAACAAACATCCAAAGAACTACCAGCACCAGATTGGAGTACCTCGATTTACAATATGGGTCTTATTGGCATACATGAAGCTGATAGGGCACTGATGAAAAAAGTACTATGCTATCATGATGCGTTGCTCAATCATCTGCCAGATGACCTTGCCGCAGCCCTTGCGTTTTCGTTTGTGCTAGGCAATAATACTTTGATACAAGAGGCCAATGATTGGGTAGACCAATATGATAAAAATAAGAAAACCGTGGATGCCGCCGTTCAATCGTTTTTTAGGGAGAATGAAACCCTACCCATTGAAGTGCAACCTACCGAAGCTTGGCGCTTAGCCCATCAATTTGATGGCTCCGTTAAGTTCAATGAAAAAAACATTTTGGATTTGGTGAGGGAGATTATGCAGTAATTAAGTGGCCTGACGACTTCCCTGCGACAATGGATAGTCAACAAATTTAACCACAGCCCTCAAGCAAGCGTCGTCCGAACGCTAAAACGTACTACGGAAAAACGACATAAAACAACAAGGGCGACCAATGGCCGCCCTCGGTATATCAGTACGTAATCTTCAATTAAGGGCATAATACTGAAAAATAGTTGGTAAATAGTGCTGTAACCATTACTGGATAAAGGTTTGGAGAAAGTTTGGTGAAAACGGTTTCACTAAACTTTTTTTGTAGATGGAAAAACGTAAAAAAAACGCTGTTGGGCCTGCGGCAGCCTATCGGTTATCCGCTGGGGTAAACAGGGCGGCAAACAACGGTTCAAATGCAAGGACTGCGGTATATTCTTTACGCGCAACGACCCATCCCAGCGGTTGGAGAACCGTTCCGTTTGGTTCCGCAAGTGGATAATGGAACGCCAGACGTTCAAGACCCTCAGCAGGGACAGCGGGCTATCCGTGGATACGTTGCAGACGACCTTTTACGCGCTGCTCGCCAAAGCCCCCACGGTCCGGATAATCAAGCGTGACCTCATCCACCTTCGCGTTGACGCCACGTACTTCGAGAAGTTCTGCCTGCTGTGCTACCAGGACCACGAAGATGGCTCTATACGCAACTTATCCGCTTCTCCGATGGCGAGCATTATACCGAGATAAGGGAAGACCTCGACAACCTCATCAAGCTGGGGCTGCGAATAGAGAGCGTTACCACCGACGGGCACAAGAGCATACAGAAGGCCGTAAGGAAATCACTGCCTGATGCGGTACTGCAACGATGCCTTGTCCATATCCAGAGGATGTGCCTGATATGGCTCACGCGCTACCCGAAGCACCAAGCGGGTGTGGAACTGAGGAAGCATGTGCTGCTCTTGCTGAAGATACGGACGGACAATGACCGCATACACTGGGTCCGCACCTTTACGAACTGGCACGAAAGGCACAAGGACTACCTTAACGAAAAAGCCTTCAGCCCCGACACGGGAAGGTACTGGTACAGGCACAAGATGCTGAGGCGGTCATACCTTACGATCAAAAGGGCATTACCAAACATGTTCCACTATCTGGCAAACCCGGCGATACCGAGTACCACGAACGGCATCGAGGGCTTCTTCAGCCACTTGAAGAACCACCTAGATATACACCGCGGCCTGACCTTGCAGCATAGGATAGACTTTATCAAGGGGTACGTTTACCTGTCAAACGAAAAATGAGTTTTTTTTAGCCATGGTGCATGCTGGTAACAAAAAAGGCAGCCCAAAAAAGGACTGCCCGTTACCATTTATGCACCGAAATTATTACTGGCAGGTTGGTCTCCACCAGAGCCTACGTCCCCTTCAAGTCGGCAGCGGTAATATAACAACTGGGAAGTTAAAAATCACCAACTATTTTTCCGCACATTACCTTATTTTAGGCAAACCCTTGTTTACTCCCTATCCTTTTCTGCGAACAGATACTGCGCGTTCATGTGCCACTAACTTTTCTGCGGCTGCCATTATTTCAACAGTTGGCCCAACCTCTTCAAGCCCTTCGCGCGATATCTGCTGAAAAGTAACTTTTTTAACAAAACTATCTACCGATACGCCGCTATAACTGCGCGCAAAACCATTTGTAGGTAACGTGTGATTAGTTCCCGAAGCATAATCTCCGGCAGACTCTGGAGTGTAATAGCCTAAAAATACTGAGCCGGCATTACGAACTTGATCAGCTAACTCGGCAGGGTTTGATAGCGCTAAAATTAAATGCTCCGGCGCATAAGCGTTGCTAAGCTCCATTGCCTCATTTGCA
Source organism: Chitinophagales bacterium (assembly GCA_018401955.1). Taxonomy (GTDB): domain Bacteria; phylum Bacteroidota; class Bacteroidia; order Chitinophagales; family CAIOSU01; genus CAIOSU01. The sequence continues at coordinate 4,479 of JAGYJT010000006.1, read as the reverse complement.
TCTCTCACTAGGCATATTTTACTATGTACCAAAGCCTGTTGGGCTATTTCCTTTCTGGGTAGCGAAGCTAATTGAGAAATTAACTCCTTTTGCACCTTATCAATAAGCGCTTCGTCCCAAGTAACTAATACCGCTTGGCTATCAGCACCATGCTCAGCCTGGCTAAGCAAATCCGCTGCAACAAAGGCAGCTGGAGCCTCACTATCGGCTATCACTAGTACCTCCGATGGCCCTGCAGGCATATCAATAGCAACACCGTCCATTTGCACAAGCTGTTTGGCAGCAGTTACATACTGGTTGCCCGGCCCAAATATTTTGTCAACCCTAGCTATTTCATCAGTACCATAGGCCATGGCAGCAATAGCTTGCGCCCCACCAACTTTATATATATGCCTAATACCCGCAACTTGAGCAGCAAATAATATAGCTGGGTTTACGTTTCCATCTTTATCAGGAGGCGTGCACAATATCACTTCTTGGCAGCCTGCAATACGGGCCGGTATACCCAACATTAAAACTGTTGAAAACAACGGCGCACTACCGCCTGGTATGTAAAGTCCAACGCGCTCTATAGGCAAGCTCTTTCGCCAGCACTTAACACCTGGCATTGTCTCGGTTATAGGTTCATTACTCACCTGGCTACTATGAAACCTTTCAATATTTGCTGCGGCGCTTAATATCGCACCCTTAAGCGCTTCATTAACTTGCCACTCCGCATCTAGTATTTCCCTCACATCAACCTTTTGATGAGTCAAGGTTACCTTGTCAAATTGTTGTGTAAAAGCCAATAAGGCTTTGTCCCCATCATTAACAACCGCCTCTAATATAGGTTTTACGGCGTCGAGCAGGTTGGTATTGTCTAATGTAGGCCTTAGCAATATATCCTTCCATTCAGCCCTTTCAGGGTACTTATAAACTGTTATTCCTTGGCCCATAAATCATTTATCACAGCTCAAAATTAAGCCAGTAAATTAATCTCTACAAAATCATCTTTTCAATTGGTATCACCAAAATACCTTGAGCGCCATTGGCTTTTAACTGGTGAATAATCTCCCAGAAGTCTTCCTCTGCCAGTACAGAATGTACAGAGCTCCAACCTTCCATAGCTAATGGCATTACCGTAGGGCTTTTCATGCCAGGTAAAACACCGATTATCTGCTCCAATTTATCATTGGGGGCATTCAGCAATATATACTTATTGTTTCTTGCTTTGTTTACGGCTTTAATTCTAAAAAGAAGCTTTTCAATAAGTAACTCCTTTTCAGCTGATAGATTGTTATTTGCAACCAGTACCGCTTCTGATTTTATAACCTCTTCAACCTCTTTTAGCCCGTTACTCAGCAGCGTGCCACCAGTGCTTACTATATCACAAATTGCATCAGCTAAACCAATGCCTGGAGCAATCTCTACTGAGCCGCTAATTTCATGTATCTCAGCGCTAATGTTGTTACGGTTCAAAAAGTCTTGAACAACTCGGCTATACGAGGTGGCAATTTTTTTCCCCTGCAACCACTCTACTCCAGCATAGTCAATACCTTTTGGTACTGCAATTGACAACCTACACTTAGCAAACCCAAGCCGCTCAATAACCGTTTGTTGCTTTTTCTTTTCCAAAACCACATTTTCGCCAAGTATGCCCAAGTCGGCTACCCCATCCTCTATATACTGGGGGATGTCATCATCTCTAAGAAATAAAATTTCAGCAGGAAAATTTCTGGCCAAAGCTTTTAGCTCATTTCTACCTCCATCAATCCCAAGACCACACTCATTTAGCAATGCCAAGCTCTTTTCTTGTAATCGCCCCGATTTTTGAACCGCAATTCGCAGCATAATATCTTTTTTTAAGTAACAAAAAGGCCTGCCAAAAGTTGGCAGGCCTATAATTGATTTGAAAAGTTAAATATTGTTTAACCCCAAAACCATTAGCCTACCAGCGGCAGCAAATGATGATGGGAATGTTGAGTTGTTTTCATAATACACCTCAAAGTAAAGGCGGTTAATTGCAAATTCCAAACTATCTACAAAAAAAATCCGGAGACGCTGCCACAACGTCTCCGGAAATTCTATTCAGGGATTAATAAAATGTACTATTAATTATCGGATGTCAAGAAAACTTTTTGATCCGCATAAGTATTAACACCAGATACTCGTACAAAGTAGTATCCGCTCGCAATGTAGTTCATCTTGATTTGGTGGCTACTTTGAGCTGATTCCAAAGTTAAAGTCTCGATAATCTTACGACCGCTTAGGTCAAAGATATCAACTTGAACGCTGGCATCTTTCAAGTTCAAGAAACCTAGTGTAACCACGTCTTGATAGCTACTAATCTTAACTAAAGGCGATTCGTCAATATTGTTGCCAACACCAACCGCAACCTCAAGCACTTCAACTTTTGCACTGTAAGTATCAGAGCAATCATCGCTGCTTGCAACCAACGTTACATCATATATACCTGGCTGGGTATAGATATGTGTAGGGTTTTCTTGGTTAGATGTAGCACCATCACCAAAGCTCCAGCTATAATCAGTAGCATTTACCGACTGGTTTAGGAACTCTAGTATTGATTGAGTATACGCCTGGCTAAAGCCATTGGTATAAGTAGCAGCTACTGGGCTTGGAGCACCTATTATGATGGCTTCAGTTGTTTGGTAACCTTGTATTGCAAGGTTCAAACTATAGTTACCAGCAGGTAGATTAGACAAGCTAACTGCACCATTAACATTAGTGTTGCTAGAAATAACTGTACCACTTGCATCAGTCAATTCGTAGCTATCCCATGTTAGCTGAGACCCTGCAACGTTAAACGCACCCAGGTCAATATTTACACTACCATTCTGTCCTTCACAATCACCATCAACTGACGTGATAGCTGCTGGTGGATAGAAATGTATGATGAAACGATCTGCATCATCAGACAAGGCAGAAGTAAACGTGTAGGTATCATTTGCACGCATATTTTGGATTGTACCAGTTTTGGTGTCTTCCAAGTAAATAAGCGCAGATGCTGCAAAGGTGCTCATATCATTAAAGGTGAAGGTATATGAACCTGCTGTGCCAACCAACATGCCCATAGGTACTGATACCACACGGCTATTATCAGTAGGCAAACCGTTAATACCAACCAACTTAGGATAGTTTGCTATACGAGTATACAAAGTAGGCTGATTGGCTCGGCTCTCTTTCTTCTGAGCATCATAAAGATCATCCCATCCATCGGTGCAATCTGCGCCAAAGTATACAGTAGTTCTATCAGCAAAGTTGTTACCAACCAACTCAACATTCAAGATATGGTCATACCAATTAGCTTGACGGTTAAATTGTGGGTCACCAGAACGACGGTCGGCATTAGTCAACGTAAAGTTGGCAGGACCTGTTCCGTTAGACTGGATAAAGAAACCTTGCATAGATGGAATAACGTAACCAGTACCAGACAACTGTGGCTGATAAGTGCCGGTATACGAACCACTTGACTGCCAGAAGTGCGCTGCACCAATAAAGCCTGGAGCTGGCACATTCCACTCAATTGGCGAAGGATAAGGGTTACTTACCAAGTGCCATCCATCACCTACTGCAGTTGTTTGATCCAAACCATTGTAAGAAACGGTACCGGTATTAGCCGTACCTTTTACATCCAAGGTAAAGTCATTGTTTCTGCGAATAACCGCTGCATAACCACGACCATTGGTAAGGGTACCGCCCGAACGAACGAACCAACCAGATTGGTTACAGCTAAACAAGAAGCTTGCATCCTCTCTCCACTCAAACAATGCACCATAAGGTGAAACTGCTGAAACGTTGTTAGGATCGCAGCTACCAAGAGGTATAACCTGACCATTATTCGGACCATACAACCCTAGCTCACCAAGCTGCGTTGCAATCGGTGCGCTGTTTATAGCAGAGCTGATGTAATGGAAAGCAGTTGAATTAGCCGAGGCAGGGAAGAAACGCTGCATGATGATATCACCACTTATTGTTCCATTCATACCCGCACTAAAGTTATCAACCCAACCAGTACCAACTGCATCAGACTTAATGGTCAACCTATCATTAGTAGTGAATGTACCATTGTCAAGGTTCAAGCCACCACGAACATAGGCCATACCATCAATTACTGATACACCTGCACCGTCGTTATTTACCTCCAAGTTATAGAAGGTGGTAGTGCCTTGTATTGTTTGAGCAGCAGTACCATCAAAGTAAACGGTACCTGCACCTGAAGTAAGGTCACCATTCATAATCCAGTTACCTGCTGTACGCAAACTTGCAGCGTTTGGTCCTGTGTTAACAAAAATCAAATCACCACCAACATCAACTGTTACACCACCAGATAAATCCATATCAAATCCAAAAATCAACGTAACAGAAGCACCATCTTGGATAACAAGGTTGTTTCCTACTGGAGATGCCGTGTAGTTTGATGGATAATTTGGACGACCTGTTGGTATCAACACATTATCACTAGATGTTGGAATGGTATTG
>JAGYJT010000059.1 GCA_018401955.1 Chitinophagales bacterium | reverse complement strand
CAGGTAACGGGCCGCAACCTTAGCCCTGCTGAAGAGCAAGCGGTGTTTGACATGCGCTACTACTTGCCCGACGATTTGCTTGTAAAGGTAGATAGGGCCAGTATGCGTTACAGCTTGGAGAGCAGGGTGCCGCTGTTGGATTATAGGTTGGTTGAGTTTGCGCTTAATGTGCACCCAAGCCTGAAAATGAAAGACGGCAACCTGAAATACTTGCTAAAACAGGTGCTGTACGACTATGTGCCCAAAGAATACTTCGATAGGCCGAAGTGGGGCTTTGGGATGCCCATAAACCAATGGCTAAAGAAGGAACTAAGACATTTGATTGACCAATACACCCACCCTGAACTTATAAAAAGTGCTGGATTGATGCAGCCAGAGGCTGTTAAAACATTGGTAACACAATATTTAGCTGGCAAAGATTATCTTTACAACCGTGTTTGGCTCATCATTATACTACACAGGTGGTGGGAAAAGAATGAAATGTAATTTGTCATCTGTTATCTTAAACCATGTACAACGTTTTACTTACTGGCTGCGCAGGATTTATAGGCTCTCATCTTACAGAGCGCTTGCTGGCTGACGGTCATACAGTAACGGGCATTGATAATTTTGATGATTTTTACCCGCGTGCCGCAAAGGAGGCTAATTTGGCGCTGCTTTTGCCGCACGCCAACTTCACGTTTGTTGAGCTTGACCTTGCCGATACCGAAGCCGTATTGGCGTTGGATGTAAAAGCAGATGTAATAATACATTTAGCAGCTAAGGCGGGAGTTTTGCCAAGCTTAAAAGCACCTGTAAACTATATTAACACCAACATTACGGCTACCAATAATTTGCTGGAATGGATGCGCAGCAAAGGTATCAATAAAATGCTTTTTGCCTCTTCTTCATCAGTGTATGGCAACAACAAGAAGATACCATTTGCTGAAACGGATAGCGTAGATGAGCAGATATCGCCGTATGCGTTTACCAAGCGCAGTTGCGAGTTGATGAACTACAGCTACCACCATTTATACGGTTTTGATATATTGAACTTGCGCCTTTTTACGGTATATGGCCCACGCCAGCGGCCCGATTTGGCAATACATAAGTTTGTGAAAATGATAAAAGCCGGGCAACCCATTACTATGTATGGTGATGGCAGCACAGCTAGAGATTATACTTTTGTGGCCGATACCGTTGATGGCTTTATGAAGGCCCTTAACTACATCATGACCCACAATAAGGTATATGAGATTGTAAACCTTGGCAACAATGGCCCAGTTAAATTGAAAGATTTAATTGATGCTATTTACGAAGGGGTAGGTGCACAACCTAATATAATACCGATGCCCATGCAGCCCGGCGATGTGGATATTACCTACGCTGACATCAACAAGGCTCAACAACTTTTCGGTTATCAACCAAATACTACGCTACAAGAAGGGCTAAAGCAATTTATCAACTGGTACAATGAGCGATAAACCTAAGGTTCTATATCTTTCGTATGATGGCATGACGGACCCTTTGGGCCAGTCGCAAGTATTGAGCTACCAGCGGAAGCTTACCCAGCAGGGTTTTTCATCGCATATATTGAGTTTCGATAAGCCCGATTTATATGCCAGCGGCAAAGAGGCGGTGCAAAAATCATTAAACGGGTACGATGTTACCTGGCACTCATTGCCCTATACTAAGAGCCCACCAGTACTTAGTACTTTAATGGATATACAGGCGGGTTGGCGCAAGGCGCAAGCGCTTTACAAGCAATATGGCCATTTTGATATTGTGCACTGCCGTGGATATATACCACCAATAATTGGGCTGCGATGCAAAAAGAAATACGGCAGTAAGGTGTTGTTTGATATGCGCGGTTGGTGGCCCGATGAAAAGCTAGAAAGCGGCTTATGGAGCTCGCCAGTGTATAAACCCATATACAATTACTTTAAAGGCCTTGAGCGGGAATTTTTTCAAAAGAGCGACTATGCCATTTCGCTCACAGTAGCGGGGCAGCTTGAGGCCGAAAAGCTTGGCTACAAAAGCAAAGACCTTATTGGGGTAATACCCACCTGTGTAGATTTTAATGTTTTCCCGGCATTTAGTGAGGCTGTTAGAAATGAAGTAAGGCAAGAGTTGGATATTCCGCTAGATGCCAAGGTGCTTTTATACAGTGGCTCGCTTGGTGGCAACTATGGCACTGATATGTTGCTGGAGATTTTTAAAGAAATGCTAGGTATCGATCCAAATGCTGTCTTAATGGTGCTTAGCCGCACTGATAGGAGCGTATTGGATACAGAGCTGGCCAAATTCAACTTACCTATAGATAATGTACGTTTAGCTAGTGCAAACTACAGTGACGTTTACCGGTATTTAATGGCAGGTGATATTGGCACTATTGTTTACAGGCCTACTTATAGCGTAATTGGCCGAAGCCCAACCAAGCTTGGCGAGTATTGGGCTTGTGGTTTGCCAGCTGTGGCTCTTAGTGGCGTTGGCGATTTAGATTACCTGATGCATAAATACCCTGATGGCGGTGCACTTATTGAAGCCCCAAAACCCCAATTTTATAAAGCGGCCTTGGCCAAGTTGCTAGAAAAACCTGTAAATAGGCCAAAGCTTAGGGAATATGCCTTCGATTATTATGATTTGGAGAAAGGCGTAGCTAGATACAAATCATTTTACCAAGCATTGTTGTAATGAAGATACTGTTTATAGTACCCTATCCGCATGGTGAGGCTCCCTCGCAACGGTTTCGGTTTGAGCAGTATTACCCAGCATTGCAGCAAGCAGATATACAATACGAAATAACTCCATTTTTAGACGACAAAACTTGGAAGATACTTTATAAACCAGGTTATAAGTGGGCTAAAATAAGAGGTATACTGGGTGGTTTTGTAAGACGCAAATTGTTAATGTTTAGGGTTCGGAAATTTGATTACGTTTTTTTACATCGAGAAGCGGCGCCCATTGGCCCACCTATATTTGAGTGGTTTATGGCTAAAGTACTGGGCAAAAAAATAATCTATGATTTTGATGACGCCATATGGTTACCCAATACTTCTGATAATAATAAGATGGTTGCTGGCCTTAAGTGGCACCATAAGGTTGACAGTATTTGCAAGTGGGCTTACAAGGTATCGTGTGGCAATGAATACTTATGCGATTATGCTAGGCAGTTTAACAGCAATGTTGTGCTCAACCCTACTACTATTGATACAGAGCACCACCATAACCAAATAAAAGACCAACATACCGATAAAGTTGTAATCGGCTGGACCGGCACTCACTCAACTGTTGATTATCTGAAAGGTTTGGTTCCCGTACTTCAGAAACTGGAAATGGAGTTTGATTTCGAGTTTAGGGTAATCAGTAACCGTGCGCCAGATTTTGAGTTAAACTCAATGGTGTATGTGCCTTGGAACAAAGACACCGAAATTACCGATTTATTGGCTTTCAACTTCGGCGTAATGCCGCTTACCGATGATAAGTGGGCCAAAGGTAAATGTGGTTTTAAAGCCTTACAATACATGAGCTTGGGCATGCCGGCAGTAGTATCGCCGGTTGGGGTAAATGTAAAGATAGTAACCGTTGGGGTTGATGGTTTTTTGTGCAATACCCCAACCGAATGGGAGGAGGCCCTGCGCAAGTTGATAATTGATGAAAACTTACGCGTAAAAATGGGCAAAGCAGCACGAGAAAAGATAGTAGCTCAATTCTCGGTTTTATCCAACTCTGGCAACTTTTTGTCTTTATTTTGTGCCATATAACGCAACATGTAAATGGCACACAGGTACATGGGTATTGCCGGTATTTTGTAACGCACCAATGCTCCAAAGTTATTACTGGTTACCCCTACACCAAAGGCGTATAGTATGCCAAATGAGAGGGCAAAAGCTAGCATTGGGTTTTTTAGCGGATACCTGATAAAACTGCTCGGGCCGGCCTTAAACAACGTAATTAGCGTTATCATAAATATGACGATGCTTTCCAAGGCGGCCTGTAACATTATGGGCCCATTAATTTCCCATATATAAGGTCTAAATAGCGTAACGTTTACTGCCAACGGAAAACGTGAGGCTAAGCCAGTTACCGAAGTTGTAGGGGCACCAAGGGAGTAGCCAGACCCTTTATCTCCTTCAATTTCTTGCACCCTAGTGTGCCACCATTGGGTATCGTATGCCCTCTTTTCAAGCGTTTCAAGACTATAGCGCGAGTTAACGTTTGAGGTGAAGCTTATAACCGCTATAGAGCCTAGGGCCATAATGCTTAATAAAAAAGGAGCTACCACCGTTCTCACTGCTGCACTTTTTATCTTGTTGCTGTACATTACATATAGGCTAAGTAGCAGGGTAGGGGCTAACGTAAAGAACACAAACGAACGAATTTTGAGCATGATGTACGAAAAGATAATCATCCCAATAAAATACTTGGCGCGTTTGTCCTTTTTATAAAAAATCATGTAAAACGAATAGACCACAAGCCCTAAAGAGCCTATCATCAAAGTGTCTTTCATTATACCTGAGCCCCAAAAAAATACGGATGGTATAAACAGGATGGCTGTCGCAAATTGCTTGTGCAGGGCTGGGGTAAAATCATAAAAAACCTTAAGTAGTTTCCATAGCCCCCAAAACGAAAAAAGTGCAAAAAATAGACTGATTACGGTAAAATTGCCGAAGCTAAAAAGGCTAAACAGCCCACCTACCTTTATTACCGTATACGAGTTGTCATCCTTAAACCACCATATTTTACTGGTATACTTTGAGGTGTCGGGTGTCCACTCCCATGCATCAATAAAGAGCATTTTGATGTAGGCAATGGGGTCTACCAAGAAAGTTTCAAAAAACACTTCGATGCCTTGATAAAACCAAAACGTATCGCCACCCCTATAGTAAAATTGATAAACCATGCCGAAAAGTATGGCGCCGAAAATTTTGATTGATAGCCCTGGAATAAAGTAGGGCTCTAAAGGGTGGCCTTTATAGTGCTTGTTTTTGTGGCTATACGCAAGCGCATATATCACAATTAAGTATATCGGAGCTAAAAAAAGGTCTAGGGTTGTCATTTCGTTACCTGTGGTAAAAATACTAATTCATAAGCACTTACCTTTGCACTATGTGCGGTTTATCTGGTATCATTAGAAAAAGTGGGTTGCGCGATGCCGATTTGGCTAGTATAAAGCAAACGCTTAAGGCGCTTAATCTTCGTGGGCCTGATTGTCAAGACTTTTTTGCCGATGAAAAAGTGGCATTGGGTCACGCTCGTCTGTCAATTCTAGATGTGTCGGCGGCGGGCAAACAGCCTATGAAAGACAATAGTGGGCGATACGTGATAGTTTTCAACGGAGAGATTTTTAATTATCAAGAGTTATCGGATAAGTATTTAAGCGATAAGGATATCCAATTCCAATCTACTTCCGATACGGAAGTGATGCTGTATCTATTCCGCTACTATGGGCCAAAGTTTGTGCAGTGGCTCAACGGTTTTTTTGCTTTTGCCATATACGATATGCAAGCAGATACGGTGTTTGTTGCTCGAGATAGGTACGGTATAAAACCGCTCTATTTTTACCAAGACGAAGAGCAGATTGTTTTTGCATCAGAAATGAAGGCGGTTTTAGCCTTTAGTATTGACAAGGAGATTGATACGGAGGCTTTGCATGCTTACCTACAGCTTAATTATATACCTGCTCCTCGAACCATATTTAGGAAGGTAAGCAAGGTAGAGCCTGGCACACAACTAACTATAAGTGCCCATGGCGTAAAAATTGAGCATTATTACCATTTGCCCAAGCCCGGCGAAAATAGAGAAGGCAAAAGCTATACTTACGAGCAAGCCTGCGATAGATTAAAGGAACTATTGGATGCCTCGGTAAAGCGAAGGTTAATATCTGATGTGCCACTTGGGGCTTTTTTGAGTGGTGGCGTCGATTCATCCGTAATCGTATCATTAGCGGCAAAGCACAGTCCACACATCAATACCTTTTCAATAGGCTATGCTGATGAGCCCTATTTTGATGAAACGAAATATGCGGAGTTGGTAGCCAAAAAATTCAACACCAACCATACTACCTTTTCGCTTACCAACAACGATTTGTATAGTCACTTGTTTGATATATTGGATTACATTGATGAGCCCTTTGCCGATTCGTCGGCTATAGCGGTATACATACTGTGTAAACAAACCCGCCAAAAAGTTACCGTGGCCCTTAGTGGCGATGGTGCCGATGAAATGATGGCAGGATATAATAAGCACCTTGCTGAATACCGCCTGCGCAACCTAGGTGCTGGTAGCAAGCTGCTAGGGGCGTTAAAACCGTTTACCAGCGTGATGCCAAAATCGCGACAAGGAAAGTTAACTAACCTTATCCGTCAGATTGATAGATTTGCCGAAGGGGCAGCCCTTGGTGACAAAGAGCGCTATTGGCGTTGGTGCGGATATGCTGGCGAAAATGAAACATTGGGTATGCTTACCCCTACTTGGCAAGGTAAGTACCACTTGCAAAAATACCAGGCCATAAAAAACCATCAATTGCAGGTATTTGATGGTAATGATGGGCTAAATGACGTGCTGCGAGCCGATATGGGCCAGGTATTGCAAAGCGATATGCTGGTTAAGGTAGACCTAATGAGCATGGCAAACAGCCTAGAGGTAAGGGTGCCGTTTTTGGATGTGGAGGTAGTTGATTTCGTTTTTTCTCAACCAGCTGAATACAAGCTGCGCAAAGGAAACCGAAAGGCTATGTTGAAAGATGCCTTTAGGAGCGATTTGCCCGAAGAGCTTTTTAATAGGCCAAAACATGGTTTTGAGGTGCCATTGCTTAAATGGTTCAGGGGCGATTTGAGAAGCTTGATAGAGAACGACTTGTTGAGCCCTTCATTTATCAAAGAGCAAGGTATTTTTGACAATACGGCTATTCAATCACTTATCAAACAGTTGCACTCAAGCGATCCTGGTGAAAGCCATGCACGTATATGGGGCTTGTTGGTATTCCAATATTGGTGGAAAAAATATTTAGCCTAAATTTAAGTGTTAATACTTATTAGGGTAATACCTATGAACTAATTTTACCGCATGTCCAAGCCCCGGATTCTTCGCATCATCAACCGCCTTAATTTGGGTGGCCCCACGTACAATGCCTCATACCTATCAAGATATTTAGATGGGGAGTTTGAGACGATTTTGTTATCGGGCATGAAGGATGAAAGCGAGGAGAGCTCAGAGTTTATTGCTGAAAGCATGGGCCTTGAGCCTACTTATATACCAGATATGCACCGCTCTATAAACCCGCTGCGAGATCGCAAGGCTTACAGTATGGTTAAAGGTATCATTAAAGATTTTAAGCCACATATTGTACATACGCATGCTGCAAAGGCAGGCGCTTTGGGTAGGTTGGCAGCAATTAACAATAATGTTCCTATTGTAATGCATACCTTTCATGGCCACGTATTCCACTCATACTTCAACCCTATGAAAACTAGGGTCTTCTTGGAGATTGAACGTTACCTCGCCAAGCGCAGCACCCGCATTATCGCTATTAGCGAACTGCAGAAACAAGAACTCACCCAAACATTTGGAGTTTGCCACCCCGATAAAGTTGAAATTGTGCCTCTGGGTTTCGACCTTTCCCGCTTTCAAGATGGTAAAGCTGCAAAACGAGCCCACTTTAGGCAACAATATCAAATTGCCGATGATGAAATTGCCGTTGGTATAGTGGGCAGGTTGGTACCCGTAAAAAACCACCCGTTGTTTATTAAGGCCCTAAAAGCGGTGGCCGAGCAAACGGATAAACCCTTAAGGGCATTTATAATTGGCGATGGAGAGGAAAGACCAAAATTGGAGGCATTGGTGCGCGAGCTGGGCATCAATTGTAATTTTCAAGGCGACAAAGGGCCACGAGCACTGCTAACCTTCACAAGCTGGATTAAAGATGTGGACTATGCATACGCAGGGTTGGATATAATTGCGCTTTGCTCGTTTAACGAGGGTACCCCTGTAAGCCTAATTGAGGCCCAAGCAGCTGATAAGCCAATAGTATCAACAGCTGTGGGAGGTATTAAAGATGTGGTAAAAGAGGGCCGAACGGCTTTGCTTTCAGCGCGCGATGAGCTTGAGCCGTTTGCACAAAACCTACTAAGGTTGGTAAACGATGATGATTTGCGAGCACGTATGAGCCATGATGCGCAGTCGTTTGTAATGGAAAAGTATCACTATACCCGTTTAGTAAGGCAAATGGGCGACCTTTACTACAAATTGTTAGCGGAGAAGCACAAGGAGGTGTCGCTTATCCCCTAAGTTCATATTTATTTATGTAATTTTGCCCAACAACGTTACAATGAGCCTTTTTCGTGTCTGTTTATTACTAATTTTTGTGTCCTTCTTGGCTTCCTCATGTCAGGTACTGTTTCCCAATTACCTATTGCGAGAGGATAGAAAATATAGCTACACCGAACTAGTGGATACTGCTGCTAATGCTCAAACGCTAATGCCTGGAGACATTATTACCTTTCAGTTGGGTACTCGCGAAGGTTACGGTTTTATTGATGTGTTTGAGCGTGTTGGTATTAGTGGCGGGCAAAACCAAGGTCAAAACGTTAGGATAAGCTACCCTGTAAGGCCTGATGGTATTGCCGATTTCCCATTGGTTGGCGAGCTTAATGTGCTCGGTATGACCCGCATTCAATTGCAAGAGCTTTTAGAAGAAAAGTATTCTGTTGTTTACAAAAATCCATTTATACTGCTCACTGTTACCAACCGAAGGGCATTTGTGTTTATCGGTAGGGGCAATGCTCAGGTTATTAATTTGCCAACCGAAAACACAACACTTATTGAGGTAATAGCTTTGGCAGGTGGGCTCTCAGCAGATGCTAAGGCGCATAAGGTAAGGGTTATTAGGGGTAATTATGAGAATCCAATGATTAAGAGGATAAACCTTGCAACCATATCGGGTTTAAAAGATGCAGATATGGTTATTCAGCCTTATGATTTGATTGTAGTAGAGCCAACCACCCAATTGGCTCCGGAGCTATTGAGGCAAATTACGCCGGTACTTACTTTGGTAACAACATTGACTACCATTATTCTTTTGGTAAGAAGATAAGCAATCATGCAAAACCAGTCTTCCATATTAACCGTTTTACAAGGTGCTATCGGTAGCGATTTCAACCTTGGGCTGTTTTTGTCTATTGTGCGTAAAAGTCTTGTGTGGGCGCTTTTGCTATTCGGCATAGCTATAGGTTTGGTTTTGCTTTACTTGCGCTACACACCGGCTACTTTTAAAGCCAGCTCAACCTTGATGTTGAAAGCTGAAAAAACTGCTGATATACTTGGCTTAGACGGGTTATTATCTGCCAACTATGATGACCTTTTGCGCGAAATAGAAATTGTAAAGTCGAGTTTGTTGCTTAATCGTGCCTTGGCTAGGGTACAGCTTGATATTAGTTATTATTTAGAGGGCCGCTCAGGTTTTTTGTCTACCGAAGTATATCATGGTTCTCCATTTGAGGTAGAGATAAAAACGATAAATGATCCAGAGATATACAACTCTGAGATACACATAAACTTTATAGATAAGACCAAGTTTACGCTCATTTATACTTACAAAAACCAGCAGCAAACCGAGACTTTTATTTTCAACGATTACTTTCAAAGCAAAACAGGTGCGTTTGAGATAAAGGTATCACTTAACCCAGCGCTTAAGGGTAACTTTGCCGAGTATGCCGGCAAGCCTTACTTTTTTACCATCAACGATAAGAAGTTATTGATGGAAAAAATTTCTTCAAGTATAACAGTAGAGCCATTGAGCACTACTACCAAAACTTTAAGAATAAGCTACATTGACCAAAACAAACTGAAGGCACAAGATATTGTAAGTGCTGTTACCAGTGAGTTTATTTTGTATAACGTTGAGCGCAAAATGGAAAGTGCGGTTAACATATTGAACTATATTGATCAGCAAATTGATACGTTCTCGATGGATTTGGCTGATTATCAGGATACGTTGAAAAAATTTAGGGTTGAAAATGGATTTATTGACCCTACAATTGCCATGGGTAGGCTGGTTGAGCAAATTTATAACCTAGAGGTAAAAGAATTTGAACTTGACGGACAAACCAAAACCGCCAACTGGTACTTTGAGTATTTAGATAACCTGAAAGACCTGCGTACCATATCTCCTTCTCTCTTTACTTCGGAAACAGATGGTTTATACGGTTTAGTAGAAGACCTCAAGGATATTGAAATTGAACGTGACCAGTTATTATTAGATGTATCGGCGGGGCACCCCAAAGTAATAATGGTAACGCGAAGGATTGACGAAATTCAAAACCAACTTTACAACGAGATACAGAATTTATTGATCAAGCTTGATTTTGAGCGGGACAATGTGATAAAGCAGCATGATAAATTTATGGCTGAGCTGCTAGGAATGCCAGAAAAGGAAGCAGAGTTTATTAGACTAGACCGCCGATACAAGCTAACTGAAGAAATTTATTTGAGCTTGTTGGATAAGCAAGCGCAATATGCGATTGCCCGTGCCGGTATAGTTTCTGATTATATTATTTTGGATGGTGCCAGTACCTCAAATGTGCCAACCTCGCCCAAAAAGGCCATTATTTGGCTGATATCAATTGCCATCGCTTCTATTTTGAGTGTGCTTATTATGGCCTTCAGGTATATGTTGCATACCACTATTACCTCTATTGATGATGTTAAGCGTCGCACCAAAGCAATAATATTAGGTATGGTGCCAACTGTATATAGCGAGATACCAAGCACATCGATTGTTGTAAACCAGAACCCGAAATCTATAGTATCAGAGGCATTACGCTCATTAAGGGCTAACATGCAGTTCTTATCAAAAGGAGATGACCCCAAAACAGTTGCCATTACCTCTACTATTTCTGGTGAGGGTAAAACGTTTATAGCGATTAATCTGGGTGCAATTATTGCTTTTTTGAACAAAAAGGTAATTATTCTTGATCTGGATATGCGTCGTCCGCGATTGAGTAAGATTTTTAATGTACCCAATGATAAGGGAATGAGCACCATGCTCATTAACAAACATACCATAGCAGAGTGCGTACAGGATACGGAAATTGGCAACTTGAAATTTATCACTTCGGGCCCAATACCACCTAACCCGGCTGAGCTTATATTAAGCGATAGGCTTAAAGAAGTAGTAGAAGAGCTTAAAAAGGAGTACGATTTTATAGTATTTGATACCCCACCTTTGGGTTTGGTAACCGATGGGTTGGAAGTGATAAAAAAGGCCGATTACCCTATTTATATTTTTAGGGCCGATTATTCTGATAATGCTTTTATCACTAACCTGGATAAACTTATTGACGAAAACGGTGTAAAGAACCTATCGGTTATATTAAACGACGTGGGTAGAGGCGTATCGGGCTATTATTATGGCTACGGTGGCTATGGGTATAGTTATGGCTATGGTTATGGTTTTGGCTATTACTCTGACGAAACTAAACCTCAGCGCTCATTCTTAAATAAAATATTCGGTAAAAAGTAGGAAACTATGGATAGCGAATTGGGATATAAGTATTTGTTCTATGGCATGTTTTTTGTCATCGCCATTTCCTTTTCTATCCTAATCAACTTTCTTATCCTGCGCTTCTCTAGCAACTTAGGCATGCGCGATCAGGGTGGCGGCCCGGGCCAAGTACGCTGGGGTTTGGGCAGTAAGCCATCCTTGGGTGGTTTTTCATTCTACATCATTTTTTTAGTTTCCTTATCGGTACTTGGTGTTGTAGGTGGTGGCGAAAGTATTGATGGGTCGTATTTTAATAAGCAGCTTATTGGCCTAATGGCAGCCAGCAGCCTGGGTTTTTTAATTGGCCTTGCAGACGACGCATATAATACCAACCCCTTAATAAAATTTATTGGCCAGTTTACTTGCGCCAACTTGCTTATTCTTACCAGCTACATCATACCGGTATCCGAGAGCCTAGAGTTTAACTACATCTTTACTATACTTTGGATTATTGGGTTAATGAACTCCATTAATATGCTCGATAATATGGACGCCATTACCAGCACAGTATCCATTACCATACTTTTGGGGGCTATGGTGCTTACGCTGTTAAATGGCGCTGTAGATAATTCTTACATTGTTATTATGCTGGGCGTATCGGGTGCGTTAATCGGGTTTTTGTTTTTTAACTGGCATCCTTCACGCATGTACATGGGCGATACCGGTAGCCAGTTTCTAGGCGTGTTTTTGGCCGCTATTAGCATTATGTTTTTTTGGAACATCCGCACGCCGTACATAGGTATGTTTGATTTAAGGCAGTTTTTGATACCGATGTTGCTCTTTATTGTCCCGCTTGTTGATACAGCTACTGTGGTTATCCGCCGCTTGGCCCGTCGTCAATCGCCTTTCGTGGGTGGCAAAGACCACATTGCCCACCACTTGGCTTATTTGGGCATGACAGATACCTGGGTGGCAGTGCTGTTGGGTAGCGTATCGTTGGCTTCGGTAGGCATTGTAATGTTCATCTACCCTATGTATGAAAGCAACTGGAACTTTGGCTATACCTTGCTTGGATTGGGCTATTTTTTAGCAGTTTTTATCATTTTCCAGGTATTGTATCAGTTGGGCAAACGCAAACAAGCCGCCCGCGATAGGCTGCGCCGCATTAAGGCTATTAAAAAGCCTGCATGACTTTAATCATTTCCCTATCTGTTTAATTTTTGGCTAACTTCGTTCGTATGGATATGACACCCGAACTAGAAGAGCGGTTAGCAAAACTGCAGCAAAAGTATGCCGTAATGGGCCAAGATATGCTATCGTATATTGATGGCCTATTGTACGCTGATTACCTTACCTACTGGGATTACATCCACCTAGATGTATTGCTCAACCTGCAAACGCCCCGCACGCCGTTCCCTGATGAGAAAATATTCATTATGTACCATCAGGTAAGCGAGTTGTACATGAAACTGGTGCGCCATGCCTTGGAGCAAATTGCACACGATGAATCCCTAACGGGGGAGAAGATGAGGGTACAACTAAAACGCATCAATAGCTACTATAAAGCCCTTATTTCTAGTTTCGAGATTATGGTAGATGGTATGGACAAAGACCAATTCCTAAGTTTCCGCATGGCATTGTTGCCTGCCAGTGGTTTCCAGAGTGCCCAATACCGTATGATTGAAATTGCGGCTACCGAGACCAAGTACCTAGCAGCATTCGAGAGCCGCGAAGCCATGACCAACGCCACGCCCGACGAGCTATATGATAACTTGTATTGGAAAAAAGGCGCCACCGAGCTAGCTTCGGGCAAGCAAACACTTACACTTCGTCAATTTGAAAAGAAATATGCCGAAGAGTTTAAACGCCTGTTGGCCGAATATAGGGATACCAATGTGCTGGCCTGCTATCACCGCCTATCACCTGCCGACCAAAAGAACCCAGAAATAATAGCCGAAATGCGTGCCTTTGACCATGCCGCCAACGTGGAGTGGCCAAGTATGCACTATAAGAGCGCAGTGCGCTACCTCATGAAAAAGCCAATGGACATTAAAGCCAGTGGTGGTACCAACTGGCAACAGTATTTGCCAGCACGTGCACGCAGGGTTACTTTCTTTCCAGAGCTATGGAGCGAGGATGAACTAAAAGATTGGGGCCGCAAACACACCGAAGACGCGCTCAATCAATAGTTTTACAACTGCTTTAGTAAGAATGGACAAAATTTTCTCGATGAATAAATTCGCCCTCTTTTAAGTTGTTTAGGGAATAAAATTTTGTAAAAACAGCTCCAACGCCAGAAAAATCATTTATACCATAAACTCTGAAACGCAGATAGTCGGTTTCTTGATGCTTCGTATTATTTAAAAATTGTTCTATATCGTTGTATATGAAAAATGTAAAACTACAATAGTTGTGTTTTGGTCCTTCTTTCGTATTCTTGCTCTTTTTACAACTGTTGAGGACAAAAACCTCGTTTTGTTTAAGCTTTAAAGGGCTGCTTTCAATTTCTTCCCTGTCTCCATTTCTAATTACAACAACTTTATGAAGCTGAGCTTTGATATTGCTCACAGGAAAAAAACCCTTATTTATTATTTTTATTTTATATACATATACACCTTTACTATCCCTTCCTTTAAGTATTATAGGCGACAATACGAGTTTGGGTTTCATTAGCAATCGATAGAATAGGTATATAATTGTTCCAATAAAACTTGTCAATACTCCACCTAATATCGCTTCAGTAGTCATATTAATTGTTTATATTTTATAAGACGCGCTCAATCAATAGTTGCGATACACTTTAGCTCAATGCCGATGGGCGTGGGCAGGCTTTTTATTTCTACCGTAGTGCGGCAGGGTTGGGCGTCTTTAAAGTACTCGGCGTATACCTCATTGTATTGTTTAAAGTCGGCTTTCATGTTGGTGAGGAACACGGTAACATCTACTAGGTTCTCCCATTTGCTGCCGCTCTCCTCTAGCACGGTGCGCACGTTAGCGAAAACGCTATGGCACTCCGCCACAATATCATACTCCAATATATTGCCCT
>JAGYJT010000058.1 GCA_018401955.1 Chitinophagales bacterium | reverse complement strand
TTTCCTTCTCAAACACCCAATATCCTTTGGGGCTATATACCATGCCTGTACCAATGCCCACAAGGTCATGAAAACGATAATCAACCAAAATGCCTACATAGGCACTGGTTTTGGGTAAAACAGAACCCGAGAAATCAGGATTCCCATCCTCCCTGTCGTTAAAGGCTGTGCGAATTAGTTTGGCATCTACGCCAACCACGGGGCTAGAAATGAACCCCGCCATAAACTCAAAGTTTACCGTTTTCTTTACTGGTGGTGTTGAGGAAACCATAGTGCCTTGCCCCCATACAGTGGCCAAACTGGCCACCATAATCGCAAGCAATAATATCAATTGGCGCATAAAGTGTGGTTTATGGTTTATATAAAATTCACCCTGCAATTGTAACGTTGCAGGGTGAATAGGGTTCACTCAAATGAACCTTTTTTTTATTTAAGCGACTCTCTGCCACCTTGTAATTTGCCGGTAAGGCCAGTTTTGTTATCAGGCGCCTTATCCTTTTTCAGCTGCTTAGGGGTGGCTTCTTTGTTTTTATCCTGTTGCTTTGATTTTTTATCGGTATCCATAATAGTGAGTTTTGGTTATACTTGTATGGTACAAGCGCCATACCAAATAGATGCTAGTAATGTTTAAAGCTCTTACAAGGTTTGCCATGTGGTGATTCTTGCTATAAGCAAGCATTATGTTACTACAGGGGGCGGTGTAGAAATTAGGTACCAGGTGTTGTGTTATCGCCCAATGGTTCAGGAGCGTTTGGGTCAGGTTGCAATTTATCTATTGCGGCTTTTTCTTGTTCATAAAGCCAATAATTAGCAAGCACTATCTCGAATATAGGGAACGCCAATATAATCAAGAAAACCAAGATGGTTGCTTGCTTTAGTGGTTTAAAAACTCGGTCGATTTGTAGGCCTAGAATTTTACTGAGTATGCCCTGCTTCAGCAATTCATCCAATCGGGTTTCCATCAACTCAGTACTCATATCCTCATCCATGGCTAAGCTACTTTCCAAGAGTTTATAAATTCCTTTTTTAACCGCATAGCTCATCACTTTGCCATCGGTAAGGTGGTTTATATAGGCAATAGCATTTACCGCAATATTATCAGTATTCCCGAAAGTAGTATCAATAGAAGTTTGGTAGCGCAAGTAAAGCGCTTCGGTAGCAATTTCTACTACATTATTGGCCGATAATTCTATGGTGGGCACACTGCCATCTGTTATACCGGTGGTTAGGGCTTGGCTTATGTACTTTTCCCAGCTGGTATCCATACCCTCGTTGTAGTCCTTCATCTTGGCCATCAAGTTCACCTTCAGCTGTTGTTGCATATTGTTGAGCGCGCCCCACTGAAATGCAAAATAGATACCCAGCAAAGGAATGGCAAGAAAGTAGAGCCAAGCTAGCACCTTAAGTATAGGGTAGCGGCGCTTGGCCAATACACGTTTTCTAAAAACAATTAGTAACAAAAGCAATACCAGCGCTGCTATGGCGGCGGCCATAATGCCAGCTGCTATTACGCTTACAGGATTGATGTATTCACCGAAAAAACGGTAATACTCAATAAAAGTCTCTAGAATTTTCATACCCCTTTGATAAAATGAAAGCTAACTTTAACTATCATCAAAGGGTATAAATATAGTTACTTTTAGTACAATATAGGGACAACAACTTTGTGCTACTCAAACGGATTACTGAACCGCGGGTCGGTAACAAACTCTTCATCGCTAAGCGTAAGCAAGAATGCAATCAAATCTGCCTTTTCTTGTTGTGTGAGCTGCACGCCGCCCTGGTAGGCAAATTCCATTCCACCAGCATCAATATTTGGCGAATTGGGTTTTACCCCTGTACTGTAATGATCCACTACTTCTTCTAGCGTTGCAAAACGGCCATCATGCATATATGGCGCAGTGAATCTTAAGTTTCGGAGTGACGGTACTTTAAATTTTCCATAATCACTTACATTGCCTGTAAACTCACCAAAGCCATAATCATCAAATCCTTGCGGCGTGGCAGGATCATCCAGACCATTGTTTCTAAACTGCCGAACTGCGTTTATCTCTTGAAAAACTTGGTTGGCACTTCCATCGCCATGACAGTGAAAACAGTCGGCACCTAGGTTGTCATTAAACAATATAAAACCACGTTCTTCTGCCTCGGTCAATTCGGCGGTTCCCCTTACCGCCTTATCAAACTTACTGTTGCCCGAAATAAGAATAAGCATAAACTGCTCTAGTGCTTTTGCTGCGTGCTCTTTGGTTAAGTCTGCGGGCTCTACCCCAAATGCTTCATAAAACAGCTTAGGGTAATTTGGGTGCGCTTGTAATTTAGCAATATTATTGGGCCACGACTCATGCATTTCAAGCGGGTCTTCAACTGGCATTAATGCCAATTCGGCCAGATTAGCTGCACGTCCATCCCAAAAAAATCTACTGCTGTACATCAAATTAAACAGCGGCATTGAATGGCGCTTGCCTGGCAGGCCGTCAATACCTATGCTAAAAGTTCTACTATCTACAAAAGCATTTTCTTGCTTATGGCACCCTGCACAAGCAAGGGTGCTATCACCGCTTAGTATTGGGTCGTAAAAAAGCATTCTACCAAGCTGTACACCCTCGTTGGTAAGCGGATTGTTATTAGCTACGTACGTTGGTTGCGGAAAATTACGCGGAATGGCAGCACCTGTGTATGGTGTTGGATTGTAAACCCATCCCAATTCGTTAGGATCTTTTTTGTCTTCTTCTTCCTCTTCTTTTTTACAACCGGCAAATGTGCTTGCCAATACTGCCAAAAGAATTATGGTATATAAGGTAGTAGCTTTCATAGGATATATCAATTTTGAGACACAAGACACCAAGACACAAGAAAAATTAAATTGCAATTCTTGAACTATTTCCATCCTAAAATCATAAGTGCCAATATATTTTTAAATGTACATTTAGTTATCCAGTTCCCTAAAATAGCTATTATGGGGCATAATTAGGGTTGGTTATAAATTCATTGTCGGTAAGGGAGTATAAAAACTCTAATAAATCGCTCTTTTCTTGGTTAGATAACAGCAATGGTTGTATGCGCTCATCCTTTTGCGGATTGGCTGCTCCCCCACTATTATAGTGCTCAATTACATCGGGCAAGGTTGCAAAACTGCCATCATGCATATAGGGTGCAGTAAGTGCAACGTTTCGCAAACTAGGCACCTTAAATTTATCTCTATCCTGGGGCAGGGCAGTTACGCGCATTCTGCCCGAATCGGGGTACTGCACATATAGGCCATTGTTTTTAAATGAATAATCGGTAAAGTTAAAACCGCTATGGCAGCCATTGCAGCTCAATCTTTCGCTATTAAACAAGGCCATACCTCGTTTTGCTGATTCATTTAAAGCATTGCTACTACCGTTGTTATACTTATCGTATGCACTATTGCCCGAAACCAAAGTACGCTCAAAGGCGCTTATGGCACGGGTAAGCACAAAAGCATCAAATGACCTACCGTAGGCAATTTGAGCCATTTCTTGATACACTTGGTTTTGTGCCAATCGTGCTACCGCCTCCGGAAACTCATGGTCCATTTCATTAACATCTTGCACGGGTGCCAACACCTGCAACTCCAAAGTAGGTACGCCCCCATCAAAAAAGAAATAAGGATGATACCCTAAATTGAACAGCGGCGGGCTATTTCGCAAACCTTTTCTACCCTCAATACCGGTACTGATGGCGACCACATCGCTAAAGGCATTCAGCTGAAAATGACAAGAACCGCAAGAGACGGTGCTGTCCCTGCTTAGTGCCTTGTCGAAAAACAGCATTTTGCCCAGTTCAACCCTAACTTCAGTAAGTTCATTATCGGCAGGGATGTTCATGGACGGAAAACCTGCTGGCAAGCTCAACCTATAAGGCCTATCCAGCGCATCAACCTCATCAGGCTTACAGCTGGAAACCGATAGCGCCAGAAGTAAACCCAAGCCAATAATTAATTTACCGTTTATCATACTACCCAGTATTTAGGGTGCTGAAAGCGTAAAGGCACGCACAAAGTTTTGTGTAAACTTATCTGCCAGCTCATAGTTACTGGTGGTATGGGTTACAGCACCTTGTGAGCGCGCGATGTTCTGCGGGCCGTAGAACATTTTATTAACGTCTAGGTCCAAGTTGTAGGTATAGTCCGCTCCTTCGGCAATGGTAAATGCAGTGCTAGCATTACCCAGCTCAGCTTTAGCGTACAGTGGATTGGTACCAGTATGATAGTTAAAGAAACGGGTAGAACTTACCGGCCCTGGTGTATTTTGAATCGTATCAAAATACCCTTCGAACATCACAAAACGATATCCAGTGTTCCAGGTCCAGAAGGTACCAGTTGCTAAGCTCAGTGGGTGGTCGTTGTTAAAGGTAGCAGGATCACTTGCATTTTGTGTGCTATCCAACCCAACCCAAAACGAAATACCTGTATAGTCCCCAGCTGGAGCTTCAACGGTAAAGGTCAAGGGTTCTCCTGCTGCTACGTTTTCCATATCAAGCAGGTCCAAATCCTTAATTTCTACTTCGCCAGTAGCGCTGGTAAGCATCACATGCGCAATATAGAAGCGCAACGTTACTGGTTTAATCCTATAACCTTCTTGGTCAATATACTCTTGGTTAAGTATCAAGCCTTCCGTTCCTATAACTGGATGTACCGCTAATGTAAAAGTGCTAGTACCCAATTCAGGGTCTTTCTCGCAAGAGGATACCATTACCACCAAAATCAAGGCAGGAATTAGTAGGCGCAAATATATCATGGCAATTAGGGTTTAAGAGTAAAACAGACAAACATCGCAATTGGTTGCATGCAAGGCTTTAGGCAGTATAAAAGATAAATTGAAGTATCTGGGTACAGTGTTAGTTGCACCCAGATACTTCTTGTATCAATTAATTACTCAACGCTAAATGCTGATGCAAGGTTGGCTTTAAACCTATTAGCCAAATCTTGATTATTCATGGTCATACTCACTAAGTCGGCCCCACCAAGATCGATATTGTTAAACAAGTCTTCAGTGTTCATGTTGATAGTGATGCCCGGATGTGAGCTAGCTGAAATCATCAAATCAATATTGAGTTCAACACTGGTGAGCTTTGCATCGGTACCCAAGTGTATTTTCCAGCCAGTATCAACTGTGCCGTTTTTAGCTGCTGTGGTATCTACCAAGCCCTCTAAACGGTAAAAAATGTAACCACTAGCCCAGCTCCAGTGCATACTAGGTGTTTTCAAAGCTAAAGGCGAAGTAGCAGGGTAGGTGCTCGGGTCGGCATGGTTGGTTACAGAGTCAATACCTACATCAAAACGAATTTTGGTGTAGTTTCCGGTGGCAATTTCCTCTAATTCAAGCTCATTGCTTTCGCCGGTTTTGGCAAGCAAGTACTGCCCAGTGAACGGTACTTCTACTCCTGCATCGTTTACCAAGCGCATGTTAGAGATATAGTAGTTATTGTTTTCGATGGAAAAATCACGGCCATTGGTACCAGTATAAGTAGCAGTGCTGGTTTGGGCTGCCCCGTTGTACAAGTTGTTAAAATAAACATGCACATGGCCTTTACCATCATGGTCGTGGTCATGGTCGTCGTCTTCCTTGTCGCAGCTAGTGATTGATAGCGATGCGAATACTGCCAATAGAATGATGGCGTAGTTTTTTATGGTTGAAGTTTTCATATTGTTGTATTATTTAGTGTCTTTCGACTTTTTAGATAAATTTTTTGTGTTAAATGCGTATTTCAAACCCACTTGAAATCCGGTAACGTTTGCAAACTGTTCGTTCTCAACAATTTGCTGTGCCAGTGGGTGGCGCCAAAGTACATTAAAGCCAAAGTTGCCTTTGTAGAGGTCGAGCCCAACACTGCTAAAGAGAAACAGTCCCCCAGTGGGTTGAAACGTATTGGAATTGGGGTCGTGGTTGTCGGCGGCATGTTCTAGCCAAAGGCCCGTGCTTGGGGCAAGGGCTACACGCTTAAACTCCTTGAACCAAAAACCGCGCAAATCAACATTAAGGCTATTCGCAAAACGGTATCCATTTCTGTTGGCGGTATTTATTTTATAACTCACCATACTGGTTACGCCCCATTTTTGAGAACGTAATATGTAGTTGGCGGTGGTTATAAAGTCTGTACTGCCGCTACCGTTTTGTAAATCTGGCCTTAACTGGCCATCATACCCATTCTCGTTGAATCTACCGGTGGGCAATTTAATACCAGCACCCAATACCAAACGTTGTTGTAGCTTTTTGGCCTTCAGCTTTTTACCCTCGCTAAGTGCTTGATATTGCACCAACAAAACCACGTCGCCCAGGCCCTGGTGTTGTTCCAGTTTTCGGCCATCGCGAAATTGGTTGTCGTTGCTATACAATAGCCTAGCAGTAATAGGCACTATGGCCATTACACTCCACCTAGGGTGCACATAAAAGGTACCCCTTACATCGGTAGTGGTTTGTATTTGGCGGTAAGGCGTTTCTACCTGTGGCTGGGTATGCACGTGCTCATCATCTGTTTTCTTAGGACTCTTTAAGTAATCCACCATCGACTCGTGGAGCGTGGCACTAAAAAAACGACTTTGATGTTGCACACCAATGGAGTGCTTGCCACTATTGAGCTGCAGTTCTGCATTAAATATGCTCAAATTGGCGCTGCATCCATCACAGGCATAAACTCCAATTACCGATGCTGCCTGAAGCAATATCATTAGCATCAGATAGCGAAAATTCGATAAATTCATTATTGGAATTTAAGCTCATAAAATGGTTGTCCATTTAATATACTAAGCTTGGCTGGGCGGATGTGGGCGAGGGGCCGTGTTGTGTTGGGTAAAAAAGGCTTGAAAATACGCTGCAGGAGCCTCAGTATTTTCAGCGAAAATTATTTGGCTTTCAATGGCATCGGTTTCTACCAACCAATTGATGGATTGTTGCACGGTAAGCAAACTGTTATTGGCCCCTTGTTGGGTTTTGGCGCTAAACTGCTTGGTAAGGTAACATTTACCTTCGCATTTTAGCTCTGGGGTAGCACGGTTTTCGCAAAGGGTGGCCGCAATAAATTCTTGATTAACCTGAAAATTGATAAATACCGCTGTGTATGCTCCTGAGTGGAACATTATAGCTACCAAAGCTATCACACTTAATATGTACTTAGCGTATTTCAACTTGATACAAATATAAACCACAAATTGAGACCAAACAATGACAAAAGTCACACAGTAAACAATAATATTCAGTTTATGCGTAACTAGCTACATAGATGCAATCAACCTAAAATAAGTTGCTTGCTACCATAATCAATTATTGCCTTGTGCGCCTTTAATATGTCGCTACCTAATATAATGTGTGCAGTTGGTAAGCCTAGCATCTCATAAGTTTGATTCACATGGCTCAAATCAAGTGCTGCTAGCAGTTGACCAGGCAATTCTTTATCGCCTACCCAAATTTCTTCTGCCATAAAAAAATGGCTTTCCATAGTGTTGGTTCCCAGGCCCGCTGATGGCTGTTCGTTAACTTCCAGTTCCATTTCAGGGAAAACCTCGTTCACAAAAGCCAAATCGGCCACGGTGCGAGATGCCCCGGTATCTAAAATCATGCTGCATGCAAACCCATTTACCGACCCTTGCACTACTACATGAATACTGCCTTCATCAAGTTCCAAAAACTGCAAAGGTATAGCCACGCTGCCTTTTGGCCTGCGGATACGCTTAATGGGTTTATCAGTCATAATAAGTAAAGGTGCGTACTTTTACTACATTGGCCTCTCCGTCAATTATATCAATTCGTTGGGTCCAATTGCCATGGTCGTCAAAAATATATTCGTATCTAGATTTTGCCCTTACAACTCCCTCTGGTGTTACCAAGTCGCGGGTTAACTCATTTCCGTTACTATCAAAAGTATACTCGTAGCGGCTTTGGTAAGTTACACTATCACCTGCTGCATTGGGTCTGTGGCGGTACAATATAGAGTCGTGCCCAGCTGCATTATACACATACTCATTAATGTATTTCAGCGTGTCGCGGCCAACATATAAGCTGTGTATATGTAGCTTGCCCGAGTCGCCCTCGTAATAGGTTAGGGTTTCTCTACTCGCTACTGTGCTATCTACGCCATATACATATGATTCTACTAATTGTCCCTTATCGTTATAAACCCAGCTGCGCCAGTATGATTTTTCGCCGTCGTCAGTAGCTAATGTTACTACCTGTTTTTGCTTTTTGCCATCTGCATTGAAATATGCTTCTTGGTGCGAAGAGCGCATACCAGTGCCAGTATACGTTTCTATTGCAATTATTTCGCCATCAGGGTTATAGGTAAATAGGTCATAGTTTTTCAGCTGTCCATCAAGCGTGTATACTTTGCTTAATATCAATTGCCCATTGGCACTGATGCTATCAAAAGTAATATTATCGCCCACCGAACTGCCCGGCACTGTTTTGCCATCCTTTACCATTGGCGAAAAATATTCTGTTTTGAGGGTTTTTACCCTGCCAAAAACTTTATGCAGCTCGTATAACGGATTAGGGTCTCCATGGTAAGGTTCGCCGCCACCACAACCGCCACAGCCTGAAAGTATTGTAATAATAAGCACTAAAAGCCCGTAAAAACGCTTCATCATACATACGAAGATAAGGCAAAAAGATAGATTGATAGGGCATTTGTGCAGGCGTTTAACAATCAATAACGGCTCCTATAAAAATAAAGGTGCACTTGTGCTACATACTTTATTGTGTATTTGGCAGTATTAAACTAACTTTGCACTCCTATAATCAAGATAAAGTAAAACGCCATGTTCACATTTTTGGTAATCATCATAATCATCGTTTGCATTCTTTTATCGTTGGCAGTGTTAATCCAAAACCCTAAGGGTAGTGGATTGGGTGCTGGTTTTGCTAACATTGGCAACCAAGTGATGGGTGCCCGCCGCGCTACCGAAACGATTGAAAAAGCTACTTGGACATTGGCCATTGCGCTGTTAGCACTTACTTTATTGTCTGCAATGTTTTTGCCAAAAGGCGATGATGTAGTAACGGTTGGTGGCGAAACACAAGTGGAGGGAATACTAAACGAGCGTCCGGTAACGCCTCCTGCTGGTTTCAACCCAGCACCTATTGGCGAGCCTTCAACCGGTGGCGGTGAAATGACTCCGGCCCCTGAGCCTACTGGCGACGTCGAATAAGCCGTTTACTTGTGTTACCGGTACTTTCTGCATCAATATTATTATTGTTTTAAAATAGCAGTGAACCTCAGTGGTTTATGTGTATCAATGCTGATGGGTATATCTGCTTAAGGTAATTGATGTTACGAGACTTTGTTTGGGTTAACCGGCTGTAGAAAACGGTTCGTGGAGTTTGTAGCCCATCAAGTGGCATTGCCTTAATAGTACAGTTAACACTAACTACTCAATTAAAAGTTGAGTCCTACGGTCATTACGTAATTGTCAAACTTGAGCTTTTCGGCAGCGGTAATATAAGGAGAGATTACTGCGGTTCCTTCGGATGCTATACGATAATAAGCTACATCAATATACCATACTTTTCCTCGGTAACCCACACCACCAGAAAATACCTGGGATGTCAAATCGCGACCGCTAAGTACTTGGTTTTTCTCTATTGGGCTGCTACTGTATGAATAACCTGCACGAAACCGCCAGTTTTTGGCAGCTACCTCAGCACCAGCACGAACCGTGTGCACTGCGCGCAGATAATTTCTTACATCTTGGTTCAGCGCATCCTCAGAGTTTTTAAACCCCGAAAAGGTATAATTAGCCCTGTTGTAATTACTAAATTCATAATCAACAGATAGAAAACCGTATTGCTTTATGATAAAAGCTGCACTGGCTATACTCCTCCAAGGCGTTGACAACTGATAGTCGAACTCTCCTTCTGTAAAATCATTATTGTATGGCAGTGAATCTATACTAGAGGTAATTTCGGTGTAGTAGGTTTCTGAAATACTAAACCGGGTAGGTGTGTGAAACGAAGCACCTAAGCGCATCCATTTAGCGGCGCGCACTATAAATCCAAATTTGGCATTAATACCTACTCCATCGGCAGTGAGGTTTTGCGAAAAACCAAAGTTGTTAAATACCGGGATGCTGCCGCTGTCATCACTTTCGCGCACATTTAGTTGCTCTCTGTAGCTAAGGAAAGGAATACCAACCAAGGCTCCGAAATAGAATTTATCATTATAATTGCTGCCAAAAGCAAGTGACATTTCATCAATGCCACCCCTGCGTACCAACGATATTTGTTGATTAACCAAAAATCCATCAGTTACAGCGGCATAATCAGTACCTGTAGAACCAACCGGATTAAGTAGGTAGTTATAATAACCTAAGTATGCGCCATCGCTAAAGTTACTCAACGATATTTGATCTTCTGTTAAACCGGCAGCGGTGAGCTCGTCGCGATAGTGATTGAGCAGTGAGTTTGAGCTTTGGCTATTGGTAAATACGCTGTTGGCATTAAAGTTGGCCAACCTGTTGATACCAAACGCAAAGTTTGATGCAATCCATTTACCCTTGCGCCTGTTACCCCTGCTATCCACATGCAATCTGCTAAACACTAAGCTAGCATTGGGCAGAAAAGCTCTTGTGCGGCTGGCATCTACTTGGTTCCCCAGCAAATCAGTATTGGCCAATGTATTTTGCACACCAAAACTTAAGGATAAATCGCTACGTCGATAAACGCCCAACCCGCCAGGATTTATACCTACACTGGTATAGTCGGCTCCCAAAGCACCAAATGCACCACCTGCACCTAGTGCCCGTGCGGTACCACCAGGCCTAATTTGAGAGTATCTTAACGTCTCAGTAGGGTTTTGGGCCAAAGCAGCTACCACGGTTGATAAGCTTACCAAAGTGTATAGAAAAAATCGTTTCATCGCTAATCGGTCTCTATGCTGGTTCGGTAAAATGAATACAGGTAAAGGGTTTAATTGCGAGGACCACGAGGCGCTACACTACCACCGCCACCGCCACGGCTACCTCCGCCACTTGGTGATGGAGAAGGCGTAAAACCACCGCCGCCACTATTTCTCGGAGCAGAGTATGATGGTTTACTTGGTGATGGGCTGCTCGTTCTCGGCGTATAAGTTGGCTTTGGCGAACTTTTTGGCTGCGAATAAGTAGGCTTATTACTTGGCGACGGACTTGTAGTACGTGGCTGGTTGTAGCTAGGCTTATTACTCGGCGGCGGACTTGTAGTACGCGGCTTATTGTAACTAGGCTTATTACTCGGCGGCGGACTTGTAGTACGCGGCTGGTTGTAAGTAGGCTTATTACTTGGCGGCGGACTTGTGGTACGCGGCTGAGTATAAGTTGGTTTATTGCTGCCCGGCGTTGGACTTGACGTGCGCGGCTGAGTATTACCAGGTGTTACACTACTAGGTTTGTTGCCAGTAGGTGCAGGCTTGTTTATAGTACCGCTTCTACCAATATTACCACTAGGCTGACCATATAGGCTAGGCGTGTTGCTATTGTTATAGCTATCAGGCGTTCTACCATTGGTGTACCTATTGCTATTAGGTGTTGTACCAATTACTGCACCATTGGTGGTTGTAGATACAGGCTGCTTTACTGTTCCCGCACCACTGCGAGAAACTGTTGAACCATTATTAGGTGCAGTAGTGGTTAAGCCACCAGTACCTATGGTTGTTGACGATGTTGTGACAGGTTTACCAGTATACCTGCCAGCATTAGTATTTGCTGATGGGTTAGTGCTAACTATACCTCCTGGGTTTTTAACCGTAGCTGGTGTAGAGCTTACTGTACCAATTCCCGGCTTGGTGCTTCCAACTGTTGAAGGTTTATTGCCTGTAGTGCTACCAACAGGTGCGCTAGTATAAGTGCCACCGGCGTTTTTACCACCGTAGATGTTGCCTCCAGGGTCGGGGCTAGTTTTGCCACCACCTAATGGATTGTCTACTACTGTACCACCACTTGCATACCCTTGGCTACCACCTTCGCGGTAGCGCGGACCATATTGGTAGTTGTAAAGCGGGCTGTTATTCCAGCTACCGTCATTGTATCCATTAGCATATCCGTGGTTATAACCGTTCCAGTAATTGTTGTTCCAGCCCCAGTTATTTCCCCAACCATTGTTCCAACCGTTGTTCCATCCCCAACCGTTATTCCAACCGTTGTTCCAGCCCCAATTGTTGCCCCAGCCGGCATTCCAGCCCCAGTTGCCATACCAACCGTTGCCCCAGCCATAGTTCCAACCGTTGCCCCAAGTATAAGCTGTGCGCCATGAGGTAGAGCACCATCCGGTGTTCCAGCCCCAGCTTGGGCCCATAAAGAACCCACTACCTACATATATACTGCTACCCCAGCTCCAAGGGTCTCTATACCCATACCAATATGGGTCGGTGTAAACACCACTGTACCAACCAAAACCTTGGAAAGGGGTGTAAAACCTACGAATACGACTGGTGTAGTAAAAGTCGTAGTTATTATTCAGGTCATTACCATAATAGTTATTGGTTACATAAGTATTGCCGTTGCCATCATTATAATACTCACCATCAGTGGCATTATCATACCTATCGGCATTGCCATAGTTGTTGTTATACTGGTTGTAGTTGTAACCATCGTTTCCGGTGTTGGTGCCACCATTGTTATAGTTATTACCACTTGAGTTATTGTTATAATACTGGTCTTGGCTAGTGTTGCTACCACTGTTTGGTTGATAGTAAACATCATCATAGTTCTGCCCCCAGGCAGTAACTAAGGTTGCCAGTAGTAAGACTGATATGAGCGTAATGTTTTTCATAGCGTGCAATTTATCAGGGTGCAAAAGGTATTATCTATTCTTTGTACTATTAGACTGTAAGTAAAGCAATAAGTTTAATCTAACTCTGTTATTTCAATCATCATGCCACATTTTCAAATGCCCTCCGTTCCACAAATTTAATCGTTAACTTTGACACTTGTAATTATAACAAACAAAGAGCGTACCAAGTTTACTATGAGCAAGAAAATATGCAGTAGGGCTGAAGATTACAGCCAATGGTATAACGATTTAGTAATACGCGGCAAGTTGGCCGAGCACTCGTCAGTAAGGGGCTGCATGGTGATAAGACCTTATGGCTATGCCTTGTGGGAGAACATGAAGACAGAATTGGACAAAATGTTCAAGGATACTGGACACGTAAATGCCTACTTCCCGCTTTTTATACCGAAAAGCTTTTTGAGTAAAGAAGCCGCCCACGTGGAAGGGTTTGCAAAAGAGTGTGCAGTGGTAACCCATTACCGCCTAATGAACGATCCAAATGGGGGCGGTATTGTGGTAGACCCTAATGCCAAGCTAGAGGAAGAGCTAATTGTGCGCCCAACCTCTGAAACCATCATATGGAACACTTACAAAGGTTGGATAAAGTCTTATCGCGATTTGCCTTTGCTAATTAACCAATGGGCCAACGTAGTGCGCTGGGAAATGCGCACGCGCTTATTCCTTCGTACAGCGGAGTTTCTTTGGCAGGAAGGCCACACGGCCCACAGCACTAGCCAAGAAGCTATTGAAGAAGCAGAGCGCATGCTAAACGTTTATGCTGATTTTGTAGAAAACTACTTGGCCATACCGGTGCTTAAGGGTGTAAAAACCCCTAACGAGCGCTTTGCAGGTGCCGTAGAAACCTATTGCATCGAAGCATTAATGCAAGACGGCAAAGCTTTGCAGGCTGGCACATCGCACTTTTTGGGCCAGAACTTTGCCAAGGCTTTTGAGGTGCAGTTTAGCAACAAAGAGAATACTTTGGAGTATGTATGGGCTACTTCATGGGGCGTAAGCACGCGCTTGATTGGTGCTTTGCTTATGGCGCATAGCGATGATGAAGGCCTAGTGTTGCCGCCAAAAGTAGCGCCATTGCAGGTGGTTATCATCCCTATCTTTAAAAACGATGAGGAGCTCAATGCCGTGTACGACCGTGTAAGCGGGTTGATGGCGAGCCTAAAGGCTAAAGGCATCAGCGTAAAGTTTAATGACGACGACCAAACCCGCCCTGGCTTTAAGTTTGCACAGTATGAGCTAGAAGGGGTGCCCGTACGCATTGCCATTGGCCCTCGCGATTTGGCCAACGGTACTGCCGAAGTAGCCCGCCGCGATACCAAGGAAAAGCAGGTTGCCCAACTGGACAAATTGGAAACCATGATACCAGAATTGTTGGATGCCATACAAGCCAATATGTTTGATAGGGCTCTTAAATTCCGTGAGGAGAACACTCGCAAGGCTGATACCTACGATGAGTTTAAGCGCATATTGGACGATGAAGCCGGCTTTGTATTGGCGCACTATGATGGTACTTCTGAAACCGAGGATAAAATTAAAGAGGATACCAAAGCCACCATACGCTGCATACCGCTAAATAACCCGCAGGAAGATGGCGTGTGCATAGTTACTGGTAAACCAAGTAAGCAGCGCGCGGTATTTGCGCGAGCCTATTGATTGCAGCTTTTGCAAGGAGTTGTTTAACAGCGACTTACGCTTTTAACTCTAAATGAGTTTTGGGATATATACAAACGGGGTAGTTGCCATATTAAGCAACTACCCCGCATACCTGTTTAGTGGTGGTTTGGTAGCATATTTTCATATGCTCCAAAATCGTGTAACCCT
>JAGYJT010000057.1 GCA_018401955.1 Chitinophagales bacterium | reverse complement strand
TTGATGCCAGCAAGTATTTCGTCCGCATTGGTGACTTTGCTAATGTGTATATCACTGATGCCACTGAGTTTGATTTGATTGGGGAAGTGGTTGCATAGTAGCAAGTAATTGAGTATCAAGTAGCAAGACTTACCACTTAATCCTGCAAACCTAAAACATTTGTCATCCCGAGTTTTTCACGAGGGACCTTCTGGCACCGATGTGGCGCTTTTGAATTATGACTGCACCCACCCGTAGTAAGTTCAACCTTCTCGGCTAACTCAAAAATCTTACTTTATCGCTGGGAGATCCCTCTTGAAAAACTCGGGATGACAATAAAAGAGAATAACTCCTCAACGTTACAACATCAAACTTAGGCTTTGTTAACAACTCCCCTACTAAAACCCGCCATAGTTTTTCCTATTTTGCATTCATAATGAAACGAATTTGCCGTTTCGTTGTTTGCTTAATATCTAATAGCTTTTTTACTGTTTTTCCATGGACTATGGACCATGGACTATGGACCAACCAAGCATGAGAAAAACCACCCTAACCTATACTACCACCGGCGTTACATCGCGCTTTATACAGGATTACCTCAATTATATGCCCTGTTTGGATGGGTTCTATAAGTATAAGGTTAACCTCGATGCCTTTGAACAAGTAATTACCGACAAAAACAACACTACGCTCAACCGTGAAGTATTGGTAAGCGAGCTTACCCAACAATATGATGGCATAGCATTAAGCGAAGAGGTGCGCACCAATATATCATTGCTTGCCAACAACAATACCTTTACCATCACCACAGCGCACCAGCCTAATATTTTTGGAGGCTTTCTGTTTTTCGTAAACAAGATATTGAGCACTATCAACATTGCCGAGCAGTTGCGCGAGCAATACCCGCAGTTCAATTTTGTGCCCGTGTATTGGATAGGAAGTGAAGACCACGACTTTGAAGAGATAAACCACATTAATCTTTTTGGCGAGAAACTTACTTGGGACCACGCCGCGGCTGGCCCGGTTGGCCGCATGGATACCGCTGGAATGGACGAGGTAATCAATCAGGTTGAGGAGAAACTAGGCGGTATGCCCCATGCTACGGAGTTGCTGGCCATGGTGCGTCAAGCATACACCCAACACGATACTTTGGGCCAAGCTACCCTATGGCTCGCTAATGAGCTGTTTGGCCGCTTTGGGTTGGTGGTAGTCGATCAAGACCGTAAGGCCTATAAGGAGGTGTTTAAACACGTTATACAGGACGAAATATTAAACAATCGGGTTACGGGCCTTATTAACGATACTATTGAGAGCATTAACCAATGCAACTATAAGCTACAGGCCAGCCCAAGGGAGATTAACATGTTCTATTTATGCCCTGGCCGCAGGGATAGGATTGTATTGAATGAATCAACTGGTCATTATGAAGCACTGGGTTATAAAGTGTTCACAAAAGAGGAACTTTTGGCTGAAATTGACCAACACCCCGAAAACTTTAGCCCAAATGTATTCCTTCGCCCATTGTTGCAAGAAACCATATTGCCCAACCTTGCCTATGTAGGTGGTGGCGGTGAGGTAGCTTATTGGCTGGAGCTAAGGAGCATATTTAAGCACTACGGCGTAAACTACCCTATGTTGGTGCTACGCAGTATTGCCGCTATTCTAGATAAAAACGCCTGCAAGAAATTGCAAAAGCTTGAGTTGAACAAAGAGGATTTGTTTGTGGAAGAAGAGGCACTGATAAAACAATACGTAAAAGACCGCACCACCCAGTCGTTAGAGTTGGTGGAAGAAAAGGCCGAAACGGAGCGTATATTCAACCTAGTATTAGATAAAGCCAAGGCCGTTGACCCTACCCTAGCATCTTCGGTTGAAGGTGCAAAACAAGGACAAATAAAGGCACTTGAAGCACTGGAAACCAAGATATTAAGAGCAGAGAAAAGGAATTTTGAAGTTGCGGTAAATCAAATACGTGGATTGAAAGCCAAGCTTTTCCCAGGTGGCACATTAATGGAGCGGGTAGATAATTTCTTGCCATTTTATGCGGCCCAAGGTCCTGCTTTTATTGATGATTTAAAACAACACCTCGACCCATTCGAGGGGCAGTTTGTGCTCTTATTTGAAGAGTAGTTGAGCTGAATATCTAGCAGAGGCGGAAAAAACATAGTTATTGTGCACATTGGCTCAATAAACAAATTGGTACATCGCCGCCATTCATTATCTTTGCAGTCCGTAATTAACACGATAAAGAGCTATTGCTATGTTTGAGAATTTGTCGGATAGGCTGGAAGGCGCGTTTAAGGTACTGAAAGGCCAGCACAAGATTACCGATGTTAATATATCGTCTTCGCTAAAAGAAATACGCCGTGCACTAGTTGATGCCGACGTAAACTATAAAATCGCCAAAGAATTTACCGATAAGGTTAAAGACAAAGCGATGGGTGGTGCTGTAATAACCGCAGTGCAGCCAGGCCAACAAATGGTTAAAATCGTTCAAGACGAGTTAACTGCTTTGATGGGTGGCACTGTTGCCGAGTTTAATGCAGATGGCAAGCCTGCCGTAATTTTGATGGCCGGTTTGCAAGGTTCTGGTAAAACTACCCATTCTGGCAAACTAGCCTTGTTTCTTAAAAGTAAAAAGAACAAGAAGCCATTATTGGTAGCTTGTGATGTTTACCGCCCTGCTGCGATAAACCAATTGAAAGTATTGGGCGAGCAATTGGGCGTAGAGGTTTATACCGAAGAGGGTAACCAAAACCCGGTTAAAATTGCCGAAAACGCCATTGCCCATGCCAAAGCAACTGGCAAGGATGTAGTGATAGTGGATACTGCAGGTCGTTTGGCTGTGGATGAAGCGATGATGACTGAGATTGCCAATATCAAAAAGGCAATCAATCCGCAAGAGATTTTGTTTGTAGTGGATAGTATGACGGGCCAAGATGCCGTGAATACTGCCAAGGCATTTAATGACCGCTTGAACTTTGATGGGGTTATCCTTACAAAGTTGGATGGCGATACCCGCGGTGGTGCGGCCCTTACCATTAAATATACTGTTGACAAGCCTATCAAATTTGTAGGTACTGGCGAGAAGATGGACGCCCTTGAGGTATTCCACCCCGACAGGATGTCTCAGCGTATTTTGGGCATGGGTGATATCGTTTCGTTTGTGGAGCGTGCCCAAGAGCAATATGATGAGGCCCAAGCCGCTAAGCTTCAAGCCAAAATCAGTAAGAACACTTTTGATTTTAACGACTTTTTGAGCCAATTGAACCAAATCCGTAAGATGGGTAACATCAAGGATTTGCTGGGTATGATACCGGGTATGGGCAAAGCCATTAAAGACGTTGATATCGACGATAACTCTTTCAAGAAAATTGAAGCAATCATTTTCTCAATGACTCCTGAAGAGCGCACTAACCCTGACTTGATTAACGGTAAACGCCGCGAAAGACTTGCTAAAGGTAGCGGTAACACCATTCAAGAGGTAAACCAGTTCTTAAAGCAGTTTGAAGAGATGAAGAAGATGATGCGCAACTTTACCAAAATGAGCGCAGCGGGTGGTATGAAAGGCTTGCCTAAAAGGTAGTTTTTGGGTCCATGGTCGATAGTCGATGAAAAAAACCACGGGTCTAAATTTGGGGTACTTGCTTCCAGCTGAAAACTTTGTAATAAAAGTTCTACTTACAAATTGCTATTCAATGGTTGCTAATCACTAGTCACTGGCTAACGGCTACTTTTCCATTTGCACTTGCTCCTGCATTAATGGAGCAGTTGGGAAACGAACATCGTAGCTGGCTTCTTTACCACCAATCATTTCGTTTTTGCGGGTAGCTACTATCATCCAAGAGAAGGATACATTACTTTGTCCGCCAGCCAATTCGGTAACGGTAAAACCGCTGGCCGACTTGTTACTCACAAACACACCATTGCAATCTCCTTCCAATTGAATGAACACTTTCAATGGATGATCTGCATCTACTAAAATGTTTTTAGCAAACGTTGGGTCTATATTGATTTGCACAGTACCATTAACCAGTTCCCCCATTCCATAGTCTTGGAACAGCACCTCTGGCGACTCTGGGCAAAACATCGTTACTTTTTTACCCGCAGTATCTTCTACAATAGTTGACACAGCGCCGTTACCGATAATTTTATAAGGAGTAAACATATTGGTGCTGGCATCAAAATTCCAACCACCTACATAGGCATATGAGTTATCGTTGATAAAGTAGCCACCAAATGCAGTATTAGTATTATCTCTAGCAAAACCCGCAACACCAATACTAAAACCGGTACCAGCAAAACCAGAGCCATTGTTTAAGTATAGCCCTGCAACATTGTTGCCAACCGAGCTAAAACCAGTGCCACGGGTGTGATAGTTTTGTGCCCGAGCCAATACGGTGCTTCTGGTCCCGCCTATTTCCATAGGGTACAACTGGTTGCTTACGCTACCAATAAGCACCCTGCCGTTGCTTAAAACGCTTAGTGCGCTAGTGCCATTTACATCTACCTGCAACGGATTAGTACCCGCAGGTGCATTGATATGAAACTTTGCGGTAGGAATAATAGTACCCAACCCTATTCGAGAGCCATTATCATATAAGCCGCTATTTCCACCCGATATACCATCTGGAGTAAACCTTACCAGATATCCAACCGTTCCATTGATGTTGGCACTTCCCGCTGGTCCGGTAGCACCAGTAGCACCGTCAAGGCCATCAATTCCGTTTATTCCATCGGCTCCTGCAGGACCAGTTGGACCCATTGGGCCTGTATCCCCTTTAATACCTTGTAGCCCTTGTGGGCCTGCAATACCAGGGTCTCCTTGCAAACCTTGAATACCTTGCGGACCAGCTAACCCAGGTTCACCTTTCGGACCTTGCAGCCCAGTAGCACCCGTAGCTCCAGTTGGACCTTGTGGGCCAGCAATACCAGGGTCGCCTTTAAGCCCTTGTGGACCAATTGCACCATCAGTACCTTTAGGACCCATAGGACCTTGAGCTCCGGTTGCTCCGATTGCTCCGGTTGCTCCTTTAATACCTTGAGGACCGACAGGCCCGGTAGCACCAGTAGGGCCTTGCATTATAGGAAGCACCACTTCACCCCCACCATCGCTCAACCTAAGAGTATCGCCAGCAAGGGTAATAGATTGTGCTCCGCCAACTAAGCTTGATAAATCAACAGAATAGCCACCACCAAGGGTTTGCAGTGTGAGCATTTTTGTGTTTGGGTCAAAAACCACGTCGTTAACTCCCCTGTTTGCCAAAGAAGTTAAATCAACCTGCCCACCATTAGTAAGCGTTAAGGTATTGGTTTGGTTGTCAAAGCTCAACTCTTGCTCATCGGTATTATCCAAATAACCAGCCAAGCTAATGGCATTTCCATCCGTAAGGGTTAGCAAATGATTTATAATGGCTAAATTTTGAAAATAAGCCGAATCGCTGGCAGAAACCCAACGAGCACCATCCCATTTTAACACATGGTTTTGTAAAGGGTTTGCCTGAACATTTGCCAAATCATTAAGAAAGTTATTGCTTAAGTCATCCTCATCAAGTGGCAACAAAACGTGGTAGCTATTTCCAGCTTCCTCAATACTTAATTTACCTGTCGCGGGGTCATAATCAAACCGGGTAATTAACTCGTTCGTGCTACTGGTATCAGTGGTTATGGCAGCGCTATTACCCGAGTTAAGAGCGTATAATGCGTATGGTACCGATAACATTTCGGATTTTCCAATGGTAACATAACCATTGTTCTCAATATTCATCTCAATCCAAACCCACTTGTTACCATATGCCCAATCAATTTGATCAAATGCCCCCACAGAAGGCTTGCCTTGGCCCAAAACCAAGTTTAAGAGCCCTAAATCATTTGTTCTTGCCTTGTGTGTTTCGGTGTACACTATTACTCCGTGTTCCCCTCCATCAATAATACTCATGCGGATAAAGACATTGGAGTTTTGAAGTGGCTGGCCCGATGCATCCCTAGCCACTGCTTGATACTTAATACCTTGGGGAGCTTGCGCCCAACCAAAGGTAGGCATCAATAGCAATAAGACAGTTAACACTGTGCTTAAGTATATATTGCAGATTTTTTTGCTCAACGGTGGTCTTTTTGCACTTTGTATACGCCTAAACTTTCTCCCGACATACTAACCTGCAGGAAATACACGCCATTAGCTTGATTTTCCAGCGATAAAGTCATTTCGGGCACAGCCGTGTTTGGATGCCATAAGTCACTCTGTATCAACTGCCCTAGGGTATTGTACAATTCAACTTGCACTGGCTTATCAAACGGCCTGCTAAGCTTTATACGGATGATACCGCTGGTTGGGTTTGGAAAAACAGTAAAAATTGGAGAATTATCATCAATAGTTTGTGCTGCACCAGTAGTTGTTTGCTTAAAATATGGCTGATTAAACCCCTGGGTAACCATTACATCCATACCACTGTTGGTATGGGTTTCTATAACTGTTTCGCCCAAGGTCCAAGTTACATTTGCATCTGCCGAAGCATAGTAACCACCGGCGGTGGCCCAAACTTCTGGAGCAACACTTTGACCCTTGGAGCTAGTAGCCAAAAGAAAACAGAGTAATAAAATGGTTGCTAATCTTGCCATTGACATCTTTTACAAACGGTAATTTACCATGATTTAGCCGTATTGTCAAGATAATTTCAAATGCTCGGTATTGTTGAACATCACGATTTCAAACTTTCCATCAACCATATGCAGTTTGTAGAGCGAGCAATTAGTATGCGGAAAATCATCCATTTGGCTCAACGGAAGGTTAAGCATATTGCATAACATTGAGCGTATTGCCCTGCCATGAGAACAAATCAACACACGTTTGCCATAATTAGGTAGTATCTCGTCAATAAACAGTCGCTGCCTTATTTGAAGGTCCAACGGGCTCTCACCACCAGCAATTCGGTCTTCCAAATAGCCATCTCTCCAGCGGGAAGTAAGGTACTGATATTCCTCAGCCAATTTAGGGTCACCACCTTGCCCTTCATGCACACCCCAATCTATTTCATCAAGCTCAGGATGCTGATTTAATAAATAACCTGCCTTGGCAAAAGGCTCCAATGTTTGATGGGTTCGGGTTAAGGCTGAAACTAAGATATGATCAAACACCTCATGCTGGTAATGATTGAAAAACGCCTGGGCTTGCGCCCTACCCTTTTCATTAAGCTCAGAGTTGATGCCACGACCTTGGATAATGCCTTTAAGGTTATAGTCGGTTTGGCCGTGCCGTACCAAAAATATTTCTTTATCAGGTTGTTTACTCATAAATTTGAACAAAGATAACAAATACTAGCCCGATACGTGCATAACACTACCTCCTCCAACTCTCCTCAATCAATTCTTGAATCAAACAAGGATATGTCGTTGTTAATGTATCGATTACCAAATAAAGACAACATCCATTGTGTAGTTGGTAGGGCTGAAGAGTCAGGTTTTAAAGATGCACTAACAAAGGGTAAAGGATTTTTGTTTTCGCCTGCTGCAAATAGCTTGCTTCACAAATCATATACAATAACTCCTAATGCGGAATTTGTATTGACAGATGCTGATACCGATGACTTTAGTTGGTTTGATTGGCCAATAAGCACCCACCAACCCATCATAACTTCTCGGCACGATTACCTAAACCAAGCACTGGGTATGATATGGGCTATGCAAGAAAATCAATTAAAAAAAGCTATACTATCGCGCATACTCAGGCACCCTACTCACAACTTCGACCCATACAAAACCTTTATTGCGCTGTGCGAAAAGTACCCCCAAATAATGGTGTACTTGGTAGCAATACCCGGCGTAGGAACCTGGATAGGTGCTACCCCTGAAACATTGGTACAAATTATTAACGGCAAAGCGAGTACTATGGCTTTGGCAGGTACACAAAAAGATACAGGCAGCAACCCAGATAAAGTGCTTTGGGGCAATAAAGAGCAAGAAGAACAACAAATAGTAACTGACAATATTAAGGATTTAATACAGTCGCATTTTCCGTTGGCGGATATTAAAGTAGATGGGCCCAATACTGTTTCTACGGGTGCGTTGTTGCATATCAATACTCAATTTGAATGGAACGTTGGCGAGGATTATGCTGCCATTGCATCTTTTGTAAATGACCTGCACCCTACCCCCGCCATAGTAGGCGAACCGCGCGCAGAGGCACTTAACTTAATTGCCCATAGTGAAACCCATGACAGGGCTTACTATACCGGGTTGCTTGGGCCTGTTAACCTAATGAACGTAACGCACCTGTTTGTAAACCTTAGATGCATGCAAGTGTTCGATGGTTATGTAGCGCTTTATGTGGGTGGCGGACTTACCGCTAACAGTCATCCGGAGGCTGAATGGCAAGAAACGGAATTGAAAGCCAAAACGCTGCTTCAGGT
Organism: Chitinophagales bacterium; assembly: GCA_018401955.1. Classification (GTDB taxonomy): domain Bacteria; phylum Bacteroidota; class Bacteroidia; order Chitinophagales; family CAIOSU01; genus CAIOSU01. Next base: position 6,725 of record JAGYJT010000057.1, on the reverse strand, counting down.
ACTACAAAGTTAAATGCCTTACAACATACAAAGCCCCTCCCAATTAAGGAAGAGGCTATGTATGCTCTTAACCAAAAACTCTCTCTATCTTAATGCCAGTAGCTTATTGTGTTAAGCTAAGGCTTTTATTTTATCAATGTAACGTTGCCGTACCTTGAAACGGTTAAACCGTTGGTGCAAATTGCCTCAAAGTGATAAACAAACACCCCTGGGTCAAGCAACATACCATTATACACACCATTCCAACCTTCATTAATATCGTTTGTTTCGAAAATTAAATTACCCCAACGGTCGAATATACGGAACGATTTAAGACCATTATCGGTAAGTCCACGGATTCTAAGTACATCGTTTTTGCCATCACGGTTAGGGCTGAAGGTGTTCGGTACAAAGATATCATCGCCACAACGGCCAATTACATCAACCACCACGTCGTTTTCATCCTGACAGCCTTTTTCGTCCGTAATCAACAGGCTATAGCGTTCTGTTTGATTGGCAATCAAAGATGGCCTCTCGCAATCGCTGCAACTCAAGTTATAGTTTGGAGACCAGCTGTATGTATTAGCTTCGCCTGACAATACTGGCATATTTAGCGATACAGGTGTGCCTTCTACAACTCTTATCGGTTCAACATCTGCCAATACCGGTAGCGGATTAACTACTACTGTTACTTTTTGGGTATCAGGTACACAAGAACCACTATAAGCGATTAAAGTATAAGTACGTGTGGTATCTGGTGTCAAAATCGGATTTGGTGTGTTTTGCTCATTGAAATAGTTAACAGGGTTCCACACATAGCTTACGCCCTGGTTACCCGCTTGTATCACTTCAGTATTCAATTGTATGCTCTCGCCATAGCAAAGCTCACCCACAGCATCCAATCCTATCATTACCTTATCAATAACGTTTACCGCCACATCATCACTGGCCGAACAACCATTATCAGTAAACACGGTAATAGTGTAAGTGGTGGTCTGCTTAGGGCTTAATATTGGGCTTAATGCATTTGCATCGCTCAAATCAAGGGCCGGAGTCCACTCAATGCTGCTGGCCAAAGTTTCGTTGCTGGTTAGTTGTATGTTATCGCCGGCGCAAATGGTTAAATCATCTATAGTAGATACGGTAGGTATATCATGCACATTCACGGTATGTGTGGCGCTATCCATGCAACCAAAAGCAGTGGTTACAACAACTTGGTACACATCACTACTATCAGGTTGCAACGTTGGGTTTGCACATGTATTGCAACTTAACTCATCAACCGGGGTCCATACATACGTACCACCGCCAGATACAACCAACTCAATGGTTTCGCCACGGCAAATATCATTTCTACCGCTTACGGCTACCGCTGGTAGTGGGTTCACATTTACCAAAACTGTATCTTCCAATATGCAATTAAACTGATTGGTAATTTGTACTGAGTACAGGGTAGTAATATTTGGCGAGGCCGTTACCCTAGCACAAGTATCGCAATCCAACATTGCTGATGGACCCCACACATGCGCAGTACCACCTATTGCCTCAAGTGTAACACTCTGACCAAAGCAGATACTCTCAACAGATGACAATACACCGGTTGGGTAAGGGTTAACGGTAACTTCTACATCTTGCTCATCAATGCAACCAAATTGGTTAGTTATGATTACGTTGTAAGTGGTAGTAGCAGTTGGTGTTGCAACTACCAGTTGGCAATTTGAACAATCAAGCGTAGCTGCCGGAGACCAGTCATATTTTAAACCACCGGTAGCTTCTAGTTCCACACTTTCGCCAATACAAATGGCCAAATCATCGGTAATAGTGCCTTTAGGTAGTGGGTTTACAGTAACTACAACGGTGTCAGTGCTCTGACAACCATTAGTATCAGTACCCAAAACCACGTAAGTTGCAGTTACATCAGGCGATGCTAGCGGATTGGCAATATTTGGATTGTTTAATCCTACATTTGGGCTCCATTGATAATTTAGAGCTCCAGTTCCCAACAACCCAACAGAATCGGTAAAGCATAGTGCCGTATCGTTACCCGCACTTACAAACGGTAGCGCATTAACCGGTAGTGTCTTGCTTATAGTGTCTACGCAACCACTTAATGACTCCACAATCAATGTTATCGTGTAGTTTCCTACAGCGGTGTAAGTTTGGTCAAAAGGGTTTTGCACCGAATCGGTAACGCCGTTACCAAAATCCCAATGCCATGATAATACATTGCTTGGCACAGGTGTGGTGTTTGTAATGCTCACTACCTGCGGTACGCAACCAGAAACTACCGACAAATCAAACGATGGAAGCGGACCTGCATCAACTACCACAAATTGTGGCTTTACAAGTGTATCAATACAATGACCATTTGTAGTTATCAACATTACATCATAAACTCCTGGAGCGTTATAGTAATGCGTGGGGTTTTGAGCTGTACTGCTGTCACCATCGCCAAAAAACCATTTCCATGAGGTAACACTTGGCAAGGCAACTGTAGAGTCTGTAAATGTAATTGACCCTTCGCGACAGATATAGTAATCGCTAGCTACAAAGTTTGAATTAATATAACCAACAACTACCGAATCTTCAGAACTGATTGGGAAAATACAGCCCAATCCATCGTCTAAAATTAGTACTGGATAATAAACACCATAGTTGGTATAAGCATGTAGAACAGTATCGCCCGCATTTTGAACTATACCGTCGCCATAATCCCAAGTGCGTACCGCAGTATTTACGGTGCTTGCGGTAAACAACACTTCTTTAACTACGCAAGCATTGTGGGGCGTAAATTCGAAGGTACCATTAGGGCCAAGCACTACTACAAAATCAGCTTTAGTAATAGTATCCTTACAACCTTTTACGGTAGTAGTAATTAGGGTAACCGTAAAGTTACCAGGGGTAAGATATAGATGAGAAGGACTCTCGATGTTACTGGTGCCTCCATCGCCAAAATCCCACTCCCATGCTACAATATCGTTACTAGATTGGTCGGTAAAGTTTACCAACAATGGCGGGCACGGAACACTAGTGCTATCGGCAGTAAACTCTGCAATAGGATTACGCACAACAACATAAGCTGTTTTTACTATTGAGCTATCGCAGCCATTTAAATCAATTGCCGTTAAACTCACCGTATATGTTCCTTCCTGGGTGTATACATGTGTTGGATCTTTAGCGGTACTTGAGTCACCATCTCCAAAAGTCCATAAGTAAGTAAGGTTAACACCTACTGAAGTATTCACAAAATTAGTTGGTGCTCCGGTGCAGCTTAATGTATCGCCCGTAAACGACGGTTTAGGAAATGAAGGCCTTATGTAATTTGAACGGCTAATAGTGTGCGAACAACCATTTGCGTCTGAAACCAATAGTGTTACCCTAAAATTTCCTGTTGTGTCATACACATGTGCCGGGTTTTGTTGATTGGAAGAATCTCCATCTCCAAATTTCCAGCTCCAACTTACTATTGGCGCCATAAATGGTTTCGATGAATCGCCAAACTGCACTGGTAATGGTGCACATCCTACATTTGGGCTACCTGCAAAATCGGCAGTAGGACCTAATACTGTTATATAGCCAGCTCGCAACAGGGTATCTCTACATCCGTTGGCATCTGTAATTACCAATTGCGCATCATACACACCAGGAACATTAAAGGTAAAGGTAGGGTTACGTTGTGTTGAAGTAAGCGACCCAACATTCCACCTAAAAGAAACGCCATCAATAGAGCTATCTCTAAAGGTTGTGGTAAATGGGCGGCACCCTATAACTTCATCAGCGTAAAAATCGGCAACTGGGTCAGCAATAGTTATTGATAATGCTTCAACATCATAGCACCTGTTTATTGTATCTTCCACAGTTAATGTTGGAGCGTAAACACCTCTGGCGGCAAAAGTATGCACGGGGTTTTGATTAGTGCTGGTAGTACCATCACCAAAGCTCCAAAACCAAGTATCAGGTGCTAATGAGTTATCCTGAAACGTTACCGAGTAAGGGTCGGTGCAGTTTTGAGTTACAGAAAAACGAGCATCAGGTGGAGACACATAAATATAGTCTGGCTTAATGATGGTGTCCTTGCAACCATTAAATCCTACTATTAACTGCACATCAAAATAACCTGTATCAGAGTAATTGTACACAGGGTCTTGGTCTAATGAGTTTCCGCCGTCACCAAACTGCCAAAACCACTCATTTGCATTGGTTGTTGATAGGTCAGTAAACACCAATGGCGAGTACAAGCAAATAGAAGTGTCGGGTGTAGTAAAATTACCAGTTGGCTTACTACCAGCCCTTATATAAGAGCTGCGAACGATAGTATCTGTGCAACCTTCAGCATTGAAAATGATAAGGGTAACATCAAAAATACTATCCTGAGTGTAAACGTGTACCGGGTTTTGTTGTGTACTCACTTGGCCATCGCCAAAGCTCCAGAACCAACCAACAATTGGCGATGTGCTTATAGATGAATCACTGTTGAAATTTACGGTTAAAGGAGAACAGCCACGTGTGGTATCAGCTTCTATTTGAGCAACGGGTGCTGCAATAGTTACCATGTTAGGTATGGTTAAAGTATGCGAGCAGCTATCCACATTAAATACTGTAAGCGAAACATCAAACGTATCTAATGATGTGTATGTATGGTTAGGGTTTTGCAAAGTACTGGTAGCACCATCTCCAAAATCCCAAAACCATGAAACAGCATTGAGTGAGCTATCGGTAAACTGTACATTGTGGGGTACGTTGCAAGAAACCAAGTTATCACCACCAAAATTGGCAACTGGCGAAGGGTTAATAGTAATGTAAGTATTCATTACTACAGAATCACCACATGAGCCTGAGTTTGCAGCATAAAGGCTAACGCTGTATGTGCCAGCGGTAGTATAAACATGATTTGGGTTTTGAACAGTATCTGTTGTACCATCTCCAAAATTCCAATTCCAGATATTTGGGTTTGATGATGAAGTATCAGTAAACTGAACCGGTGTACCTACGCAACCAGTTCTAACATCACTTGTAAAACCAGCAACCAAATCTTCAATGGCAATAAAGCCTGGTTTAGTAATGGTATCTCTACATCCGTAAGCATCCCTAGCTATTAATGTTACATCATACACACCCGTGTTTGCATAATTCACAGTAGGGTTGGCTGCAGTAGCTCCTGAACCATTCCCAAAATTCCAATTCAAGGCTAAAGCAATACCCGATTGGGTAGTATTTGTAAAACTAACGTTCAACGGAGGATTGCATGCAGATTGAATATTGCTTGTAAAATCAGCCCGTAACTCTGGGGCAATATCAATATAATTTGAAACTGTTTTTTGATTTTGGCAACCATTCTGATCCTTTACAATTAACGTAACCGAGTACTTACCACCTTGTAAATAGGTATTACACGGTTGAGGCGCCGTGCTGCTATGCCCATCACCAAAATCCCATATCCAGCTAGAAATTGGTGCGCTGCCTATAACCGTAGAATCTGCAAAACATATCTCGGCAGGTGCACAGCCAGTAGTGCTAGCAACGCTAAAATTAGCTTGTGGGTTATTGAAAACTTCCAAATAGTTGGTTTTGGTAATTGTATCACTTGTTACCCCGTCAGAAACGATTAGGGTAATGGTTTTAAAACCTGGAGTAAGATAAATTGCCCCTGGGTTCTTTTGGGTGGATACATTACCATTGCCCAACTGCCACTTCCATGAAGTGATGTTGCCGGTAGATTGATCGGTAAATCTTACAAGTAAAGGACTGCAGGATGAAGTTTTGTCGGCCACAAAATCGGCTTGCACCTGTGCATAAGCACTTGTACCTGACATTACTAAAAACCACAGGCAGGCCATAGCCAACCGTTGAATGGATTTCATGCTACTAGAGGTTTGGTTAAGAGTTGACCCTGAGAAGGTCACTGTCTTATACGGGCTCTAGCTGGTTTGGTTACGCCTAACAATAAAAAATGTTCAAATAGGTTTACACTGCCCCTGATACAGGACAGTTTAACACAAAACAAAAGGCTGCCTCTAACGAGACAGCCTCCTGAAAGCTTCATTTAAGCTCGATTACAGCATATATCTACTTGTTCTCGTCTTGTTTGTCTTCTTCTGGCTCTTCGCTCTTTGCCGTCTTTTTGCCAGCCTTACCTTTCTTTACTACGATAGTGAGCTTATCATCATTTCCTACCCTATCCACCTGGAAAATGTCGCCCTCTTTAACCTTCGCACGCAAAATTTCTTCGGCTAACGGGTCTTCAAGGTACTTTTGTATAGCACGGTGAAGCGGGCGAGCACCAAATTGAGGATCATATCCCTTTTCTGCCAAATAATCTTTCCCAGATTCAGTAAGCTCAATAATATAACCCAAATCAGCAAGGCGCTTGTACACTCCTTTAAGCACAATATCGATAATGCGGAAGATATCCTCTTTTTTAAGTGAGTTGAAGATAACCACATCGTCAATACGGTTCAAAAACTCAGGCGAGAAGGTCTTTTTAAGTGACTTTTCAATTACGCCTTTTTCGTACTCATCAGCATTGCTTTCGCGGGTGGCGGTGGCAAAACCTATGCCTTTACCAAAGTCTTTCAATTGGCGTGCACCAATGTTTGAAGTCATGATGATTAGGGTGTTCTTAAAGTCGATTTTACGACCCAAACCATCAGTAAGCATACCATCGTCCAATACCTGCAACAATAGGTTGTAAACATCAGGATGGGCTTTCTCAATCTCATCGAGTAAGATTACCGAGTATGGCTTAC
>JAGYJT010000056.1 GCA_018401955.1 Chitinophagales bacterium | reverse complement strand
CGTAGCCGAATCGCCGGTGCAAATGGAGTGCAAGGTAACCGACATTGTTGCACTGGGCACTGAAGGGGGAGCGGGTAATCTATTTATCTGCGAGATAGTGAAAATGCACGTGGATGAAACTGTGCTGGGGGACGATGGAAAGATTGATGCCCAAAAAATAGACTTGGTAGCACGCATGGGCGGTAACCTCTATTGTAGGGCCAGTGGCGATGCGGTGTTTGAGTTGAAGCAGCCTGTAAACGAAATTGTTATTGGGTTTGATCAATTGCCCGAACACATTCGCCGCAGCGATGTTTTAACAGGAAATGATTTGGCTAAACTGGCTAATATAAAAGCCATTCCGGCTATCGACCCGGGGTTTAATATGCCATCAGATAACGGAACTGCCGATGCTCATGAATTGGCTAAGCAGTTTTTAGCTGACAATGACGTGGCCAATGCGTGGCAAGTGCTGCTTACTGTTAAGTAGTGCGGTCGGTTGAATGATTTGATTTTGGCAGGGTATTTGTTTTATGGCAGTATCTTATCACACAATTACTACTACAATGAAAAACGCTTTACTGCTACTTTCTCTTTTCGGAATGGCCTTGTTAATGCTCAGCACCGGTTGTGCCGATAGGGGCTGCACTGACCCCGCAGCTGATAATTTTGATCCATTTGCGCAACGTAACAATGGTACCTGCATTTATCGCGGTTGTACCGACCCTAACTCTAGCAGCTACAATCCTCAAGCTACCATTGACGATGGAAGCTGCACTTACACAGGTATCGTTAGCTTTTGGTCTAGCGTATCATGTTGTGCGCTCGAAGTGTCGGTAAACAGTGCAGTAGTTGATAGTATTCAGGTGTTTTACGACCAAAACCCAGGTTGTGTAACCGGTGAGGGTATTGTGAGGGTAACCAGACCCGTGGGTACGTACATCATCAACGCCCGAACCATTACCGGACAGCAATATACCTGGGCCGATACCATAGCCATTGAAGCGGGAGATTGCCTTACCTACGAGTTCTCATTGTAGCCAATTACCTTTATTACCATACCTTGCATGTATATCACTCACCCTGTGCAGGTTTACATTAAGCCAATCTTTTAGAATAAGGCGTACGTGTTGTTTTAGCCATAATGGGTGCTGGGTACCATAGCTATTGCAGGCTTACAATTGCAGATTGTATGTTAAAAAAGCAGCGATGCCCACGGAAAATCATAACTTCGCTTTTGCAAACAACCCGCCTATCATGACCCCACCTATTGATATCCCGATTGAGCTAACCACTAGTTCGCGACTGCCTGAAATTGATTTTAGCAACTTGGAGTTTGGTAAACATACTGCCGACCATATGCTCACGGTTGAGTATGATAATGGGGTGTGGCAGCAACCAAGAATTGTTCCTTTTGGTGAAATTAAACTTAGCCCAACCAGCTTGGTACTGCACTATGCCCAAACAGTATTTGAGGGTATGAAGGCCTTTAAAATGGATGATGGCAAGGTGTCTGTTTTTAGGATGGATAAGCACTACAAGCGCTTTCTGAAATCTTTGGAGCGAATGTGCATGCCTGCACTACCTGAGGATATTTTTAAAGAGGGAATAAAGGCATTAGTAAAAACAGATAAAGCTTGGATACCCAATATTGAAGGTGGAGCACTGTATCTGCGCCCATTTATGATTGCAACTGAGCAACGTTTGGGCGTAAAAGTATCTGACAAGTACTTGTTTATGGTAGTTACTAGCCCAGTAGGGCCGTATTATCCTAAGCCGCTCAATATGAAAATTGAGACGGAATACGTGCGTGCGGCAGAGGGCGGAACAGGCTACGCCAAGTGCGGTGGCAACTATGGCGCATCGTTTTTGCCTACCCAATTGGCAAGGCAGCAGGGCTTTGATCAAGTGTTGTGGACCGATGCCAAAGAACACAAGTATTTGGATGAAGCGGGCACCATGAACGTTATGTTTGTTATTGATGGCGTGTTAACTACACCACCACTTTCAACGAGTATATTAGATGGCGTTACCCGTGACTCTATTCTTACGCTGGCACCCGAATTAGGGATGACCGCAGATGAGCGCCGCATAACCGTTGAAGAGCTAGAGTCGGCTTTGAGTGAAGGCCGAGTAACCGAGGCTTTTGGTGCAGGCACTGCTGCCGTAGTGACGCCTATTCAGTCAATTTCAATACGTGGCAATGCTTACCAATTGCCGGAGTGGAACAATGATAGCTTTATGGTTAAGGTTAAAAACAAACTAGGCGATATCCGCCACGGTCAAGAAGCCGATGCCAAAGGCTGGAATACGGTGGTGTAGGTTAGTCCATGGTCCACGGTTGATGGTCCATGGAAGCCTTCGTTTCGTCCCAAACCATCGTTTATCTTTGTATTTCTATGGACCATCGACCATGGACCATAATTTATGAGCGACCTAATACCCAAACATAATCCTTACGAAGCCCTTAAGGTAGCCGATTTTCGGTACTTTTTGGCCATGCGCTTTTGTATAACCTTAGCCATACAAATACAAAGTGTAGTAGTAGGCTGGTTGGTTTATGAAATTACAGGTAGTAAGCTACTGCTCGGTACCATTGGTCTTACGGAGGTTATACCCAGTATTGCTTTTTCGTTCGTAGCTGGCCACATAGTTGACAAAGTACAACGCAAACGCATTATTGTATTGGCTACCGCTGCCTTGGTGCTTTGCTCGGTGCTGCTTTGGTTGTATACCTTCGAGTCGTCAAGGGCCATTTTCGGTACCAGTGTTTATCCCATATTTATCGTCATCTTTATTACGGGTATAGCCAGAAGCTTTTTAGGGCCTAGCATGTTCGCCTTTATGCCCCAACTGGTTAGCAAAAAACAGTTTCAAAATGCCGTAACCTGGAGTAGCGCCAACTGGCACATCGCCTCTGTAGTTGGGCCGGCAATGGGCGGTTTGTTATATGGGTTTGTAGGCATTCATACCACATTCTTCATCCAAGCCGCTTTGGTAGCAACATCATTGGTATTTGTAGCCATGATAGCGTCAAGGCCTTTGCCCGAGAGCGTACAAACCAAGCAAGGCGAAACTATGGGCCAGCGCCTTACAGAGGGTTTGCGCTTTGTGTGGCACAACAAAATTATCCTCAATGTAATATCGTTGGATATGTTTGCGGTGTTGTTTGGCGGCGCGGTGGCCTTGTTGCCGGTGTTTGCCAACGATATTTTGATGATTGGGCCCGAGGGGCTGGGCGTACTTAGGGCGGCCCCAGCGCTAGGTGCAGTTTTAATGACCTTCTTTTTAGCTCGTTTCCCCATTAAACAGCAAGCAGGCCAAAAAATGCTTATTGCCGTAGCAGGTTTTGGCTTGAGCATTATTGGTTTTGGGTTCTCCACATGGTTTGGGCTTTCGTTGTTTATGCTTTTCCTTAGTGGGCTGTTTGACAGTATAAGCGTAAACGTGCGTAGCACTTTGTTGCAATTGCACACACCCGAGCACATGAAGGGTAGGGTATCGGCAGTTAACAGTATTTTTGTAGGCTCATCCAATGAGTTGGGTGAGTTTGAATCGGGTGTTACGGCGCATTGGTTTGGTACGGTGCCAGCGGTGCTCTTTGGCGGCTGCATGACATTGTTAGTAGTGGGCGTTACCGCTGCCAAGGCAAAGGTTTTACGTAACTTGCACTTAAATATAGATGATAAATAATCCGTTTTAGATGAAAAACAATACGCTATTTTGTTTTGTGGCGGTAGTTATAACCTTGTTTGCCTCATGCAAAGAGGGTTTGCCCCTGCAACATTCACCCGATTGTAAGTTCACCAGCCCAAAAGCGCTGGCACAAAGTATTGCGCTTTGCCTTAAGGATGATGACTACACTTGTGCTCAAAGCTATCTACCTGGCATTGGTAATGTGCTTAAGGTGCAAAGTACCAATGAAGATGACACCGATGTTGACCATTTTGGCGAGCAAGCCGATCACCTTCTGGTAAAAGCATTTAAAGAAGAGATAACCAATATTCGAAAGAAAGTTGCAGAAAAAGGTGGGGATATTACGAAACTCAAATTGCTAGACGTTACCGAAACCCAAAATGAAGCCATCTTGAAAATAGAGATGCACCTTGAGGCAGGTAGTGTAGCGTTTACCATTAAACCTGTTGGCCTATTCAATAGCGAAGGTAACTGGTATATACTTGGCTCGCGCTTTACCACTACATTTGAGTAGAAGTTGATTATCTTCTAACCGTTGTTTGGCAAATGTTTGATACCATTTATCGGGTAATGATATTAGGTTTTTTTACCTGTCTGTTAATTCTTACACACGCTTGTTAATTAACTTTTTGCTGTGTATTAAGGTAGGGATGTTATTGATTATCAAGGGTTATTTTTATAGCAACTGATTCTGCTGCTTAAAAGTGACCGATAAATTACAAGGGACATCCATTCAGATTTCATCATTTCTGGTTGGCTTTGCTGGTTTTGCATGTGCTGCAATTACCTTTGGGTTCTATGGCAAACCTACGCCTGCTGATGCGGGGTTGTGGTACTTCTATCTACTGTGTATAGTTTCCTTCTTTTTGGGGCACCTTTTCTTTTTTCGCACTTGGGTCAACAATCGCAAGTACAAAAGTGTCAAAGAGATAATCCGTTCAGTAATGGTGTTTTCCATTCCGGTTGGGGCAGTTCTCATACCCGAACTATTCGGATTCATTAAGTATTTGCCAGAGCAAACGCTAGCAGCGTACAAAATTGCCGAAGCCTATATTTTTACGCTATACACATTGGTTAGCCTTAATTTGTACATGAAGTTGCTAATGATGCGTCATGGCGCGGGCAAGTTTAAATTTATACAAGGTTTCTATTTGTTGTTGATGGTGGCATCGGCATATTTGTTGGTGCGAGCTCACTTGCCAAGTTGGGTTATCCTTGGGTTTTATGCCATTAGTGCTGTAGGCATCGCATTCCTAACCACTAGGCTTAGTTGGATAAGTTTGGTAAACAGGCAGCAAAAAACCGCAGTGGCCATGTTACTTTTGGCTATCAATTGTGTAAACAGCTTGCTGTTGTTCCATTACCTTACTGAAAGGGGCACCTTTATGCTCTCTGTTTATGCGCTGCCCGAAGTTATCTTTATGGCAGCCATGGGCTTTTCAATGGTATATGCTTTGATGGCATTGGTTGCGTTATTGTTCTATTTTCCTGTTTCAGATATTGTAGACCAGCAAACGCGCGAGCTGGAAGGGTTGATGGAAATCAGCGAATCGGCTAGGCAGCGCGAGAGTGTTAACCAAGTATTTGACCGTATGTTTAGCGCTGCTATGCGCGATACGGATAGCTATGCAGGTTGGCTTTGGTTTAAGGCCGATGAGCAGGATGCTATTGTGAAAACCAAGAACGTAAACCTTACGCAGGTAAGTAGCTTTAGAGAAGCATTGGTCTCGATAATTTATAGTAGCGGAGCAAATACAGAATTACTTGATGTGCCTGTTTTGCAAGCATATCCGCAATTGGCATCCATGAGCAATGGGTTTCGCTCAATGTTGGCGTTGCCTATTGTGTTTGGTAATACCGAGTTGGGTATGTTGTGCTTGCTTAAAAACCATGAACAAGGTTTTGACGCGCACATGACCAATATGGCCAAAACCTATGTCAATTTTGCCGTAAACGCATACGAAAACCAACAAGTGCTAGAAGATACCTTGCGCAACGAGCACGTACTGGAGGAGTATAAACTGGCGCGGCAAATACAGCAGCGGCTGATACCGGCAAGCCTTGCCGGACAAAATGGCTGGGAAGCAATGACCTACCTAGAGCCGAGCAAAGAAGTGGGCGGTGATTTTTACGATAGCTTTGTTTTAGATGAAGACAGAACGGCTATTATTATTGGCGACGTATCGGGCAGCGGTATGCCAGCCGCACTGCATATGGCCGAGATTAAAGGCATCTTTCAATCGCTTACGGCCTTTAAACTAGAACCTAAAGAATTGATTGCTAGAGCAAACGATGCTATATCGGCATGTTTCGAGAAGAATAGGTTTGTTACGCTCATATATCTTGTAATTGACAAAAAAGAACGTAAATTTACCTACATACGCGCAGGGCACTGCCCGGTTTTATACTATCAAAACCAGCGCAATGAGGCACACTATGTAAAGGATGAAGGGCTAGGGTTGGGTATATTGAGGAGCCCGGTTTTTAAAAATCATGTGCACGCTTACGAGCGACCCTATCAACAAAACGATTTATTGGTTATGTTTTCGGACGGCATTGACGAGGCTATTGACCCGAGAACCAAAGAACCGTATGGTTACGAGCGGCTTAAAAATTCGCTGTGTGAAGCTATAAGGCACGAGACCTTGGATAAGGTAATGAAAGCCATGTTGGCAGACATTAAAAGGCATGTAAAAGATAATCGCGAATTGGATGATATGACAATGATATTACTCCGATTTGATTGAGCTTTTAAAAGCTACTAGAACCTTTTTGACTAACCTACGTATAAAAACCCAAGCTTATGGAAATCATAGAGCGCTACGAAGATGAAATATTGACCATCCTGTTAAAGGGTGAGCTTGATGCTAAATCTTCAATTGACTTGGACGAAACCATTAAAATGGCCTTAACCCAAGAAAAAACGCGCATAATAATTGATTGTCAGCATTTGAGTTATATCTCATCTGCAGGTCTTGGGGTGTTTATTTCGCACCTTGACGATTTAAAGGCTTATGGAGGCAAATTTGTCTTTTATGGAATGAATGTGACTGTGTATAACGTTTTTGAGATTTTGGGGCTCCATACTATTATGGAGATTGTGAGGGATAGATTTGAGGCGCAAACGTTAATGAATGAAAGCTAACTTAACAACAATTTGTAGTATCGATACCCAAGAGGAAATCCGAGGATTTCTGAATAAATTTTTTGAGGGTGTTGATGATTTGACTGACCAAAAGCGCAATCAAGTGGTTTTGGCCATTGATGAAGCTATTGCCAATGCCATTATCCATGGCAACGACAGCGATGGGGAAAAGTCAATACAGCTAGATTTGGATGTAGATAAGAAGCGAATCCATATCGAGATTAGCGATATTGGCCTGTTCGACGAAATCATGAACAATGATAAGAAGGACAAAGACCTTAAGTCGGTAATAAAAGAAAAGCAGAAAGGTGGATTGGGCTTAAAGTTAATTTACTCCATTATGGATGTGGTATGTTTCTATACCCAAAACAATAAAAGCTATTGCCTAATGGTGAAATTGCTTAAATAGTATCAAGTAGCAAGTAATGAGTATCAAGATATACAAGATGAGTGCCATTTGGTGCTCATTTTCATTTATGGCAATTCCTTAAATTACTCAGCTGATCGTTGTATTTCGTATGAATTACTTGATACCTGATATTCGGTACTTGATACTTCTATAGGTTTCTGGCGGCTAACCACTTCTTCAAAAGTACTGTGGTACTTGGCATGGTTGGTGCCCATCAATTTATCCCAAATGTTGAAATACAAACTATAGTTACAGTTTACGTATTTGTGGTGCATGTTGTGGTGCGTGCTGCTGTTGTGCAGGCCAAAGAGCTTATGCTGGGTAAACCCCTTCGGGAAAATTTCGTAACCCAAATGGCCCATTACGTTTAGCGTTACCATATAAATTGCAAAAATACCAATGGCAAACGGGTGCAGTGGCATGGCAAATATCATAATAGGTATAATGCCAAACTCTACCAATGCCTCCAGCGGGTGAAAGCTAAAGGCAGCCCAAGGGGTGGGGTTGTTGCTCATGTGGTGCACCTTGTGCACGTGCTTAAAAATTTTTGGATGATGCATGGCGCGGTGCGTAAAGTAGAAATATGCATCGTGAATAAATATGAATGCCACCACCGTGAATATAAAATATGCCCAACTATACTCACTAAAATCAGTGTAAATTTGGGTATAGCCGTTTACGGTAGCCCACCTGGTGCCCAATGCCATGGTGGCAAATATGGCCAAACTGCTCATCGAGTATTTTACCTCGTAGGATATGCGTTTTCGCTCTGGGAATTTCTGCTGTATTTTCTTTCTAAAAGAAGCGCGCCTTCGCCACACATAAAAAATGAGGTATGCCGCACCCGCAAATATCACATATCGTAAGCTTAGCAAAACAAAATAGGCCAACCAGTACATTAATTGGCTGCCCTCTAAAAACGGGAAATAGGTGTGGATGAAATGAGCCATAGTGTTTTAAAGTTACGCTTTTTGGTTGATAATAAGAAGATTAGCTAAATGAACTAACATGTTTTTGCATTCAAACTCGCTAAAGCTGGGGGGGTGTAACTTTAATGTTAAGTATACGTAAAATTACCTAATGGCTTTCTTTTGGGGATTGCCTTAATAGCCCCCGTTCACGCTTAAAACCGAACCTTATGGCTACAACTAGAAAAATATTTATTGTGGATGGCGATACACGCTACCGCGGAATGTTAGAAGAGCAATTAGATAAAATAGACGATGCCGTGGTGTTTTCGTTCTATAGTGCCGAAGAATGTATAAAAGTGATGGATAGTGAGCCTGATGTGGTAATTGTTGACTTGTACCTTGAAAGCCAGTTTAAGCAGGTAATGGATGGGTTGGAGTTGCTTAGCTACATAAATGCCAGTTTTCCTCAAACAGATGTAATCATCATGTCGTCAGACGATACGTTGGAGACGGCACAAAAAGTAAACGCCTTATCACCTTTCGACTATATCATCAAAACCGAATCGAACCTGTCGCGTATCAATTCTATTTTGCAAATCATTTTTAGGCACAAATCTTTAGAAGACAATGTGCAGATGTACAAAAACAGCTTCTATCTGGTAGCGCTGTTTATAGGCGTATGCTTATTGAGCGCAGGATGTGCGGTGGTGTTTTAGTGCGTGTAATGCAGTTGTTCAAGTAGTGTTATTAACCTTATGGGTATCAGGAAATTGTATTTTCAAATTTTCAAATTCCCTAATTTTCAATTTAGCTCCCTATTTTTACCCCACAGTGAGCAGCAGATACCTTAGCAACCCTATTGAATACCTAAAAGGCGTGGGCCCCCAAAAGGGCGACTTGCTCAAGAAAGAGCTGTCGATATTTACTTACGACGATTTGTTGCGCTATTATCCATACCGTTATATCGACCGCACCAAGTTTTACAAGGTAGCCGAAATTGATAGCGACCTGCAATACATACAGATTAAAGGCACGCTAACAGGCACGCAAATGGTAGGGCAGGGTAGGGCACGGCGTTTGGTTAGCGGCATAAAAGATGAAACTGGCACACTCGAGCTGGTGTGGTTTCAAGGCGCGCAGTGGGTTAGCAAGGCTTTAAAACCCGGCCAAGAGTATATAGTGTTTGGCAAACCCAATGCCTTTAATGGCAAGTACAGTATTGCCCACCCCGAAATGGAGCTGGTTGCGCAGGCCGACCCCGAGAAGCTTACGGGCTATCAGCCCATGTACAGCACTACCGAGAAGGTAAAACAGAAGGGCTTTGATAACAAAAGCTTGGGCAAACTGCTCAAAAACCTCATTGAGGGGCTCAATCCGCAAGATATACCTGAGATACTGCCACCCGCCATCATGCAGCAATACCATTTTATGAGTAGGTATGATGCAATGATAAACATCCACTTCCCAAGCGATAACAAGAGTTTGGATAAAGCACTCGCCAGGCTAAAGTTTGAAGAGTTTTTTACGATACAGGTTAAGCTGCTTGGGCTAAAAAACCACCGCCAAACCCAACGCGGCGGCTATGTGTTTGAGCATATTGACAAGTACTTCGATACCTTTTATAAAAACTACCTGCGCTTTGAACTCACCAATGCCCAAAAGCGTGTTACCAAAGAGATACGCCGCGATGTACTTACGGGCAAACAAATGAACCGCCTAGTGCAAGGCGATGTGGGCAGCGGCAAAACCATTGTGGCATTGATGACGATGCTGATGGCTATTGATAACGGCTTTCAAGCAGCCATGATGGCGCCAACCGAAATATTGGCGCAGCAACATTTTAACACCCTCAGCGAGTATGTGGGCGACCTCGGCCCGAGGGTGGATTTGCTTACCGGCTCGGTAAAGGGTAAAGAGCGAAAGTTGATATTGCAAGATTTGAAGGATGGCAAAATCGACATACTGATTGGTACCCATGCTTTGATTGAGGAAACCGTGCAGTTTGCCAACATAGGCTTTGTAGTGATTGATGAGCAGCATCGTTTTGGTGTAGCGCAACGTGCCGCCCTTTGGGAGAAAAACGAGCGACCGCCACACATATTGGTAATGACGGCAACACCTATACCCCGAACCTTGGCCATGACTTTGTACGGCGATTTGGATATTTCGGTAATTGATGAGCTGCCGCCAGGCCGCAAACCGATAAAAACGTTGCACTATTTCGAGTCGAAGCGATTGGCATTGTTTGGTTTTATTAAGCAAGAAATTGCCCTTGGCAGGCAGATATATATAGTGTACCCGATGATAAAAGAGAACGAAAAGCTCGATTATCAAAACTTGATGGAGGGATATGAATCGATTACCCGGGCTTTTCCGTTGCCAGATTATAAGGTAAGCGTGGTGCATGGGCAAATGAAATCGGCAGATAAAGAAGCCGAGATGCAGCGCTTTGCCCGTGGCGAAACCCAGATAATGGTAGCAACCACCGTAATTGAGGTTGGGGTAAACGTGCCCAATGCCAGCGTAATGGTAATAGAGAGTGCGGAGCGTTTCGGCTTGTCGCAACTGCACCAATTACGTGGCCGAGTGGGGCGTGGTGCCGAGCAGAGCTACTGTATATTGATGACGGGCAACAAACTGAGCACCGATGCCCGCATACGCATGAACACCATGGTAGAAACCAATGACGGTTTCGTGATAAGCGAAGTGGACTTGAAGCTGCGTGGCCCAGGCGATTTGGAAGGTACCCAACAAAGCGGCATGCTAGACCTAAAACTGGCCGACATTGGCAAAGACGGCAACATATTGCAAGAAGCACGCTTTGCCGCCACCAGCCTCCTTACCGACGACCCCAAGCTGCAAAAGCCCGAAAACCTGCCTTTTCGCAAATACCTCGCCAGCCATTATAAGCATAGCCAGGATTGGAGTGTGATTTCGTGACCTTGTGCTTTAATGTTTAACCTCATGGTAATTTGTTGCGGGCATTACTCAAATAATTTATTTTAGCTTCAAATAACCAAACTCCTAAACATGAAAAAGACCCTTGAAGAATCCATACGCACAAGCAAATCGCCAATTATTGTAAACTACTTTAGCCAAGGGTTCAACATGGTATTTAAAAAACCTATTTTATTTGTGGGTATAATGTTATTGTTGGTGGGTATTAGTTATCTCGCATCAAAAGTGGTAGGATTGGATGTAGCCCAAAGCTTTTTGCTGCAGCCTTTGTTGATGATGGGGATTTTTATTGTTGCTGATAAGGTAAACTATCAAGAAGAAGCTCGGTTCGATAATTTTTTTGATGGTTTTAAAAGTCAGGTGGTTCATACGCTGCTCTCAAACCTATTGCGTGGGTTGGCAGTTTTGCCGGCGTTAGGTATTATGGGCTATGCTTATGTGCGCTTGTTTGGTTGGGATAATGTTGTGGCTATGTATGAGCAAAACCAAGATGCCATTGAGCCTTTAATGTTTGACTTTTCGGGCTTAAACATCTTTTTGGTGTTGGTTGGTGTGCTGTTGGCATTAGTTATATCTATGCTCTTTATATTTACCTTGCCCATGATTAGGTTCAGGGGTTTAAGTGCCGTGCCAGCTATGTCAGCAAGTGTAAAATTAGTCGGCAGGCATTTCCCAAACTTCATGCTATTTGCGCTGCTAGCTATTTTAATCAATTTGGCAGGTGCTTTACTACTTATTGTAGGATTGCTGGTTACCATACCAGCCACCTACTGCGCTATCTATATTGCTTTTGATGATTTGATAGAGGCCCGAGAGGTTGATGGCGATAACGAAGATGCCATTATGAATCACTTTATCTCATAACTGCTTGCCTTTGTACAAGGGCATAAAGTGGTACACACCGCACAGTAAAGTCATACCAATGTTGTAGGCTGTTAAGTGCTGCTTCATTTTGGGATGCCAAAAGTAAAAAGATACCTCAATAAAGTGTACTAACATTACTATGGCTGCCGTTGCAATAACCACAACATGAAAAGTTTCTTTTACTGGTTGAGCAATGGCCCAAACCGCCACGGCCCACATGGCTACTGAGGTGATAATACCGAATGTTTTTTTCATGGGTTTAGGTTTTATTGCTCAAAGCTAATTGGCCGAAAGGTAGTAATATATTGGTGCACTTCCTCAGGTGTGGTTTGCAGTTCATTAAAACTATAGCGGTAATGCATCTCATGGCCTTGAGCATCAAGAGCAATAAAGAATAACTCATATTTCCTGGGCCTTTTTTCTATGGTCAGCTCAGTTAGCTGATCCCATGCAAACTTGCCAGAGCGTGTCTGTATGCCTTGCGGAGAAAGAACAAGGACTACCTTCCCTGCTGTTTTACCGAATCTTTGCCGCTGCACCAGTAGATAAATAACAGGTAGCAAGGCTAAAAAAAAGAAACCAGTGGACACAAACCCCATTGCAATAAACAACAGTGTTAGGTATACAAGTGTGTTGTAGCTGCCCATATACTTACTTAGGCTTACGCTTCTAATCTCCATGGGCTTATTTTCGGCTATCTTAATTTTAAATTTTGAATTTGCAATCCAATCACAGCCGCCCCTCATCGGCATAACTAAAGTAGCCATTGTCGGTAATAATCAGGTGGTCAATTACGGGTATCTCTAATATCTTGCCCGCCTCAACCAGTCGTTTGGTCATTACATCATCTTCATGGCTGGGGCGCAAATTACCGCTTGGGTGGTTGTGCGCCAGTATAATGCCCGAAGCCAACAACTCCAGAGCCTTCTTGAATATAATCTTCAAATCGGCCACGGTACCATTTACCCCGCCCGAGCTTGTTTGGTCTTTCATTATTACCTTATTGGCCCTGTTTAGGTACAATACCCAAAATTCCTCCTTGGGCAAGTCGGCCAACAGCGGGCGCAATATTTCATAACCATCGCGGCTGCTGGTTATTTGGTCAAGCTTTATCACCTCGCTCACCTGGCGGCGCGCGCCCAGTTCTAGCCCAGCTACTATCGATATGGCCTTGGCTTCGCCGATGCCTTTATATTTGCAAAGGTCGGTCACGGTCATTTTGCCCAGCTGGTTTAGGTTGTTGCCTGCCCCGGCCAGTATGCGTTTACTAAGGTCAACCGCTGTTTCGTTGGCATTGCCCGAGCCTATTAAAATGGCAATCAGCTCCGCATCGGTAAGGGTGCGTTTGCCTTTTAGCAGCAGCTTTTCGCGAGGTCGGTCTTCTTCGGCCCAGGTTTTTATGGTCAGTTTATCGTTGTTGGGGTACATAAGCGTTGGTTGCGGGTTACGAGTTGTGAGTTACGGGTTCTATACGCAAGATAATGCATTTCGATATTTTGGCAATTCAATATTCAAAACATTTCATTGCCCTCCAGTAATTTTCGTCCTAATCCCTTACCTTTATATACATGACACCCGATATCGTATTCCAGCTCGCCAACTTGTCCGTATTGCCCGCATGGCTATTGATGTTTGTTGCACCGGGCACAGTTGTTACACGTTTTGTAGTATACTCCTATGTGTACCCTATTGCTTTTGGCATACTATATATACTGCTATTGGCATTTACGTTGCAAACCGGCAGTGGCGACTTTGGTAGCCTTGAAGGTGTTAAACAACTTTTCAGTGGCGAGTGGGCCGTGGTGCTCGGTTGGGTGCACTACTTGGTGTTCGATATGTTCATCGGTAGTTGGGAACTGCAAGACAGCCGCCAGCTAGGCATTAGCCATTGGATAATGCTGCCCTGCCTGTTCCTTACCTTTATGCTTGGGCCTATTGGGCTGCTGTTGTACTTGTTGGTGCGCGGGCTAAAAACTGGCAAGTGGAGTAGGTGAGGTGGCAAGGCTTGCCACACCATGTGCATAAAAACCATGCACTGCGGACCATGGACTATCCACTAATTCCTACCTTTGCACCATGGATGCATCTTTAGCATTGTTTCTTTCGGCGTTTGCAGGTCTGTTCTCGGTGCTCAATCCGTTGGGTGCCATGCCGTTGTTTTTGAGCCTCACCAATGGCGAAACCGCCGCTAGCCGCCGACAGATTGCCAGCAAGGCCAGCCTTTATATGGTTATTATATTGCTGGTAGCGTTTTTTGTAGGGCACCTCATCCTTAATTTCTTCGGCATCAGCGTTGATGCCATGCGCGTAGCGGGTGGCATGATAATTATAGGCTCTGGCTTTGCGCTTTTGCAGGGCGAACACGGTAAAAACCGTACCATTAGCAAAAAGGTTAAAACCGAGGCCATCGAGAAAGACGATATATCGCTCACGCCATTAGCTATACCGTTGTTATCAGGCCCAGGCTCTATCTCTTTACTAATCGGTTATTTCTCGAGGGTTGATAGCGAAAGGTGGTGGGATTATGGGGTAATTGCCGGCGTAATAGTGGTTTGTGGTTTGCTTACCTACTTAATATTGGCCATAGCGCCTAAACTGGTGTCCTATCTAGGGCCATCGGGCATCAACTCCCTCAGCCGCATAATGGGCTTTATCGTGCTCTCCATCGGGGTACAGTTTATCATTAACGGCGTAAGTGCCGTGCTGGTGCAGTTGGGTATAGCGCCAGTGTAAAGTGTCAGGATGTGGGTATCAAGTACCAAGACTTGATTTTTTATCGGTGTTGATAGCTTTCACCTTTTTATTGAACCATCATCTCTGCATTTAATTTACCCTTACTTGATACTTGAAGTCAATATGTGCAACAAACCCCCACAATAGCCGTACAAAGCCATCCAAGCAAAAGTTTTTTGTAAATTGATTCGAGAACAAACGATAGGTTTTCAATGAGTTAAGATTGTGGAATAAAAAATTGTAAGGTTACAGCACAAAAGGTTTGCGTTTTACCGCAAAAACATCCCATCTTTGCAATCCGCTTTTGAAAAACAGTAGTTATCAAAACGGTCGTTCTTTCTAAGTTTCCGGAAAAATAACAAGTGCAGCGCAGGCCACAGATGCCCGCCAAATGTGCACCACTGTATATCATCTTTATTTGGGTTGGAAACAGCCTCAAAAAAAGTTTGAAAATTTTTCCCGAAAAAATTTGCAGAATGAGAAAACAGCATTACCTTTGCAGTCCCTTATCGAAAAAGCGGTTACGCCGCAATAGCGAAAAGGAGCGTTCTTTAAAAGATTTCTGATTATTACATGTGCTGGTTGTCATTTAGGGCAGCACTACAAAAAGCACCACTGTTACGATGTTTCTTCAACCCGAAAACGGAATGAAAATTAAATCGAAAATAATCAAGAAAAAATTTGCTGATTCAAAATAACCCATTACCTTTGCAGTCCCTTAACGGAAACGCGGTTACACACCGCGGCAAAAGAAATGGGAAAATGAAATCCTGAAAAGCAAACGTGCCAACAGGAAGTTCTTTTAAACTCTGGATAAAACAAGTGCTCGCATCCATCTTAAAGAGATGCACAATTATAAAAGCACCACTGTTGATTAACGATGATTCGGCCGATTAATTCGGAAGAAAATAATCGAAAAATATCTTCCAGAAAATTTTGCGAAACGAAAAAACAATAATAACTTTGCTGTCCCTTACGAGGGAAGCGTTTTAAACGACGCCTTGAAAAACAGAAAAGAGATTATAAAGTTCTTTGAAATATTGGTAAGGAATAACAGTACAAAGAATAAAGCTAACGTCAATTAATAAATACGATCCTATTAGATTAGAGATCACAACTTTTCAACAATGGAGA
>JAGYJT010000055.1 GCA_018401955.1 Chitinophagales bacterium | reverse complement strand
TGGTTCAGGTGTTTACTTTGCACATGTAATTGTTGAAGCAGATGGACAGCCAGTTTATCAAGGTTTCTCCGATGAAAAAGGTTATTACACTATCAAACCTATTTCATCGGGTACTTATGACATAAAAATAAGTTTGATTGGCTTCCAACCTCAACTTATAAAAGGCATTTCGGTTTCTGACGGGCAGATACGGGTAGTAGATTTCAAGCTGAGCACCACCATACTTGAAGGGCCAACCATTACGGCTTACAAAGATTTAGTAGAACCTGGCTATCCAATAAAAATAGATATTATCGGTTACAAAGAGCTCGAAACGTTAGCCTTGGCTCCATTAGATGCAATATCTCGTGTATCAGGAGTTTTTCAAGATGACCCTGGCGACCCAATCCAATTCCGAGGGTCTCGCCCTGAAGCAACACTTTACATCATTGACGGCGTAAAAATTATCGGCGACCCAGCTTTGGTGCGCAACTCTGTGGAAGATATGACCGTCTATTCTGGAGGAATACCTGCAAAGTATGGTGATGCCACTGGCGGAATAGTGGTTATCACTACCAAAAGTTATAAAAAAATACGGTAACGCAAACACCGGAAACCCAGTTTCATTTTAAAGCTCAACCTCCGCCAGGTTGGGCTTTTTTGTTTTCTAAAACCCTTACCGTCATTGCGAAAAATACTTGAGCCAGTAGCGAAAAGTATTTTGAAGCAATCCGCTGAATCAATGCACTAAAGCCTCCCTAGCACTACAATCGATTTACATAATACCTAAAAGCTCAGAAATGGGAGACACCGGCTCTCTCAGGGGATTACTTCAAGTCCTTATAAACTACAGGTTAGGTAAGTTCCTGATTGGACTTTCGTAATGACGGGAATTCTAAAGTCTGTTCTCCGTACCTTTGCCGCCGCATGAAACGCATCCTTGGCAGATATCAAACCCTTAGCAACCCCATTAAGCTACTACTTACGGGTTTGTTTTTCGTGCAGTTGGTCAATGCCAGCTTTACCTTGCTAATCAATTTCTATTTGGATAAACAAGGTTACGCCGATTATCAAATTGCAGATTTCACGAGCTGGCGTTTCCCTGCCATCATGATTTTTGCCATACCGTTCGGCATCTTCATCCGTGGTAGAAAACTAAAGCCATACTTTCAAGTAGCTGCCGTTACCTCACCAACCATAGCCTTATTTATCCTATGGGCCGCGGGTTCTGGTTACGACAGCCTAATATACCTGGGGTTCTTTTTTTGGGGCATTTCTTTTACCTGCATTCAAATTACCAGCCTGCCCTTCATCATCCTCAATAGCCCTAAAAAGCAACATTCTCCTGCTATTGCCCTCTCGTTTATGATGATGAGCCTAGCCATTTTTATTTGTGGCACCTCAAGCTTTGTGCTCAGCAATTATTTCCCCGAGTGGTTTCCTGTGCGCGATTTGCTGCTGCTCTTTGCTTTGCTGGGTTATGCCGGGGTGTTCTTTATTCATCGCATTACTTTACAAGAAAACCTCAGCGAGCGCCAAACCAACCTCAATTTTAGTGGCCAATACGACTGGCCATTGATTCTGCGGGTAATTGTGCCCACTTTGATAATCTCTACCGGTGCAGGGTTTACTATCCCATTTGTAAACCTGTTTTTTCTCAACGTGCACGGCATGGATGGTGGTACGTTTTCGCTGGTGGGGGCGCTGAGCTTTGGCCTAGTGGTAATAGGCACCCTGTTTGTGCCCGAAGTAAAGGACCGCTATGGCTACAAAATTGCCATCGTGCTCATTCAAGCGTTGGCCATCCTGTTTTTGATATTGATGGCTACCACCGAATATTATAGTGAGATGTGGTATGCATCCATATTGGCCGTGGCCTTCTTCGTTATTCGCCAACCACTGATGAACGTTGCCGGGCCCATGACCAGCGAATTGACCCTAAGTTATGTAGGCAAGCGCAACCAAGAGCTGGTGAGTGCGCTCAACTCGGCAATATGGTCAGGCAGTTGGTATATTAGCTCACAAATTTTCCGCATACTGCGCCAAAGCGGCATGAACTACGCCAGCATTTTCTTTATTACCGCTGCTATGTACACCGCGGGTGTGGTTTGGTATTACTTCCTTATACGAGATTACCATAAACGGAAAGAGTTGGGATTGATAGATGAGGAGGAATAATCCATGGTCCATGGTCGATAGTCAATGGTGGAAAATCTCCATTCTTAAATCGCATCTCTAAATCAGCCCAAATATTTCCCCACTATCGGCATTCTCCTTCCCATTCCGAATGCTTTGGCGGATACGCGGAGGATGGGTGGGGTTTGGTAGCGCTTGTATTCGTTGATATTTACTAGGCGAAGAATGCGCTTTACCAAGGCCTCGTCGTAGCCCAAGGCTACAATTTCCTTAGGGCCTTTGCGGTGCTCAATGTATTGGTATAGCACTTCGTCCAATATGACATAATCGGGCAGGCTATCACTGTCTTTTTGGTCGGGGCGCAGCTCGGCAGAAGGTGGCTTGGTGATGATGTTTTGAGGGATAACCTCGCCATTGCGGTTGATGTACTCACACATTTGCACCACCTCGGTTTTATATACATCGCCAATTACCGAAATGCCGCCACACATATCGCCATATAATGTACCGTAGCCCACGGCAGCTTCGCTTTTATTAGAAGTGTTGAGCAATATGTGCCCAAACTTATTACTAAGCGCCATAAGGATAACCGCCCTGCTGCGGGCCTGCATGTTCTCTTCGGCTATGTTGAAGGGTAAATCCTTGAAGTGTTCTTCCAAAACACCAAGAAATGCCTCAAAAGGGGCTTCAATAGAAATCTGGTCAACCTTTACCCCAAGGTTTTTGCAAAGCTCCACACTATCGTTAATGGAGTGGTCGCTACTAAAACGGGATGGCAACATAATGGGCCATACATGCTCCGGCCCCAAAGCCTCAACAGCCAATGCCAGCACCAGTGCAGAGTCAATGCCTCCCGACAAGCCTAAAATTGCTTGCTTAAAGCCCAGCTTACGAAAGTAGTCCTTCACACCCAACACCAGCGCGTCGTGCATGAGGCCAATCTTGTCTTTTGGCTGAACGTTATCAGGTAAGTTGGTTTGTGCCGAAGCAATTAAATCATCCAGCTCATATTCACGGTAAGCCTCTTCAAAGTAAGGTAACTCCTCTACTACTCTGCCTTTAGCATCCAATACCAACGAGCCACCATCAAAAATCAATTCGGTTTGTGCACCCACATGATTGGCATAAAAAATGGGGGCCTTGTATAAACTAGTATTGGCTTTAAGTACTCTGATACGGTCTTCGGCATGGCGGTAATCAAACGGAGATGCGGAGCAATTGACAATAAAGTCGGGGTTTTGGAGGGTAAGTACATCCATGGGGCAAGCCATGTACAGCGGGTTTTCGTTGCCCACGTTCCAAAGGTCTTCGCAAACGGTTAGGGCAATCTTCTTGCCTTTATACTCAATTACGCTAAAATCCTTGCCAGGCTCAAAATAGCGGTACTCATCAAACACATCGTAAGTGGGCAACAAGGCTTTGTGCACTACGCGTTCAATCTTACCATCTAACAAAAAGTATGCTGAGTTAAAAAGATCCTTCCCCTCGGGTTGCGGGTTTACTTGTGGCGCGCCAACTATAACGGCAATACCATGGGTTTCTTCGGCAATGTTATCTACTACCTCGTCACATTGGCGAATGAAATCGCTGAACTCCAGAAAATCGCGGGGTGGATAGCCACAAACAGCCAACTCTGGGAAAACAATCAAATCAACGCCATTGGCCTTGGCCTTGCGCACGGCCTCAATAATCTTGCGGCCGTTCTCCTCAAAATTCCCGATGTGATAGTCCTGCTGGGCGAGTGCTATTTTCATACCAAAACGATATTATCAATAAGTCACAAAGAAACAAAGAACTTTTCAAGGTTCTCTGTAATGACTCTTTAGACTGACTTTTTAGTAACTTTATTTAGGTGCTGCTAAAGGGATAATGAAGCTTTCCAACAAGATCACCTTCTTTTCAAGCTAATTTTTTTCTATGATTTACTTTGGTATGATCCTACTGGCATTAATTGGGATTAAAGAAGAAGGTTTTCCGCAGCGCCCACATGGCTCAAACCTATCTGATGTAAAAGGCCCAGTAAAAAAGGTCATAGAACATCGTTATTATAGTGAATTGAAAAATAACAAAGCCAAAAAAGGGGAATGGGTGGAAACCTCTGTTATGCTTTATAATGAAGAGGGCAACATGACCCAAAGGATTGTGTATTCACCCAATGATACTTTGATAGATACTTACGTTTATTCCAATGGATTGTTAATTGAGGCTAATTATCAAACTGATTGGGGAGGCTCGGTGAAGGAAAATTTTCGCTATGACTTTGATAGTCTAACCGTTTATATTGCAAGTATTCATCGTAATGGGGTGAAAAGTTTGGACATTGAACAATACGATATCACGGGAAAGCTAATCAGCATATCAGAACTGGATTCCTTAGGAAATTTAATTAGCGAGCAAAAATATATTTATAACCTTCAAGGGCAGAATACTGAATGGCATTACAGAAAAGCAAAAGGAACGACCAAAACTATTAGCCAATACAATCTGAATGATGATGTTATTAGTGAAGTACATTTAAATGAAAATGGGAAAACAACATCCCAATCTGAATTTGAGTATGACAAACGTGGTAATTTAACTAAGGCACACATATATGACCCTGAATGGGGAGTGGGTGGTTACAAGTTCTTTTCAAAATGTTCCAAGTTCGATAAATTTGGTAATAATCGATTTCGCTATTTCTATTCAACAATCGGACACGTCAATCCAGGTACACCAACCAATGTAATGATATTAGAGCGTGAGATATTATACTATAAGTAAGGAACTACACCACTTTCCTCATTCCTGCATCATAATCACCTTACCATCCTTGTACACACCAATGGGCTGTAAGTTGGGGCACTGGGCAGGCTGAGAACCATACATTTTGGCTAGGCCCGAAGCAAATGGCAAGCCCTTATAATAGCACTTGGCGGTTGGCTTGCTCAGCTCTTCGGGCAATTGAATAACCATTTTGTTGGTCTTATCAATGTAGCCAATCTTGTTGTACTCGCTACTTGCGGGCTTATCTTCCCACACAATGTTCAATATCGCTGCAAAAGCCAAACCCTCGCTAAAAACACCTACCTCATCATACATCAATGGCACAACTAGTTCACCGGTTTCGTCAATAAAACCATATTTCCAGGTCTTACGGTCTTGCAGCAGGCCTACAATGGCCATGCCTTCGTTAAACTTTCCGGCTTGGTCAAACACTGGGTAAACCACCCATTCGCCCGCCATGTTTTTATAGCCCCATTTCAGTTCACCAATAATATTACCGCTTTTATCTTCAGAGCTTATAGTGTCCATGGCTGGGTACAACTGCTGCGCCGAGGCAGTAAGCCCCAACGCTACCAACGTTATCAATACAACTAACTGTTTCATATTCGGTTTGTTTGCAGGTGCAAAGTTAAGGCTTTTTTGCCTGATGGGTGCCATTCAGCTCATCCACTACTTTGAACAAATCGCCCCAATGGTACCAATCCACGGTAAGGAAATTGATGCGCTTGCCAACTACCTCTTGGCATTGTTTAACCCTACCCATAAGTATTTCATAGCTATTAGCCTTTCGGTTTTTGCTTCGGCGTGCGAAGGTACCAGTAAGGAAATGATTGAAAATATAAAGTGCCTTTGCAGTATCGGCCTTAGGCTTTAGTTCACAATTGTACCTCTTGAGGCTCTTGTTGCTATAAGGATTTTCAAAGCCATAGTCGTATTGCTGGTGTTGCCAAGGTTTGCTGGTACTATCGGTACGGTCGATTAGAAAAACTAACCGCTTACCACTGGTTATCATCTGGCGCAAGGTAGGCCATTGATCATCTTTAGATTGCGTATGCACATATTGGTAAATGTCATGTTTCTCAACCACTTTGGCAAAATCTTCTGGGGTAATACTGCATTGACAAATAAACGTAAGCACTTCGTTTGGGTTGGCTTGCATGTATTCCGCAAACATATCCAGTATATCAGTGAGCGGCCTATAGCCCAATACTGCATAGCTGTGAAACACCATTACAGGCTTTTGCGCCCGTAGCTTTTTATTGGGGCCGTTGTAATAGTGCACATCAATCATAAAGGCCTTTACACCATCTTTCAGTTGGCGTGGCAGGTCGTACTTTTGATTGGGGTAAGTCCATCTTTGGGAGCTTCGTGCAGCATTAAAAGCATTGTGCGTAGTTGGGTAAGTTACCTCGTTGTATCGCTTATCGCAAAGCGCTGTATTGCCGTTGCATGATAGCGGTTGGGCATTAACGTGAATGGCAAACATGCAAAACAACAAGGCTAGGCACAATTGCATGCTTATTGCTTTACAATTTTATATACACCTGTCAATCTGTTATTTACCAAAACTTGCATAAAGTAAATTCCAGCACCTAAACCTTCCAATTGCATACTACCCATGGTAGTACCAGCTACCATACCCAACGATTGTCTTTTAACCGCCTTACCCACAATATCTACCAAGGTAAGGCTTACCTCAACAGTGCTTTGGGTAGTCATTTCAAACTGGATTGACTTGTTGGCGGGGTTAGGGTAAAAACTGACTTTAGATATCAACCCATTTGGTTGCAAAACACTAACCGTGCTATCCAAATAAACCGTTACGGAATCTATTTGCGAGCAACCATTAGCATCGGTGGTGGTTACTGTATAACTTCCAGGCAATAGGCTATCCGCTAAATTACCCGTACCAATGCTCTCCGCCCAAGCAAAAGAATAAGGAGGCTCACCGCCCTGAGTTAGCACTGTTATACTACCATTAGGAATACCAGTAGAACGGTTGACAATAAATCCTGTTTGCAATAATGATGGTTGTAAAAGCCTGTAGTAACCAACCCTTGTGCAACCCAGCGAATCGGTTACGGTAACCATGTAACTACCAGCTACGAGGTTTTGAACAAATGCCGATGAATCACCATTACTCCAATGATAAGTGTAAGGCGAGCGACCACTGTCAATAGCCAAGGTAATAGCTCCAGTGGAATCTCCATTACAAAGTACATCTTGTTCGGTTGCATTGATTTCTAAACAACTGGTGCAATAATCATTTTGGAAACGCAATAGTGCTTTGTAAATGTTCAACCTTCCGCCTGAACTGCTGCTGCTCACCAAATCAGGAATAGTATCGATACTTGCAAGAATACTGTGCCTAACCAAGCGCAACATGCTATCTGGCTGCACTTTATAATTAACCATAAACTCTGGGCAAGCTGTGGAGAACAACAGCGCTACCGCGCCAGCCACTTGCGGCGCAGCAAAGGAAGTTCCTGTAGATGCCGAGTGCCCATTACCAGAGGTAGTACTCCAAATACCAGTGCCAGGTGCGCCCAAATCAACAGAGTTGAGGCCATAGCCTGAGCCTGGGTTTTTAAAATCGGTGCGGGTAGTATTGGTTACCACCAAAAGGAAATCGCTGGTGCAGGTTGATGGAATATCGCCACCTGCCTCTACATCCACGTTAATATTGGCAGTAGCCCCAACACTCATAACGCCCTGCATGCCCAATGAGTCGTACATCGCACACCAAATAGGATAATCGGCAGCAAAGCCAAAATTGATACCGAAAGATGAGTTAGCAGCAACAACAAAAGCCCCCTTAGCACCGTTGGTTTGGTTGTATAGTCGTCTGGTTTCCAGTATATAGGCATACGCTGCCACAACTTGGCTTTCAGTATAGTTTTGGCAAACAACCGGCATAATAGGTAGCCCCCAATTTACGCCAGCGGTGCCTACTAAGTTGTTGGTTTTAGCACCCACCAGCCCAGCGCATAAGGTACCATGCGAACCATTAGGTATAGAGTCGTTTTCATTTAATACATGCCAACCATTTACATCATCAATGTAACCGTTTCCATCGTTATCAATGCTATCTCCTGGTATCTCATAACCATTTTTCCAAAAATTTAAGTCACCATGGCTCAACTCCATGCCTTGGTCTATAACGGCCACCACTATAGTATCGCCAGTACTGGTAAAGCCGCCTGTGGTAATATCCCAAGCCAACGAGGCCTTGATGTCTGCTCCTGGCACGCCACTACCCTGCCCTGTATTCTCAAAATTCCATTGGTTGGGGTAAATGGTATCGTTAGGGGTAAGCCTCTCGTCGGCAATACGATTAAACTGAGCCAACTGCACTTGTGGCAAGCCTTTCAAATAATCAAGCACTTGTAACTCCCAAGCTGGGTTTGTTTTAAATAACCAGATATTCAATGAGGGGGCAACAGTCTCGCCCATGGCAACTTCGGCTTGAGGGAAACGAGCTTGAACATTTTTAAGGGTTTCATGTACTTCACTGCCGTGCTTCAACATCACCAGCACATCGCCTACCACTCGCTGCTGAGCGCTAGCCACAGCGCTATTAAGCATGATGCCCAAAACCAACGTCCAAACAAAAATTAACTGTCGCCTCACTATAATATTATATTTATCAGGAGCGTAAAAATAATTGAAATTAACCGTCCCAAGTAATAAAACCTTTAATCGGCCCCATTGGTTGCATATAGCCCTTAATTCGACTGGTTTATACGCTAAACTGTAACCTGTTCGTTTTATAGTACTTATGACGGTTAGACAATTCAATATGCGATTAATGCCGCTGGGGCTTATTGCTTTGGCAATCAGTGCCTTTGCTATTATTACAGATGAAAAAGTAAGTGATGGCGGCAAAACTATTGATTATAAAGGTGCCACTTACAACATCTTTATTGCCGAGCCCAGTAAACATGAGATAACGCTTCATTGGAAAGATGAGCAGGGAAACCTATATTCCAGCATCAAAAACCTCTCCGCGGCGCTAAACAAGCAAAACAAAGAGGTACTAATGATTACCAATGCTGGCATGTACACTCCCAGTAATGCTCCGGTTGGTTTGTATATTGAAAACGGGGAACAATTGGTGCCAATAAATACCCGTGATGGTAGCGGTAATTTTTCTTTGAAACCTAATGGTATTTTTTATATTGATAACATGGGCGCACATGTTACCGAAACATCAAAGTATGGTGAAGATATTTTTAAGAATCCAACAGAATTCGCAACACAATCGGGCCCTATGCTAGTTATTGATGGTGCCATACACCCAGCATTTAAAGAGGGTTCTAGCAATGTATACGTTCGCAGTGGAGTAGGCATTGATAGCTTGGGCAGGGCTGTATTTGCCATCTCAAAGCAACCTGTTAATTTGTATACTTTTGCCAGCCTATTCATACAGCAGTTAGGCTGCCAAAACGCACTGTATTTAGATGGTGCGATATCGCTAATGTATACACCTGGCGTTAGTGAACAGAAAGGAGGTGATTTTGGCCCTATTATCGCTATTACCTCAAAGTAATTGATACTCTTATCCATTCAAAATTGTTTACACTTGGCAATTTCAGTTAGGCTTTGCCATAAAACCCTTAATTTTAACGGAAGAAACCGAATTTCATGAAAGCTATTATCCCTGTTGCTGGCCCGGGAACCCGTTTACGCCCACACACATACACACAACCCAAAGCCCTAATACCTGTAGCAGGCAAACCCATACTAGGTTTTATTATCGATCAGCTGCAAGAAGTAGGCGTTACGGAGTTTGTTTTTGTGCTTGGCTATTTGGGTGATAAAATACGCAGCTATGTAGAGGATAAATACCCTAACCTTAAGGCACATTATACCATTCAAGAAAAACGTGAAGGTTTGGGCCATGCTATTTGGACTGCCAAAAAAATAGTAGGTAAAGACAAAGAGGTATTGATTGTATTGGGCGATACGATTATTGAAGTTGACCTTAAAGCTGTTGTGGATGCAAAATACTCTTCACTTGGCGTAAAAAAGGTTGAAGACCCATGGAACTTTGGTGTTGCAGAAGTGGGTGCAGAAGCCAATGTAATTACAAAAGTGATTGAAAAACCAAAGTTTCCAAAATCTAACCTTGCATTGGTAGGTGTATATATGATCAAAGAATCACCGGAGCTTTTTGGTGCTTTAGACGCTTTGGTTGCCAATAGAGCTGATGCCGATACTGAAATTCACCTAGCGGATGCTATCCAGGTGATGATTGACAAAGGTATACGCATAAATAGCTTTAAAGTAGATCAATGGTACGATTGTGGCAAGGTAGAGATTCTATTAGAAACCAATGCTACCTTACTCAAAAAGTATAATTTCGCTGCCCAAAACTTACCTAAATTCGATAATACCATTATTATTCAACCAGTAAGTATTGCTAAAGGAGCACGCATCTCCAATTCCATAATAGGGCCAAACGTTACCATAGGCGAGGATGCCGAAATTAAATCTTCGATTCTGAACAACTCGATTATTGGCGACTTTGCTCGACTGAACCATGTAATCTTAAAGCGCTCGGTAATAGGCAGCGATGCCTACATTAAAGGGTTAAGCCAAAGCCTTAACATAGGTGACAATACAGAAATAGACCTCAGCGGAGAATAACCCTTACGGTTTTACAACCTACCTATTCATTGACTTTGGTC
The DNA here is from genome assembly GCA_018401955.1 of Chitinophagales bacterium. Classification (GTDB taxonomy): domain Bacteria; phylum Bacteroidota; class Bacteroidia; order Chitinophagales; family CAIOSU01; genus CAIOSU01. The sequence goes on along the minus strand of JAGYJT010000055.1, from coordinate 6,287 downwards.
CGTATTGCCACATCGAAGCAACTACCCTTATGGCCAATAGCACTATCATCATTTCACTTGCTATGGCAAACAGCAAGAACTCGCTTTTGAAGTAATAGTATTTATCCAATATTGCTTCGCTGTGCTCAAATGCCTTTGCAGGGGTTAAGAACTTTGAAATAGTATGATTGTCCATATCCCACAAAAACTGCTGTATGGTTATCATAAACTGAAAGAATAGTATACCCAAAAAAGCAATCAAAATTACTCTCGCCCACAACTTGGTAAGGTAAGGCACCTGGTTAATGTATAGAAACAGCCTAAAAAAAGTGACTGTTAAAAACACAAAAAAGGCGTTGGTAATTAAATACTCACCGTTGATAGTGCCTATCGCAGGTAATAGTACCATTAAGGTAATTATGGCGGCAAATGCCAACCAAAGTAGCTCAAAAAGCCACGATAATTTTGTTTGGGTCATAATGCTTTGTCATCAATGGTATCCAACCACGCTCCCACCTTTTCCATCACCGATGGCATGCAGGCAGGGTCAAAAGGCGATTGTAGGCCAGCTAGTTCAACTAATTTCAAAAATGGCATACTCCCACCTGCTTTGCATAAGGTAACATAATCGGCCCAAGCTTTGTTGCGATTTTCTTGGCTACGCAACCAATATTGTAGGGCGCAAACTTGTGCCAAGGTATAATCGATGTAATAGAATGGCGAGTTGTAAATGTGCTGTTGCTTTTGCCAAAAACCACCTTTTTCTAGGTACGGAATACCATCATGGTCGCGCTCTGGCAGGTATTTCTTCTCTATTTCGCGCCAAATACGGTTGCGGTCAGCTGGTGCCATTTCAGGGTTTTCGTACACCACGTGCTGAAACTCATCAACTGCAGCACCATACGGCATAAAGTAAAGCGCAGATACTACATGACCATATTTGTACTTATCAGTATCGTTCTCAAAAAACAACTCCATCCAAGGCCATGTAAAGAACTCCATGCTCATTGAGTGTATTTCGCAAGCCTCATAGGTTGGCCAACGATACTCAGGCACGGCAAATGCACGGCTGCTGTATACTTGGAAGGCATGCCCAGCCTCGTGAGTAAGCACATCAATATCGTCAGATGTACCATTAAAGTTTGAATAGATAAACGGTGCTTGATAATCGGAAAGCATAGTGCAATAGCCCCCAGGTGCTTTACCTTTTTTCGCCACCAAATCCATCAAATTATACTTTTGCATAAAACTGAAAAACTCATCCGTTTCAGCTGAAAGCTCTTTATACATGGTTTCGCCATGGTTAACTATCCATTCGGGGTCGCCTTTTGGTTTTGCATTGCCCGTAGTAAATTTTAAGCCATCATCGTAAATGCGCATTTTGTCAACGCCCAAGCGCTCTTTTTGCTTTTGGCGCAACTTACTAACCAATGGCACCACATTTTTCAAAATTAGCTCGCGGTAACCCTTTACCATTTTAGCATCGTACTCCGTACGGTTAAGCCTTGCATAAGATAGCTCTACGTAATTTTTATAACCAAGCTTGGTAGCCATCTTGGCGCGCACCTTTACCAGGTCATCGTATATTCTATCAAGTTGCTCGTGATTGTCGCTGAGGTAGCTAAAATAAGCCTCAGTGGCACGTTTACGCCTGCCTCGGTCTTGATCGGTCATGTAGGGTTGTAGCTTTTGCAAATTACACTCCTCCCCTTCAAACTCCACTTTAGCTGATGACATTAACTTGGTGTACTCGCTACTAAGCTCATTTTCGCGCTGCATATCATCTATCACCTCCGGGCTAAAAGTATTCAACTGGCAAGCTGCCAAATCAAACAATTGTTTACCTGTGCGCGCTTCCAGCTCCGTGCGGAAATTACTATTCAATAATGCCCTGTAAAACCGGTTGGTATAGCCTTCGGCAATCGGCATATTTTTGTCAAAAAAGTTCTGCTCTCCTTCATAAAAAGCATCGCGCGTATCAACAGTATGGCGAATAGAGACTAGTGTATATGCAGTATCAAATCCCCTACGAAGGGCATTTATCTGTTCCATGGCTTCCCATTGTGCCTCAGCACTGTCAGCATTTTCAAACTGTGCAATGGCCTCGTTAAAGCCTTGCTCAAGCTGGGCCATATCTGGGCGCTCGTAAGCTATCTCTTCAAATCTTTTCATCGGTTTAGCCGATGCTGTGGTATTGGTCAATGTATCCATTTATGATTCTATTATTGGTTACTGTTAACTAGTATGTTGGTTACTAGCTAACTCTGTACTCGTTTTACATTATACACACCACGGCCATCGGCAATGGGTTTGGTTTTATCTTCTTGCCAAGCAATCATGCTGGTAACGATTATGCGGTTGCCACTTCGTATAATTTCGCCCTCCACAAATAAATCCAGGGGTTTACCAGGCAGCAGGTAGTCCACACGCATATCAATGGTGCTTAGTTTATCTTCGAAACTTACCAAAGTAGTCATTCCTGCAGCACCGCCCACTGAGTCCATTGCGGTAGCTATTATACCACCGTGCAGTGCCCGGGCGCGGGGGTCACCTATCAGCTCATCTCTAAACGGCACCCTAATCCTAGCATAACCTTCCCTTATCTCCTCCAACTTGAAACCCAACAAGGTATGCAAGGGGATCATGTTTTCTATCACATTTTTATACAACTCCTCTGGTGCCATAGTGCCTATTCTATTAAAAACTGGAATGCTAAGTTAGCCAATATTGTACTGACTAGAGTGGATTGAAACAACAAAAAGCCCGGGAGCTACAGCAACCGGGCTTTTGATTATTATAGTGCAGTGCAAATTATTCTGCAGCAGTTTCAGCGGCCTCAACAGCAGGTGCTTCCTCTTCTTCCTCGTCGTTTCCACCAGCTTTAAATGAACCACGCAATGCCCTAGGTACATCAACAGATGCAACCGGAACCGCTAAAGGGTTCAAGATTTCAAAGTTAGCTTCGCTGATATTACGAACTTTGATAGACTTACCAAGCTGTAATTTCTCAACATTCACTTCAACCTTGTCAAGCAAGTTTTCAGGCGTTGATTTCACCTTAAGTTTGCGCAACTTTTGCACCAACTTACCACCAGCTTTTACACCAGCAGCCTGACCAACCAAAACGATTGGAATTTCAGCTACAACAGTTTTTCCTGGAATCAACTCCAAGAAATCAATGTGTTGGATTTTATCAGTTACTGGGTGAAACTGAACGTCTTTTACCAACGCGGTATAAGATTTGCCATCCAATTTAACTTCAACTTGATAAAAATCAGGGCTATATACAATTGGGTTGAACGAGTTGTATGGAGCTGAGAACATTACGTTCTCTTTGCCGCCGTACAAATTGCACAACACTTCGCCAGTTTTTCTAAGATGGTTTGCGGCTTTTTTCCCAGTTTCAGTACGAAGGGTGCCTTCAAGAACGATAGATTTCATTGTCTATTGGTTTATAATACTTACAGCGCGCTGACAAACAGCGAGGTTATTGATTTATGTTCGTGCGTATTGCGAATGGCCGTAGCAAAAATGCTATCAACCGACAATACTTTTATTTTATCACTTTGGCGTTTCAATGGTATCGTATCACATACACCAAGCTCGGTAAGCGCAGAGCCTTCAATACGCTCATAAGCCTTGCCCGAAAGCACTGGATGTGTAATATATGCCCTCACACTCTGTGCGCCTTGCTCCATAATAAGGTTCGCAGCGTTGGTAAGTGTGCCGGCAGTATCTACCATGTCGTCCACAATAATTACATTCTTTCCTCGTACATCGCCTATTACGGTCATGCTCTCAATCTCGTTGGCACGTTTACGGTGCTTATCGCAAATTACCAAGTCAGCCTCAAAGTGCTGGGCATAGCCACGAGCACGTTTGGTGCTACCCACATCTGGCGAAGCGAAAGCCAAGTTCTTCAAGCCCAAACTTTCGATGTAAGGGATAAAGATAGCCGAGCTGCTCAAGTGATCCACAGGAATATCGAAAAACCCTTGTATCTGTCCAGCGTGCAAGTCCATGGTCATTACCCTATTAGCTCCGGCAGCGGTAATCAAGTTGGCAACCAATTTGGCACCAATTGCCACACGCGGGCGGTCTTTACGGTCTTGACGAGCAAGACCGAAATAAGGGATAACCGCAGTAATATAGTCGGCAGAGGCTCTTTTGGCTGCATCAATAATCATGAGCAGTTCCATCAAGTTGTCTGACGACGGGAAAGTAGATTGTATAATGAAAAAGAACGAACCCCTTACCGATTCAGAAATTATGGGTTGAAACTCACCATCGCTAAACCTTTCAATCGCTAAACTTCCAAGTGGTTTGCCATACGATTCCGCAACACGTTCTGCCAGATATCTGGAAGCACTGCCGGAAAAGATTTTTACCTCTTGGTTATTCATAGCTTGATTGGTCTGTCAGCAAAGGGAGCACAAAGATAGCAATTGCAAATTATTATTCCAACAAAAGTTGATTATGAAGTAAATAGAAACAAGATAGTTTTGCTTTAAGGCAATATCACCAAGTATGATGGTTTACTTATCAACCTCAATGCCTCGTACAATAAATTCGTAACTATTTGATTATCATTATTAAAACCAATAAGCCGTGTCCCAAAAAATACAATTCTACAACTATAATGGTGCAATAACTATTTATCTAGTATAATCATTTTATCTTTCAGCACGATAACAAACGATAACTACCGTACAACTAACCATAAGATGAGCGTCATTAATTTCTGCATTGTGGGCTTGGGCCGCGCAGGCAACTTTCACCTTACCTCTATTAAACTACTCAAAAACGCCAACTTACTATCTGTAGTGGATACAAATAGCACGCTACTTAAACAAGTTGGAGCGGCTGAAAATTGTAATACCTATCAATCCATTAACGAAGCACTTGCTGACCCAGCGCTGGATGCTGTGGTAATATCCTCACCAACCGATTCTCATTACGACTATATAATTAAGTCATTGAATGCCGGTAAACACGTATTTGCAGAAAAACCAGTTGGCCATGCCCTGCACGAAGTTGCTGAATGTTTCGATTTGGCCTCTAGTAAAGGTCTGGCCTTGCATTTGGGCTTTCAGCGAAGGTTTGACAGGAGTTTTATGGCTTTGAAAGAAACATTGCCGCAATTAGGCAACTTGAGGCTTTGGAAAGCCAGTTCGCGCGATAATCCAAGGCCATCTATTGAGTACCTTAGCATTTCGGGCAACATTTTCCACGACATGCTTATCCATGACTTTGACATGCTTACTTTTTTACTGGGTGCTGAAGTGCCTGAAAAAATTTATGCCACCGGCTATGCCCATGACAAGGAGATTGCTGCACTAAATGATTTTGATACTGTACTGGTTACTGTGCACTACCCCAATGGTTTAATATGTTCTATTGATACCAGTAGAATATCGGCATATGGCTACGACCAACGCTTGGAAGTATTTGGCGAGCATGGTATGGTACGGGCCGAAAACCAATTGGACCACACCTTGCAGCTAAGCACTGCCAAAGGCACCAACATCAGTGTGGCCAATCATTCGTTTCCGCAGCGCTATAAGGATGCTTATATGGAAGAGTTGAAACAATTTACCGTAGGCATAGAAACCGGTGTATTGAACAATGTAAGCAAACAAGAGTGTATGCTGTCGCACTTGATAGCCGATGCCGCACTAGAAGCCGCATTGAATAATAAAGTTGTTGATTTCAAAAAAGAATATGCACCCAAATTGAGCTAATGCCTAAATACAATTTTTATACCCAACGGATAACAGATATGGTAATAATCATTGCCTGCCTTGTGGTTATGCAAGGGTGTTTTCCGGTAAAGGCATTCTTTTTGGCGGCTCCCGACCATAAAGACAGTAAGCGTTTGCCAAGCAAGGCTATAACCAAAAGTACCACGCCCTTCGAGTTTTACAACGGCGATAACAAGTGGAAAAACAGCATTAAGGTAAATGATTGGACAACCGATGTGCCCGTTTTCTCTACTATTGAAGATGTGGTTGCTTCGCACAATACCTCTGCATTGCTTATCATCAGAAACGATACCATCCTAACAGAATACTTTAATGATGGCCAAGGCCCTGAGACAAAGCATGCCTCCTATTCCATTGCTAAGTCTTTTACTTCAGCTCTTATCGGTATTGCAATCCAAGAAGGATATATTGAAAATGTAGATGAACTGGTAAAAAAGTATTTGCCACAGTTAAACTTCCACCCTTACTTTGACAAGCTCACCATAAGGCATTTACTCAATCATACTTCGGGTATAAAGTATTCATTGGCAATGGATGCCTTTATAT
>JAGYJT010000054.1 GCA_018401955.1 Chitinophagales bacterium | reverse complement strand
CGGTCAATAGGGCAAGAGTTGATGCCATAACTGATTGAAAAATTCTTAATACCCGTGTCAGATGAAGTGGTAACCCACGAAAAGCTACCTATTACTGAGTCATTACCCACTGGGGTAGTGGTAAACGTTGCACCGGGCAGCGCTTGCGAAGCGTTAGAACTTAACGTGATGTTTTGGCCGCCAAGGTTAATGTTAAATCTTACGGTGTCGCCAGGGCAGGCTTCAATCTCGTAGTCATCAGAAAATACCCCACCTGTAACGGAGGCCGAATCGATACCGTTTTCGTTGATAATCCCATAAGGCGGGTTACATAAAGGCGGACCTAAAACTACTATTTGAATGTCTCTCATGGTAGAGCCAATCAGTACACCATTTCTATATTCGTCAACCCTTACGGTTATTACACCTACTTGTGCTTGTTGTGGCACAAAAAACATTTGGCCAGTACTGCTACTAAAGGTAAAAGTGTTGTTAGTTGTAAGTGGATTGTTAATGGAGAATCCTGCAACGTAAGGCACTACCACTCCTGGATCTGACAATGGCTGCACCAAAGTATAAACCAGTGAATCTCCATCTGGATCAATAGTTCCCTGATTATACAATATACTATCTTGATAACAGAAGTAAGGTACCGGGCGATTGGTAAATCTTGGTGAGTTATTGCAAATTCTTTGTCCGTTAGGCAGGGTAGTATTATTGATAAAAGCTTCGATGTATAAATCTCTGCTACCTGGGTTTTGCAAGGTTTGAATTTGGGCGTTGCGGGCATTAAGGTCATAAGATATACGCCAAGCGTTGCATTGCGCATTGGCTACCCACAAAAAGCTATATTGATATTGTTGCACACCGGGTAAGTTACCGCCGTTACAGGTACTATTTGTAATTTGAGCATTACACAATGCTGATACCTCACTACCATTGGCAATGCCGTCGGGCTGAATTAGGGGAGTTCTCTGCGCTGTAATAAATGTTGTAGCCCCGCCTGCACAGGTATTGGTTATACCAATTCTTCCAGTTGCGGGGGCGCTTATTCCGTCGCAATCACGATAGAAGTTGAGGGTGATTCTAAATGAATCTTGACCCACGCATTCGTAAAATATGTCGGCTCCCATGGCGTGAGAGGCATTGGCTTTTTGGGCAAAAGCAAATAGTAATGTTGTCGTTGTCAGGAAAGTGAGTAAATAATTCTTTATGCTCATCCTTGTTTTTTTTGAATCATTTAATTCAATTGGTACACAATAAAGTGTAAGCCTACAAAGTTAGCAAAAGTTTGGTAGTTTGCGCCTTTGGTGCTCATATAATATTATGGCTTACGTTTAAACAGTACTTTATCCTTTAGAGGCTATTGCTTTTATTTATAGGGCTTTGTGCTAGTTAAATTGTTTTTGCTCCACCTGTGAGCTGTCTGTGGGTATCGATGAATGGTTTATTATGCCCGATGAAATGCAATTGGTGTCTAAAATTTGCTATTCACATTGGCATGTTGGTTTTTGATATGATATCGATTTGCTTTTGCATCAAGTATTTTTTCTAATTTTACATCCTATCAACATTGATAAACCATCAAAAAACAATCAACATGAAAAATGTATTCTCAATTAAGAATTTTGCCACTGCGGTTTTGGCTTTTGGCTTAATTTTCTCTTTTACCTCTTGCGAGGAAGATGTATGTAAAGATGTATTATGTGCAGCCACTGGCGTTGCTACTGACATTAATGGTACTTGTTCGTGCGTTTGTGACTCTGGTTATGAAGGTACTGATTGCGCTACTTTGAGTCGTGCTAAATTCGTAGGTACTTACAGTGTAGCTGATGCTTGTTCTGCTTCTGGTAGTGCTGCTTACACTGTTACTATTACCGCTTCAGCCACTGATGAAACTAGGGTTCTACTTTCTAACTTTTGGGATTTTTATGCTGCTAACGTAGTAGCAACGGTCGAAGGAAATACTATTACTATTGCAAGCCAAGACCCTGATAATGATGGTTTCCCTGTAGCTGGTACTGGTACGTATAGCGCTTCCGCTAACACCATTACTTTTAACTACACAGTTACTGAAACTGCAACTAGCCAAAATGACGTTTGTCAAGCAACTTACACAAAGCAATAATATTGTTTAAGTAATTACTGATTTGAAAACCCGATCAACATGTTGGTCGGGTTTTTTTATTATGTAGGGGTTTGGATATTCACAATAGCAATTTCTAAAGCGCCCCAATAGAGTTGATGTTGCAGTGATAATTAAATTGAACAAAAAAACGCCACTAGATTTCCTCCAGTGGCGTTCATAATTATACCAGTTTAGCAAGTCAAATTAGGGTTTTGTACCCATTTTTTCCTTCTTTTTATCAGTAGTGGTTGTATTGGTTTCACCATCCATTTTGCTTTTCTTATCGTCAGTGGTGGTGGTGCTGGTATTGCCATCCATTTTACTGCCTTTAGTGTCAGCTGGTTTAGTTGGCTCAGGCGCTGGAGCTGGCTTAGGCTTAGGTTTGGTAACCGTGGTGCCTTTAGGCGCAGTCAATGAGTCGATAACGTACTGCAACGAGTCAACTTTGTACTGGAAAGTGGTAGTAACTAAACTAAGTTCTTCTTGAGCAACTAGGCTAAGAGAGTCAGCTTGCATTTTAGCAGCGTCAAGCTCTGCTTGTATTTCTGCGATTTTGGCTGAGCCATCGTCGCAACCGGCAAAGGCCAATGTTAGGGCAACACCGCCGGCAAATAGAATACCTTTCTTCATGATGGTTGTTTTTTTTTATTGAGATTTACGTGTAAAACTACAATTTTTATAATAAACTTGTTGAACTACCAGCCACACATTATGCCGACTATGCTACATAAATAGCATTAAAGCCTGTTGAGATGTAGATAGTTGGGGTTAAGTTGTTGTGCAGGGGCGTTGAGTTGTTTGCTGAGTACTGGCTACTGCTGGGTTTTTACTGCTACAGTTTCATCAATGCCTTCCAATAACTCTACATTAATACCATCAGACAGGCCGGTTTTTACCTGCTTTTTCTCAAATTGCTGCGGGGTTGTTTCTACCTCTACAAAAACAGAATCGTTGGAAAACAGCAGGTCGCGCTCTTTGAGGGCAATTACGCTGTCACGCTTATCCAAAATAATATCGGCATTGGCACTTAGCCCAGCTCTTATAAAAATGTCTTCGGGCTGCTCAAGTGCTGCTTTAATTTCAAATTTGATGGTTCCTTGGTCGGTTACGCCTTTAGGGCTGATATATTCGAGCGCCGCGTCAAAAGTGCGGCCCTCAATAGCGCCTATGGTAATGCGCAGGGGCATACCGGCCTTTATTTTTCCCACTTCGCTTTCATCTATTGAGCCTTTGAAAATCAAATCGTTCATGTCGGCAATAATGGCCACTGTGGTTCCTTCGTTAAAAGTATTACTTTGTATTACTTGGGTACCTACTTTTACGGGTACATCTAGCACCATACCATCAATAGTGGCCAGTACTATGGTAGTAGTTTGTTTGCTGCGGCTACTGATGCCTTCTTTAATGAGCTGCACTGTATTTAATGCATTGGCATAATCCTCTTTGCTCTGCTCGTATTCGAAAAGGAACTGACGATATTCAACCTCTGATATGGCTTTGGCCTCATATAGTTTTTTGCGTCGGTCAAATTCCAGTTCGGCTTGTTCCATTGCTAGTTTGGCCTTATTTACAGCCGACTCTGCATTGCCCAAGTTTACATCGTCAGGAATGATTTTGATACGGGCAATTTTTTGGCCTTTTTTTACCTTATCGCCCGGCTCAACAAATAGTTCGTCAATAATGCCGCTTATCTGTGGTTTCAGTGTTACTTCCCTGCGCGGTTCTACGGCACCGTTAGCTACTGTTTTTACAACAATATCTGTTTTAAAGGGAGCCGAGGTTTTGTAAACTACAGGGTCTTTCTTGCTTTTCGTAAACAAGTAGTATCCTACATAGCCAAACAGGCCCAGCAACACAAGTATAAATAAGGTAAGCAGTACTTTTTTCATTGTTGTTGTTTAGTATCAAGTATCTTTTGCTAAATTTTTTTATTCGTGCATAGTGCGTTGCCCCATGCTATTGTAATGTTTCCCCGTTGGGGAATGGTGTTTATCTCTTTTTCTCATCTGTCATCTCACATTTGACATCTGGTATTTCGCCTCTGTCATTCGTACATAGGGCGTTGCTCCATGCTATTGTTATATTTCCCCGTTGGGGAAATGTTGTTTATCTTTTTTTTCTCATCTGTCATCTCTCATTTGACATCTATCATCATTCTGTTCGAAGTGCTTTTATCGGATCAATTCTTACCGCCTTAAGCGCAGGGTACAATCCAGCCAACGCACCGATAACGATTAGTACTATTATCGAGAAAACGGCAATGCCTGCATTTATTTCGGGCCGTCTGAAAAAGCTTGGGTCGCTATCGGGGCCTTGCACTGGCACGCCAACAACATAATCAATTAGGTCAATTATGCCAATGCCGAAGGCTAAACCGATAAAACCCGATAGAAAGGTAATTACCATTGCCTCGCTCACTATCATACCTAAAATGTTTCTGGGTGTGGCACCCATTGCCTTGCGCACCCCAATTTCTTTGGTGCGCTCAGCCACCGAAATGAGCATAATGTTCATTACGCCTATACCACCTGAGAGCAAAGTGCCCATACCTACTATAAAGATTATAAAATTGATGCCTAGAAATAAACTGCTAAACTTGGCCGATTCGGTGGCCGCATTAAACGAGCCAACAGCCCTGGTATCATCTGGGCTAATGTTGTGCCTAGCCAAAAGTACCTTTTTTACTTTTTGCTCCACCTCATATGGGTCGTAGCCAGGTTTTACCGAAAGGGCAAACCAACCAACTGTTTGGCCCCAATTAAACACTCGCTGAAAAGTGCTAAATGGCACGTAAAGGGTTTTTAAGTCGCCAATGGCCTCATTGCCTTGCTTGGTGGTGGTAAAGGTGCCAATAACCTGGAAAAATACTCCTTGAACTTTAATATAGCTACCAATTATTTCTTCGTCCTCTTCATATAGTTCGTCTACCAAGGTTTGGCCAATTACGCATACTTTCTTCCTTTCTGTAATGTCATTTTCGTTTAGAAAACGACCCTGCACCATTTTTAATTTCTCTACATAAATGTATTCGGGGTAATCGCCGCATACGGTATAATTGCCCACAACAGCGTTTCGGCTAACATTATTGTCGCTGCCGTAGCCCCCCAATTGCCCTCTGGGGCATACATATTTAAGCTCGGGCACCTGTTCTTTGAGTGCGGTAATATCGCCGTTTTTAAAGTTGTAGTTGCGGCCTGGCTTAAATCCTTTATACGGTATCGTGGTTTTTTGCCCCCACACATACATACTGTTCATGTCCATGCCATCAAACATGGCCCTAACCCCATTCTCTAAGCCCTTACCTGCGCCCATTAACAGCATAAGCATAAATATGCCCCAAAACACCCCCATAGATGTAAGGAAGGTACGCAAAGGGTTGCGCGCCATGGTGCTTAATATTTCGAGCCATTTATCCATTTCTTTGATGTACGAAGTACGAGGTACAATTTTTTTTATTTCAATTACACAATCAATTTCAACACTCAATTTCCATTCGTACATCGTACTTTGTACATTTTTTTAAACGTCTCTAATTGCGGTTATCGGGTTTACCCTAGCGGCGCGCAGCGCAGGTATTAATCCAGCAACAACACCGGCTACTACCAATATCAAAGTTGCCACTACTGCTACTTCAACATCCACTTCGGGCCTGCCGATGTAGCTATTACTTTGGCCATGTTCATTTACCCCCGCATCATCCATAAAACCAGCTATCAATTGTATGAGGCCAATGCCTGCCACCAGGCCAAGATATCCTGCCGAGACCGTCATTAGGAGCGCTTCTTGCAATATCATCATTACTATTGAGGTAGGGGTAGCGCCCAAGGCCATGCGAATGCCTATCTCTCGGGTGCGCTCTTTAACGGTTATGAGCATAATATTGCCGATGCCTACTATGCCTATAAGTATGGTCATAATGCCAACCACCCACATGGCAGCATTAAGTACCTTGAAAATCATCAATACTTGGGCTACGCTTTCAACATTATTGCCTACCCTTATGGCTCTTTTGTCATCAGGGTGCACGGTATGTTTTTCTTTTAGCAACGCTATGGCATCCTCTTCTAGTAATTTGCTGCCCGCCACATCGTCACCAGGTATCAATAGTATCACGTTATTTATCTGGTTGGGCTTGTTATAAAGTGCCTGTGATGTGGAAAGGGGAATGTACATACGCGACATGTCACGTTGCCCGCCGGGGTCGGTAAACACGCCTATAACTTTGTACATTACTCCATTTACATTAATGTATTTACCTACGGCATCTTCATCGGGCTCAAATAGCTGCTCATAAGCCAACTTGCCCAATGCAGCTACTTTTCGTTGTTGCTCAATGTCAATATCGTTTATAAACCTTCCACTGGTCATGGTTAGGTTTTCTAAGTATCGATAACCGGGCGAAACCCCGACCAATTCAAAGGAGGTGGAGCGCTTACCGTAAGTAATAGTGGGGCTAATGGACCAATAGTTATTACGGGCGCTGCCGCTTTCCACGTTAGCAACGCCAGCGGTAAGCATTCCTAGGTCTTGGTTATCCATTATTATTTCGCGGCCTGGCTTAAAGCCTTTGTAGGCTACGCTGGTTTTGCCCGTATTTATCCAAAGGCTGTTACTGGCATCGCCCGCAAAATTGGCCTCGGTGCCATTTTGTAATCCTTTTACGGCACCCATTAATATTACCAGCATAAATATGCCCCAGGCTATACTAAATGAGGTGAGCACTACCCTTAGGGGGTTGCGCCACATTATTGTAAGTATCTCTTGCCATTGGTCGAGCATGGCGCAAAGTTAGAAATAAGTGCTCGGGCATTGCTAGATTTGGCAGTTCATCTGTCTATGAAAATAGGGTGGTTGCCGAAAAATGTATAATTGGCGATGTACGAAGTAAGATTGTATTCACTGGTTTAAAAGTTTTTCAATTCTCATCCCCAATCTCACATTTGTTGTCTTTCTTCTTTCATTTTATATTTCTCGCTACTTCTCTCATCTTTCTTTTGTCATTTGATATTTATTGGTCTATCTTTGCACTCCCATTATTTATAGTGGGAAGGCATACCATACAATCTTTTAATTCAATTAAAAAACAAGTAACCAATGCCGGTTAAACTAAGATTACAACGCCACGGTCGCAAACAAAGACCGTTTTATTTCATCGTAGCCGCTGACAGTAAAGCACCACGTGATGGTCGTTTTATTGAGCGCTTGGGTTCTTATGACCCTACTACCGTTCCTGCAACTATCGTTTTGGATGGTGACAAATCACTTGCTTGGTTGAACAATGGTGCTGAGCCAACCGATACGGTTCGTGCTATCCTTTCATACAAAGGGGTATTGTACAAAAAGCACTTGATGCGCGGTTTGAAAAAAGGTGCTTTAACTGAAGAGCAAGTAGAGCAGCTTCACGCTGAATACTTGAAGAGCCATGAAGGCAAAGTTGAAGGCCATAAAGAAAGCGTAACAAAGGCTAAAGAAGACGCCCGTACTAAGCGTAATGCTGAAGAAGCAGCCAAACGTGCTAAAGTACTAGCTGCTGCCGCTGAAGCTGAAGCCGCTGCTAACGCCGAAGCTGCTGCTGAAGAAGCTGCCGCTGAAGAAGCTGCCGCTAATGCTGAGGTTGCCGCCGAAGAAGCTCCTATAGCTGAGGAAACTGCTACTGAAGAAGTTGCTGCCGAAGAAGCACCAGCTACCGAAGAAGCCCCTGCTGAGGAAACTCCGGTTGCTGAAGCCCCTGCTGAGGAAGCGCCAAAAGAAGATGCTCCTGCCGCTGAAGAAGGCGACGAGCCAAAAGCTTAATAAATCTTGCCACTTTAAAAACCTTTGAATGGAAGTCATTCAGGTTGGTAAAGTACATAAAGTACATGGTATAAGAGGATGGTTGAAAATTAGTTTCAGCTATCCTCTTACTGCTTTATGGGTGGATGAGTTGCCACCTTTGTTACTAGGTACCGAAACCAAAAATTTGCCTTATTTTCCGGAAGAACTTAGCGCTACTAGCGATGAGCAATACTTTCTGGTGAAGTTTGAAGATATTGATACCCCCGAGGCGGCTGTGCTGCTTCCCGGGAAAGATATTTTTATGCAGCTGGGTAGGGAGCAGGAGTTTTTTGTGACCGACCAAGAGGAAAGTGCTTTCGATTTTGTGATAGGCTACATGTTGCTCTCAGAAACCGGCGAATTTATAGGTACCATTGACGATATTGAGGCCATGCCTGCCCAAGACCTGGCTAAAGTGCACTACCGTGGTAAAGAAGTATTGGTACCACTTGCCGATGAATTGGTACTTGCCGTTGACCACAAGGCTAAAACCATTAAAGTAACCATACCCGACGGTTTGCTTAGTCTTTGATTTTGTAATATTGGTAAATCCGTAATTAGTTGTTTAGTTTTATAGCAGCAACTAAACTGGCCTACCCATTATTATGAGTTATCTACAACAACTACAGCAGCAAGTATCCAAAGGAACCGATGTATTTATTGCACCCAATGCTTATGTGCTGGGTAACGTTACTTTAGGCAACCGCGTATCGATATGGTATGGTGCTACGCTGCGCGCAGATTTTGATAGTATAACCATTGGTGACGATAGCAATGTTCAAGAAGGTGTGATAATGCACGTTGATCATGGTACCCCGCTTACAGTAGGTAAGGGGGTAACCGTGGGCCATGGTGCGGTGTTGCATGGCTGCACGGTTGGTGACAATTCGCTTATTGGTATTAAGGCAGTTGTGCTAAACGGTGCCGTAATAGGTAAAGGGTGTGTAATTGGCGCAAATGCCTTAGTTAAGGAGAACGATGTGATTCCTGATTTTTCGCTAGTGGTAGGCTCCCCAGGTAAGGTAATTCGTCAGTTGGATGAGGGTACCCTAAGTATGTTGCAGTTTAGCGCGCAAGTATATGCCGAAGAGGCCAGCAAATATTTAAAGTAGCACTTTTTCAGATTCACCGCTAATGCCTGTGCATTGGGAAATTATTGATGTTTGAAAATTCTCATCATCCGTTTTAGCTCTATTGGCGACATTGTACTTACCACACCCGTAGTTAGGTGTATTAGGGAGCAAGTGCCCAATGCAGAAGTGCATTTTCTTACTAAAGAGTCGTTTGCGGGTATATTGCAGGGTAATCATCATATTTATCAGCAACATTTTTTGCGCAATAGTATTAAAGCCACCGTTGCAAAGTTAAAGATGATCCAATTTGACTATATTATCGACTTGCATAACAACCAGCGTACACTAGCCATAAGAAGGTTGATGGGGGTTAAGTCTTACTCGTTTAAGAAGCTTAATATTGAGAAGTGGTTGATGGTGAATTTTAAAATAAACAAGCTGCCAGATGTACATATTGTAGACCGATACCTAGCCACAGTAGCCAAGTTGGGGGTGGTAAATGATGGTAAGGGTTTAGATTATTTTATTCCTCCGGCGCAGCAAGTACCTATAGATAAGTTGCCAGAAACGCACCAACAAGGTTATATAGCATTGGTTATAGGTGCAAAACATAGTACCAAGCGCTATCCGGTGGATTTATTGATAGAATTATGTATGCTAATTAACAAGCCGATAGTACTATTGGGCGGCCTTGAAGATAAAGATGGGGGCAATGATATAGTTTATGGCGCAAACAATGGGCTCGTATATAACGCTTGTGGATTGTTTAATCTTAACGGTTCAGCATCGTTGGTAGGGCAGGCTAGGGTAGTGGTAAGTAATGATACTGGGCTTATGCATATTGCAGCAGCGCTGCAAAAGCCAATAGTATCCATTTGGGGCAATACCATACCTGCCTTTGGTATGTACCCTTACTATGGCGAGGCAAGCAACCTGAGCCCTATAGTAATAGAGCGTAAAGGCTTGTCATGTCGTCCATGTTCAAAAATTGGCTTTGATACTTGCCCAAAAAAGCATTTTAAGTGTATGCGCGAAATTTCTCCTGCTGAGGTTGCCAAGCAAGTGCAGCAACTTTGGTCAGTGTTAATAATCTTGCTCTTCCAGTGCTTTTACAATTAATTCAATATCTGGGTTATCGGTGGCTATGTAAGGGGCTTTAAGGTCGTAGCCCCAGCGTTTGCCTACCAAGTTCCAAGTAAATGCAGCAACGCCGCTTTTCAATTCTTTAATTAACCCATAGCAGTTATCGCCTGTATAGCGGTTTACCAGCATTATCAGCAACTTGCCTTGGGTGGTATTAAGGTCTTTTAGTTTTTCTTCAAACTCGGCCCTTAGCTCTTCTTCTCTATCCTTTCTGTATTTCTTTTTCTGCTTGCGTTTGTCAAGGTTGTTCATATCGTCTTGCATACCGGCATATATTTCCTTGGCCATCTTGGCATAAGGATATACAACAGCAATATTTCGTTGCAGCTTTCTAAAATCTGAGTACTCCTTAACAGTTGCAAATTTGCGCTTATCAACTATTGTTACAGGCTTAATAGAGGCAATGTACATGGTGTCGCCATCAGTTGTAATACGGCCAGGCATATAGCCAGTACTATCTTGAGCCCAAAGGCTCAGCGAAGCAATGCTGAGTATTAGTAGTGTAGCAAATTGTTTCATGGTGTGTTTATTTTCGTTACCCTTTAAAAGCAAGTAGTATGCCAAAAATGCATTTGTTGTGCCAAAGGTTTAAATACAATAATACAAACCAAATAAAACTAGTTCATCATTTTGTAAATCAATCAGTATAACTAACTACACAAAGCGATTGATAATAGCCATTACTTGGTTAGCGTAGCTTCCGCCAAAAAGGTTTACATGCACTAGCAAAGGATATAGGTTATAAATATCGGCCCGTTCTTTAAACCCGTAAGTAAGTGGATATGCACTTTTATAGGCATCATAAAACCTACTATCAAATCCACCAAATAGTTGGGTGAATGCTATTTCAGCTTCTCGAAAGCCATAATGTACTGATGGGTCAATTAGCCAAGCTTTTCCATCGGGTCCGGTTAAAAAGTTGCCCTCCCATAAGTCACCGTGTAATAGGGCTGGCGGTTCGGTAGGCAGCAAGTTTGGTAGTTGATGGTAAAGTTGTTCGAAAAGCAGCATTGTGTTTTTGGGCAATCTATTCAGCTGAACTGCTCGTTGCACTTGGGGCTTAAGTCTATTTTTAACAAAAAATTCTATACCGTTCGGGTTAGGAGCATTGTTTTGGGGCAAACTCCCTATATAGTTATCATGGTTAAGCCCAAAGTTGGGGGTGGTATGGCGGTGTAAAGCCGCTAATGATTCACCAAACGCTTGCCAATAATTTTTCACCTCTTTTCCGGGAGCTATCCATTCCAACAGTAAAAAATCAGTGTGCTCAATTGTGCCTTGTCCAGTTACAGCGGGGATGCTTACAGTGTTTGCATCTCGAAGTAATTTCAAGCCACGCATTTCTGCTGCCATCATGCCTGGGTAAGCATTGGCATTGTTGTATTTTAAAAAGTAAGGGCCGTTGAGTGTATAAAGCTTTAGGCAAGTATTAATGCACCCGCCGCTCACAGGTTCAGTATGCAATACCTTTCCAATTAAGCCTTCCAGGTGTTGGTAAATGCTTTCTAATGGTTGGCGGCTATTGTTGGTTGCAGTAGCCATGGGCATAATATTATTCTAGCAAATGGTTAACCATAGCATATTTCACTAGGCCCGCTGTGTTTTTTACATCTAGCTTTTGCAAAAGGTTTCTGCGGTGAGTATCTACGGTGCGCGAGCTTATCCCAAGGCGCTCGGCTATCTCAGCATTGGTGAGCTCTTCCGAAATCATTTTGATAATTTCAGTCTCGCGTTTAGTGAGGGCAACATCTGATTTGGTTTCAGCTACGTGGCTCATGCCGCCTCTTGACATGAATTGAGACATCATGATGGTGCTAACTTCTTGACTAAAGTAGCTTTCGCCTGCCATTACTGAATTAATGGCGCTTACCATTTCGTTTTTGCCGGTGTTTTTCAGTACATATCCTAGGGCCCCGGCTTGTAGCATTTTAACAATGTAGCGTTGCTCATCAAACATTGATATAGCCAGTACCTTTATGTCGGGGTAATGTTTTACTATCTCTTCGGTCGCTTCAATGCCATTCATTTCTGGCATCTTTATATCCATTATTACTAGGTCGAAACTGTCCTTAGCGAGTTTTTCCAGAGCTTCTTTTCCATTGTTGGCCTCATCAGCAACATTAAGGTGTTCCACATTATTTAATATAGATCGAATACCCAACCTAATCATAGGATGGTCATCTACTATTAAAATTTTAACGCGCTCCATACATTTAACAGTTTTGGTTGATGGTTACCCCAAGTCACCGAAATTAGTTTTGATTATTGCATTGCCCGGATAAGTTAACACCATTGGATTGCAATTTCAAATAAAAATTTGAAATCATAGTAATTGTACAAAGGTACATTATAAACGTAGTTTTTGATAATGTTGGAAAATTTAAACACACATATTTAAGTATGCCCATTTTGTTAAAGTGTTTTCTTACCGGTAAGCGATGGTTAGTAAAATAATAGTACATGATAAGTGTAACATAATAAGTGAAATTGCGTAGACATTCCCGTGTGTGGTCCAATTTAATTTGGTGCCAATGATTGGGAGTTTCAAAACATTGATAGTATGAGAAATTACTACGCTTTTTTGCGCCAAGTTGCGTTTAATGGCTTAAGGATAGATATGGGAATAGCCAATTTCCTTAAGGTTTTTGTGCCTGTAGTAATGGTTTTTAGCACAAGCCTAGGTTTCGGACAGACAAACATATTCAATGAAAACTTTGCCGGTTACAGTAACGGTACTACTTCATCTTCAAAATGGAGTATTAGTACGGCTGGTTGTAATTTGCAGCATAGCAACAAATATTTTGAAGTACGCTCAAATAGGATGGAAGCCAGGCACACACAATGCGAGGTAGTATGGTACTCTTCAGTTTTAACCATTGATACTGTTACCGATGCATCCATCTCTATTGATTACTCCCGCTCCGGAAATTTTGGTAGCAACGATTATATTGCTTTTTACTATGTGCTTGACGGAGGGGCAGAAACCTTGTTTAGTACTAATGGATATAACAATAAAAACTTTGGTAGCGGCACTGCCACTCAGACAGGGCTTAATGGAACAACCCTACAGATTGTTGTGCGCACTCGAGTAAACGGCTCGCCAAAATATACGCGTTTTGATAATGTGGGTGTTGAAGCTACACCAGCGTCTGTAAATGTTTTTCCAACATTGAGTTTGGATGCCAACAATCCAACGTGCAACGGAGGCAGTAATGGCTCAGTTACCGTACTTGGTGTTTCTGCTGGCGCTGGGTCATGTGCATCAGCGGCTACTAGCCCTTATGATTGTAATAGCTGCACCCAAACCCTTTCGGGTGGTGGTTGGAACACTATTAATGCGGGTACAACTGCATGTATACTTGCAGGCCAAACCTACACCGGGGGGCTATCAATAAACGGCGGCACGGTAATAGTTTGTGGTACCTTATCACCATCGAGTTTAAGCCTCAACAGCGGTGTGCTTGCAGTTAATGGTACTTTCAACTTTAATGGTTGGCTATCTATAAATGGTACTACCAAATTTTACAACTATGGCACTTCCACTATATCGGGTGGAATTGGCGTTAATAAAGAGCTTTATAACTACGGCACATTGAGTTGTGGCAGCGGTATGCAAATTAACAGCAACTCTGTGTTTTTAAACGATGGAACGCTAGATGTAACTGGTAACTTTGAAGATAACTTTGGCAGTACCAATAATGGTACAATTACTACCACCGGTAATTTCACCAAAAACTCCAATGGTTCTTTTACTAATAATTGCACCGTAATAGTGGGCGGTAACTTAGTAAGTAATGCGCCAATTTATCAAAACGGTACCATGGAGGCAACGGGCTCGTTGACGGTTAATGGCAGCGGAGCGCTTCATTTAGGTGGTGGGTCGTTTACGTCTGCCGCAAGCTGTACCTTAAATGGATCCATCAGTAATGTAAATGCGGATTGTGCAAAGGTTAGCATTGCTGGCAATACTACCATTAACGGTAGTGGCAGCATTAGTGGCAAAACCGATTATTGTGACGCCAATGGCATAGAAACTAATTGGGGAAGCATAAATGCCCCTGCAACTACCGATTGCTCTTGTGGGGCAACCGGTGCAGGCGGCCCAGCTCCAACCTATGCATGGTCTACAGGGGCAACTACAAATTCAATATCAGGCCTTGTGGCGGGCAACTACAGCGTTACTGTAACTATCGGAAACGATAGCGAGGTGCTAAGTGCTACCCTAACTGCGCCAAGTAGCATAAACATCACCCCAACCCCGATAGCAACGTCTGGCGGAAGTAACAATGGTAGCATCAGTCTAGTTGTTACTGGGGGTACTAGTCCTTATAGTTATGCTTGGTCAAATGGTGCTTCGGTAAAAGATATTAGTTCGCTAGCAGCGGGCAGTTATACCGTTACGGTAACCGATGCGGCAAGTTGCACTGCCACAGCCACAGCAATAGTAGCAGCGCCAAGTGGCCCATGCACTTGCAGGGCTTCTGGTAACTGGAGTGACCCTACCACATGGACGGGAAACTGCTCAGGTGGCGGTGGCCGATATGCCGGTGCCGATGACGAAATTGTGATACAGGGTTACCAAGTAACCGTGGATAGCACGCACGCCGTTAAAGCACTTTATTTGTTGGAAAGTGGTTCGGCCACTACAAGGTTGTCTTATACCAATTCTAATACTTTAGATATCATCAACGATTTTAACATAACTACTACCAACAGCGGCAACAACGTTGAAATAGAGATAGATGGCGCAGCTGAAATGATTGTTGACGGCGATTTGGTAATCAATCATACGAGGGGTACCGATGTATTGATTGAGCTTAACAGCAACAATGGCAACGATGCAAAACTTAGGGTTAATGGTAACCTAGATATGACCATGAGCGGTAGCAGCGATGATTTGTTTATTAATGCCCACGGCGCCAATAATACGATAATGGTTGTTGGTGATATACTGTTCAATAACAATCGTACCTCCTCTTCAGCTGATATGATTATAACCATGGCCAGCAGCAGTAAATTAATTGTGGGTGGCGATATCAATTTTAACGGTGTCCGTAGTCAAAATATGGAGTTGATATTGAACAACAGCAGCGTTTTGGAGCTACAAGGTTCCATTACCCGAAATCAATCACCAAGTATGTTTGGCAAGGTAAGCATGAACAGCTCTTCGTCGTTGATTTTTAGTGGCAGCGAACCACAATATTGGGAGCGCTCAACGGGCAATTCTGATAACAATACGTATAAGTCGGTGGTTATTAGAAACACCTCTGATATATCTCCGCAAGTAATAATGACGGGTGATGTTACCATTACCAACTCGCTGATATTGGAAGATGGTAATATTGGTACCAATGGACATTTGCTTACGGTAACCAATACCAGTGCCAACGCGGTAAGCGGGCATAGCGCCAATAGCTATGTGGTGGGCACTTTGCGCAGGTATATTTCGTCGAATAACGCCTCATATGATTTTCCTTTGGGTTACGGTGCACCTAATGAGTATTATTGGGCGCGCATCACCAATAATTACATGATAGGCCCATCGTACCTAACAGCAACATTCGGCGAGCTGCCGGTGCAACAACGCAACAATGCCATTTTGGTATCTGATGCAGAAATGACCTACACGGAGCTTAAGCAAGAAGGCATTTGGACTATTGATCCCAATACCCAACCATTATTAGGGTCGTACAAAATTACCGTGGGTACCGAAAATTTTGATGGCTTAATGGATAATATGTTCCGGGTGATTAAACGCCCAACAGGGTCGGGCATTGAAAACTGGAGTAATGGCGGTGGTTTATTGTCCATTTTAGGTGCTGTTGATAGGCTGGTATCTAATGGTGTTACCAGTTTGGGCGGACTTACTTCGTTCTCAGAGTTTGGCATAGCCCAAGGCGGGGGCGAGAGCCTGCCTATTGATTTGGTAAGCTTCGGTGCCATGCCAGAAGAAGAACGCGTGCGCATTGACTGGACCGTATCTATGGAGATAAACAATGATTACTTTACTATTGAACGCTCTTTGGATGGTGTAGATTTTGAGCCCGTAGCGGTTGTGCAAGGTGGTGGCAACCATGCTATTGAGACAAAATATCAAACGTATGATGAGAACCCTGAAATGGGCTTGTCGTATTACCGATTGAGGCAAACCGACTTTGATGGTAAATTTAAAGTGTATGATATGGTATCGGTAAGCATGACCAGCAACGTTTCTACCAGTTTTAATATTTACCCTAACCCTAACAAAGGTAGCTTTACTGTAGCGCTGGAAACACCATTTGATAAAACTACGCTTATGGTGTTGAACGGAATGGGGCAAATGGTATATTACAACGAGCTATTGAATACTACTGGCAAAACCAACTCGCAATTAGATTTGAGCAACGTGCTGGCTGCGGGTATATACTTTGTGAAAGTTGATACCGGTACCGATACCTTTATCAAGCAAATGGTAATTGAGTAACGTAACTATTAGTTAGCTGCAAAATATTGAAAGTCCTTTTGGGTGAGCACCTAAAAGGACTTTCGTTTTATAATCGTTATCCAGTTTTACTATCCGTTAATGCTAAAAGTGCTATTTTTGAAAAGTACAAATGCATAAACTATGAGCACTATTAGGCACGATTGGACTTTGGAGGAGATTAGCGAAATTTACCACTCACCAGTATTGGAGTTGATGTATCGCGCTGCTACGGTGCACCGTGAGTACCACGCTACAGGCGAAGTGCAGGT
>JAGYJT010000053.1 GCA_018401955.1 Chitinophagales bacterium | reverse complement strand
ATTGGCTCATGGGGTTGGTTGCATGTATTTAAAAAACACAACAACGTTTCTGCCAAAAGGTTTTGGGGTGGTTATTGGTATGATTACCATGCAATGACAAGATAGTCAAAAGTGGGTTGAATAGATACGTTGTTTTCAAATGGAATTGGCTATTTTTACGGGTTAAAGCAGGTCGGCAATCATTTGCCACAGCGCAACGTTATAATTATTGGAGAAACATAGCATGGCAGATAGCAAGGTATTATTGGAAGTGAAGGACTTGGTGACCGAATTCCGTACGGAAGACGGCGTAGTAACCGCGGTAAACAAAATCAGTTTTACCCTCAACCGTGGCGAAACCATCGGTATTGTGGGCGAATCGGGTTCCGGTAAATCGGTTACCTCACTCTCTATCATGCGTTTGATACCCAACCCTCCGGGCCGTATTGCTGGCGGACAAATCATCTACCATCACAAGGAGAAAGGACCTATCGATTTGGTGTCGCTTACCGAAAAGGAGATGCGCGAGTTTCGTGGAAACGAGATTTCGATGATTTTCCAAGAACCAATGACCTCGCTAAACCCGGTGTTTACTTGCGGCGACCAAGTGGCCGAAGCCATTATGCTTCACCAAAACAAGAGCAAGAGCGAAGCGCGTCAAATGACCGTGGAGCTGTTCAAAAAAGTACAGTTACCCAGGCCAGAGAAAATTTTGGACTCGTATCCGCACCAAATTTCGGGCGGACAGAAGCAGCGGGTGATGATTGCCATGGCCATGAGTTGCAACCCAGGTATACTGATTGCCGATGAGCCTACCACTGCCTTGGACGTAACCGTACAGGCTACCATTTTGGATTTGATGCGTGACTTGCGCGATGAAATCGAGACCTCTATCATTTTTATTACGCATGATTTGGGTGTAATAGCCGAAATTGCCGACCGCGTAATTGTAATGTACAAGGGTGATATTGTGGAGCAAGGCCCGATAAAGGAAATTTTTAGCAACCCACAGCACCCATATACCAAAGGCTTGTTGGCTTGCCGCCCGCCATTGGAAAAACGCTACAGTGAGCTACCTACCATTGCCAACTTTATGGGCAAGGATGAAAACGGCAAACTGATAGAGCTACAAAGCAACATTGAAGAGGTAATTGCCAAAGTAACCATTAGTGCCGAAGTACACGATAAGCGCTTGGAGAACTTGAAAAAGCAAGAGCCATTATTGCAAGTGAAAAACCTGTGTACGTGGTTCCCGGCCAGTAAAAACTTTTTTGGCAAAACTACCGACTACGTTAAGGCGGTGGATGATATTTCGTTTGACGTTTACCCTGGCGAAACGCTGGGCTTGGTGGGTGAGTCGGGTTGTGGTAAAACTACTACTGGCCGCAGTATCCTGCGCTTGGCACCCGTTACCAGTGGCGAGATTATCTACAAAGGCCGCAACATACTAGAGATTAACGATAGCGAAATGAAGCTGTTGCGCGAAGAGATGCAAATCATCTTTCAAGACCCTTACAGCTCGCTCAACCCACGTATGACCATTGGTGGCGCCATTATGGAGCCGATGCAAGTACATGGCATATACAGTAACGATAAGGAGCGCAAAGAGCGTGTGGAGCACTTGCTGGAAACGGTAGGATTGCCGGGTGCGCACTTTAGCCGCTACCCGCACGAGTTTAGCGGTGGCCAGCGCCAGCGTATCTGTATTGCCCGTGCATTGGCCCTTAACCCTAGCTTTATTATTTGCGACGAGTCTGTATCGGCATTGGACGTATCGGTGCAAGCGCAGGTGTTGAACTTGTTGATTAAGCTTCGTGAAGAGTTCAAGTTTACCTATATCTTCATTTCGCATGACCTTTCGGTGGTGAAGTTTATGAGTGACCGTATGGTGGTGATGAACAAAGGCAAGATTGAAGAAATGGGACCTGCCGATAGCATCTACAACGACCCGCAACAAGAGTATACCAAGGGCCTCATCAGTGCCATCCCTAAAGGTCGCCTAGAAGACATTGAGCGCCGCGTAGCCCAAAGGCTTGCTGGGGTGAGGTAGTTTTTTGAATTGAAAATTTAAAATTCAAGATTGCATTTCAATATGTCTTTGCCGTGTTTCGTGCCAGCCAAGAGGCTGGTATAGCCATCACCTTAAGCGAGGACGCTTAAGGTAGCACGGGGGGCGTGTCATGGTGAGCGGATGTCATAGTGAGCGTCGTCGAACTACGAACCATCCGCAACATGTACACATAACACTAATTATATCACCTTCTTCTGTTTGCTTTTAAAAGGAAAAGAGTTTTGCCACCTACGCTATGGACTATCAACCAACCCCCAACTCCCCAAACTTCTTCTTCCCCTTCACAAAAAACTGCCATAGGATGCTTTTGTGGTAAAGGCCTTCGGTGTTGGGCGTTTTGCCTGCGGAGAGGGCTTGAGTAGCTATCCTTTTCTTTTTGATGATGCTTAGCTTATTGAAAAACTCCATGTGCGCTTTAGCTATGGCTTTAAAGTCGCCAAGTTTGCCACTTAAAAGTGAACGGTAAGCAGCTATCACATCCAACAGTAGCCGAAGGGCCATGGTGCGCTTAAAACCTTGCTCTGGCAGGTTTTTGTACATCATCCAAAGGTTATTGCGGAAGTTGAGAAACGTTTTGCGAGGGTTGCCTTGTGGCAAACTGCCGCCACCCACATGATATACCAACGAGTGGGGCGTGTATAGCAAACCGTAGCCAGCGTTTTTCATGCGCCAGCAAAGGTCAATTTCCTCCATGTGCGCAAAAAAGTCGGCATCCAGTCCACCCAATTCGTTGTACAGCTCGGCCCTTACAAACATGGCTGCACCGCTCGCCCAAAAAATAGGCATCACGGTATCATACTGGCCTTCGTCTTTTTCCACTACATCAAACACGCGCCCGCGGCAAAAGGTATAGCCTAGGTAATCCATAAACCCGCCTGCGGCTCCGGCATATTCAAAATGGTCTTTTTGGTGATAAGCACGCAGCTTGGGTTGGCAAGCGCCGGCTTCGGGGTGCTGCTCCATGAGCTCCACCATAGGCTCTAGCCAGCCCGGGGTTACTTCCACATCTTGGTTGAGTAGCACGTAGTAGTCCGCTTGTATTTGCTTGAGGCCCTCATTATACCCACCCGCAAAACCAAGGTTTTGCTCCAAGGCCACTAGCTTTACCTGCGGGTAATGCTCAGCTAGCCAAACAGCAGTATCGTCGGTGCTGGCGTTATCTATAACGTAATGTGTGGCCTGCAGGTATGTGGTAGCCACTACCGACGGCAGAAACTGTTCCAGAAACTTGCGTCCGTTCCAGCTCAATATAGCTACCGCTACTGTAGGGTTAGTGGGCATGGGGCAAAGATAGGGAGTTTGGCTGATGGTCCACTGTCAATAGTTAAAAATGGGTTTAATAGCTTTACGCCTTTGTATTGAGGGATTTTCGTAGGGCTTGTATTTGACTTACTATAACCTCAGCCCCATCATAATGTGCTTTAATGGTTTCTTCATTTATCAAATTCAATTTTTAGCTATATAGATACTTAAAACAACTTCTACAGCAGGAAGCCAATATCGATTTTCGCGGCAGAACTTACTATACGGTAGATTATTTTGAGTTTCCGCTGTTCCTTCAAATTTATGCCCACCCCAAAGTATGGTTCCGCGCTGGCCCAGTTTTTAGCTTTGCCGGCATTACCAAGGTGCGCATTATTACCGATGATGGTACCGACTCGGAAAAGGAAAAGTACCGTTTTGGCGAAAATGGTAGCCCAGTAGCACGCGAGTTTGTACCAGGGTTAGAGGCCGCGGTAAACTTCGGCAACCCCAGTGGCTTTCATGGCACGTTTGGCGTGCAGTACAGTGGCAGTTTGTACGTTGAGCAAGATGTAAAGCCCGTAATGTTTAGGTTGGGCTTTGGGTATACGTTGGTTAAGTAGTCTATGGTCTACGGTCCATGGTTAAAAATATTGGGTTATTAAATATAAAGAGGCTCGAAGGTAACAACCTTCAAGCCTCCAGTAACATTGTGCTTTGTTCATCGCACATTGTACATCAAAATCAGGCCCTATCCATGCGTACCACTTTGGGCATAAAAGTACCGAGTACTTCCACAAGACTGGTTTGGTGGGCCATTACCTTTTCAATGTCCTTGTAGGCTTGTGGGGCCTCGTCGGGGCCGCCTCCTATAAGTTCTACATTGTGGCTTTCCAATAGTTGCTTAAGCGACTTCATGGTTACATTGTTACGTGCTTGGGTGCGGCTCATTTGTCGCCCCGCACCATGCGATGCCGAATTCAAACTATCCGCACTGCCCAGCCCGCGCACAATATAGCCCGGTGCCGCCATGCTGCCTGGTATAATGCCCAGCATACCTTTGCCCGCAGGGGTGGCTCCTTTGCGGTGCACAATGGCCTCGCTTCCATCGGCCAAATGTTCTTTCCACGCAAAGTTGTGGTGGTTTTCTACCATGGCCAGCGGCTCTAGGCCCAATGCCTTGCCCAAGCGGCGGTGGATGTGGTGGTGGCATGCCGAGGCATAATCGCCAGCCAAATTCATCGCCAACCAATACTCTTGTCCAGCCTCGGTATCAAGCCCCAGCCAGGCTAGGTGTTTGGCCTCTTTGGGAAGCAGGGTAGTGTTCATGGCTACCTTGGTGTAGTGGTTGGCAATGTTAGCGCCCAAACCCCTGGAACCTGAATGCGACAGCACTGCTACGTAACGGCCGGCAGGCACGTTCCATTCGTTTTGGCCGGCCAGTATCTCCACCACGCCAAACTCCACAAAGTGGTTGCCCGAGCCCGACGAACCGATTTGCCGATAGGCACGGTCTTTTAGGTTGCGCACGGTTCTTACTTCCCTAAACTCCGTCCTTTCGAAAATAGGATCGTCCATAGGGTCATCAAACATACCGTTCATACCAAAGCGGGTATGGTCGCCCAACCACGTTTTAAGCTTAAATCGGTTGTGCTCTACAAAGCTCTCCGGCAAATCATAAAACGATAGGCACATACGACAGCCAATATCCACGCCCACACCGTAGGGTATTACGGCATTTCGCGTAGCCAGTACTCCGCCAATAGGCAAACCATAGCCATGGTGGGCGTCGGGCATCAAAGCGCCGCCCACGGTAACTGGTAGGCGCATGGCCACGTCCATTTGGTTTTTGGCACCCGCCTCAATGTGCTCGCTGCCATAGGTACGGTACTCACCGCTTTTAGGCAACAGGGCTATTTCCTCCTGTTCATCCTCATCAGGCAATAGCTCATGGGCAAGGTTTGCCAGTGCTTCATCTTCCAAGAAATCTTGCGGACTGTTTAAAACTGCTCTTAAAATTTCCTTTTGCTCCAATATTGGGGTCCGTTTGAAGTACTTTATCATGGCATTGATTGCGATGCCTGCTGCTTTTCCTTCGGGGAAACCCATTTTTAATAGTTCTTTGCCACGTAATTTTTCAATGGCCATAATGTTGTTTGTTTATACCCTGATTAACTTGATTACAGGATTAGAAAAAGATTTTCTTTCCTATTTATGGCAACCAGTAAATCATGGTGTTCCTAAAAAATCCTTTGGTAAATGATGATTAAGGGCACAAAAAAGCCCGAACCACCGGCCCGGGCGTATAAGATATCGCTATAGAGAAGGATTACCTATACGTACACCGAACCTGTTGCACCAAAGGGCGCAACTGGCTGTTTTTCGGGGTTGTGCGTAGGTAATACATAGCTGTAAGATTTAAATTAGGGAGGCAAAAATAATAATAAGGTAGTAGAATGCAAATTTTTGCAAAAAAAAGCCGTCATCGCAATGATGACGGCCGCACACTAACTACTACCTATATGTTGAGTTCCTAAAGGAACGTTATTATCAAAGCGATGGCTGCAGGAAAAGGGCATAAACCCACAACCACCATTTATAGAGAGGCTTCGCGTGTAAATTTGAAGCCGGACTGTTGTACAGTGTTATCCATAGTTTTTCGTTCTGCCTCCTAGTATCGTTCTCTACAACTGCTACAACTTATATTGTGTCTCTTGCAATCTAATAGGCACTAATTGTGCCAATACACCTGAGTTATTCAAAAGTATTGATAATCAATCGTTTGCTTTTATGCCAATATTTAGCGTGTCAAAATCATGGGTATCCCCATCTACATTTTATGTGGAAATAGGGTAGTATGCTACGCAACTTATCGGATAATTAAATAATGTTAACGGCACACTAGATTTTGGCTGAAGGCGTTAACTTGGTGCACAATAAAAAAGCGCTATGATAAATACTCTGAAGCAACTCTTTTCTCGCAGGTTCGGGCTTATGTTTGCCTCCCTGGCGTTTACCGTGTTCATGCTCATAATAAGGCTATCGCTTACCGATAGCATATTTGGTCTCTTTTTGGTTTGGAACCTGTTTTTAGCTGGAATACCATTGTTTTTGGCAATGTGGCTCAGGCAAATAAGGGGTGAGCGAGGCAACCCATTGGTACAGATGCTGTTGTTTATTGCGTGGCTGTTGTTTTTCCCAAATGCCATGTACATTGTTACCGATTTATTTCATTTAAAAACCAGAGGTATGGTACCTCTTTGGTTTGATACCATTTTGCTGTTTTCCGGAGCTTGGAATGGATTGCTTTTGGGTTTTAAATCACTGTCGATAGTGCAGCAAATATTTACGGAGATGTTTAACAAAACTATAGGTGCACTGCTTGCCGTAGGGTTTATGTTTTTGGCAGGGTATGGTATCTTTTTGGGTCGGTATATTCGATGGAACAGTTGGGATGTGGTAAGCAACCCGGTAAGCCTTGCTGCTGATATTGCAGGCCACTTATTGCGCCCGCATCACCATCTGTATATGTATGGATTTGTGTTGTTGTTCAGCAGTTTTATGTGTTTGGCATACTTTGCCATGCATCGTAGTTTGGTTGTAGAAGCTTATGATGCTAAGCGAGAATAACATACTTACTTATTACAACACATACCAAAGGCATTGCCCAGTTGCTTAATAATGTCGCTGGCTATCATGCTTTCTTGTCCAAGTTTTTGCGCGGCTAAGTCGCCCGCCAAACCATGCAAATAAACACCATTAATGGCTGCTTGAACCGGCTTATACCCTTGTGCCAGCATGCCGGTAATAATGCCAGTAAGCACATCGCCACTGCCGCCGGTAGCCATGCCTGGGTTGCCGGTGCTGTTAAACCAAACCTCTTGTTTCGGACTTACAATTGCCGTATGCGCACCTTTAAGCACAATAAAAATGTTATGCTCTTTAGCATGTGTTTTTGCCAGCTCTAGCCTTTCCATGCTATTTGATGATGGGCCAAACAGGCGTTCAAACTCTTTAGGGTGCGGGGTAATAATGCTGTTTGCAGGCAGCCGATTGAGCCACGGTAGGTTATGCGAAATCAGGTTGAGTGCATCGGCATCAAGTACTAATGGCTTATCAGCTGCCTCAATCAGTTTAAAAAGCGCTTTCAAGGTTTCAGTAGATTGCCCAATACCGGGGCCAATACCAATGGCGCTGTATGCACCAATATCGGGTATGGCGGTAATGTACTTCTCCTCACCATCGGTTAGTGTCATTACCTCTGGCAAGGCAGTTTGCATGGGTACATAGCCGCATTGGGGTAAATAGGTAGTTACCAACCCTGCACCACTGCGCAAGCAGGCTTTTGATGCTAGTATTGCCGCACCAATTTTACCATAGCTACCTGCTATAATCAAGCTATGCCCATAGGTGCCTTTATGGCTATGGCGGTTGCGTGTTATAAGCTTTATATCAGTAGGGGCTATAATGCGGTAAGGGCTGGGTACCGATGCTATAAAATCGGTGTTAAGGCCAATACTTCTGTATTCCCAATCACCCACAAATTCGTCATTTTCGGTAAATAGAAATGAAAACCTAGGTGCCTCGAAACTCAAGGTATGGTGTGCTTTGAAAATGGCCCCATCGCTCATACTGTCAGCAAATAGGCCCGATGGGACATCAACCGCCACACGGCTTACAGGTTGATTGTTAAGGTGCTCAATTAATCCTGCTAACCAACCCGTAACAGGGCGGTTAAGCCCCGAGCCGAATATGGCATCAATTACCACCGCCCGTTCATTTATGGTAGGGTAGGGGTCACCATCTAATAATTGGTGCTGTGGTATTTGGTTGAGTTTGGTAAGCCGTTGCTCGTTTATGTCCCGGTCTTTGGTGGTGTTTCCCCCAATTGTCATCCACACACTAACCTTGTAATTGCCCTCGTGTAATAGTCGTGCAATGGCCAGTCCATCACCGCCATTGTTTCCATTGCCGCAAAATATGGCCACGGGTTGTTCGGGGGTAAACTTAGCCACATACCACATTACAAACACGCTTGAGGCGCGCTCCATTAAATCAATAGGTGCTATGGGTTCATTGGCGATGGTATATGCATCGGCATCTCTAATTTGGCTTGCGGATAATATTTTCATGTTATCTAAAATTAAAGATTTGCTATTGAAACTACCAAACAGCGTTTTTTAATGTAAAGAAAGCAGCAAAGTAGCTAACATCTTTACACTATTGCAATATGCCCAGAGGCAAGCATGTTATAGTTTGGTAATTGCCTTTAGGCAAAAGCATTAAAATAGATATGGCTATGTGCAGCTGGTAAACTATTTATGCTTTTTGAATTACACCAGTAAGTTGGCCGGGGTTATCAATGCTTTCATTGGGTTGTATGCTGCAAGTAAATTGTTGCCCATTAACACTAAAGGTTAAAGTAGTTGGTTTCCCATTGCTTTCTCCAAAACCTTTCTTAAGGTTCTCACTTGCTTTTTTGGGTAAGCTAGCCAAAAAGGTATCCAAGGTTTTTTTGCCTTCCGGTGTGGCGATGCCTATGGTGCTAAAAAGGTTGCTGCTCCAAACCATCGAGTTATCTTGGGGGTTTAGCTCCCAGTATCCAAAACTGGCTAATTTTTGGGCGGCGTTAAACTGGGCATCGGTTTCATTCAACTTTTGCATGTATTGCAATACTTGCTTTTGTAGCTGGTAGCGCTCAAATGCATAGCGCACCGATGACGTGAGTACTTTTCCATCAAATTGGCCTTTTACCAAAAAATCTTGAGCACCTTTTTTAACGGTTTCTAGCCCAAGCTCTTCATCATTAAGGCCAGTAAGTACAATTACCACACTACCTTGGCTCGCTTCTAGTACCGTTTCAAGGGTTTCAATGCCTTTGCTGTCTGGTAGGTTTAAGTCCAATAGTATTACATCAAACTCATTGTTCTGTAGCAGGTCTACCGCTGTTTTGAGGTATTCTGCATGCAATAAACGCGCAAATTTCAACACAGAGTCTTCAAGGTAAAACTTTATCAAAAAAGCATCTCCTGGATTATCCTCTATTAGCAGTATGTTCAAATTAATATTGTTGTCCATTGGCGCATTAGTATTTTCAATCAGGCAATTTAGCAATAGAAAACCAAAACTTCTCAATATTGGTCAGAACTTTAAAATATTCATCAAAATCTACTGGTTTGGCAATATACGAATTAGCATGCAAATTATAGCTTTCGGTAATATCTCTTTCGGCTTCAGAAGAGGTGAGTACCACTATGGGTATCAGCTTAAGTATCGGTTTTTTCTTTATTACTGCTAAAACTTCAATACCACTCTTACGTGGTAAATTAAGGTCTAAAATTATTATGCTTGGTAAATTGCGACTGTTAGCTGCCGACAGTAAATAATCTATTGCATCGTCGCCATTGTCAATTACGGTAATTATTGATTGGAAGGTACTATATCGCAGTATTTCCTGCGTTAAACGTACATCTCCTGGGTTGTCTTCAATCAATAATATCTGCCTTCCGATAACGGTCATACCCCCAGCTTTTTACTAATGCTAAAGTAAAAGGTAGTGCCAATTCCCTCCTCAGACTCAATATGCAATTTTCCGCCGTGCCGTTCCACTATTTTTTTACAAATGGCAAGGCCAATACCCGAGCCAGCATACTCGTTGCGGCTATGCAATCGTTGGAAAACATGGAAAATTTTGTCAAAAAACTTAGGACTAATACCTATACCATTGTCTCTAACAAACAACTGGTGGTGGCTGTCATTATCATTGTAGCCTATATGTATCTTAGGTATCTTGTTTCCTCTAAATTTAATAGCGTTTTCCATCAAGTTCTGCAGCAGGCTAATCATCTGCGGTTGGTCGGCAATTATTTCAGGCAATTCATCCGTTGTTATGCTAGCATTTGCCTCGCTTATGGCCTCTTTTAAGTTAATTGTTACAAACGAAACGGTTTTTTGCATATCAAGTTGCCTAAAGTTGTGGCCTTTTCGGTCTACTCTTGAGTACTCTAACAAATCATTTATTAATTCTTGCATACGCTTCACCCCATCCACCGCATAGCTCATAAACTCTAGGGTATCTTTTTCCAGCTTGTTTCCCAGTCTGCGCTCTATTAGATGCATGTAACTACTTACCATTCGCAGCGGTTCTTGCAAATCGTGCGAGGCTGCATAGGCAAACAGTTCTAGGTCTTCGTTACTACGCAATAGTTCAGCAGTATGCTGTTCTAGTTTACGTTGGATTTCTTTAAGGTCAGAAATATCCAGCGACATTACCATACCTGCATATATTTCATCTTGCTCATTGCGAACCGGAAGAAAATGGATGAGGTAGTGTTTTTTGTTAAACTCCCGCTCCATTACATGCTCCTTGCCTATTAGTGCATTTCTATACAGCGGTTCCAGGTCCTTAAGCGCGCTGGGCGGCAATACTTGGTTAAGTTTTTTACCTTCCATGCTTACCTTGTCATAGCCCTGGCCTTCTAGCTCAGCACCCTCCACCAGCTTATATCTCAAATCGTGGTCGTATAAAAATACCGACGATTTTGGGATGTTTCGCGCCAACGTGCGGTAAAGCTCACGGGTTTCAGCTATCTCTTCTTCGTTTTTCTTACGGTCAAGGGCATTGGCTACAATTTGGCTTAAAATTCGCAATAGCGGAATCGCTTCTTTTTGCCAAAAACGTTCGGTTTTAAAAGAGGCGAAGACTAATATGCCCCTAAAAACACCTTTTGACATTATCGGTATACCAATAGCTGATTTAATACCGGTACTATCGAACACATCGTGTAGCTCGCGGGCTATTTCAGTAGATTTTGTGGCCGCGCTGTAAGTAAAGTATCCGTGCTTTTTAATTTGACGATATACCCAAACAAATTTGGTGTTTTCTACTACTGATAGCATTGGCTCGTTTGGCGAGTTGTCACCTTCCATCCAATAGTGCGAAAGCTTAAAGCGCCTGCCCGTGGTATTGGCCATAAAAATATAGCTTTGGTCGATACCCAAAAATTCTGACACGTATTTCAACGAGTTACTTATCTCCGTATTAATGTCTTTGGGTGCTATACTGATAAAGTTGGCAGAGATAATAGTGATAATGTTTTCGAACTGAAGGGTAAAGTTCAAGAGAGCCTCAGTATTTTTACGCTCAAGGGCACTGGATATTACTTGGGCAGTAATGCGCAATAATGATATAATGTCCTCATCCCAAGTAACTTGTTTGCGAATAGAACTTAAGGTAATATATCCCATGTTAGCTCCTTTTGACTCCAATGGCAATACCAATGAGCTTTTTACGGATGCTTTTTCAATAAATTTTTTAAACCCCCAGTCTTCAGGTGCTTCGTGTTTGTTTTTGGTGTAAAATACATACCCTTTATCGCGCAATTGCTTACCCTCTTTAGTATCTAAACCAAATGGATTGGCTGCTTGGGGTGGGTTCGTTTTTTTATCATTATCTTTTAACCAATAATACTGAGGGTTGTATTTATCGCCTGTTTTTACATTGATTACGGCGCGGTCAATATCATTAATTTCTACTAGGTTTTTTAAGCTTTCGCTTATCGCATCATCAATTTGATGGAAAGGAAGATTGATAAATCGTGTAGCGATGTTGGATATCAAGCTTCGAAGTTTGAGTTGCAGTTGTAGTGACTCTTCCAACTTTTTACGACTGGTAATATCAGTTGATACACCCAAAATTTGCCAATTGCCATCAGGTGCTTTTAGTGGTTTTTTAATGGTAGAAAACCAATATTGCACCTTATCAACGGGCCGGGTAATGGTTTCTTCCGGAAAATGAACCTCTTTTTTTTTCTGTATTACTTCAAGATCTTGATCTAAGTATATTTTATCAAGCGGAAACTTTTTAGCCGCTACATTATGCTTTTCGCCAATTACATTTTTTATATCCGTGCCAATTAGGTTTGCAAAAGCCCTATTAATGAGCTTGTATCTACCCTCAGCATCGCGTACAAATATTAGATTGGGTATCGAGTCAATAATTTGGCGAAGGTATAGCTCCTGCATCCTTAGTTCGTGCTCGGTTTTTTTAAGTGCCGTTATGTCTCTAGCTACCGATTGGAATTCGATAAAATTTTGCTCTTCGTCGTATAAAGCCCTATCGGTCCACATTTGCCAGCGGCTTTCTTTACCACTTTCTTTGATTTCTTGGCTGTAGGTAATGCTTCTTTTATCTAAGGATAAGCTCTTGAGCCTTTCTTTGAACTCACGTTGCTTTGATTTTGGTATTAATGTAAACAAGTTTTTGCCCACAATAGATTCGGGCGCATAGCCAAAGTACCTACAATAGGCTTTGTTGGCAAAAGTGATAGTACCGTTAGCTGTGTAGCGAGATATTAGCTCTGTTTGGTCTTCTACAACTGCACGGTACTTTTGCTCGCTGGCCTTAAGTTTTTCTTCAGTATTTTTTCGATGGGTAATATCGATACCTATAAGATTTACGTATTCGTACTCGGGTACAGGAACCAATTTTATCTCAACAATTTTATCGTCAAAGCCAGCCTCGATTTGCTCATGCTTGCCACTTCTCAGCACTTGGGTAATTATCTTATGCCATTTGGCTGGTATCTTTTCGTTTACGGCAACACCCCAAACTTTTAGAATCATATTGCTAGCTGGGTTGGCATAAGTTATGTTGCCATTGCGGGCAATGCGCATTAGCGGCGATGGCTGCTCTTGTGGCATTCGGGCCAAAATGGCCATTTCGCGCTGATACTTTTTGATACTGGTTATATCTCTACCAATACTGGTAAAATAATCAACGTGCCCATTGGCATCGCGCTTACAAATGATTACTTGCGATATGGGTAATAGCTTCCCGTTTTTTAAAATTACATTTAACTCCCCTTGCCAAGTACCGTGCCTCACTGCATGCGGAACGGCTTCTTTGTATAGCCTCAGCAATGATTCTGGGGCATAGTGGTGTTCCATGTTTATGGCTTTGGCCGGTTTGTTTAGCGGTATACCAGCTGCTTTGCGGCAGGCCTGGTTGGCATATAGCACCTCACCGTTGATATTTATCATAGCCACAAAATCTGAAGTAGATTCTGCAGTTACCAGCAACCTTTCGCGCTCCGCTGCCGATTCTTTTTCGGCAGTAATGTCGCTATGCATAAGCATTAAGTTTACAGGCTGGTTTTTGGCTATTTTGTATTGGGTAAAGCTAATGCGGTGCCAGCGCTGCTGGCCTTCTTTGTTTACCAATTGCAGTATTGTTTCGGTGTTTTTTTTGGGTAACTGTTCAATGCCGAAATGGGTAAGATAGTGCTTGCCGATTAACTCATGGTAAGCATATCCGGTAAGGTCGTTAAACTGATTATTGGCGAAGGTTATGAGGCCATTACTATCCAATAGCACTAGGCCTTCGTTCATGTGCTCTATTAGGTTGCGGTACTGTACCTCGCTAGCCTTTATCCTATCGTTGGCACGTCTGCGTTCGGTAATGTCGGTGTGCAAACTTAGAATACCCGTTATTTTTCCTCTTAAATCACGCATTGGTGCACCACTTATCTCAAAAATTCGCTGTTCACCGTTACTGGTAGTAACGTTTAGCTCATATCGTTCTTTTTTTCCTTTTAGGTTATCCATTAACCGCTGGTTGGCTTTTGCGGCAGCTTCAGGGTTCAGCTTTACGGCTTTTATTATGTTTTTACCCATTAGTTGCTCACGGCTATAACCTACCATTTCGCAAAACTTGTTGTTTACGTACAGCACTTTTCCGGTAAGGTCAACTTGCATTACACCTTCGTTAATTCGCTCTAGCAAGGTGTTTAGTTGGTTACTGTTTTCCGCTATCTTAAGCTGGTTGGCTACTGATTGGCTTATATCGTTGTAAGTAGCTATGCAGCCTATCAATTTTCCGCTATTATTATGGCAAGGGCGGGCATGGATACTAACATATGAATATCCAGATTTATGGCTCACGCACAATTCGCGAGTGCTTTCTTGCCCTGTGCGCAGTACCTTGGCTATGGGCAAGTCTTCGTGTTTAACTGGCGCTAAGGTTTTTGCATCATTTATATTTTGTGCTGCCGACCAGTTTAAGGGGTTTGTTTTTTGTGGGTCATTTGCAAGCTTGATTTGCGCTTTCTTATTCACGAAAACAAACTTTCCATCCATATCGGTAACTACAATGCACTCTTGCAACATGTCAAGGTAGCTCAATAGGTCAGCTGATGGCAGTTCTTGCTCGTGTGATTTCCCTGTTCTTTTCGGCATTTATTGCAAGGATGTTTTCCGTTAATTTGGTAAGTTACGAAAGCATCATTACAAAGAAAAGAGATTGTTATATTACGAAATAGCGTATATAGGTTTTATTCCAGCTAATAGAAGGTCTTTTTGGTCAAACAGCTCCATGCCACATTGGTTGCATTGATATCCAATAGCCACAAATTGTTTATGGTTTTGGGTACCATCATTATATCCCTGCAACATGTTATAGCTTCCACATTTCATGCAGGGTAAGCGCCTGCTAATATGATTAGCTGTTACATGCTCAGCATCCAAATTACCTTCCATTAACAACTCATCAATGCGTAAAACCCTATTTTGGTTGTAGCGCAATAGTAGGTTTTCGTCTTCATCCGTAAGGTGATAAATGGCGCTATGCAGTAATTTTTGTTCAACTAAATGTTCTAGCAAGTTGAGCGTGCCATAAGCAAGCCGCTCCAAAGTACGTGGTGAAGGGTCAAACTTGTTAATTTGCATTTGTTGCCATAAACGAAAGTACGATTCGAAAAAAGGTCGCTTAACGGGAAAATTTTTGCGAAAAATTTCGAGGTGCACCTCAGCATCGTCGCAAAGGTTTCCATCGGCCAGCAATGAATCCTTAAGCTGTTTATATACGGCGAAGTGGTCGTCAGTGGGTAGCTCAATGCCAGCTATTAGTTGGGTTGCTTCTAATGGCATACTCTTAAAAACGGAGGTGAAATCTTTTTGAATCGCCACTATTTCCAACATCAGGGCTATGGCTTTCACTAAGTTTTTTACCGGAAGTGCAGTAACCTTATTGGCAGCAAGTTGTAAGTGAGATACATACATACCATCCGTAAGGCAGATAATTAGCTCATCAACCTTATCATCCAATATTTTTTGCTGCACCTTAACCAGCAATATATGCATACCTTTTCCCCAATGATTTGCCCTTCAAGATAACGTTTTTTTCTATTTGAGAAATATCGGCAATCGTTTTACCCATCAATTTGTTATTGTACCTAGAGCAGAACATTTAAACCGCTCACTCGTTACCCGAAATAGGGTATAGTGATGCTCAAAAATAGTTTTGTTTGGAATCGGTCTAAATAAGGGTTAATTTTGAATCATCATAACAGCATAGTTGGTGGTAATGAACATATAATAACTTTTACTATGGTCTCAAAAGAACAACCGGTGCCAATGGAAAATGATGGAAAACTAAAAACTTGGTTCAAGCGCTTAGGCTGGGCTGCTTTTTGGTTTTTTGTAATCAAAGGTACCATTACAACCATTATTATAATATTTGTCGGAAAAAAAGCGTGGGACGCTCTTTTTTGATTTTTTTGTATTTAGCGTAATTGCCTGCGCTCTTTCCATTTGCTTCCCGCATTCCCATAATTGTTAATTGCAGTAGCGTTAGTGCTGCTCTTTTGGGCTTCCAATATTTTAATGCCCAGCAATGCCGCTATAAATGCCTCGGCATTATTGCTCTCGTTCAGCATTTCGGGCTTAAAGTAGCGGGCAATAAAGTGTGTATCAAAGTTGCCGCTCTTAAATGCTTCATGCTGCATTACCCATTTGCCAAAGGCCAGTGTGTTTTTAATGCCCACAATGTCATACTCGTCAATGGCGCGTACCATGCGCTGTAGGGCCTCTTCGCGGTCTTTGCCGTGGGTAGCCAGCTTGGCAATCATCGGGTCGTAATAGATGGGGATATCCATACCTTGTTGGAAACCATCATCCACCCTTACGCCCGGGCCGGTAGGGTGGCGGTAGCTCTTTAGTTTGCCAATGTCGGGCAAAAAGTTGTTGGCTGGGTCTTCGGCATACACGCGCAACTCAACGGCATGACCGATGATGTGCAAATCGTCTTGCGTAAACGACAGCTTTTCGCCACGAGCAACTTTTATCTGTTCCTTCACCAAATCCACGCCCGTAATCAGCTCCGTAACGGGGTGCTCCACTTGCAGGCGGGTGTTCATTTCCAGGAAATAGTAATTCAACTGCTCATCCACCAAAAACTCCACCGTGCCAGCGCCGCTGTAGTTGCAAGCCTTGGCTACCATTACGGCGCTTTGGCCCATTTTTTCGCGAATCTCTGGCGTAAGCACGCTCGATGGCGCCTCTTCAATCACCTTTTGGTGGCGGCGCTGTATGCTGCACTCACGCTCGAAAAGGTGTACCACGTTGCCGTGGTTATCGGCCAATATCTGTATCTCAATGTGGCGTGGTGAGCCTACAAATTTCTCAATAAACACGGCACCATCGCCAAACGAGGCTACGGCTTCGCTCACGGCGCGCTGCATTTGCTCTTCAAACTCGGCTGCGTTTTCCACTATCCTCATGCCTTTGCCACCGCCACCAGCTGCGGCCTTTATCAGCACCGGGAAACCGATGCTTTGGGCTAACGCTTTGGCTACCGGTATATCATCAATAGCGCCTTCACTGCCGGGCACCATGGGTATACCGAAATCTTTAACGGCCTCTTTGGCCGATAGCTTGTTGCCCATCAGTTGGATAGAGTGGGGGCTAGGGCCGATGAATGTAATGCCCGCTGCGGCTACCTTCTCTGAAAACGAAGCATTCTCTGACAGGAAACCATACCCAGGGTGAATGCCATCCACGCCTATTTTTAGGGCTTCTTCGATAATCTTGTCGGCCAACAGGTAACTTTGGTTGCTGGGCGGCGGCCCAAGCAGGATGGCTTCATCGGCATAGCGCACATGCGGCGCGTTGCGGTCGGCCTCGCTATATACGGCTACAGTTTTAATGCCCATCTCTTTGGCGCTGCGCATCACACGCAAGGCTATCTCTCCACGGTTGGCTACAAGGATTTTTTTCATAGGGTGTAAAGATAGGGAAGATGGGTTCAGTTCGGAAAACTAAAAACTTCTAATTGTATTGCGG
>JAGYJT010000052.1 GCA_018401955.1 Chitinophagales bacterium | reverse complement strand
TTGATGGTATACTTATCTGCCAAATACTTTACCAAGTTGGCCGAGCTTTGGTACATGGCCATGGTATACCAGCTAGGGTCGTTTACAAAACCCTCGTGCTCTATGCCTACGGTGTAAGGGTTTTCGCTGCCCACATGATAGGCACGGTTGGCTTCGGGCACCATTTGGGTTACTTGCCCATCGCTGCTGCGTATTACATAGTGGGCGCTCACCCCTGCATTACAGTTTTGAAACCACGAGATACACCCCGCATAACTTCCCTGCACGGTATGCACTGTAACCGCAGAGATAGCTGTGGTGCCGCGCGAACCATAATTGCAGCTTGCCGCAGGGTTCCATAAGGCATTGGGGTACTCGGCCGCCATGCGGCTATTGCTGTACAGCTGCCCTTGTCCATTGGTAATGCCTTGGGTGCCAATGTTTACCCAACTGCTGCTCAGTATATCATAGTTGGCCCCAAACACTTGCCGCAAATTGATATGATACAACGGAAACCTGTATTCGTTGGCTTGAACCGAATCATTTAGGAAAGAAAGCACGCTGTACAAATAGCTGTTAAGGGCAAAGTCATTGCCATCGGTGTTGTTCAGTGGCAATTCGCTGAGGGCAATCAATACGGGTAGGTGCTTGCTTGGGTCTTTGGTATCAAAAGGCCCCATTTGGTTGTTTACGGTGTGGTATGCTTGGGCATAGGCCATAACGTTCGTTAGCCTATCGGTCACAATGTCCAACATCGAGTGGCCTGAAAGGTCGGCTACCAAATCGAGGTTGTTCCTAAACACCCCTTTGCCATCGCCCACCAATCCCATTACGCCCACATATTGTGGTATACCGCTGCAACCCGCCGCCTCGTTGGGTGCTAAGTGGCGCACATGGGTTTGGGTATAGCTTATGGCCTCCAACATTCCCCGCGGAATATCGGGGTAGGCCTTATACGCCTCATTGAAATACGGATGCGGGTGGTTTTGAGCCACAGCTGCGTGGCCCATTATTATTAGCATTATTAACCCTATCCAAATGTGGCGCATAACCCATCAATTATGGTTACAAGTTAGTGAAAAATGTGATTTTGCGGTAGCAGCATTTGGTAAGGGTAACACAAGGTGTTCTTTGTTAGAAAACTATTATCAAAAAAATAGTTTTCCACAATATGTTTATTTTTGAAACAAGAACTTAAAGCGTTAATAAACAGATATTTACAAACCAATTAAATACCCTTAGATGTTTCTCTTTAGGTCTATATGAGGGGGGTAAGGTTCCTTACATTATAAATTTTTAAGTAAACTCATCGCTTTCAAATTTATTTTAAATTGTTAAACAACTATCCTATTATGAAACAATTAACTACCCTCTTAGCCGTGTTTTTTGCATTAAATGCAACCGCACAGATTACCATTAACCAGAGTGATTTCCCAAGGCCGGCCAGTTTTACCGACTCTGTATCCTCAAGTAACCTACCTGGGATTGCCATGCCAACCGAGGGGCCAGATCAAGTTTGGGATTATAGCACCCTTACGCAGACCGGCTTAGGCATCAGACCATACTCAGATGCCACTGCCAACACCGATTTTCCTGGGTCGCTTAACTCGTACGATGTAGATTTATTTTTCCAAGTATTTACTATACCTAGTGTTCATTACGACGGCGTAGATGCCAATGGTTGGTACAATGTTGGCAGGGCCATTACGGGCGTAGGGTTTCCTATTGGTGCCATTACCAGTGGTGCAAACGACTCATTGAAGTTTATTGGTGAGAATGTTACTTATGGTGGTAGATTAGATATAATTCAGTTTCCTTTGACTTACCAAACAAACTGGACAGGCGCCCAAACCGAAATCACTAACTTTGAGTTGACCGTTGCTTCAGCTAGCCTTAACAATACCCCAGGTAGCCAAAACCGTATAAAATCTAACACGCGCGAAGTAGTGGGTTATGGCAAATTGCTCATTCCAAATGCTGCCGGTGCACCGTCTGATACCATGGATGCGCTTTTATTGAAAGTTTACCAATCGATAGTTGACAGCTTTTATCTTGGTGGCAGCCCAGCACCACAGCAATTGCTTACTACCTTTGGCCTTACCCAAGGCAATGAGGTGCTTGATACATTTTATGTATTTTATACCGCTGGTTTTGGAGCACCGGTAATGAACATTAATTTTGAGGGTAATGATGTTACCAGCGCATTTTACCGCACCGCAGCCGCTGGTCCGGTTTCGTCAGTAAGTGAGGTTGCCGATTTGCAAGTGAGCTGCTATCCAAACCCTGCCCAAGCAGGCAGCACCTTGGTAATTGCCGCAAACCCTGGCAAAACGATAGCCACGCAAGTAAGCATCATTGATTTGCAAGGTAAGCAAGTGGGCAACGTTACCCTATCGGCACCACAGGGCAACCAGTATAGCCTTATGTTACCCAACCATCTATCAACGGGCATCTTTATGCTTCAACTGCAAGATGATAAAGGTAATACCGTAGGCCTTACCAAGTTGTTGGTTGAGTAAATCCTTACTTCACTAAAGGAAATATTAAAAGCGCGGGAGATACTCTCGCGCTTTTTTTGTTTGAAACATGAGGGGTTTTTGAGGAATGGAGCGTTAATGTAACTGAGAGGGTGAATATTTTGCAGAATAAATCCACACACACTATCCTTTAAACACCCTTTTTATATAGTCGTTACCTATTTCATGTTTCCGCATCCAAAGTTGCAGTGTATATTTTTGTAGGTTTTTATTAATGATGCCATTTGCTCTTTAAACTTATTGGAAGAGCATTATACTACTATAAATGCTGGCTTTTTATAAAATAGCACAAAATACAAGCCGTTTTCGGTCATTTTTAATCGAAAACCCCATTTATTTGCTTGTAAATTAAAAATAGCAGTACCTTAGTGTTCTATAACTTCAAATACCTCATTTATGCTGTTAGAGTTTTCAGTTAGAAATTTTAAAACCTTCAGAGAAAAGGCCACGCTAAGTTTGTTAGCTTCAAACTATGATAAAGATACCAGAGAAGAAGAGAACGTGCACAATGAGAGTAAATTTGGTCTACGTTTGCTGAAAAGCGCTGTTATTTATGGTGCTAATGCAAGCGGAAAGAGCAAATTTTTGGATGCTATGGC
Organism: Chitinophagales bacterium; assembly: GCA_018401955.1. Taxonomy (GTDB): domain Bacteria; phylum Bacteroidota; class Bacteroidia; order Chitinophagales; family CAIOSU01; genus CAIOSU01. Next base: position 14,773 of record JAGYJT010000052.1, on the reverse strand, counting down.
ATTTATGCGATATCTTGTAATTAACAGTTCAAAAGAGAGTCAGAAAGGAGACCATATTAATGTTGAGCCATTTAAACTTAGTACGGAAAGTGAAAACGAACCTTCGGAATTCGAAATAGTTTTTACATGTAGTGGATCCATGTTTCGTTATGGATTTGAGGTAACTGGCCAAAATATTGTTGCCGAATGGCTGTATCATAGAACAAAAAGAAAAGAACTAGAATTGTTCTACAGGGAATTGAATGAGTACGAAATTCATCCAAGAAATTTCGTTAAAGGAAAAACGGTAGTTAAAGAAGGCTTAGTTAGGGATAACGCTCTTTTATTGTCAGTCGCTGCTCAATTTAATGATGAGACGGCTATATTAGTTACAGATTGGTTTAAAAGGCTTAAATTCATTTCTGGAAATAAGGAAACAAATTACAAGGGATATACTTTAAGTAAAACTGAAGACCCTTTTTTTAAGGAAAAAATACTTACCGTATTAGAAGCGGCGGATTTTGGCATCCAAGATGTGTTAGTGCAAAAATTAGATGTGGAATCCTTGCCAAAGGAAATGCCGAAAGAGTTGAGAGATAAAATTGTTAAAGAAGCAAAGGAAGGCAATGTAGAATATTTTTCAGATGCAATGTTTGTTCGTAAAAAATATGACTCAAATAAAAAACCAGCAAACGAGAACGCTGCTTTATCTTTTGATGACAATGAATCTGCAGGCACACAAAAGTTTTTCGCAATTCTAGGACCAATTTTAGATGTCATTGAGAATGGTTATATCCTGGTGGTTGATGAGTTAGATTCCAAATTGCATCCAAATTTGGTATGCAAAATTATTTCATTATTCAATTCCGAAAAACTGAATCCAAAAAATGCTCAATTAGTATTTAATACACATGATACGAATTTATTGAGTTCTGGATTATTCAGGCGCGATCAAATTTGGTTCACTGAAAAGAACAAATATGGGGAAGCGAGACTTTATTCATTGGCGGACTTTAAGTCCGATGAAGTAAAAAAGTACGAATCTTTTGAAGAGAATTATATAAGAGGCAAGTACGGAGCTGTCCCATTTTTAGGGTTATTTGATGATTTAAGCAACATTGTTCCGAAGCATGAAAATGAAAGATAAGAATGCAGAACAAATTGCTGCGAGAAAAAGGCACAGGGAACTACTAAAGTCAAAACGTAAGTCTCAACCGATATTGGAACGCTCATCTCCAGTATTGATAGAGAAACCAACCATTTTGATTGTTTGTGAAGGAGTTAATACAGAGCCTTCTTATTTTAAGCAGTTTAGGCTTTCATCAGCAACTATAAAACCAATAGGAGAAGGGTATAATACAGTTTCTTTAGTTGAACGTGCAAAACAGTTAGCAAGTGAGAATAGTTATGATCAAGTATGGTGTGTATTCGATGCAGACCCTAAGCCTGATAACCCTAATCAAGCAAAAAATTTCAATGATGCCATTTCTTTGGCAGAATCAAAAGGTTATGGCTTAGCGTATTCTAATCAAGCGTTTGAGTATTGGTTAATATTGCATTTTGAAGATCATCAGGGAGGTGGAATGGCAAGAACCGACTATGAAAAGAAAATAAATAAGCTACTTGAGCCACATAAAGTATCCTACGATGGACAGGGAAGCAAAAAGGTGACCTCAAGGTTATTTGACTTACTTGATGGAGTTGATAGTAAAACGAAAGAAAACCGTGTAGACCTAGCGATAAAAAGAGCTGAGAGAAATTATGACTTATTTGACCATACCAACCCTGCTAGTGAAGAATCGTCTACAACAGTTTTTAGGTTAGTTAGGGAGTTGCTCACGTATATTTAGTCTCCTAACAAGCATAGTAATTTCATTGCACAAGGTATTGATAAGTGCCTTAACCCACCCTTTCCCCCTTCCCACAAAAACCTCCTATCTTTGGGGCGAAGATTAATTTGGGTTTCGCTGATGGCGCAGATGTTAATAAAATAGCCCATCTTGAAACCCAATCGTACATCGTAAATCGTACATCGTACATGAAAATTAAACCCACCATACCCAAAGGCACCCGCGATTTCGGACCGAAGGAGGTGTATAAACGCAACTACATTTTCGGCACCATCCGCAAGGTGTTTGAGAAATACGGCTACCAGCCGCTGGAAACGCCTACCATGGAGAACCTGGAAACCCTCACCGGAAAATACGGCGATGAGGGCGACCAGCTGTTGTTTAAGGTGCTTGACAATGGCGACTTTTTAAAGGACGTGAAGCCTGATGTATACGAAAGCAGGGATGCCAAAAAGCTAGCGTTTGCCATTAGTGGCAAAGGGTTGCGCTATGATCTCACCATCCCTTTCGCTCGCTATGTGGTGATGCACCAAAGCGAAATTTCGTTCCCGTTTAAGCGCTACCAGATACAGCCCGTGTGGCGTGCCGATAGGCCCCAAAAAGGCCGCTACCGTGAGTTTTACCAATGCGATGTGGATGTGGTGGGCAGCAACAGCCTATTGAACGAGGCGCAGCTGGTGCAGATATACGACGAAGTGTTTGCCAAACTGGGCTTGCAGGTGGTTATAAAAATAAACAGCCGCAAAATACTGGCTGGCCTTGCAGATGTGGCGGGCGTAAGCGACCAACTTACCCACCTTACCGTGGCCATTGATAAGCTCGATAAAATTGGCGTAGAAGGTGTTACCAAAGAGCTGATTACCCGTGGCATTAACCCTGATGTGTTGCACTTTTTGGTGGAAACCGAGGGCATGGAGACCCGCGAGAAACTAGCGAAGGTGAAAGAACACTTCAAACAATCAGAGATTGGCCTCAAAGGCGTGGAGGAAATTGAGACCGTATTGGGCTACCTCGATCTTACCACCTTATATGGCGCTACTGTTGAGTTTGATGTAACCTTGGCCCGCGGCCTTAACTATTACACCGGTACTATTTTCGAAGTGAAAGCCAAAGATGCCGAAATGGGCAGTATTGGTGGCGGCGGCAGGTACGATAACCTTACAGGTATGTTCGGCCTTAATGGCGTTTCGGGTGTGGGCGTGAGCTTTGGTGCCGAGCGCATTTACGATGTGCTGGAAGAACTCAACCTTTTCCCGCCAACGGTTACGCAAAGCACCATGGCCATATTCATCAATTTTGGTGGGGAGTATGAAAAAGCGGCTTTTGGCTATCTGCAAAAGTTACACAAAGCGGGCATTAGTGCCGAGCTGTTCCCTAGTAACGATAAGATGGCCAAGCAGATGAAATATGCCAATGCCAAAAACGTGCATTACGTGGTGTTTGTAGGCGAAGAGGAGCTAAAGCAGGATAAACTGACGGTGAAAAATATGCTTACCGGCGAACAAAACGAGCTGCACATTGAACAATTGATTACCTTATTGCAACAAGCTTGAGTATAACCTTCCATATCGGGTCAGCGCCATTGAGCTTGCCGCAACTAAAGCAGTTGTTGGCAGGGCCTCACCATTTGGTGTTGGCTGAGGAGGCAAAACACCGCGTGCAGCGCTGCCGCCAATACCTTGAGGGTAAGCTACAAGATACGGACGACCTATACTATGGCATCAACACGGGCTTTGGTAGCCTTTGCGATGTGGCTATCGATAAAACGCAGATTGAGCAACTGCAAGAAAACCTGGTGCTTAGCCACGCTTGCGGCACGGGCGCACTGGTACCGCAACCCATAGTAAAACTGATGCTGTTGCTCAAAGCCCATGCTTTGGGTTTGGGCCATTCGGGTGCAAGGGTTGCGGTGGTAGAACGTTTGTTGGAATTATACAACCTTGATATCATACCCGTAATATACGAGCAGGGTTCGCTGGGTGCTTCGGGCGATTTGGCCCCGCTGGCACACATGAGCCTTACGCTTATTGGTAAAGGGGAAGTGCATTATAAAGGTGAAATAGTACCTTCTGCAGAGGCTTTGGATGCCGAGGGGCTTGACCCGCTTACCCTTAAAGCCAAAGAAGGACTGGCACTGCTCAACGGCACCCAGTTTATGACGGCCTATGGCGTTCACACGTTGTTATTGGCGCACCGCTTGGCCGAGCAGGCCGACATGATAGCTGCTGTGGCACTGGATGCCTTTGATGCCAAAACCGAGCCGTTTAGCCCATTAATACATCAAGTTCGCCAGTTTAGCGGACAAGCGCATGTGGCCCAAAACATCCGTAAGTGGCGCAAGGGCAGTGCCATTGCCGAAGCCAACAAGCCTTACGTGCAAGACCCTTACTCTTTCCGCTGCATACCGCAGGTGCATGGTGCCAGTTGGGATGTGTTGCAACACGTTACCCAAGTATTCGAAATCGAAATTAACTCCGTAACCGATAATCCATTGATTTTTCCTGAGGAAGACGAGATACTATCTGGTGGCAACTTCCACGGTCAGCCGTTGGCTTTGGCGTTGGATTACCTTAAACTCGGCATAGCTGAATACGGCTCTATATCCGAAAGGCGCACTTATCAATTGATCTGTGGCCTGCGCGGGTTGCCCCGCTACTTGGCCGCGTCAGAAGGGTTAAATTCGGGCTTAATGATACCGCAGTATACCGCTGCATCGTTGGTGAGTCGCAATAAACAGCTATGCAGCCCCGCCTCGGTGGATAGCATTACCAGCAGTGCCGGGCAGGAAGACCACGTGAGCATGGGCGCTAACGCTGCCATGCAAGCGCTACAAGTTGCCGAAAACTTAGAGCGCATATTGGCCATTGAGCTACTCACCGCCATGCAGGCCCTCGATTTCCGCAAGCCAAAAACCAGTAGCCCCCGCATTGAAAAACTGCGCACCCAATACCGGGCAGTTGTTACCTTCAATGCGCACGATCGGGAGCTGTACAAGGATATGGAAGCTACGGCTGGGTTTTTGAGGGGAGTTTAGTTTTGGCTGCTATATAGCATTTAGTGCTTATGATACATTAATTGGCACTATTGCAACGTGCAGCTGGTTACATTATTAGCAGGGTGGACAAATTAAAAAAGTATTGGTAATTTTATAAAAATGATATCCAATGAAAAGCGACAGAAACTTGAAACTATCATTCTCGGAAAGAGCATCATTGGGGCAGAAGATCATCTCGCAGCAGCCAGAAATTACCTATCAGAACGCTTTGTTACAGATACAGCGACTGAAAGAGACTTCGAAAGTAAATCCGTTATTAATTAATAAACGTTGATGGTTAAATCTATTTAATTCCCAAGCTTCTCGCAGAATACTTTGGATCAAAAAAGTTGGTTTCACAATGAAAAAACCCTTTTACTAGATCTGGGTTAAGCCACAAAGAGGTATCTAATTCCTCACATAGTTTTGCTTGCCCTTTAACTCCAAGCTTGTCCCAAAGAGCAGGAGCGAAAAAAGTGTTCTCAGCTAGTGAAATTAAAATTGAAGAGATTGCCGATTTGAATAGAAGCGAGTCTAATTTTTTTAGTTCTGCTAAAAAGCTCATTCCCTTTATGTCATCAGGAAAACATGATAAAATAATAATAGTGCTGTCACTTGAGGGCAATACTGTGAGCACACAGCTATCCGAACAATTTTTCGGATTAGCTAAATATAAGGCTCAAAGGCTTAATTTTACTTGTCACATACTCTCTTTCGCAGGAAAATAAGTCAGGTGGCTTGTCCTGTCCGACCCTTTTCGCCCCTTGGCCGATTTGGTTGCACACGTATTCGAGGCTGAGGTAGTAGTTGAGGCAGATGCGTATCCTCTCGGTAAAGTTGCTGAAGGCCTGGCCCGCCCGACAGGTGTTCCTGCGCAACAGCTCCAGCAGCAGGTAGCATATCAGTGCGATGTATATCTGCGATTTCACGGCGTTGGGGCCGGTGCCCGTGAAGGTCTTCACCTGCAGGTTCTGTTTGAGGGTCTTGAAGAACACCTCGATGGACCACCGGTGCCTGTACAGAGCGCCAACGGTCTCGGCCGTCCATCCGAAGTTGTTGGTTATCAGCTCAAGGGTCCGGTCTTTTTCCGCATCGTGCACGGTCACCTTCCGCAGGGCGTAGTCCGCCATCCCGCTCTCCACGGCCCTTTTCCCCGTCAGGTGTATCTCCACGTCCGAGACAAGCCCCGCGGGCGCGTCTTTGGGCAGCGGCCTTTCGGCCACCACCTCGTAGGAGGCGTTGTCCTTGATGCGCGTCACGAAGTCGTTCCCCGCCTCTATTCGGGCCTTCATCAGCAGGAAGTCGTAGTAGGCCCTGTCCTCCACTATGATGTCGCCCTTCTTGAACACCTGTTGCGAGAGGCCCTTGCTGTCGTGCACCCTTGCCTCGGTTATGTTCACCATGTCCGGCAGCATCGTCTCGCTGTCCAGGCACGTATGTATCTTTATACCCCCCTTTGCTGTCCGGAACTTTGCCCAGTCAAACAGGGACAGGCAGAGACCCACCGTGGTGCTGTCGGCGACCTTGACCGTTTTGTTCTCGATGTCCCTTATCACCTTGTCGGGCAGGCGCTTGGCCTTAAGGACGCCACGATAGTGCCGCAACAGGCCGAGGTACAGGTGCTCGAACACCCGCCAGTCCCGCTTGCGGTTGCCGTCGCTCATCGTCGAGCGGGCGGGGCTCTGCGACAGGCCCAGGTCGGAGATGAACGTCAGGCTCACCCCTATGCCCGCCGATATGTCCTCCAGCGTGTGGCACCTGTTCAGCTGTCCGAACATCTGGGACACCAATTGGTCGTAGGTCAGGTAACGGCTGCAGTGCTTGTCCGTCCCGTAGCGGTCCACGGACCTCTTGAACAGGTGGCGCGGGATAAGGTCGATTATTTGGCGGAGTAGCGGACGGTTGTTATTTTTATTCCTTCGGAAAAGGCCCATCGTGTGTTTTGTTGTTGCAAACTAAATATACACAATGGTGCCTTTTCTTCTTTTATCTAAACGCCGAATGTTCGGATAGCTCTGCTGTGAGCATTATATGTGAATACATTATTGATGAGTCCAAATGATTATTCATAGGAACTCCATTGTAACTATACAAAGGGGATATTAATGAAGAACAAGCAACTGGAAATTTCTCAGGCTCAACAAAGGTTAAGTACTCCAATTCGTCAAATTCATTATTATTCAATAAATCATCTAACTTATTTTTTCTGCTTTCCATTTCTTCAACACTAAGTAGTGCACCGTTAATAAGGCCTATTAGAATTTCCATTTGAAATAACTTACTAAATGCAGATTCACTTATGTAAGCTTTTAATTCTTCTTTCTTTCGATGATAACTATGTGCAAATGATCTATATGAATGTAAAAAACAATGTTTATCACTCTCGTCAAATTGAAAATTTTCAATAGGAGAGAACAAAGTTGTATCGTGGTAATCGCAAAAGCCAAAGAAGGTAGATGCAGTAGCTTTTCCGATTGGTTTTAAACCTTTTATTGCGCTTGATTCATCAAACTCAAAATCCGTAAATGTATAAATGCAATTATTACCGTTTACTTCTCCTTCAATAATTGATAGCCTTCCATTTCGTTGCAAGCTATGAGACTGTTTTATTTCACCCTTACAGGAGGTTTTATCGGAACAGAAGCATTCAAAAATGCGCCCAGTTTTTTTAAAAGCCTCCATAGCTTTTCTATAATTCAATTTGTCTTCTTCACTCATAATATTGAAATGATTAAGTTGTTGAAGGTAGATTTAATTCCATTATTGTTAGGGTAGGGCCAAAAGCCTTTGATTTGAAAACCGGGAAACTCGGTAACCGCAAAGGCTTGGCTGCTGTCCACATCCGCCAAAATTATTACCATTCCCTCTTTGGGGATTGCCATTATTTTGGCGGCTTTGGTGCCCGGCTCGCTGCGCAGGTTTAGGCCGCTGTGCGAAGCCACGTATAGGGTGTCGCCTTTAGATTGGGCCATGGCGCACCATGCCAATAGCAATAGTATGGTTATAGAAAATGCCTTTTTCATGGCAACAAATTATACATTTTTCGTGCCAATTTATCACTCAAAGCAAACACTATTAGCTAAACATATAACATAATTTAGTCACTTTTTGCCGATAATTACCTATCTTTGTCTTCGGGAAATTTTATTGGGGAAACGAATTAGGTTATGGAACGGGTAAATGAGCTTTATGCGCAAATAGAGCAGTGTGTAGATGATAGAGAGAAGTTGGTATTGCTGTTTGACCTTGCCACCAGTTTACTCAATTTTGACGAACGCAGAACCGTTGAGGTATCGGAAGAGCTGGGCGCTTTGGCCGAACGTTTAGACAGCAACGTTGGTCGGTCATACTATCATTCTACAAAGGCTAGGATATTATTTAGAAAGTCGCTTTTTAAGGAAGCTACCATTGAGTTTGAGGTAGCTAGCAAAATGGCTAACCTTACTGACGACACCACTATTCAAGCCTCTTGTTTGGATAGCTTGGGCATTGCCTATCGCATACAGGATAAGTTTAAAGAATCAGAAACCGCAGCTTTGCAGGCACTCGATATGTTTAGGTCGGCGCCCAATACCGAGAGCTATCAAGCGGTTTGCTACAACAACCTGGGTAGCCTATATAAAGACTTGGAGGCATTTGACAAAGCCACTGAGGTATATAAAGCTGGGTTGGAGCTGGCCCAGGAAATAGGCAACGACCGTATGGTTTGTAATTTGCAAAACAACCTGGCTGGCATTGGCATTATGACTCATAACTACAAAGAAGGTCTTTATTATGCCCAGTTAGCCTTGGATGGTTTCAGAAGATTGAGCCACAAAAACGGGGAAGTGCTGGCATTGGTTTTTGTAGGACATTGCACCTTTGAACTGGGCAACTATGCAAAAGCACTTCAAGACTACCTTACATGCATAAAACTGCTAAAAAACTTCGACCACAAACTGGCGGAAGCCCAAGTATATAAAGGTTTGGGCAACGTGTATGCCAAAATGCAAGCCTTTGAGGAGGCCCTGAAAAATTATAACAAGGCCACTGAAATTAGCCTGAGCGCCCACGATTTTGAAGAAGCTTGCGAGATACAGCTAGTGATAGCTAACATGTACCATAATATTGATGATATCGCTTCAGCTGAAATGTACATAAACAAGGCGATTGCACTGGCCAAGGAGCACACCCTGCCTAAAATAACAGAGAAAGTAGCCACTGTGCAAAGCCATTGGGCAAAAGCAACCGAGCAATCATAAACCATTCACAAACGGATTTGTAGTATATTGATAACAAATACTGCAATATGAAATCTGCACTTAAAATAATAATAGCCGTAATAGTGTGCCTTGCCATTGGCGGCCTATCTGGCTTTGCAACTACCGATGCCATTGAGGGTTGGTATGCCACCATCAACAAACCAACTTTCAATCCACCCAACTGGATTTTCGGCCCGGTATGGACGATGCTCTACATTATGATGGGTATAGCCGCGGGCCTTATCTGGAAAGCTGGCTGGGAAAGGCAAGATGTTAAAACCGCCTTGGGCATTTTCACGGTGCAGTTGCTGCTCAATGGCCTATGGTCGCTCATATTCTTCGCTTGGGAAAGCCCTATGTGGGCGTTGGTAGAGATATTGGTGCTGCTGGCATTTATCATCCTCACCATCATCCGCTTTAAGCCAATTAATGCCACCGCCGCATACCTGCTAATACCCTACTTGCTTTGGGTAAGCTTTGCAACGGTATTGAATGCCAGCATTTGGTGGTTGAATTGAGGTAAAATTTCCTGTTATTTTCTTCGCGCCCTTTGCGTGCATCTTTGCGCACGTTGCGGTTAGTACATAATACGGGTTTTACCGCAACGAACGCAACGGGAATCGCAACGAACACGAAGCATTTGTTTTGTATTTGCTCAACAAAAAAGCGGCAACCCTACTAACAGAGCTACCGCTTTTCGCGTGTAAATATTATTAAACCCTTAGTTCGGGTCTTTCAACTTATCTTTAAACACCTCTCTAAACTTCTCCAGCTTAGGCACTATTACCGCACGGCAATAAGGCTGGTTGCCGTTTAGGTTGTAATAGTTTTGGTGATAATCCTCGGCTATATAGAAGTTCGTAAACGGGGTAATCTCCGTCACAATCGGATTGGGCCAAATGCCTGCTTTATCTAGCTTGGCCTTGTATTCTTCCGCCAATTTTTGCTGCTCCTCATCATGGAAAAATACTGCCGAGCGGTATTGTGTGCCTACATCGGCGCCTTGGCGGTTGAGGGTAGTAGGGTCGTGGGTTTTCCAAAACACCTCTAGCAATTCCTCAAACGTAATCACGGCTGGGTCGTAGGTTATCTGTATCACCTCGGCATGGCCAGTGGTGCCGGCGCTTACCTCGCGGTAACTTGGGTTCTTTATTTTGCCGCCGCTATAGCCGCTTACTACTTTGCTTACGCCTTTCAGTTCTAGGAAAATGGCTTCGGTACACCAAAAGCATCCGTTGCCAAATGTTGCTATTTTCATATTGGGGGGTATGGGGGTTTGTGGGGTTTCGGGTAGTTTGTTATCAGCATTACTGCTGCTACAGGCCATAAACAGGCCAGCAAAAGCAAGGAGCGTAACAAATATCAATATGGGTTTCATCATATTTTTGGGGCTGATTACTACCATTAACAATTCTTAGGCTGGGTAGTTCAATATGGGGTTGGCGGTAAGCGGCGCAATAACTATTTTTAACCCCATGAAGATATTTTGTGTAGGCCGCAACTACGTTGATCACGCCAAGGAACTGAACAATCCACTGCCACAGCAGCCGGTGGTATTTACCAAACCCCCAACGGCGGTTATCCGCAACGGGCAGGATTTTTACATCCCCGATTTCTCGAAGAACGTACACTATGAGGGCGAGCTGGTTATCCGCATTGGCAAGAACGGTAAGAACATTGCCGAGAAGTTTGCCCACAAATACATAAGCGACATTACTTTCGGCCTTGACTTCACGGCCCGCGACCTGCAAGATTACCTAAAGGAAAACAAGCTGCCGTGGGACCTTGCCAAAGGCTTCGACGGCTCGGCCGCAGTAGGCGATTGGTTGCCCATCGACCAGTTCCCCAACCTGCACGACATCCATTTCCGCACCGTGCTTAATGGCGAAACCGTGCAAAACGGCAACAGCAGCTTGATGATGTTCAATATAGAGAAGATAATTTCGTTTGTAAGTAGCTACTTTACCCTGCAAGTGGGCGACCTGCTATACACCGGCACCCCCGCTGGCGTAGGCGCACTAAAAGCCGGGGACGTGCTGGAAGGGTATATTGGTGAAGAGAAGTTGCTGAGGACGGTGGTGAAGTAGTGGGAGTTGCAGTTAAGTATTCAGTTTGCGTAAAACAATTAATTTTGGATGTAAATTAATCAGATGCACAACAGCGAATTTTTAGTGTTTTTGATCCTTGTGCTCTTGGTAGGAATCGCAGGGCTGTTGTTCCGTCAAAGAAAAGACAAAAAATTACGTGAAGAGTTATTCAAAGAAAATGCCAAATTAATTGCAGATAATGCCCTTCTAGAAGCGGATCACCTCAAATTTCAACTTCAACCTCATACCCTTCGAAATATGATAGCCAGCTTACATGTTGCCTCAAAAAATCTTTATCGAGGTACTGAAGCGTTAGCAAATACACTTGATTACGTTATTTACAGCGGAAACCAAAAACAATTGGTAAGCATTAAAGATGAAGTTATATTCCTAGAGAACTATAAGGAGTTACAAGGTAATTTTGTTAATCAAATTGATAACATTAAGATCAATACATTGGGACTGAGTAAGGTTTCCCAATATTATCAAACAGAATGCTTACCACATTTAACAATGGCGTATTTCGTTGAAAACGCTTTTAAACATGGAGATATTTACCATCCAGAATTTTTGAATGTACGGATTGTTTTAACGGATAGTACGTTTGAGCTGCATGTAACGAATAAAAGCAAACCGAAATTAAAAAGTAATACGGGAGGCTTAGGGCTTGTTAATATGCAAAAGCGACTTGATTTGCTGCTGCCAGGAAAATTTGAAATAAAAACACACCCAACAGAAAAGGAGTTTAATGCATCTTTAACTATAACATTTTAAGTTGAATAAAATCAAGGTTGCCATATTAGAGGATAGCGAGCGGCTATTAAATGACCTGAAAAGGGACTTGGATGAATCTGGATTAGTGGAGGTTGTTGTAAAAGCAACCAACTCTAAAGAGTTATTGGAAAAGGTGAAAGTTACTCATATTGATGCTGTAATTTTAGATATTGATTTGGGCTCCGATAGCATGACCGGGATTGATGTTGCAAACCATTTAAAATTGCCTGTTCTATTTGTAAGTGGTAAAACCAAAGAGTTTCTTGATGGAATTGAGAACCTTAATTTAAGTTTTTCAAGTGCAGTTGAGCATGTATCCAAGCCTATTACTGAAGATAAACTTAAAAAGATACTATCTAAGTTTTTGAATGCGGTAAAATTAGAACATGAGTCAAAATTTGTTAGGTTAGATTTTGGCGACTCAAAGCACAATAAGATTTCTATAGATAGTATTGTTTGTTTGGAGAGCGATACTGGCAAAAGTGGAGAGTCGAATAATAAGGTGATTTACTTTACAAATAGAAAGCCGGAAACTCTTTTTAATTTTTCATTTTCAAAAGCTGGGGATATTCTTTTAGGTAATTCACTCATAACGCCACATCGGTCATATAGAGTAAACCCAGACAAGATTAAAAGCTATAATGCAAAGAGCCAACATTTAGAAGTAGATGTATTTAATTCCCTTGGCGAAACAGAACCTAAAAAAATTCCAGTTTCTGAAAACTTTAGAAAAGGGACATTGAAAGCTATTCAATAAAAGCCTTTATTGCCCTAAAAACCCATTTCATTACTCCTAACAAGTTTCCATTTCTCTAGGTTAGTTTCATTTAGATTGCTGAAGCACATTTGTCTTATTAAACGTAAGTCATATGATACCTTCAGTAAACTTCCATTTATGGGAACCATGCAACATGCGTTGCAAGTTTTGTTTTGCCACATTTCAAGATGTAAAACAAACCATTTTACCCAAAGGGCACTTGCCCAAAGAGCAAGCAATAGAAGTGGTTTTGCAACTTGCTGAGATTGGATTTGAGAAAATCACATTTGCAGGTGGCGAGCCAACTTTATGTCCTTGGCTTCCTGAGCTAATCAAAATTGCCAAAGATGCTGGGTTTACAACTATGATTGTAACCAATGGCAGCAAACTGACAGATGAGTTTTTGATTGCAAACAAAAATTACCTTGACTGGATTGCTTTAAGCATTGACAGCATTAACCCTGAAACTAACATTGAAATGGGGCGTGCCGTTACAGGCAGAACCCCTCTTACTTTTGACTATTACAAAATGTTAGCTGATAAAATAAAAAACTTCGGATACGGATTAAAAATAAATACAGTAGTGACCAGTAAAAATTTTACTGAAGATCTTTCCTCATTCATTAAATATGCTCAGCCAAAGCGCTGGAAAATTTTTCAAGTACTACCAATTCAAGGGCAAAATACTGGTAAAATAGATTCGCTGATTGTAAGTCCTAATGGGTTTTTTCAATTCATTGAAAATCACAGCAAGCTAGATGGCATTACAAATATTATTCCTGAAAGCAATGCAGATATGAAAGGGTCTTACGCAATGGTTGACCCTGCAGGCAGGTTCTATGACAATGCTCAGGGGAAACACAATTACAGCAGACCAATTATTGAAATAGGCGCACGATTAGCATTGCAACAAGTAAACTATGATTTTGAAAAATTCATTGAAAGGGGTGGAGTATATGATTGGAAAAACAGAAAAGTCTTTCCAACAAAAATTACCCTTTCAGGGTATGTAGCTTCTGGAAAAACAACGGTTGGAAAACTACTCGCAAACAAACTTAATTACAACTTTATCTCAATTGGTGACAAAACTAGAAAAGCTGCCGAAAGCAAAGGTTTGACAATTGTCCAGTACCAAGAGCTTTGCTTGAGCGATCCAGAAATAGATAAGCATTTAGATAATGAGTTTTCGACCGAGTGTAATAACACAGATAACTTAATAATCGACTATCGTCTTGGTTTTAAGTTTGTAAAAAATGGCTTCCACATATTTCTGAAAATATCAGATAATTCTGCCACTGAGAGAATAAAACAAGCGAATAGAAAATTCGAGTCTTATGAAACGGCAAGCCAAAGAAACGAATCATTTAAAAATCAGTTTCTAAATGCGTACGGAGTTGATTACACGATGCCGAAAAACTACGACCTGGTCATTGAAGTAGAACAATTCAAAAGTGCGGATGAAGTTGTTGAGTTTATTATTTACGAATTGAATAAAATGTTGTGAACGCAATGTCTACGGTAGGTTGGAGAATTGTTTTAAATACTAAGGCATCAGGTGCTCGATAATCGAAGGGTTATAATCCAAAGTCCCCACAAAACAATGGAAGCGGAAGCCAAAACGCTGAACTGGCGGCATCATTCAAAAATCTGGTATTATGCCTAAAAGCAACCACGAAGCTGATATAAAAAACCCTAACAAGGGCACTTCTGGAACCAATGTACACTATGATAAGAACCAAGGTGACAGGGGTAAACAGTTAAATCCAAATCAGCAACCGAAACCAACAAAAGGAAAATAAGTTGGCGGAAGAGCCCGAATATTTAAACATGTTCGGGCTCTTTTGATTGCCCCATTCCTTATCACCATATTTCAACGAGGATAAAATCCACACAGTGTCTTCAGACGCCATAAGGAACCACTTATAATTCCCTTACCAGAAATACTCTCCCAATCCTAAAACCCTCCAACTCTGTAAATCCTGTTTCGGACAACAACCCGCTGCACAACTCCCCAAAAAATCGTAATTTTGCCCTCTAATTTTTTCAATAAT
>JAGYJT010000051.1 GCA_018401955.1 Chitinophagales bacterium | reverse complement strand
GGCCTTGTCAAAATACTTTTGCACCTCGTCCATACCGCCGGGGTACTCGGCTTGGTTTACCGAAGCATCGGTAAGGGTCATGTTGGCAGCATTGTTCAGGGTAAAGTTGCTGTTGCTGGTGCCTTTGTCTACCGCAGTAGGTTGGTCTGCACTTGCCCCCCCTGAAGAGAATCCGTAACTAGCCCCTGAGGTGCTTAAAGTAATGGTATCGGTAGCCACAATAGCATCCTTTTGCTTGGCATTGCGCTTAAGCACCCCATCTGTATTCATCTCACCAACCACTAGTGGGTCTTCCTGCTCTTCTAAATCAAGGGCATCAATATCAGCCACATCATCAGCTTGCACTAGGCTTGGCGCAGGTGGGGCTGGCTGTGTTGCTGCAGGTGCTTGCTTGGTAGCGGTTAACTCTGGCTGGGTGTCGCAGCAATTGGCATCGGTAACGGTTACCGTGTAGGTGCCGGGTTTGGTACTTTCCTTCGCAATTATTTCATCGCTACTTGTTTTCTCATCCCACTTGTAGGTATAGGTTCCTATGCCGCCATTGGGAGCCACAGTAATCGATGCGCCTAGGTTCTCTTCATCGTCAGTTGGTGCACTGCCAGTGTTAGCGTTGCCAGTAGGTACTGGTTCTTGCAAGGGTTTATAAGTATCGTTATTCTGTTCCGCTTCTTTAAACAGCCCCAAACTGTCCTCCTGTTTCATGGCTAAATCTTGAGATTCATATGCCATGTTTTGATTGAACCACCAAAATGCAATGCCCACCACCACAATAACACTAGCTGCCGCGGCATAGCGGTACCAACCTATGCGGCGTTGTGGCTTCTCAGCCTTCAATTGCACCGGTTCTTTTGCTGCGCTTTGGCTAATGAGGGCTTCTTTGCCATCGCGGGTAACTTTTTGTTTTAGTGCTTCCACGCGCTCCATTAGCTTAGCATCGGCTACCGCAAGGGCGGCTAAAGCCTGCTCTTTGGTGCCAAGCAAAGCAATGCCCTCGGCCGCATCGCGGCACATCTCGCATTCATCCAAATGCTGCTCTACGGCTTGGCGGGCTTCGTTTTCGAGCGGGCCAAACACGTATAGCAACAAGGTCTCCTGGGTCAGGTCGCCACTGCCGTCAAACAAAAAATCATATCGTTCCCTCAGGTCGTTCATTGTCGTCGTTCAATCAAATTCTTTAAGTTTCGTTTACCGTTTTGTATGTGGCTTTTCACCTGCATATCCGTCAATCCGGTTTGGTCTACTATCTCTTTATAACTCTTCCCTTCTAAATAAAACAATACTATACACAGTTTCTGGTCATTGCCCAGCGCTTCTATGCTGGTTTCCAGCTTTTGCAGCAGTATCTCCTTCTCGTCCTCTTTATCAAGATGCGGTTTCTCCTCCGATTCCATAACCGCATCCAAAAACTGCGTGTACTCCTTGGTGCGCCCCAGCTGCACCTGCTCTTTGCGCAACAGTTGCAGGCAGTGGTTTTTGGCCACGGTGTATAGCCAGGGTTTAAACTGCTCCACCTCTCGCTCCCGCAAATCTTTGGCCAACTTTTCAAATACATCCGCCACGGCATCTTGGGCAGCGGCCACGTCTTTTAAATATTTTATGCAAACACCCAGTGCCAAGTGCATGTGCCTGCGGTAAAGTTCGGCCAAATACTCCGGGTCGCCCAAATTTCGGTACGCTTCCAGCAGGGCCTCATCGGCCTGCTGCACATCATTTGTATGGCCCGCTGGTTGGCTCAAAATATTTTTATGCTATTGATTTTCAGTTAGTTATATGGTATTCAACAAATAATCTTCAATCGGTTTATGGAAAACATGCTGTTAGCATATCCCTTTAATACCATACAGCATTATGGCAAATTACTAAAACCGTACCAATTCTTTCACCCACAAATATTACGCTTATGAAAACGTCACCCTTCAACCTAAGTTATCGTGCTATTGTTGCACTGCTTTTAATACTATCGGGCATACCGTTAAGCGCCCAAACAGACAACGACAAAACCGGCTCGCCATACTTTAAAGTGCTCGGCGAAAGCGTGGTAGATGGCCTACCGCTGCTGCACACGGGCGTGGATGTAAATGTAACGGGCGTAATAGCCGATGTAACCGTTACGCAAGTGTATAAAAACGAGGGCACGGCACCAATTGAGGCGGTGTATGTTTTCCCAGCAAGTACAAGGGCGGCTATTTATGGGCTGGAGATGGATGTAGCGGGTAAAAAAATTACCGCAAAAATTATGGAGCGCGACCAAGCCCGCAAAGACTACGAAACGGCCAAAAACCAGGGCAAATCGGCAACTTTGTTGGAACAGGAGCGGCCGAATGTGTTTACTATGAACGTGGCCAACATACTACCCGGCGAAGCCATACACGTAACCCTTCACTATACCGAAATGCTGATACCTACCGATGGTGTATATGAGTTTGTGTACCCTACCGTAGTGGGCCCACGCTACCACAATAGCCCGCCATTAACGGCATCTACGCAAACCTATATACCCAACAATAATTGGGTGGATAACCCTTACCTAAAGGAAGGCGAAATGCCGACTTCAACTTTTGATATCAAAACACGCATTAATGCAGGTATGCCTATTGCCAAAGCATCGGTTAATACGCACCAAGTAAATGTATCTTATAAAGGCAAAGACCAAGTGTTTATTGGCTTAAAGCCCGAAGAGTGCAATGGCGGTAACCGCGATTTTATTTTGCAATACCGCTTAAAAGGAGACCAAATCAACACGGGCATATTGCTGTTTCCTGGTGAAAAAGAGAACTTCTTTATGGCGATGATACAGCCGCCTAAGAGCGTAACGCCAGATAAAATGCCTGGCCGCGAGTACATTTTTGTGGTGGATATTTCGGGTTCTATGAACGGTTTTCCTATCGAGACTTCCAAGAAGTTATTGAAGGAGTTGATTGGTAGCCTTAAGCCTACTGATGTATTTAATGTATTAACATTTGCGGGTAGCAGTGGCATCATGCATCCTACCTCAGTGCCGGCCAGTAAAGAGAATATTGCCAAGGCCATTAATGCTATTGAGCACTACCAAGGCGGTGGTGGCACCGAGCTATTGCCTGCACTTACCAAGGGTTTGGCTTTGCCTAAGCAAAATGGCTATAGCCGCTCGTTTGTAATTGCTACCGATGGCTATATTAGTGTGGAGAAGGAAACGTTTGACCTGATGCGCCAGAAACTCGGCGATGCCAACTTCTTTACCTTCGGTATAGGCAGTAGTGTTAACCGCTTTTTGTTAGAAGGTATGTCGCGTGTGGGCAAGGGAGAAACCTTTGTAATTACCAACGCGAAAGATGCTGCCTTTTATGCCGATAAATTTAAGAAATATGTGGAGAGCCCAGCTTTGACCAACATCAAGGTAAATTATGGCACCCTAAATGCCTACGATGTGGAGCCAACCGCCATACCCGATGTATTGGCCGATAGGCCGATAATAGTGGTAGGCAAATACAAAGGTGCCCCAACAGGCAAAATAACCGTTACGGGCGTTTCGGGCAATGGTAAGTATGCCACTGAGCTTGATTTGGCTACTGCATCTGTTTCAACAAACAATAGTGCTTTGAAATACCTATGGGCACGCACCCGCATACAGATGCTGGATGACTACAACTCGCTGGGCTATACCGTTGATAAGGACTTCATTAAAAAAGAGGTAACCGACCTTGGTTTGCAATACAACTTGATGACGGCCTATACTTCGTTTATTGCTATTGATGAGCGTGTGCGCTCTGATGGCAACCCAACCACCGTAAACCAGCCACTGCCATTGCCTGCTGGCGTGAGCGATTTAGCAGTAGGTGGAAACGTTAATTTGCGCACCAACGGTGCATCTTATGGCTTTGCTGCCCCTGCACCTAAAGGGGGTGCAGGTAACTACTCATATAATTGGGCTGCCGCACCTGAAACCGAAGACATTGAAGAGTTAAGCGTAAATGGAACGTATGCAGTAACAATTCCTGACGGTATTATGTGCGATTCGGTGAGCTTAAGTAAGGATAAAAAAGGTGAGGTGTTTACAATTGCCGAGGTAATGCCTACTTACCCTGGCGGGCAAACCGCATTAGAAGAGTTCATCAAGAAAAACTTAAAGTACCCAACTGCTGCTATAAATGCGGGTATTACTGGCACGGTGTACATCGAGTTTGAGGTGGGTATTGATGGGGCCATTAGCAATGCCGTGGTGGTACGCGGTATATCCGCCGAGCTGGATGCCGCCGCGCTACAGGTGGTAAAGCGATTGGGCAAATTTAACCCTGCCACCAATAGTGGTAAGCCCGTTGCCGTAAAGATGGTGTTACCGGTTAGGTTTATATAACTAAGGAGATTTAGGTTTAGCCATGGAGGCCGCCCCACTCGCCACTTAAAAGGGCCAGGTGATGGGGCGGCCTCTTTATTATGGAAACATATTGTGTGTTATTTCAATGGGCAACCCACAAAAATTCAGCATATTTGTAACTGTACTTTATAGATATATGCGGTTATGAAAAAATACCTTTTGCTACTGCCTTTGGCAATGCTATTGTTCTCGTGCGATGCAGAGACCGAAACCACTGATACTGCCACTGAAACCGGCAGCGATACCACTGCGGTAGTTGACAATACCCCTAAAGAAGACCCAAACTTGGTAAACCTAACCGATGAGGATAAAAAGCGCTACTACGATGAATATGGTATCGATTATGAGCGCGGTATGCCAGGCGGTTTAAAAATCGGCGATTCTGCTCCAATCTTTAAGGCAAAAGACAATAAAGGCAATGAGCTTTTCTTGCCTGATTTGTACAAAGATAAACCCGTAGTGCTGGTGTTTTATCGTGGTGCTTGGTGCCCCGTGTGCAATAGGCATTTGGCTGCGTTAGAAGATTCGGTAAAGTACTTTAACAAAGCTGGTGCCACGCTTATAGCCATTGCCCCCGAGACCAACGAAAAGGTTACCGAGACCATTGATAAAACCAAGGCTAGCTACTCAGTAATTGCCGACCCTAATGGGCATATCATGAGCGCTTACAAGCTCGACTTTTATGTAACCAAAGAGTATCAACAAAAGATAAATGATAAGCTAAGTGCCGATATAGCCACCTACAACGGTACCAAAGAAGCCCGCCTACCCGTGCCAGCCACCTACATTATAGGTACCGATGGTAAAATAAAGTACGCTTACTTTCACCCAGATTATCACCAAAGGCCAACGGTGCAAGAGGTGTTGGATGAACTGAAAAAGCTAAAGTAAACGTGGATAGTAATGAAAGGGCACTTGGGCCAATGAAGGATACCAGTCTTCCCGCAAAATGGGCGATGGGGCTAATTGGTGTTTACTTTGTTATTTACCTGCTTGGGTATGGCGTTTTCTTTTACATAGGTACATTAGCCTATAGCGATACTGATCTCTATTTTCGATTAATGAACAAGTCAGATGCTATTGAGCGCGTTATATTGGTCAGTTCTTTTGTTTGCTATTTTAGCTGTGGCATCTTTTTTGCCATCTGGACCTATAGAACGCACGCTAACTTTAAGGCCTTTAGCGAGCGCGTGTTTCAAGATTACGAAAGCTCAACAGCGGCTATTTGCTATTTCATTCCTTTGGTAAACCTTTATCTGCCCTATAAAATAGTAACCGAGAATTGGGATAACTTTCAACACATTATTACTCGCACAACCGGCATCAAGGGCAAGGATAACCCTTTTATCTTACCTTGGTGGTTGTTTTTTATCCTAGCATCGCTAATTGAACGTATTGGTAGCAGGTTTATGGATAATGCAAACGATATGGATTTACTGGTGTTTGCGCTAATAGTGTTGTCAATAAGGCTAGTAGCTGGTATATTAGCAGTAATAATGATAAAGCGATTTATGCAAACAGAGCGGCAAGTAGTTGAGTTAATGTCGGCTCCAAAAGAGGGCAGTACTGCATACGAATCATTGATAGTAGTGTAAATTGAAAGTATGAGCAACACCCCGTTTATGCCCGAGCAACCCAACAAAGTAAAAGCCCCGTTGTTGGTAGGTACCGTTATTCTCGGTATCGGTATGTTTTTGTTTAGTTACTCAAAGTATGATAATGTGCTGCTCTCTTTAGCATTAACGGCGATAACCACCGGGGTTTTGTTTTTTGTGCTAAAAGGGTTTTTGCTCAAGCGCACCAAATCGCGCCATGGCAACAGAGATTTTAAACCCACCCGACGGAAATAAAAACGGGCATAGCTAATCCGACAAAGCTATACCCGTATACTACAATCTCCCGAAACGAATACGTTGTAGTTGCGCATTCAATCGGTATAACGGGTAAAAGCGCTCAAGCGTTGCCCAAACCTTTAAGAATTAGCATTACTTAACTTTTAGCGAACATCACGCAGCGTTCTTCGGCTATAAAAGCCCTTATAGTACCACAGTTCATATACATCAGCCAAGTTAATGGTGTAATCTTGGTACAGGTTGTTAAACGAGTGCAAGCGTATGTTTCCTGTTGCAGCGTCGTGGTCGGCCAGTTGCTTACAAACCACCCCATCTTTAGTAACCACAATAAACACCTCGTGCTGGCGCAGCTTATCGCGCCAATGCATCGGCGGCAAAAACTTAGCCTTTACAAAATCGCCCTCCATTAAGTGCGGATACATGCTATCACCCTTCAGCTCAAACACCCTGTAAGTACCCTCATCATCATTATAAAAATCATAATCGGGCAAGCTCTCAATAAACTCAGGGTCAGCAAATCCCTTTTGGTAACCAGCCTGCGCATATACCGGCACCGCCTTTATCACCTCATTGTTGTTTTTATCAACCGTAATTGACAGCACCCGTACATCATCAGCCGCATTGATAAACATATCGGGGTCATCATAAAACACATACCCCAGGTTAGCTTTGTACTTGCGGTAAAGCACATCATACACCAACTTGTTAGGATCCTTTATGCGATTTGCCTGAAACTCATATAAATAATTATGATAAAGCCCATGTTTTAAGCAAAAATCCTCATAATTGGCTATACCCTCCCTACTGATGATGCTATCCACCACCTCCATCACCTTATCCGTTCGCTTTTTGGTAAACTTAGGCGTATATCCCGCTTGGGCCTCGGCCACCTGCAGATTATCAGGCTTTGAAAGGTACATTTCCCCTTCGCCATACTCCAGCCAATCAGGGTTAAGATTATAAATTTCTTTTAACTTTCTAGTGTGCCAATAGGCAAATTCCGTTTTGCTATTCTCCACCATTGAAATCAAGGCCTGCTCTACTTGTAGTATGTCTGCAAGTCCTTTTTGGTTCATTTTCAACGTTTTGCGAAAAGTTTTCAATCGCTCACCAAGTTTTTCCCTTGATTTAGAGGGAGTTGTTTTCATATCCATATTATTCGACCAATTAAATCAATTTTCTCTTGCTAAAAATAAAATCCTTTTATACTTTTGTATCATCGCTTCACAATATTAACAAAGTTTAAATAAAGATGCAAGTTAGCAAAAGAACAATTAGCAAGATGAAAGTACAGATGAAGGCATATTTCCCGGGGAGGTATGCGCTGGTGGTGGCTGAAAAAATGCATGAGCAGGGTATACCGGTTACCATTAAACAGATTTATAATTTTTTTAACAACGTACCCGTAAAAAAACGAACGGAAATTCTTTCGGCGGCTACGCTTGTGCTTACCGAGGCCAAGAAGCGCAGAAAGGCAACAAGGCGTACAGCATCGCGAGCTAAAAGATTAGTTAAACAGTAAGCCGGCAGCCATGAAACCGAGAGACCAAGCAAAAGAGATATTAGCCCATCTTATTCGGCGCCGTTTTAAGAGCCAAAATACCTATGGCGTGCTCACCACGGGCCCACACTTGATAAGCATTGCCCAGCAAGTTGGCTTGCCCCAGCTGGCTGCCCAAATGGAGCTTGACCTAAGGCTTGAGCTACCACCACACCATAAGCAGGGCAGCACAATTGCCCCCCTTTAATGCGCTGGTAACCTACAGGCGCCTTCAACAATAAATTTTACTGCGGCGTAGGCCGCATTATTTACCACCTGCCATGCGTTGCGCCTTGGCCAGATGCCCATTGTATGTACCTAGAAACCATAATTGATATAGACCCCAACCTCCAAATCATCTATCATTATCCGCATGATGCGGGTGCTACGGTATTGGAGGCCCCCTGGATGGCGCTGGATGCTTTTTGCATCAACCACCAACCATTTGAAACATTAATGGAGCAATACGACCCCGCCCGAGAGGATATAGTGCAAACGTACCATCCCACCGACCTTAAAACATGGGTGGATGAATTGCCTAACCGATATAAAACAGAGCTGGTGCAGCAGTTTGTGAGCTACTGCGAGCAATGCCAGCCGTCAACATCCATATACTTTTTTAGCTAATCGCGCCTAAATACCAAGCTTATGAAACGAAACCAGAAAGATAAACTAGACCTATCATTAAATCCCATAACCGGCCTGCCAAACGAGGCCAAGCGATACCAATACCCTAAAACCGATGCGCCTAATAGCCACAGTGCCGATGAACCAATAAAGTACACCGAAATTGATGATGCCAAACTGGCAATGATACAGGAAAGGCTTAGATGGAAGGGGGCGAGAAAAATTAGGGGCTACCGGTACAAAGGCACCATACCTAGGCCTAAAACTATTATCGATTATTTGCCGTGGTTGCGAGAGGAGTAAAACAAAAAGGCTCCTTCAAAAAAACCTTGAAGGAGCCTTTATTATATAATGGTGGTTGTCAATTACTCAACATTGCTGGTTGAGCTCTGTACAAAAATTGCTTTTGGCTGAACCAGTACCAAAAACTCCGTACGACGGTTAAATTGGTGCTGGTCAATCAAATCTTGACTTAACTTATCATCACGTATGCCTTGGTCGTCAGCGCACAGGCCGCCATAAATTGGCAACGTTTCGCCAAAACCTGATGCCGAAACACCCATGGCTTTAATAAAGTTGTTTGATGCGCTTTTGTTGTTAAGGTAGTTTGCAGCAGATGCGGCACGGTTGGCCGATAGGCGCATGTTGTAAGTTTTTGAGCCACGGCAATCCGTATGCGAGCGCATTTGAATCATCATATCGGGGTATTTTACCAAATAGCCGTATAAGCGATCAAGCTCTTTGGCAGCATCGGGGCGAATGTTGTACTTGTCAAAGTCGTAATAGATGTTCACCAAGCGGATAACACCTTCTAGCTTATACAACTCAATGTCGGTTTCTACAATGCCAGAAATTTTGCCTTTGGTATCAAAGGTTTTTTCGCTTTTTAAGAAATAAAGCTCTTTATCGCCATCAAGCACATATTCTTTATCAGTTATCAGCTGGAAAGCATATTTACCATCGGCACCGGTAGTGGTTGAGTCAATGGTATTATCGGTAAGGTTACGCAACCTTACTATGGTACCCGGCAGCGGGCCAATGCGCTCTTCTACTTTAGAGGTTTCATTTACTTTTACCTCGTAGCTGGTACCAACAAGCATAAGGTCGCCACGGTCAAGCGGTACCCTAATGGCCGGCGAGTTATTGTCTAAGCCATCGGTATTAACGTTTACTTTGTTTGGCAAATACCCCTCTTTGGTGGCATATATACCGTAGTTCTTTTTGGTTTCAACCTTAAAGGTACAGGCACCACCGTTTTCGGTAAGTACAGTGCGCAGGGTATCGGTACCCGCAAGCAAAGATGCATAGGCGCTATCAATGGTTTCGCCTGTAAGCCTATCGTATACAATAACTTTTAGGCGCAGCCCTTGGGTATCAAAATAATAGATGTCGTCATCGCCAAGGCCGCCATCTCTGTTAGACGAAAAGTAACCTTTGTTCTTATCCTTGTTAAACACCAAGCCCAAATCATCAAAGTGCGTATTAATTGGGTAGCCCATGTTGGTAGGGGTACCATAGGTGCCATTGGTTGGTGTTGAGTAGTAGATATCTAAGCCACCTAAGCCTACAAAGCCATCAGATGCATAATACAAGGTGCCATCTTGGTGTATGAAAGGAAACTGCTCGTTACCGGCACCGTTTACCTCATCGCCTAGGTTTTCAGGTATGCCAAAGGTATCTTGCTTAACCGTTACGCGGTACAAATCTAAACCGCCATACCCACCGGGCATATCAGATGAGAAGTATAGGTATTTACCATCGGCGGAAAGGGTTGGGTGCCCACAGCTAAAGTCGTTGTTGTTAAATGGCAGGCGCACCACATCGTCCCATTTGCCATTTTTAAGCGTTGCCTTAAACACGCTCAGGCGCATAATATCGGCCTCGCCCTTCTTTTTGCTTTTTACATAGCTATTGCGGGTAAAGTACATTACCGTATAGTCTTTGTTAAAGGTTACTGGGCCTTCGTGAAACTTGCTGTTCACCTTTCCCTCTAACTCATTTACGCTGCCTACAGCAGTATCATTGCTAATTGATGCCGTATAAAGGTTAAGGAAAGCGCCGCCTTGCCATACATCTTTACCTTTTTCACCACGGTTTGAAGGGAAGATAAGCATACTGTCGCCGTAATAAGCTGGGCTAAACTCACTGCCAGGGGTATTGGCATCGCCAATATTTACCACATTGTACCTAAGCGAGTCGGCTTTTAAAATGTTTATTTCATCCATCGATTTGGCCAAATTGGCTACACGAGGGTCGTTAGGGGCCAGGTTTTTGTACCTAAGGTACTGCTCTTTGGCTTCGGTATATTTGCCATTTGAGCGTAGCGCTTGGGCATAGTAAAATACTACCATTGAGTCTGCTTCGGGGTGGTTGGCAGCAGAGCCATACCAAAACTCGGCATCGGCAGGCTTACCCATTAGGCGATATGAATCGCCTATGCGCACAAGCGCATGATAGTTGTTGGGGTCTTTTTTGATTACGCGTTGGTATTGCTCAATGGCGCTCTCAAATTTAAACAGCTCAAAATAGCGGTCTGCTTTTTTGGTTTTTACATCTTGTGCGCTAAGGGTAACAACTGCTAGAAATAATGCAGCTATTAGTATCAGGAACGATTTGTGGTTCATCCTGTTAAGGTTTTTTTAATCGTGTTTAACTAAGTTGCAACTTAGTACAAAAATATTAAAATAAAACTAGAAACTACATGGTTTGTTAGCCGATTAAATGGCCATTGTTTACAATACAATACAATAAAGCTTAGGGCAATCAATAAAAAAGCCGCTAGCGTTTTATGGCTAGCGGCTTTCAATGTAGTATCTATATTAATTAGTAAACCAATAATTTTGTTGTTTTCACCACATCATTACTGATAATCCTTACAAAATACAAGCCGCTGCTAAGCGACGCAACCGGTACCTGCGATATATTCAATCCGGCTTTAAACTGCTCAGGTGCGGTATAGATTACACGCCCTGCGTTATCTAATACTTGAATTGTAGCCTCAATAGCCTGAGGTGCTGTAAACTCAATAGAGAAACTACCAGCCCCGGTTGTAGGATTTGGGAACACACGCAAACTGGTGGCAGCATCTAATTGGCTGATACCAACGTAAGTAAACGTTTTGCTCGTTGAACATCCATTGTTATCAGTAATGGTTACCGAGTATGTGTTGCCTAGGGTAGCAACAATACCGGCACTGCTAGCTCCGTTTGACCAATCGTAAGTATATGGCAAAGTACCGCCACTAGTTTGGGCTATTAAGCTTGTACCGTTAAGCACCAACTCTAGCTCAATTGGGTCTGGCTCTGCAATGTCAATACTTAGCACCAGCGATTCGTTGCTATTGTCTGTAACCGTTACCAAGTAATTTCCTTCATCCAAAAAAGTAACTTCTGAGCTAAAGCTACCGTTTGACCATTCGAACTGGAAGGGGCCTTGACCACCATTAACAGCAACATTAATGCTACCATCAAATGCACCATTACAGGTAATAGGGTCAATATTGATTATCGGGCTAATGGTAGTAGGCGCAGTGGTAATAAAAGTTGAGAAAATAGTGTAGGGTGAGCAGGTTGAGTAATTATTAAACGCCCTTACCCTCCAGCGGTACGTAAAGCCTGCATCCAAATCATTAAGAATGATTGAGGTATCGGTAACTACCGTATCTATGGTTAAATTATTGATATTGTTAGAGCGGGTACCTTGTACATGATAATGTGATGCCCCAGCTATTTCCTTCCACTTAAGGTTTACATAGTTGGCAGGTACACCCGTAGCGCCAGTTGGCGGAAACAAAGTAACCGATGTATCGGTAATAAATGGATAGTTAGGGAAAGGAACATCTAACAATGAACCCCTGCGGCTAGCAAGATAGCTTTTAATAGCATCTACCTGCTCAGGGCTGTGATAATCGGCACACTCATCGTTTGCATAACTCATGTATAGCGTTCCATCTGGGTTGTAGGGGTCGCCTACAAAGTCGGTTTTGGTAAGGGTGTAAGGGCACCTCCAACGGTCGCTGATAAAGTCTGCTGGGGTGTCACAAAAGAAATCTCCACTAGAGTTGCAGTTGCTGCCGTTTACACGCTCATCAGTTGAGCGTGGTGCAGCCGAAATGCTCCTACCTTCCCAACCAGAAAAAGTGTGAGGAAGCGAGAAAAAGTGACCCAGCTCGTGCGCAACAGTGGTGTTTTCGTCTTGACCGCATGAGTTGTTGATGGCGATAAAGCCTTGGCGACCACCGCCACTAGGGTTAGATGGGCCTCCCCAACCAGAGAAGTAGCCACAAGCCCCACTAGGGTCAGCCACAAAAAACATATTGATTACATCAGGAACACTCTGTGCATTAATGATGGTTTGGTAGTTGCCAGTATGGTTATACAAGGCATCGCTATTAATGTAGTTGATATCCTCATACATATAAAACTGCCAGCCATAAGGGGCATATTGCTCATTTACGGTGCACATAGCATCTAGCAAAGTACCTAGCTTGTAATATCCACCGCCAGCATTAGTACCAGCAATGTGTACTTTAATGGGTAGGTAAGTTATATCATCGGTACTTTTGTTGTAATTAGCTCCAGGGTTTTGCGCTTTATAATCGCGTAGCCAGGTAGTCATGCCTTCTGGCATTTCAGTAGCGCAGAAGTTTTGTGCGCTTACATTACCAATAAAGAATAATGCAAACAAAGGGGCAAAGAATTTTTTCATTTTTGGAGAGCCTAGTTAATAAAATCGTTACGTAAAAATAAATAGCCAGTAACATTAAGGGTGGCTAAATTTAGGTGAAAAAGGTTTCATTCCCAAATTTTTGTTAACCAACACCCCTATAACACATTTTTTGGCTAGTTTTGTTCAAAAAATAAGATAATCATGAAAATATCCGTTATCGGTGCAGGCAATGTAGGCGCAACCTGTGCTAATGTTTTAGCCACTTACGACATTGTGAATGAAGTGGTTTTGCTTGATATTAAACAAGGTGTAGCCGAGGGTAAGGCTCTGGATATGTGGCAGGCGTCGCACATCATTGGTTACAGCACCCGTGTTACCGGTGTTACCAATGATTACACTGCTACTGCCGGTTCTGATGTGGTGGTTATTACTTCTGGCTTGCCGCGTAAGCCAGGTATGACCCGCGACGACCTTATCAATACCAACGCCGCTATTGTAAAAAGCGTTACCGAAAACGTGGTGAAACATTCGCCAAATACCATCATCATTGTGGTTTCAAACCCATTGGATGTAATGACCTACTGTGCTTACCTTAACGCTGGCTTGCCTTCAACACAAGTAATGGGTATGGCTGGTATTTTGGATACTGCCCGCTACCAAGCGTTCTTGGCAACTGAGTTGAACTGCTCACCAAAAGACGTACAAGCTATGTTGTTGGGTGGCCACGGCGATACTATGGTGCCATTGCCACGTTACACTACCGTTTCTGGTATCCCAGTTACCGAGTTTGTTGAAGCTGGCCGATTGGATGAGATTATCAACCGTACCAAATCGGGCGGTGGTGAGATTGTGAACCTAATGGGCACTTCAGCTTGGTATGCACCAGGTGCTGCTGCAGCCCAAATGGTACAAAGCATTGTTAAAAACGAAGACCGTATTTTCCCGGTTTGCGCTTGGTTGCAAGGCGAGTATGGTTTGAAAGACATCTACCTAGGTGTACCGGTTAAGTTGGGCAAAGGTGGTATCAAAGAAATCATTGAGCTAGACTTGAACGACGCTGAGAAAGCATTGCTTTACAAATCAGCCGATGCGGTTCGCGAAGTATGTTCCGTATTGGATGCAACTGCGTAATTAACGCTTAGCAATATATTATAAACGCCCCTGCCATTGAGTTGGAGGGGCGTTTTTTCGTTTAGAGCAAACCCACTTTGTCAGGCAATAACCTGACTTTTAGTAATTTTTGTCAGGCTATAACCTTACATTTACATTGCTTTTGTCAGGCAATAACCTTACATTTGAAGCAAATAAAGTTATGATGGATAAGCAAACTCTTATAAGACAGCAACTTGACAAGAAAATGTCGTCTTTATCTATTGCGCGTGAGGTAATAAACCCACCAACTGGTTGGATTAAGGCAGTTAGAGAAGCATTGGGTATTTCATTAGAGCAACTTGGTAACAAGCTATTAATAACAAGGCAAAGTGTTGCGGAGATGGAAGAACGTGAAAAAACAGGTTCCATTACGCTAAACACATTGCAAGAAGCCGCAAAAGCACTGGACATGGAGCTAGTTTACGGTTTTGTGCCTAAAGATGGATCGTTGGAAGCGCTTATTGATAGAAAAGCTAAAGAGCTGGCTACCGAAATAGTTTTAAGAGCCTCAAACACTATGAAGCTTGAAGACCAAGAGAATACCGCAAGCCGTATTGCAAAAGCCATAGAAGAGCGTGCCGATACTATTAAAAGGGAAACACCAAAGATATTATGGGACTGAATATGGAATACATCCAAGGCCAAACACCATTGGATGAAACGGAGCTAGAAGGTTTATTGATTCCTACTATTGCAACACGGGGCGAGCTTGATGAATTTGAACAGCAAAACATTGAGCAAGCAATACAGTGGTTAATTGGGAGACGGTTGACCGCTGAAAAAATCCTTACAGAACAGTTTGTAATGAGCTTGCACAAAAGGATGTATGGCGAAGTTTGGGCCTGGGCGGGTAACTTTAGGCAAACCGACAAAAATCTCGGAATAGATAAATGGCAAATACCAAGTGCATTGAAGGCCTTACTGGATGATACACTCTATTGGATAAATAATAAAACCATGACACCTGATGAGATTGCAATTAGGTTTAAACATAGAGTAGTCAGTATTCATTGTTTTTCTAACGGAAATGGAAGACACAGTAGGCTCATGGCTGACATTATTATTGAAAAGGTGTTCGGTAAGAAGGTATATACTTGGGGAGCAGGCAATTTGGTTTATCAAAGTGAATCGCGCACGGAATACCTTAGGGCAGTGAGAGCAGCTGACAAGGGGAATATTGAACCATTGATTACGTTTGCTAAATCATAAGATGCAAACGCCCCTGCCATTGAGTTGGTGGGGGCGTTTTTTTGGGAGGCTTTGCGTGTTACTTGGCATGTCTATTCGTTTTTGATATACATGTAAGCCTCATCGGTTACTTTCCCGTCTTTTATAATGAGCGTAAACTCACCAAATTGCTGCTTCATTAGGGTTTCGTAGTTGCCATAAACATAATAGCTATTAGCTCTTTTTTCGATACCATATAGATCAATTCTTCCGGTGCCGATAAGGTCATTGGATAGGCGCGAGAAAATAATTTTTGAGTCATTGTAAATACCCCAAACCGTAAACGAAACGGTACCCACAACCGGATATTCTATATTCTTTATCTGCCAACCGCAGTTAAACATTTTTATGCCATCAGGATTAGTATAGTTGTTGCTGCTATGCAGAAAATAATTGCTGTAATCGCTGAACTGAATATCATCAATGCTTTCCAAAGTCTTTAAAAACAAATCCGTAGAATGGCTTAAAACAAAGTCTGGAAGTTCATTATCTACCCAGTCCAAGTTGTTGGGTGCATCTTTGCCAAAATTCGGCCAAAAAGTAAATTCTTCATTGCTTACTGAGCCATCAGCGTTGTAGGTAAGCGAATCAATTGTTGCTTGAACTAGTTCTTGTAAGCTGATGGTATCCTTTGCAATTGCGGGTGTTTCTGTAACTGGCAAAATCTGTTTGTCGCTAGAACCACCCTCACTAGTGCAACCCCATTGGACGATGGCTGCTATGCATAAGATTAAGAAAACGCTACCTTTTTTCATGATTCTAAACTATTAAAATAAAATGGATGAGCCGATTAAATTTGCTAATCGGCTCAAAATATGCTATTTTTTGAGCCGATTAAGGATAACAATCAACTCATGAAGTATAATTGGCAACTACAAGACTGGCCTCAATTCACTTATTCCATAGAGGAGTTAGAGGGTAAGTTATTGGATTTTGCCAAGCAGGTAGGGCATATGAGTGGTACCTTACAATCATTGCCTAATGAAGAGCAACTGGATTTCATTATAGCTACTATGCTCTCTGAAGCTATTAAAACATCGGCCATTGAGGGAGAATATTTCAGCAGAGAAGATGTGGTTTCATCTATCCGCAATAATATGGGACTGAATGCTATCCCTGAAAAAGTATCAGACCAAAGAGCAGCAGGTATTGCTGAACTGATGGTGAATGTGAGAGACACGTACCATGAGCCACTGAGTAATGAAAAATTGTTTGATTGGCATAGGATGGTGATGAAAGGGAACAGGCGCATAAATATCGGGACTTGGCGCACTGATACCGCCCCTATGCAAATAATATCCGGTGCCATTGGGAAAGAAAAAGTACATTTTGAAGCACCTCCATCGGAAGCTGTGCCTAATGAAATGGATAGGTTCATTAAGTGGTTTAACAACACCAATCCATCAGGTGCCAACCCTATACTTCATGCACCTGTGCGGGCTGCCATTGCCCACTTGTATTTTGAATCGATACACCCTTTTGAAGACGGTAATGGACGGATAGGTAGAGCCATTGCGGAAAAAGCTATGTCGCAAAACATTGGCAGGCCTATTTTGCTCAGTTTATCTCAAGCAATTGACGTTGACAAGAAGGCGTACTACACAGCGCTGCAAGAAAGCTCAAAAAGCAATGCCATTACACCTTGGATAAACTATTTTGTTGCCTTGGTACTCGAGGCACAAGTCGAAGCCGAGAAACAAATACAATTTGTTTTAAGCAAAACTAAATACTTTGATGGTTTTGAAGACCAGTTAAACCCGCGCCAACTTAAAGTGATTAAAACTATGCTGGAACAAGGTCCTGATGGTTTTGTTGGCGGTATGAATGCCAGAAAGTATGCCAGCATTACTAAAGCATCTAAAGCTACTGCGACCCGAGATTTACAACAGTTATTGGAAATGGGCGCAGTAACCGTTGAGGGTGATGGTAGGAGTACTAGGTATCATCTGAATATTTAGTTACATCCCCTCACCATTTCCCCTTATTTTTGCCCCCGATATGCAGCCCACCAACA
This sequence comes from Chitinophagales bacterium, assembly GCA_018401955.1. GTDB lineage: Bacteria > Bacteroidota > Bacteroidia > Chitinophagales > CAIOSU01 > CAIOSU01. The sequence continues at coordinate 2,094 of JAGYJT010000051.1, read as the reverse complement.
GAAGCAAATACCTGCCCCATGCCGCATTGATGGCCGTGAGCTTGATATATGGGGCCAACTTTTCGTTGGCGAAGCAGGTAATGCCGCTGTACATTATGCCCTATGGGTTTATACTGTTGCGGGTGTTGTTTGCAGTGGTACTGTTTTGGATAACGGGGCTAATGGTAAAAGAAACCGTTGCCCGCCAAGACATTCCGCGCCTGATAGCCTGTGGTATTTTCGGGGTGGCCATCAACCAGCTGTTCTTTTTCAAGGGCCTCAACATCACCAGCCCCATCAATGCTTCGCTGCTGATGATAGTAACGCCCATATTGGTGTTGGCTTTTGCCATATTGGGCAAACAAGAGCGCATTACATTTAGAAAGCTTGTGGGCATTATGCTGGGCACGGCTGGTGCTTCGGCCATTATACTATATAGCAATGGGGCAAGCAATAAAGAAGCCTCGATGTTGGGCGATTTGTTCGTGTTTCTCAATGCGGCATCTTACGGTACATACTTAGTGGTGGTAAAACCATTGATGAGCAAGTATCATCCAATAACCATTATTAAGTGGGTGTTTACTTTTGGACTGATTGCAGTGGTGCCTTTTGGCTACACGGAGCTTACCGAAGTAGCTTGGCATACGCTAACCGCCAGTGCTTGGTTGATTGTGGGCTATGTGCTGCTGTTTACTACCTTTTTTGCATACGGACTAAATGTATACGCCATCCGCAGTGTGGAGCCATCGGTGGTGAGCTACTACATATACTTGCAGCCTATTTTCGCCACCCTTATTGCATTAGGCATCGGTGCCGACCAACTTACTTGGATAAAGGTAGTGGCGGGCTTAGTGACCTTTGCCGGGGTTTATTTAGCCACCACTAAGCCAAAGGCTAAGATTACAGCTCCCAACCCGCAATCCGCTGCTGAGTAGCGGTAAACTCATCCCACATTTCGCGCAGTATTTGTGCGGCGGGTTTTACCTCGTTTATCATGGCCGCTACTTGGCCTATCTCTAGTTCGCCTTCATCCAAGTCGCCTTCAAACATGCCTTTTTTGGCACGAGCACGGCCTAATAGTATGGCCAACTCTTCACGGCTGGCCCCGCGCAATTCAGCTTCTTGAACCTGCTCACAAAAGCGGTTTTTAATGAGCCTTACTGGGGTTATCTGTTTCATAGTAAGCAGGGTATCGCCTTCTTGAGCTTTAACTATGCTGCTTTTAAAGTTCTCGTGTGCGCTTGATTCAATGCTGGCTGCAAATCTCGAGCCCACCTGCACCGCATCGGCACCCAAGGCCATCGCGGCCATCATGGCCCGGCCATTGGCTATGCCGCCTGCCGCTATTAGCGGTATGGTAATGGCATCGGCAACCATCGGTATTAGGCACAGGGTGGTGGTTTCTTCTCGGCCATTATGGCCCCCTGCTTCAAAACCTTCAGCTACCACGGCATCCACGCCCGCTTCTTGGCACTTTACGGCAAACTTTACACTGCTCACCACGTGCACTACCTTTATGTTGTGCTTCTTAAGGTGGCCTGTCCAAGTCTTTGGGCTACCTGCCGAAGTGAACACAATAGGCACCTGCTCTTCAATAATAATCTCCATTATGTCCACGATATTGGGGTATAGCAGCGGCACGTTTACCGCGTAAGGCTTGCTGCCCACGGCAGCCTTACACTTTTGTATATGCTCGCGCAATACATCAGGGTACATACTGCCAGCACCAATAATGCCCAAGCCACCGGCATTGGTTACGGCAGCGGCCAAGCGCCAGCCCGAGCACCATATCATGCCTGCCTGAATAATAGGATACTGAATGCCGAAAAGTTGGGTAATAGCGGTTTGCATAGCTAAAGGTTATGCGGTAAAAATAACCTTGATTTATGGGATTGGGGCGATTGTAATAGGATTTTCTTTGCATTATGCTTTTAACCACAACGTACACAAAGGTTTTCACAAAGGGCACAATGGTTTTTCGTTGTGTTCTTTGTGGTTGAATTACAACTTTCCCCAACGGGGCATCATATCGCTAGCGTCGGGTAACACCCGACGTACGTAACATGTTTCCGGAAACTCATTGTGTTCATAGGGCGATGCCCCATGCTAATGCTA
>JAGYJT010000050.1 GCA_018401955.1 Chitinophagales bacterium | reverse complement strand
AATATCGCTTCAGATGCTATTTTATCGCCAACATAGGCAGTGCCCTTCATTTCGCAAATACCGCGACGGATAGGGCTTATCAATTCCAGTTTCAAAATCAATGTATCGCCAGGGCCTACTTTGTTTTTGAAACGTGCTTGGTCAATTTTTAAAAAGTATGTATCGTAGTTTTCAGGGTCGCTTACGGTGTTCAGCACCAAAATACCACCCGCTTGCGCCAAGGCTTCTAGCTGCAAAACACCCGGCATAACTGGGTTTCCCGGGAAATGGCCTTGAAAGAACGGCTCATTAAAGGTAACGTTTTTGATACCAACCACATGCTTATCGCTCATTTCCACAATTTTATCCACTAGCAAAAATGGATATTTGTGGGGCAGTATTCTCTCAATCTGCTTAATATCGTAAATGGGCGGTAGCAGCGGATCGTACTTAGGTATGGCCTCTTTGTTTCTGTTCTCTTTGATGTACGCTTTTATAACCTTGGCCATTTGCACATTACTGGCATGCCCCGGGCGGTTGGCCACTATCCTACCCTTTATCGGGCGGCCAACTAATGCCAAATCACCAAGCAAATCCAATAATTTATGGCGGGCAGGTTCGTTTTCGTGGCGAAGCTCGATGTTACTTAATATGCCCGTGCTCTCTACCCTTACTTTAGGTTTATTTAGCACTGCACTTAGCTTATCCAACTCAGCCTCGGTAACGTCACGGTCAACCACCACAATGGCATTGCTAAGGTCGCCGCCTTTAATCAAATCTTGTTTTACCAAGTACTCTATCTCATGCAAAAAGCAGAAAGTTCGTGCTCCACTGGCGTATTCTTCAAAATCTTCAACTTTATCCAAATGAGCATGTTGGGTACCCAATACCTTTGAGTTATAATCAATCATCACCGTTAGGCGATAACCGTTATCGGGCACGGCTACTATCTCTACTTGGTTTTGTGGGTCTTTATACTCCAAAATGGTATCCAGCACAAAGTAGTTTCGCGGCGAATCTTGTACCTCAGTGCCCGCTTTGTGCAAAGCTTCTATGTACGGCATAGCGCTACCATCCAATATAGGCGCTTCCATTGCGTCCATCTCCACTAACACATTGTCAATCTGTAAGCCAACCAAAGCGGCCAATAGATGCTCCACGGTAGCTACACGGCCACCATTTTGCTCCAAGGTGGTTCCTCGGCTGGTTTCCACTACCAAATCAGCATCGGCATTAATGGTAGGTTGCTCCGGCAAATCTATCCGCTGAAAACGGATACCATGATTTGGTGCGGCAGGTTTTAGGTTAATAGTTACGTGTTGACCAGTATGCAACCCAATGCCAGAAAGGCTTACAGGTTGTTTTATGGTCTGTTGCTTATCGTTCATTCATCAGCAGGTTTCGTCAGTGCGGCCAGTTTGTTTTCCAGCTCACGTAGTCGCCGTTCCATTTCCGGCAAGTTGCGTAAAGTTATGAAAGTTTTTATCTGCTTGTTGTAATCATAGGCCGGACTTCCGGCATAAGCGCCATTTGGTGTTTTAATAGACTGTGCCACACCCGTTTGCGCTTGGAATTTTGTACCATCGGCAATAGACAAATGCCCGGCAAAACCTACCTGGCCGCCCACCATAACGTGCTTACCCAGCTTGGTGCTACCCGATATACCCGATTGCGAGGCAATAACGGTGTGCTCGCCAATCTCAACATTGTGGGCTACCTGTATCAGGTTGTCCAACTTCACACCCTTACGGATGTAGGTTGAGCCCAACGTAGCACGGTCAATAACGGTATTGGCACCTATCTCCACATCGTCTTCTATTACCACATTTCCGGTTTGCGGTATCTTCTTGAAACTACCATCGGCCTGTGGCGCAAAGCCAAATCCGTCAGAGCCAATTACCGTACCGGCATGTATCATTACCCTTTTACCAATACTGCAATTGTGGTACACTATTACACTGGGCCACAGCGTACTACCCTCACCCACCTCAACATTTGCTCCAATATAGCAGCCAGGGTAAATTTTCACATTATTGCCTATTACGGCACCTTCAGCAATGTAGCTATGGGCACCAATATACACCTCGTTGCCTACCTTGGCGGTATCGGCAATAAAGCAAGGCTGCTCTATTTTGCTTTCTTGGGCGGTGGCCGTCATACTCGCGTATTTCTCTAGCAGTTGCGCAAAGGCAGCGTATGGGTCGGTTACTCTTACCAGCGTGGCTTTTACTTCATTACTACTAACAAAGTCATTGCCTACAATGAGCACCGAAGCACCAGTTTTGCCAGCAAAGTGCAAGTATTTGGGATTGGCAATAAAACTCAAATCGCCCGAATGGGCCTCCTCTATTTTGGCGAGGTTGTTTACGGTAATATTGGGGTCGCCATCAACGGTACCATTGAGCCAGCCAGCTAGTTCCTGTGCGGTAATTTGCATAGGTGTAAAGGTAGGAATTTAGACACAAGATTTCAGACACAAGACACAAGACATACAGCATAAAATTAAAATGGGCGATAAGTCAATGAATATCTAACTCAATAAGCCCACTCCCCAAAAACATTTACCCCACTCCATTGTTACAAGCGCTAACTTAGCAACGATGAAGCAAACAGCGGCAATTATCGGTTCGGGTATGGCGGGCATGGCAGCGGCTATTAGGCTGGCGGTGCAGGGTTATGCTGTTACGGTATTTGAGGCCAATAGCCACCCAGGTGGTAAAGTTACCGAACTGCATGCCAAAGGTTATCGTTTTGATGCGGGTCCGTCGTTGTTTACGTTGCCGCAGTTGGTGGATGAGTTGTTTACGCTGGCAGGTAAAAACCCTCGGCAGTATTTTAACTACACGCAACTGCCCGTTATTACCAAATACTTTTACCCCGATGGCACGGTAATCAACGCCTACAAAGAGCCCAACGATTTTGCCCAAGAGATACAGCGCCAAACGGGCGAACCTGCCGAAAACGTAATGCGTTTTTTGGCAAAAAGTAAAGAGCTATACGACCTTACGGCGCATATTTTCTTGTTTGCATCGCTGCACCAATGGAATACTTACCTTAATATAAAGGCCCTGAAAACCAGTCTGCAACTGTATAAGTTGGATGCCTTTAGAAATGTAGATAAGGCCAACAGGGGTTGGTTTAATGATGTACGGGTGGTGCAGCTATTTAACCGATACGCCACCTACAACGGCAGCGACCCTTACCAAGCCCCCGCTACACTCAATATCATTCCGCACCTAGAGCATAATATTGGCGCTTATTTGGCCGAGGGCGGCATGCACAGCGTTACTAAGGCATTATATCAATTGGCGCAAGAAGTTGGGGTAAAGTTTGAGTTCGGGGCGGCGGTGAGCATAATAGTGGTTGAGGGAAAACGAGCGGTAGGAGTGGAATTGAATTACGAGGTACGAGGTACGAAGGACGATTGCATTGAAGGGGTGAATGAAAAAAATAATTTTCGCAGTGGTTACGACATCATGATAAGCAATATGGATGTGGTGAATACTTACCGCAAACTGTTGCCAGACCTAAAAGAGCCTACCCGCATAACCCACCAGCCGCGCAGTAGCTCGGCCATGATATTTTATTGGGGCATCAAAAAGCAGTTTGAGCAGCTGGATGTGCACAATATCCTGTTTGCTAAAGATTACCCTGGGGAGTTTAAGGCTTTGTTTACCGAAGGAACCGTTTACCACGACCCAACCACCTACATCTACATCAGCAGTAAAGAAAACCCGGCTGATGCGCCCGAGGGTTGCGAAAACTGGTTTGTAATGGTAAATGCCCCCAACAACACAGGGCAAGATTGGGAGGCGCTGCGCCAAACCACCCGGCAAAACATCCTTGCCAAGCTCAAAGCCATGTTGGGTGAAGACATTGAGCCGCTTATTGAAACCGAAGACCTGCTAGATCCTGTGCTGATTGAGCAGCGCACCAGCTCTTATCAAGGCTCTTTGTACGGTAGCAGCAGCAACAATATGTTTGCTGCCTTTTTGCGTCATGCCAATTACAGCAGTCAGCTTAATAACCTTTATTTTTGTGGAGGTAGCGCGCACCCAGGCGGGGGCATACCGCTGTGCCTGCTTTCAGGCCGAATAGTTGCCGATTTGATAAAAAAACGCCATAAATAATGAACACAAACAAAAGCATCATAGGCATTGGCATACTTGCCATAGTATATATGGTAGGGCTCACCGGGTTTCTGTTACCACAGTGGCAGGCCTATTTTGAATACCTTACGCCAGTAAACTTATTATTTGCAGCAGGCATGGTGTTTGCTTTTCACAAAAAATGGTCGGTGCCTTTTGCTTTGTACATTGCGGCTGTATTTGCTGCTGGATGGCAAGTAGAATTGATTGGTGTAAAAACAGGGCTCATTTTTGGCGAATACCATTATGATGAGGGCCTAGGTTTTAAAATACTCGATATACCATTGATGATAGGCCTAAACTGGGCATTGCTTATTTACTGCACGGGCACCATAGCCTCATATACGCCCCTACCCAATTGGGCAAAAGCATTGCTAGGAGCTATATTAATGGTGGCACTTGATGCGGTGCTTGAACCATTTGCCGTTGCCCATGGCCTCTGGACCTGGGAAACAGAAACCATCCCTTTATCAAATTATCTAGGTTGGTTTGTAATTTCTTTCATAATGCTACTGCCGTTTTTCAGGTATAACTTTTCTACCCGAAATGCGGTGGCAGTGGCACTGTATGTGCTGCAGTTATTATTTTTTGGGGTGTTGCTGGCAATTTAGTGCAACTAAAAGAACGCTGTATACATCTAATAACCATATGGTAAAGTTATACTTTGTTCTGCTAATTACAGCTTTGTTTTTTGCTGGTTGCAAAAAAGAAAACCCTCCAAAGCAACCGCAAATTTCTGATAAGGAGTTGGTTCAAACCATGCTGGTTGGAGACTATAATATGAATTGTATCACTTATACCTGGCTATTAGGCTACCCCAACTCTGATTCAACCCACTATTCCGATGTCTGGATAATTGACAAAGCAATTGATTCGACCAATATTCTAGTAAATGATACCCTTATGACAAGCTTCGAGCTTTACAGGTATCACGAAGTAGGTGGGGTTACTTCACGCACTTTGGTACTTACATTTTTTGAGCCTGATAGCATTTATGCTCACCGAAAACTAGGAGGAGGTTTAGGAGGCGGAACAAATGTGCAATGCCAAGGCAAGAAGCTTTGAAGTGGCATTCAATCCAACTACTAACCCCCATGCAACTTTACCCCACCTTCAAACGTTTTATTATCAAAGCGCTTGCGTAACTTTGCTTTATGGGAAATAATACACTTACTAGTACTTTCAAACCGGTAACCCCGGCCATTATTGATCGCTTGGCGGAAATTGTGGGTGTGAATCAATTGATCCACGACCAATCAGCCATGAAAGGTTACGACCACGATGAGACCGAAGATTTCAGCTTCTACCCTGAAGTGGTGGTAAAACCCGCAAATGCTGAAGAAATAAGCCAAATAATGCGCCTTTGCAACGAGGAGCATATACCCGTTACGCCGCGCGGTGCGGGCACTGGCCTTAGTGGCGGTGCATTGGCCATACATGGCGGTGTGGTGCTTAGTACTGAGCGCTTAAACAAAATATTGCACCTCGATGAGCGTAACCTGCAAGTTACCACCGAGCCGGGCGTAATAACCCAAGTATTGCAAGAAGCCGTGCAAGCGGTTGGCTTGTTTTATCCGCCCGACCCATCGAGCCGGGGCACCTGCTTTATTGGGGGCAACATTGCCGAAAACTCTGGCGGTCCCAAAGCCGTAAAGTACGGCGTGGTAAAGGATTATGTGCTGAACCTAGAAATGGTGTTGCCCAATGGCGAGATAATTTGGACCGGTGCCAATGTATTGAAAAACTCAACCGGCTACAATCTTACCCAACTGATAGTGGGCAGCGAAGGTACTTTGGGCATTGTAACCAAAATAGTGTTGCGCTTGATACCACACCCACAGTACAACTTGGTAATGCTGGTGCCGTTTAAGAGCCCTGAAAAGGCCTGCGAGGCGGTTTCGGCAATCTTCCGTAGCGGAATTACACCATCGGCATTGGAGTTTATGGAGCGCGATGCTATTGATTTGGGATTGAGCTACCTGGGCGACCAAGTGACCATACCAGTGGCCGATGAGGATAATGCGCACCTACTAATTGAAGTTGACGGCAACAACCTAGACGTGATGATGGGCGATTGCGAGAAGATTACTGAAGTAGTGGAGCAATTTGATGCCGGTGATATATTATTTGCAGATGGTGAGACCCAGAAGAAAGAACTTTGGTTTTTACGCCGTAACGTGCCTCATGGCGTAAGGGCTACTTCTATTTATAAGGAAGAAGATACTGTAGTGCCGCGCGCAGAATTGGCAGTATTATTGCGAGGAGTAAAAGAGCTCGGGCGAGAATATGGTTTTAAGAGCATTTGCTATGGCCACGCTGGTGATGGCAACTTGCATATTAATATAGTAAAAGGTGACCTTACTGACCAAGAATGGGAAGAAAGATTGCCCCAAGGCATCCGAAAGATATTTGAACTCGTTGTATCATTAGGCGGTACCCTATCGGGCGAGCACGGTATAGGTTATGTACAGAAAACGTATATGGATATTGCCTTTAACGAGGTTGAGTTGGAACTGATGCGCGGAATTAAGCGGGTATTCGACCCGAATGGTATTCTTAATCCGGGTAAAATTTTCTGATTTATGGGGCACAATTGAACAAAAATGGCTTAAATTCAATTACTAGTATATCAAGTAATAATTATGATGAGTATACTTATCCGCTTTTCCTTTATACTTTTTAGCTTTTTGCTATTTACGCAAATGGCTAGCGCTCAGATAGTAACTGAGGATAAGCCACTACCTGCCGAAAAACCAAAGTACAAGAAATCATCAGAAGACAAAATATGGAAATGGGACCGCTTTTACGTGGGTGGCTTTCCGGTATTTGGTATTGGTGGCAATAGTTTCGGTACTTCCTTTTCGGTAGGGTTATCTGCCGAAGCAGGGTATTTTCTGCACGAGCGTGTATCAGCCGGAATAAGAACATCATACGCATTTAGCAATTACAGAGATAGCTATGGCTCACAAAAGCTCCACTCCATGTTTGGTGGACCATTTGTAAGAGGGTATATATGGAAAGGGATTTTTGCGCAGGCTGAGTATCAATTTTCAAGCTTGTTATTTACAATTGACGACCCAAGCTTTAATGCCGACATAACTGTACGCAACAACTCCCTTTTGTTGGGTGGTGGTTTCCATGATAATTTTGAGGATGGATTTGGGTATTACATAGCCGTAATGTTCCGTGCATATAACAGCGGCACTAACTTGTTCCCTGGCCCTGAAGTGCGTGTTGGGTTCACTTATAGGTTTCCAAATAAGGATTGATACTGAATTGAGTTTCCTATGTCTCGTGCCAGTCAGAAACTGGGTATTATATTACAACAATACACAGTCTTGCTTTAGCTGTTAAAGTCTTGTGTCTTGTTTTGTCATTATGAGCGTAGTCGAAGGATTGTGTCTAAAACACGCAGAGCATACACTCTATCAATCATATCCACCACGGCCAAGCCTTCCTCAGGGGTGGCAGTTGCCGCCGTTTCTCCTTTAAGGGAGCGGATAACATTATCCACCATTTGTAGGTGGTTGCTGGCGCTGCCTTGATAGCCGTTTGGATAAAGATTGGGTGGTTGTGACGCTGGCAACTCGGGCATTTTGTAGCCCTTTACATTACAATGCTCCACCTTATCCATATACTGGCCACTCACTTTTATGGTGCCGTGTTCGGCCAATATGGTAATACTACTCTCTAGGTTTTTATCGTGGCAAGCGGTTGAATAATTTATCGCTCCTGCCCCACCCTGCTTAAACTTAAACTGCACCAATCCACTATCTTCAAACTCCGTATTATCTTGATGGTTGAAATTGAAAAATTGCCCTTTTATGTCCTCAATATCACCAAACAGCCAATAAAGCAAATCAACAAAGTGGCTAAACTGCGTAAACAAAGGGCCGCCATCCAGCTCTAACGTGCCACGCCAACCATCAGGGGTGTAATAGCGGTGGTCGCGGTTCCAAAACAGGTCTATCTTTACCATAAATACCTTGCCCAACACTCCTTGCTCAACCACACTCTTCAGCCATTGGCTGGGCGGGCTGTAACGGTTTTGCATTACACAAAATATCTGCCGGTCAACCTCTTTGGCCAAATCAATCATGGCTTGGCAATTGGCAGGCTTTAGGGCCATTGGTTTCTCGCATACTACATGGCAATAGAAGTTCAAGGCCTGCAAGCTAAGTTGGGCATGTAAACCATTGGGGGTGCAAATGCTGATTACATCTGCCTCAAAAGACGAAAGCATAAAAGCATCCAACGAATTGAAAAACGGCACCGGAAAATCTTTCCAAGCAGCTTTTTCCTTGGTCTCGTCTACATCGCATATAGCAACCAACTTAGCATCAGGATGACGCACAATCTCCTCACAGTGGCGTTTGCCAATGTTACCAAATCCTACTACTACAAATTTGATGGGTAAGGACAAGCGGATTTAAAATTTAAAATTCAAAATTGGCCAAAATAACCCTCGACTGAGGTGAGGCAAGCAATAACAAATCAACTGATAAACGAATCAACAAACCACAAAGTATGGGTTCAAGAGGTTTTCTTTGTTGTAGGTTAACGGCTCAGCGGTATTGGCTTTGTATACATGTCGGCCAGCACCCAGAGCTACGGCATGAGCAGCTCCGGTATCCCACTCCATAGTTGGCCCAAAGCGCGGATATACATCAGCCTTACCTTCGGCTACCAAACAAAACTTCAACGAGCTACCCGATGAAAGGTAATCAACGGTTTTGCCTTGGGCTTTAAGGTCGGCTACAAAATCTTCGGTTTCTTGGGTCAGGTGCGAGCGGCTAGCTACTACCAATACATGGTTTTTGTCTTGGTACGGTATAGGGTTGTGGTCAAGCTTCTCAATAGCTTTACCTGGTTGTATTTTATATGAGCCTTCGCCTACAATGCCATAATAGGTAACACCCGTGGCAGGCACATGCACTACACCAAACGTTGGTTGCCCATTTTCAATTAAAGCAATGTTTACGGTAAACTCACCATTCTTTTTGATAAACTCTTTGGTGCCATCTAGTGGGTCAACCAGCCAAAAAGCTTTCCACTGCTTACGTACCTCATAGTCTACCAATTTATTCTCTTCCGAAATGATAGGAATATGCGGGTAATGCTGCTTCAACGCCTCAACTATAATACTGTTGGCCTTTTGGTCGGCCTCTGTTAATGGGCTTTTATCCTCTTTGGTTATTACTTCAAAGTCTTGAACATATATATCCATAATGGCCTCACCAGCGCGCGTGGCAATATCAACCAACAACTCTGAATCTACTTTGTATTCCATATCTAATGTTTTTATGCAGGCCTTCAGGCTATCACGCCAATGCGGAATGGTAATACCAAAGGCCTCTTTAAGTTTACGTTTATCCAAAACGCTGTAGTGTGGGCGCTTGGCAGGTGTTGGGTATTCAAATGTATTTATCGGGCTCACCTTGCAATTAAAGCCACTCAACTCCATTACAGCTACTGCAAAATCGTACCAGCTTGCCACACCTTCATTGCTGTAATGGAATATACCCGATAAATTTTGTGCCTTACCCGATACAATTCCTTCAATAATGGTTTCAGCCAAATCGCGAGCATAGGTTGGCGTGCCCACTTGGTCGAAAATTACATTCAACGCAGGCCTATCGGCACCCAAGCGGCGCATGGTTTTTACAAAGTTGTTGCCATAGGTTGAGTACAGCCACGAGGTGCGAAACACTATACTGTTGGGATTGGCTTCTAACGCCAACTGCTCCCCTTTGAGCTTGGTAGCCCCATACACGCCCAATGGCGCAACGGTATCATCCTCCTTGTAAGGGCGATGATTGGTACCATCAAACACAAAGTCGGTGGAAATGTGGATGTATTTTACACCATGCTTGGCACAAGCTGCCGCCAACAGGCCAGCGGCCGTGGCATTTACTTTGTATGCTTGCTCTTGCTCGGTTTCGGTTTCGGCCTTATCTACTGCCGTGTAAGCCGCGCAATTGATAAGGTATTGGTATTGTTTGGAGCCAAGAGCGTTTTCAATAGCAGCTTCATCGGCAACATCCAGTTGGCTTGAGCTTTTGTAGTCGAAATGAAGGCCTGGATAATGAACCGAAAAGTGCTTAAACTCGCTACCCAATTGGCCACTTGCCCCCGTTAATAATATGTTAATGGTTTGGCTCATGGTTCGATAGTAAAGTTGTTGCGGGCATCGCCAAAAGCTGGCAATACCTTATCCTTGTCAGATAACTGTACTTGGTTCAAATCAAAATTCCAGTCAATAGCCAATTCAGCATCATCAAAACGAATACCACCTTCTGACTCTTTATTATAAAGGTTATCACATTTGTAAGTAAACTCTGCCGACTCAGTAAGCACCACAAAGCCATGGGCAAAGCCACGCGGCACTAGCAATTGCTTATTATTTTCAGCACTTAACTCTTCTGCGTGCCACTTACCATAGGTAGGCGAGCCTTTGCGAATATCAACTGCCACATCCAACACCGCACCCCGAATAACCCGCACTAGTTTGGCTTGGCTATATGGGTTCAGTTGATAATGTAAGCCACGTAACACACCCTTAACCGATTGCGATTGATTGTCTTGCACCCAATCGTAAAACAATCCATGCTCTTCAAAGCGTTGCTTATTGTAGCTTTCAAAAAAGTATCCGCGGCTATCACTGTAAACAGTTGGCTCTATTACCACCAACCCTTCAATACCTGTTTGTGTTACTTTCATAGTGTGGCAAAAATAGGGATTTTAGACACAAGACATAAGACACAAGACACAAGACAATCTTGAATTTCAAATTTTTCAATTTTCAATTTGCAACTAAATTGCTGAAACCTAGAATTTGTAAAGGTTTTGGCTATACTACACAACATCGGTTACTACTTTGTAAGTAGGGTCTTCGTAGTGGTTTACCTCAATTATGGCATCGGCTTTATCAAGCATTTTACGGCAATCTTCGCTAAGGTGGCGCAAATGCACCGTTTTACCCACCTTGGCGTAGCGTTCGGTTATTTTATGCACGGCCTCAATAGCGCTATGGTCAACTATACGCGATTCGGCAAAATCAATCACTACATGCTCTGGGTCTTCAGCAATGCTGAATTTCTCACTAAAAGCCGCGGTAGAGCCAAAAAACAAAGGGCCGAAAATTTCATAGTGCTTGTAGCCATGGTCATCAACAAACTTACGCGCACGGATGCGTTTGGCGCTCTCCCAAGCAAAGGTAAGTGCAGAGATAATTACCCCAGCAATAACGGCATACGCCAAATTGTGCCAGATAACGGTAATGCCCGCCACCAATATCATGACCAACACATCGGTAAACGGTACCTTACGGAAGATGCGCAAACTTGCCCACTCAAACGTACCGATAGCTACCATAAACATCAACCCCACCAGCGCTGCCATAGGCATTTGCTCAATAAGCGATGAGCCGTACATAATAAACAACAATAAACTTATTGATGCCACTATACCCGACAAGCGGAACAAACCACCAGAGCTTACATTAATGATACTTTGACCAATCATGGCACAACCACCCATGCCGCTAAAAAAACCAGTAACCAGATTGGCCACGCCTTGTGCAACGGCCTCTTTATTACCACGACCACGCGTTTCGGTCATTTCATCAACTACTGCTAATGTTAACAGGCTCTCAATCAAACCAACCAAAGCCATTACTATTGAGAAAGGGAAAATGATTTTGATGGTTTCCCAATTGATAGGCACCATAGGCAAATGGAACTTAGGCCACCCGCCTTTAATTGAAGCCAAATCGCCCACCGTTTTGGTAGGGATGTCAGCAAATATTACTACCAATGATACACTTACTATAGCCACCAATGATGCCGGTACCAGCTTGGTAAGCTTTGGCAAAAAGTAAATAATGGCCATAGTAATAGCCACCAAACCTAGCATAATATATAGCGGCGCACCGGTAAGCCACTCTTCGGTACCGGTGACTTTAAACTGGCTAAACTGCGCCATGAATATCACCAAGGCCAAGCCATTCAAAAAGCCAAATATAACAGGGTGCGGCACCAAACGAATAAATTTGCCCAACCTGAGCAAACCAAAGGCTATTTGTATTAGCCCCATAAGCACCACTGCTGCAAAAAGGTACTCAACACCATGGGTAAGCACCAAAGCTACCACTACCACCGCTATTGCGCCTGTAGCTCCACTTATCATGCCAGGCCTACCGCCCAGTATTGATGTTATCAAACCAATAATAAATGCCGTGTACAATCCTGTGAGCGGGCTCACATTGGCTATGATGGAAAAAGCCACCGCTTCGGGCACTAGCGCTAAAGCTACGGTAAGGCCAGATAATATCTCATTCTTAGGGTTGAGGCCCTTGGGTTTTAGTGTTTCTAATAAGGTCATTAGTGAAATGTGTTGAAAAACAGATAGATATGGCCCAAAAGATTCAGGCCGATAATACACTTAGCGGGTAAAAGTTGGGCATTTACTAAGGTGGTGTGGGGCCGCTATAGCCAAAGTTGTTTTTCATAAGAAGGTACAAAAATAAGGCTATTAATTTAAAATCGCTATTAAATTTCAGGATGGTTTGTAGTGGTTTTGTTAAATTGGAAAGCTACATTACCCCCTAGTACAGTTACCGAATTAACCAACCAACTGATAGAAAACGCCATGACAAACGAAGACAAAGAAGCCCTAAGGCTGCGTATACACGAAGAAATAAAGAAGCTGGAGCGTAATATTGTTGATTTGGAAGTGGAAACGGCGCCCGTATCGCCAGACAATGCTATCCGGTAGGGTAAGCCGTATTGATGCCATACAAAACAAAAGCGCTAACGAGGCGGCATTGCTTACTGCACGCAACAAGCTGGTAAAACTTAACATTGCCCTCACTAAAATTGACGAACCCAACTTTGGCATCTGCCGGAAGTGCAGTAAACCCATAGCGGTGCCCAGGTTGATGTTTTTGCCAGAAAGTACAAGATGTGTAAATTGTGCGGATTGAAGAACCGAGGTATAAGAACTATCGCACCCTTTCAAAGGCTTTAATGATATCAACTTGTATTGAACAGTTATTTAACTGGAACTCCTGCAGCCCGTCTTGCTCTTCATACTTACCATTTTCGATAGCAAATATACTAAACGTCTCAAGTTTGGGGTCAACAATAATGTAATATGGTACCTGTTGCTCTTGGTAAATTTCAAATTTAGTATGCCTGTCCTTCAAAGCTGTTGAAGGAGATATAATTTCTACTACTAAACTTGGTTTAACGGTGATAGCATTATTAATATCAAAATCGCATATTATTGCGATGTCAGGTCGTAAAACCGTATAGTTATCCACAACCCAATCCAACTCGTAAACAACCTCACAATTATTGCACTTTCCTTTGTTAGCAACTATGGCATTATCAATTTGCACTACCAGCGACTTAGCAAATAATTGGTGAATAGGACTCGGCGAGGGTGTCATAGCTGATGGAACACCATCAATAAGTTCCCAGTCGCCCTTCCATTGGCGATAATCTTCAACGGTGTAATTTGGCCGATACTTTTGAGAACGCATAGAACAAATTTAACTAAAAACTCTATATCAAACCATATTCACTTCAGGTACAATAGTGATACCAAACTTCTCTTTTACAGAGGCCTGAATATCAAGCGCTAATTGATAAATCTCCTGGCCAGTTGCACCACCGTAGTTAACTAGCACCAATGCTTGCTGCGCATGCGAGCCGGTGTTGCCAATTCGCTTACCTTTCCATCCTGCTTGCTCAATTAACCAGCCTGCAGGTACTTTTACCAATCCGCTAGGTGTTGGATAACTTGGTATCAGTGGAAAGTACTGCTGCAAAGCTTCAAACTGCTCCTTAGGTATTTCTGGGTTCTTGAAGAAACTACCAGAGTTGCCCAGTACTTTAGGGTCGGGCAACTTGCTTTGCCGTATTTTGATAACTGCCGCGCTCACATCCTTTACGGTTGGCTCCCATACTTGCATATCATCCAAGGTGCGCTTAATGTCGCCATAGCTGATATTGAGAGCAGGTTTTTTATTGAGCTTAAATGTTACCGACACGATACAATATTGTCCTTTCAAACTGGTTTTAAACACGCTTTCACGATACCCAAAATTGCATTCATCTTTATTGAAGCTGCGTACTTCGGCTGTTTGCATATCCACGGCCTCAAGGCTCTCAAAAGATGCCTCCAGCTCTACCCCATACGCCCCGATGTTTTGCATAGGCGCTGCCCCTACCTGCCCTGGTATCAGCGATAAGTTCTCCATACCACCCCAACCTTGATTAATGGTATGAAGTACCAGCTCGTGCCACACTTCGCCACTACCAACCTTTAACCATACGTGCTTATCATCCTCCTGCAACTGTTCAATGCCTTTAATGCTGTTTTTAATAACCAAGCCATCAAAGTTTTTGGTAAGCAGTATGTTACTGCCACCGCCCAAAATGAAACGGGGCAAGTCTTTCAACTCGGGTTGTTGCAACACTTTTTTGAGTTCGTCCACAGTTGAGACCGCTACAAAGAATTTGGCATAGGCCTCAAGGCCAAAAGTATTGTAAGATTTAAGTGATTGGTTTTGGAGGACATTCATCTGGCAAAGATAAAAATGATGGGCTAATCTAACCGTGCAAGGCCCGATTTAGCTTTTTGGCTTAGACCGGCATAATACTCATGGTCTTTCAGGCTGATGCAAAGATTGTAATAATAGCGGGCTTGAGTTTTGTCGTGTACTTTTTCATAGATAAAACCAAGGTTTAATGCGGCATTTGCAGCAAAGTACAACGGTTCTTTTTCACCAAGTGTAATGGTTTCGTTATACTTGGCAATCGCTTCAGCTTGCTTGCCCATAACATCATATATGCGGGCTTTGCGGTATACCAGCTCTAATTGTAGCGGTTTTGTCGTGTATTGTTCAGGGGTTTTGTCGTGCAGTATGCCCATAGCCTGTTTGAGGTAACCACCATCAAACAATAGTCGCGCCTTTAGCAAGGCAACATCGGGCACAATGCCATTTTCAGCTTCCTTTTGAGCTTGCTTATCGGCATCCAAGTCAGTGCTACCCATAACCATTACTTGGGCAATGTATGTTTGGTATTTAACGGTATCACCAACGCATAGGTAGCTCCAAGCAAGTTTTTGCAACGTGCTTTTTACATTATGCTGGTTACGGTTTTGTTGCAAATATTTATTAAAATGCACCCTACAATTAGTATCTACCCTGTTTATCAAAGCAAGGCCGTGCAAGTACTCCATTATAGGGAAAGGCGCATACCCCTCCCCCTGCGGGCGGTTGGCTAAAATACTAATAGCTGCATCATTGTGCTTGCTGTATATGGCAGCATTTGCCGCCGTATAGTGGGTAAATAAATTACCGTTTAGAGGGTAATTTGCTTTTTGCATTACTTGCCAAGCGGCCTCGTGTTTCCCTTCCAGGTGAATCAATAAAGAGCTATAAATTAGGGTAGTTTCAAGTTGGAATGCATAATCTGTATTCGATAGCTGGCGAAGCGATTCCATACCGCCCTTCAAATCACCTTCCAGCCCCAATATCTTTACACCCCACTGGTATTGCGAAGGGATTATGCCCATAATAGCTTTAAGTGTAGCGATTCCCTTTTTATTGGGTACAAAATCTGGAAACCGCTCTTGATTGACCGTATACAACTTCCAGGCCTTTCGGCACGCAAAAAAACCATCATAATAGTTCTTCATTTTAAGCGAGGCCAACGCAAAATGAAGGTTCATTTCTGCTTGCACGTAGTTATGCCACGGCGATTTACCATCACCTTTCTTCAGTGCTGTAAAACGTTTCTCTTGCGCGGTTTCAAACCGCTCAAACACCTGCTCATCTTCTGAAAGAAACACCTCCAAAAACCCGATATAGTCGTCTAGTAAATAATGGTTAAGATTATCATAACCATCCAGTGCTATGGCCTGCTTTGATGCTTTAAGCTTTAGGCTGATAATATTACTATAGAGGGTATCGGTGTGGGTGTTCCAACCATAACTACCTGCATTAAGCGGTATACAGAAGCACACTGATAACAGCATTGCCATTGCCCTGCCCAAGCTTGTGCTGCTAGGGCTACGTTTACATGTTTTACATTTATTGGGCTGCAATCCTTTATAGTTAGTTGATAATAAAAGTAAAGATAATCGGTTTCTGTGGCCTGCCATAAAGGTATCAGCACTCCAGATTATCTTAAAATAAAAATCCCCACGACTGAGCCGCAGGGATTTTATAGTGGTTTATACCTGAATAGTATTAAATTTTCGATTTCTCACGAACTTCTTCAATCAAGCCTGTATCAACCAAGATACGACCGCAGTGCTCACAAACGATAACCTTCTTACGTTGGCTAATTTCGCTTTGGCGTTGTGGTGGTATACGGTTAAAACAACCTCCGCATGAGTTACGCTCAATTGGCACAACTGCCATACCGTTAGCGTAGTTTTTGCGCACACGGGCGTAAGCTTTCAAAAGGCGCTCTTCGATATTAGCTTTAGCTTTTTCAGACTCTTTGCGCAACACCTCTTCTTCTTTGCTGGTTTCGCTGATAATGCGCTCCAACTCTTCCTTTTTAATTACAAGGTCGTTCTTCTTGGTTTCAATCAAGGCCTCACTATCTTTCAAGTAATCTTTCTTGGCATCAATGCTATTGTGTGCCTCTTTGATTTTTTTCTCGCTCAATTGAATTTCAAGGTTCTGCAACTCAATCTCTTTGCTCAAAGCATCAAACTCACGATTGTTCTTTACGTTGTTTTGTTGCTCTTGGTACCTCTGTATAAGGGTTTCAGCTTGCTTCATGGCAAGTTTGCGATTTGCAATCTCGTCAGTATACTCTTTCATCTCGTCATTGATTTTACCAATACGAGTATCCAAGCCAGCTAGCTCGTCTTCCAAATCATTAACTTCAATTGGCAACTCCCCACGTAGGGTTTCGATCTCATCAATTTTTGAATCTATGATTTGCAGTTTCGCTAAGGCTTCTAGCTTTTCT
The DNA here is from genome assembly GCA_018401955.1 of Chitinophagales bacterium. GTDB lineage: Bacteria > Bacteroidota > Bacteroidia > Chitinophagales > CAIOSU01 > CAIOSU01. The sequence continues at coordinate 2,700 of JAGYJT010000050.1, read as the reverse complement.
TCTACGGTGAGTTCTTTCACTGCCATATATTAAACGTAGTTTATTGGGTTCGTGTTGACTTGGCTAAAATAGAGTGCAAAATTACTGAATTTTTTTTGCAAAATGGAATGTATTATTTCAGGTGTAAATTGTTCGCTTTCGTAATGGCCAATATCGGCTATTACAATCTTATTCTCGGCATCAAAAAACTCGTGGTATTTAAAATCGCCCGTGATATAAACTTGCGCGCCTGCCCTTATCGCATCCTGCAACAAAAAACTACCAGAACCACCGCACCAAGCCACTTTGGTAACCGGCTTTCCTAGCAAAGCCGTGTGCCTTATCATCGGGGTATTGAGCTTTGATTTAACACTTTGTAGAAAAGCTGCCTCATCAACAGGGCTGGTCAATTCTCCTACCATACCTGCACCTACACGAGCATTCTCATTTTCAAGCACAAAAACGTCATAGGCCACTTCCTCATAAGGATGAGCAGCACGCAATGCGCTAACCACCTTTCCTTCCAAATGAGCTGGAAAAATAGTCTCAATCCTGGTTTCGGGTTCTTGGTGGCGTTCGCCTATATTGCCCACATGCGGGTTGGTGCTATCACCTCCTTTAAAAGTACCGGTACCTTCTAGGTTAAAACTGGTTTCGCTATAATCACCAATATGCCCCGCGCCAGCTGCAAACAGCGCATCACGCACTTTATCTGCATCGGCATGAGGTACAAATGTTACCAGCTTGCGCAGTAATTGTCGCTTTGGCGATAGTACCCTAAGGTTTTGCAGGCCAAGCTTCTCCCCTATTTTAGCGTTTACGCCTGTATGTATATGGTCGAGGTTGGTATGTATGGCATAAATGGCCACATCGTGCTTAATGGCTTTAATAACGGTGCGCTCCACGTAGTTGCGACCATTGAATTTCTTCAATCCCTTAAAAACTATAGGGTGATGGGCAATAACCAAGTTACAACCCTTCTCAATCGCTTCATCAATCACGGCCTCGGTACTATCCAGGCAAAGCATTACGCCGGTTACTTCCGTTTCGGGGTTGCCCACTATCAATCCACAATTGTCGTACCCCTCCTGATAGCTTAGCGGAGCTATGCTTTCAAGGTGTTGGGTGATGTGGCGAATGGTGGTCATAGTTCTTAATATGGGGTTTTATCTGAATCTTGGCGGGTATCAAAAACGGAGAGGATTACTATGGTGTCATCAGTAACTGCGTAAAACAATTTATAATACCCTACAATCATAAACCGAAAAGGAACAATATCGGTCATTTTACCCAAAAATGCTTGCTCCTTAAGATGTTCAGTTGCTTTTTTAAAGGCTTTACGAAGCTTTAATGGATATCGGTGTGAGCCTGTCCTTTCCAACCAAAAGGCATAAATGGTTATAAAATCCCTTTTAGCTCGAGCCGACCAAATTACCCTTTTTGCCATTCGTCTAACTCCTTGTCAAAATCCTCTTCAGTAGTAAAATTTCCCTTCTTGTAGTCTGCCCAACCTTCTTGAACAGCTTTTGCTTCAGCCTGGGTAAGCTTGTAAGGCTCTTCAATGTCCGTATTAATATTGATTAAACTGCCGATATATTTCAGCAATTCATCATTTTCAACCGTTTCGAGTTGTTTATTCAGCGCTGCGATATATTCCTTTCTTCCCATAGTGCTTAAACAAAAATAGGGATTTGTTTGGTTCGACAAAATATCACTATCAAACCGCAATTGTCATACCCCTCCTGATAGCTCTGCGCCGCTATACTTTCAAGGTGTAGGGTGATGTGTTTGATTTGGGTCAACTGATTAATTTGGAAATTTGAAAATGTGCTGATTTGAAAATTGTAAAATGGAGTTTTAATCCTTGTTCAAAATCTTTACTAAACATCAAGATATTGCTCATCCCATCTACCCCCCCCTCCCAACCTCCCCCTGAAAAAGGAGGAGGAACTTACGTATATTGAAGATTCAAACAGTCTTGTCTCTTAAGTCTCTAACTTAACAAGGCCGCCTTGGTCTCTTCCAACATTTGCGTAACACGCTCTGGAGTTGCTGCTTCAGCATATACACGCAATACAGGCTCGGTACCACTTGGGCGAATCATCAAGGTTTCGTCGTCACCAAGATAGTATTTATAACCATCCGTTGTTTCCAAATTGGTAATTGGCGAACCTGCAAATGCCTTATAAACGTTGTTTTTACAGTTAGCTATAATGCTCTGCTTCTTCTCTTCAGTAAGGTGCAAATCGTAGCGATTGTATGAGAAAGCTCCCACTACATCATATACCTCTTGAATAAGCTCGGTAAGTTTTTTGCCAGTTTTGGCCATGTATTCCAATAGTACCAATCCATCCCAAATACCATCGCGCTCAGGGATGTGGCCTTTTACGGCTATACCGCCCGACTCTTCGCCACCTACTAATACATCCTCTTTCACCATTATCTCACTGATGTACTTAAAGCCGATTTTGGTTACTTCTACCTCCAAGCCATAGGCTTTGCAAAGCTTTTTTATTTTGTTGGAAACCGAGAAAGCGATAACCACTTTACCGTTAAGACCTTTGTATTTGTGTAAATAGTGAACCAACAACAATAGTATGTGGTGCGAGTCAACGAAGTTGCCGTTTTCATCATACATACCTATGCGGTCGGCATCGCCATCGGTGGCCAGGCCAGCATCAATAGATACGTCGTTCTTTATCAAATCAGAAAGCTCCTGCA
>JAGYJT010000005.1 GCA_018401955.1 Chitinophagales bacterium | reverse complement strand
CCAGCAACGGCACCTTTAAATCCATTTACCACATCCTCATAACTAACCAAACCTTCAGCAGTTTGCACACCGCCAGCAGGTACGAAAATGTTCTGCGGGGCAGTACACATTTGTCCGCTGTATAACGATACGGCAAACGACAGGTTGCCCAAAACCGCTTTTAGGTCTGTTACGCTATCAAGTATTACGCTGTTTACGCCTGCCTTTTCGGTAAAGGCTACCTTGTTAGGCAAAGCCTCAATATAATTACCGAAGCTGCTGCTGCCAGTATAGTCAATCACCTTTACATCTGGGTGCTCAGCAAGTTCTTTGGTAATTAGTTTTTTGCTGCTATCCACGGCCAACTGCACCACATCAGGGTTGTAGCCATGGGCTTTCAACGCTTTGCGTATTTCAGCAACCACAATAGCAATCGGCAATAACGATTTAGGGTGTGGTTTTAATATAACCGGGTTACCCGTAATCAAGCTAGCATAAAGGCCTGGCACGCTGTTCCATACCGGGAAGGTAGAGCAACCAATAACCAAACCAACACCTTTGGCCACTGGCTTAAACTGCTTATGCAATACCACCGAAGTCGGCCCCATCGGCTTTTCCCAAATCAACGATTCAGGAAAACGGGTCACCTCTTGGTAGCCCAACGCTAAAGCTTCCAAAGCCCTATCGTTGCTGTGGGGGCCACTTGCTTGAAAGCTCATCATGTAAGCCTGCCCAGTGGTGTGCTGGGTAGCTTGGGCAATTAAATGGAAGTGCTCTTTAATAGCTTCCAAAGAATCAACCAACACTTCGGCACGGTCATCCGGGCTTACGTTTTTCCATGTTTTGAAAGCAGCATTAGCGCGGCTCACCAAAGTTTCGGTGCTAAAGGTTGGGTAAGTGATACCCAAATCTTTACCCGTGTATGGGGAGCGCTCCTCTCCTACCCAATCTTCGGCGCCATCTTGGCCTAGGTCGGTATACTTTTGGCCTAGTAGGCTATTGAAAGTTTCCAAGGCTTTGCCTGGGGCTTCTTCGCCATAGGCTTTTGGGTGCTCAGGGTATTGGGCAAAATATAGGCGGTCGTGTATAGCTTTCACCGCATTATCAATTATCGAACGAAACTCGGCTCTTAAAGGCATATGGTTTATGTTTTTTAAGCGGGTGTAATGAGATTTTAAAACTACTGCAATTGGGAGGATTTACCAAATTAGTCCATGGTCGATAGTCGATGGTCCATGGAAAAATTGGTTGCGAGTTATGGGTTGCGAGTTGGATTCCATGATTTATTGTTACTGTTATAGGTTTATTAAGCAACAACCTACACTCATGAGAATATATCTGATAATATTGGCATTTATAGCTTTTGCTCCGAGCCTCATGGCATGTAGTTGTGATACACTTTCATTTGAGGATGCTATTGCCGCTGATGAGATATTTGTTGGTCAGTTGTTTAAAGCTAAAACGGTTGAATACCCTTATACCCGGGAGGATATTTACCAATGGGATACGGCAACCCATTACACCTTATGGCAACTGTACTTTAAGGTAAATAAAAAATGGAAAGGTAGTAATAGTGATATAGTAGTAATCGAACAACCAAACACTAGTTGTGATTTTTCCTTTGACTTAACCGATAGCGACTATTTGATATATACCTATAAGGAGTCCCCAAAAAACAAATGGCTAAAAATATTGAAACAAGCATCCTTTATACCTGTTACTGGTACTTATCAGTGCGCAAGAAACATTAACATTAGTGGTTACTATGACATGAATTGGTTTGAAAGTGATACCGCACAGCTCAATATGGTCTTCCCACACGGAGTTAAACTATATTCTTACCCAAGAATAAGAATAGGAATTGTCACTTTACTTATCCTTACACTTATTGGCTTTGGATTATATCAGCTTATCAAAAGGAAACTAGCCACTCCATTTACAAATTAAACTTTATTTTAGCGATAACCAGAACAGTACCAATGAGATTACTACTAGGTTTATGTGTCGCAGCTATTTGTGTTTCCAGTTGTAATAACCAACCTAAAGCAGATGGTAGCGCCTCAACCGATTTTGCTTACCTAATTCACGAGCTTAATGACGGCTTGCGCAATGTGGTTGTTGAAGATGGCTTTTCGCCGCCTATTGCCAGCCGCATCTATGCTTACCCCAATATTGTTGCTTACGAAATTGCCATCTTGGGACAAGATAGTTTTGTGTCGGTGGTGGGGCAATTGAAGGATTTGAATAACCTACCCAAACCTGAAAGTGACCTAGGCAATGGCAAATATGCCGCCCTAGTGCAAGCCTATAGCGATGTGGCAACCCACATGACCTACCGCGACCACCTAATGGAGGCTGTTCGCGATACTTTATTAGCAGGATTGAAGCCTTTTATGGAAGCCGAACAATTTGAAGCTGGCAAAGCTTATGGCTCGCTGGTAGCTAAGGCCATTATTGAATGGGCCAACGATGACGGGTATAACCAAACCCGTAACCTGCCCAAATTTACCGTGGGCACTGCTGAATATGACTGGAAGCCTACCCCGCCCAAGTACGGTGAGGCCATTGAGCCATATTGGGGCACCATTAAACCCTTTGTTATTGAAACAGATAGCCAGTTTAGGTTGTCTCTCCCTTATGAGTACAGCACCGATACCGCATCAAAGTATTATAAGCTGGTAGAAGAAATAATGGGCATTGCAAATGAAGCTACGGATGAGCGAATTGTGATAGCAAAATTTTGGGATTGCAACCCAACCCCGTCAATAGTTGATGGACATGTAATGCAAACCAACAAACAAAACACCCCACCCGGCCACTGGTTGGGCATTACTACCGATGCTATTACATCGCATCATTTAAACCTTGCTGAAAGTTGTGAAATATATATGAAGGTAATGGTGAGCATGGCCGATGGCTTTAAATGTGCATGGGATAGTAAGTATGCAACCAATTTTCTTCGCCCAGAAACGTTTATCGTTAAATACATTGACCCTGATTTCACCACTAAGCTAGAGACGCCACTGTTCCCTGAGTTTCCTAGCGCACATAGTGTTATATCGGCTTGTGCTGAGCAGATACTTACCGACAGGTTTGGCGACCAATATAGTTTTATTGACTCTACCAATGTGCCCTATGGTTTACCCGTTAGGCATTTCAACTCCTTTAAAGAAGCTGCCATGGAAGCCGCTATTAGTAGAGTTTATGGTGGCATACATTATAAGCCATCTTGCGAACTTGGCTACGAGCAAGGTACAAAAGTTGGGCAGTGGACATTGACTCATTTAAGAACTAGAAAGTAGATTTATTGCGAGGCCTTACTACCCACCTTAAAGATCTGCGGTTGGCCATTGTTATTGCCTAACAGTAGCATTTTACCACCATTTAAGGTAGCTATAGATTTAGTTTCACCAGGTGCATAAAAACCACTTTGAGCACTTGTTGTTGGCTGCCAGTTGCCTTTGCCATTGCCTAAAAGCACCAAGCCACTCATACCAAAGGTAGGGCCGCACTCAAAATGGTTTGATGTAGTGTTACCTACCAATACTAGGTCTAGATTACCATCACCGTTAACATCTAGGCACTTAACTCCATATACCGGCGACAGCTGTGCCACATTGGGCAAAGCACTTACTTTAAACTGACCTTGCCCTAAATTTTCTATATAGCTACTGCGCATCTCAGTAGCTTTAAGTATGGTGCTCGACTGCTTTAGCTTATCATTAAACATGTTCTCAAGCGTGGCATTGGCATATTTCTCAAAAGTGTAATACTTATTATTAAAAGCAGGCATTTGAGAGCAAAACAAGTCTCGGTTTACGAAAGGGGCTACCACCCCATTCACGTTTCTAAACAACACAGGGTCAATAGTGCCATTGTTATCAAAGTCGTTGGCATATAACCAAACTGGCTTTTCTTTTGAAGCTTTAAAAAATGAGTTTTCGCCCCAGTTACCTGCCACATAATCCAAGTCACCGTCGTTATCAATATCTGCAGCAGTTATGGTGTTCCACCAGCCGTGGGTATCTGTGAGCCCTTTGGCTGCCAATGGCTCAAAACGCTTGCCATTTTTACTCTCCAACACCGTTATCGGCATCCATTCTCCTACCAGTATCAGGTCCTCAAAACCATCATTATTATAATCGCTCCATATTGCTGAAGTTACCATACCTATATTAACCAATGCCGGGGCAATATTGGCAGTAACATCGGTAAACTTGCCATTTTCGTTTTTCAATAAATAGCTTCTGGGCGAATTGGGGTAACCCACCTGTGCAACACGCCCGCCAATAAACAAATCCAAATCTCCGTCTTTATCAAAATCGGCTGCTACAATAGTGCCCGTGCTGGTAAGCATTTCGGGCAGCGCATTATTATCTGCCACAAAATTTCCTTTACCATCATTAAGGTATAATACATCTTGCAAGTGCGGCGAGCCCTCATTAAACTCTAAACTGCCGCTGCCAATCAACAAATCATCAAAACCATCGCCATTAGCGTCAAAAAATAGGGCTGCAACATCTTCATAGCCTAATCTGCTAGCAAAGGGTACTGGTATAAATGAACCATCGGTTAGCTGCTTATAAAGAGCACCTTCGCTTCCGGCAGCCCCACCGATATAAAAATCATCCAAACCATCGTTGTTAATATCCCCCACCGCTAACGGAGGTCCTTCAGCAGATATTTTTCGATGATTGATGCGGAAATTTTTAAAATCGTTAAACGAACTTTCCTTGTGCTTGTAGCCAATACCACTTTCCGTACTAACATTTTGCATCCATTGTTGGTAGGCAAGCACTGGCGCAACCTGCACTAGTGAAGCATCTGATTGTTTTATCTGTACTAATTGGTTGGCTGGCACTTGATAAACAGTTTGTTGCTTACCACCCAACCACCGCACTTTAATGCTATCAATAATGGTAGTATTGCCTAAACCAAAATGCAACAACGGCTCTGGTGTTGCCGAAAACCCTTTGGTGCTAGATAGCTGCTGCACTAACAACTTGTCGCCTATAAATAACAACACGCTCGCACCCAAACCATAAGTATTCCAATTTTCACCAACTAAACGAACCTTTAAGTAATTACTATTGGCGTTCAGTTCACTATTATTTTGGTATAAGTACGGTATAGTATCAATGTTATTCAACACTAAATCAAGATCGCCATCATTATCCAAATCAGCTAAAACAGCATTGCGACTATGAACTTTGGTGGCAAGGCCCCAAGCTTCACCAAGCTTCTTAAAGTTAAAACCTCCCAAGTTTTTAAATGCATGGTTTGGGGTTACTACCGATGGTAAGGTTTCTGATACACTCTTTGAGATAGGTTTACTTGGGTCTGACGAAGCCGCCAAGTCCCCATCAAACTGGTTACGGATAAAATCCATATTGGTCATATCCCGTTTGATGCCATTGGCCACAAACAAATCTATCAAGCCATCATTATCCATATCTCCAAAAACACTTCCCCAGCTCCACTCAGTGGCATGCACGCCAGCGTATAAACCAATTTCGGCAAATTGCCCTCCACCTTGGTTGTGGTATAGCATATTTCGCGTGTATTGCTGCATTTTTGCTTCTTTCAATTGATTGTATATCTCTAAAGAAAATGGAGTAAGGTTAAGTTTTTGCCTGTAGTTGGTTTCGGGCATCATTTCTCCTACAAACAAATCCATGTAACCGTCTTGGTCGATATCCGCAAAGTCTGAACCCATTGCCGACATGGCACTTACCTTGAAATACTCACGGCCCTTTTCAGTAAAAGTTTTGTCTTGATTATTTATGTACAAAAAGTCGCGCCCATAAAAATCGTTCGCTACAAACACATCCAACCATCCATCATTATTTACATCGGCTACTGATATACTCTGGCCAAGATTGCGTTTGTGCAGCAAACCTACCGATTCGGTAACATCTTCAAACACGCCCAACTTATTCTCCATAAACAAGTCGCTGTACCATTTTATCGATGGTTCGGTTTGATAATAAGCCAAATCAAATGTACGCCCAGGGGCTGGTAGGTTTACAATATAAAGGTCTAAGTCGCCGTCATTATCAAAATCAAAAAAGTTGGCAGCAACTGAAGTGCCAATGATGTTGAGGTTGTATCGTTTACTTTGCTCTCTGAAGGTAAGATCGCCTTGATTAATAAACAGCAAATTGCCCCCATAATCAGAAAAGTAAGTTTTGTCATCATTGCCTTGCAGTCCACTCTTCAGTACATAAATATCAAGCAGCCCATCTCCATTTACATCTGCCATTACTACACCAGTAGTTTGTCCCTTACCATTTACGTCATTGAGTTTAGATTGCGCAGTAACATCCTCAAATTGCAGATTGCCCTTGTTTAAATAAAGGGTTATTGGAGCAGTGCCGCTAGTAAAAACCAAATCAGGAAGGCCGTCACCATTAACATCGCCAACTGCAAGGCCATTTCCACCAGAGCCTAAGCCTGTAATATCTAGAGGGTCTTGTTGTAAGTTTTGCTGAAAAGTAATACCGGTATGCGCAGCAGGCAACAGCGTAAACAAGGTATCATTTTTATCTTCAGTAGAGCTGCAGCCCATTAATAGGCTAATAGTAACAAACCAAAAGGCTAGTAAAAATTTATTTTCTGAATTCTGGGGCATAAGTAGCAAAGTTGGTGAGCCGCGTTGCTAATGTATCATTTTTCCTTTTAACTTATTTCACCACTTACACCCAATGATACACTAATCTGCTAATTGACTGCCATAACGGTAAGCTCCTGCCCATTGAACATGGCACCTTCACCTACTCGCTTGCCTAAAAGTGCTAATGCTACGGGTGCAGTTGATGATACGGCGAAATACAACTCCCCTTCCATGGTTATTTTACCCAAGCCTGCGGCAATATAAAAACTGCCTTTATTGGTAATAACTAAACTACCTAATTGCACAGTTTCGGCAGCGGGCAACAGTGTATTGATGTTTTGCAATGATAAAAGCAGCTGCTCAGCTTGTGCCAATTGATGGCCGGCCCGCTCTTGCTCAAGTTGCATCATGGCGCGACCGGTTTCATGCTTATCGCCAGCTGTGCTTTTACTCTCGCTGCCAAGGGCTTCCTTTAGTTGGGCCATAATACCCACAAGGTTATCTACGTGCTCTTGAGCTATGGCAAGGCAATGCTGGTGTAGTTGCGATTTAAGAGTGGTTTCCAAGCGTCGTAATTTTTATAGAAACGCTAAGATACGTGTATGTTCAAAACAGCACTAATTTTTAACCACCCGATGCACGGCCAAGCCATCTTTGGTTTGGATGTGAAGGATGTAAATACCCGGTGCAAAAGTGCTTACATCAATTTGTTCATCCAACAAATCAGTGGCGTGGTGTTGTAACACTAATTGCCCAAAGGCGTTGTAAATCAGCACATCAGTTAATCCAAATACTTCTCCAGATATTGCCAGGGTTTCGTTTACAGGGTTAGGATACAAATCGACTTGAATCGTGTTTTTTTCGGCGATGCTGCCACCTAGGTAACCTATGATTAAAGTTGTATCTGAACAATAAATTTCACAACTGCCTTCTGGGGCATAACACATTGTTACCTCAAGCGGACATTGCCAATCTTCTTTAACTGCAAGGCAGAACTCAAACAAATTGTAAAATGCAAATGTACCAACTGAATCAGAAATTGAATAAGAGGAAGTTCCACGTAAAGCAATACTCCAAACTCCCAGTTGTGCCAATGTAGAATCCACTGAAAACTCTAACGAATCGGCAATGTAAGGCCCATTTCCAAATACTTCAACACTCAACAACCCATGTCCCGATACAGTATCAGGGTTCCTGTGTGTTACCCTCACATAATCAATCTCAATTGCTCCAAGAGAATCAGTAACAACTATAGTGTAGGTGGTATCACCTTGCGTGTAGGCCAAAGTACTAGCACAGGTGTCGCATTCAAACCAATCTCCTAAATTCCATTGATAGGTGTATGGAGGCGCGCCGCCACTAACAAAAACCTCTAAAGGAATTGAATCGCCAATACAAACAGCGGTGTCGCCAGTAGCAACTACATTCAAGCTTTGCGCTTGTATTGATAATAAAGCAATCGTTAAAAACAGTGTAAGTAAAAGTGCCCTCATTTTGGTTGGATTTAGTTGTTGCAAGATAATCAAATTGCTCAAACCAACATGTCATTTTTTTGCCATAAAAAGCAACTATTTAAGCCTTCGTTTGCATTTTTCGCACAACCGCAATAGTGCATTATCTACCGTAGCAATACTTTCCACGGCATCTGTCATCACACACTTTTTATCAGGGCAATGCGGTAAACCGAAGTTGTGCCCCAGTTCATGCACACTTACTTTAGCCAAGCGTTCTTTAGCAAGTAACGTATTAAAATCCCCTAATCGATAGGTTGAAATTACAGAACTTGGCCCTGGCCTGTACCCTAATCCGAAGATTCCAAAATCAGTATATTTATTAACAGGGTTCTTGATACTGCCATCGGCGGCATACTTGGTAATACAAATATCGCTGTTAGTTACACCAAGTATGTAATCCATACTATCTGGCTTCTCTCGCCTTAACATTGCAATAGTTGTATCTGCACGGTAGCGTATGCCTTTAAAGTTTGTAAAGGCATTTTTATAGGGTGGTTTTGCTGGCAACAAAACTACCTTTACTTGATATACACTGTCTAATGCAGCTATTACCAAATCCAGTTGCGCTTTTGATATATCACCTAAAGGTTGGATTGCAACAACGCTCTCACGTTGGGCACATTAAACACAAACCAACATAGCAACTATATAAACTAAGTGCAACAGCCCTTTCATCAAGTAAATTTAATGTAACACAATAAAACCACTAAGGCGCCACCAAGCTCTGAGCCCGTATCTCTTCTACCAACGCATTACGCATATCTCCTTCTTCAAAATGAATATAGTTTCCGTTGCCGCTATTGGCCATTTTGCGCATCAACTTTTTACCTTCAGGCAAATCTCCAAAACCCACTACCGATAAGATGATGCCTTGGTCAGTATGTTTTTTAATGTCGTTCAGCAGCTCTCCTTGGTCAAAGCGGGGGTTGTTAAATTCGCCGTCGGTAGATACTATCAGTTGGTTGTTGCCATTAGCAATAAATTGCTGTAGGGCCAAGTCATAACCCATCATTATACCTTTGGTACCATTGGTATAGCTGTATGGTGTAAGGCTATCTATCATAGCATTAATGTAGTCTTTTTCACTGGCACGGGTGGCAGGTATGTGCACCTGTGCATCGCGGCTAAAACTGATAATGGTTACATAATCAATATCTCTTAACATGGCCACCAGCTGTTTCATACTTTCCTTTAACTTAGGCAGCTTACTTAGTGCACGCATTGAGTAAGATACATCTAACACAAAGACGATGTTGTTTGGCTTAAATTTAGCCATATCAAAGTCGCTATCATTGGGTATACTTGCTGTTGGGGCATTGTTTATTAGTATTGGCTCTTGCACAGGCTTAGGGGTATTGGTAGTAGCAGGCACTGGCTCATCTTCTTCAACTATCTCGTCCGGATCAATCATCCACGGCTCTTCCTCTACTGCTGTAGGTTCTGGCACAGGTGGCGGGGTCGGTTTGGGTGCTGGCGTTGGGTCGGTTGGCTTTGCTGGAGCAGGCTTGCTGGGTATTACAGGCTCAGGCACCATTGCCACCACAGGCTCATCCATAGGCACCCTTACCAACTCAAAAACAACGCGCCCTTGGTGTGGTGCTAGGTTGCCGCGTACATAATAAGGGTCGTAATCAACTGCCGAAACCGACACTTCGTAATAACCGACAAAAACGCGGGTGCTTAGCAAACCTCCTTTGTCGGTACTGCCTTGTATGCTGTTCATGCCCGGCGCTTCAAGTTTTATCAATGCATTGGGTATGGGCAATTTGGTAACCGAGTCAACCACTTGAAAATCTTGGTTATACATTTTGTCATCATCGCTCTTAGGGCCAACAGTTGGACATTGGGTAAGTGCACCGTTGGCAAATGAGCGAATGTCGCCCTTCACCACCAAGTCAAGCGTATTGCCTGAGTTACTGGTATACAAACTCACCTTGCGGCTAAATGCACCTTTCTTTTCAGTATAATATTGTACCGTAATTTCAACACTTGTACCAGGTTTTATTGGGCCTTTAGGCAATTGCACCAAAACATCTTTAGCAGGAAAGGTTGGTAAAAAAACAAAATCGGCTTTGGTATTATTGGTTACCATAAATGTTGCCGTAGGGTTATTCCATTGCTCTACTAAGCCAAAATCGAAAACCTTGTTATCCACCTTCTGGCCAAACAGCCATACCGGAATAGCTGCCAACAATATAACTACTATAGATTTCATGCCGCTCATATAGCCAAAGTTATGCCAAATTTGTTTAGGCTCAAGCCATCAAACAAAGGGCTTAGTTTAATATTGAATATAAACTGCTAAATAAAACGGAAAAGTTGCTGTAAATATTAGGCGCAAACTATGACAAAGTAATTAAGGAACGATTATACTCTCTTTGATGGCACTGATAACTAAGTCAACATTGTTTTTGGCCTGAAACTTCTTCATTAAGTTTTTGCGATGCGTAGCTACTGTGTGGGCACTTAAGTATATTTTGTCTGCTATTTCGTTATTGGTCAAGCCTTCAGCTATCAACTTCAAAATCTCTACCTCGCGCATACTCAAGCGACCTTGTACACCACCGGCCACATCTTTATTAAACTGAAGTACATTGCTACAAAAGAAATTTTTGTTTGCAGTAATGGCTTTAATGGCCTCCATTATTTCTTGTGCATCACATTGGCGCAAAATATAGCCATGTACACCAAGTTGCAGTATTTGTATAGTTTCTTGCTTGTCTTCAATGGTATCAATTACCAATATTTTCTTTTTTGGAAACATGTGCAACAGTCGGTCGATAACATCCATGGCACTAGCACCGGGAGTGTTTAGCCCAATAACTATCACATCTGGATCTAGGTCTCGCACTAAATCAAAAATAGACTCAAACGAACCCGTTTCACCTAAAATTTCAAACTCCCTATTTTCTTGAAGAATAAGTCGCAAACCCTGCCTTATTAGGTAGTTTCCATCGGCAATTATCAGCTTGGTAGGTTTAAGTGGCGGCATTAGCGGGTTATTTATTCACAAATATAAGGCATTGAAAGATTTAATCGTGATAAACAAACCCAAAACAAAACGACCTTGGAGTCAATTCCAAGGTCGTGCAATAATCAATACCCGATTATTTGATATCCAAAGCCAATTTTAGACTAATCAAACTCAACAAAATCGGTTACTACCGATTCGTTTATATAATAGATAGTTTTGCCACCCTCAATGCTGCTCTCGTAAGTATACGCAGCCACCTGCACAAGGCCTGTGCCTTTACCTACGCTGGCAACTTCGGCTGCGGTAAAGGTATGCGAAGTGCTATTACCTGTTTTGGTAACCAGTACATTACTACCATTGCTTCCTGCAATTTGGTAAATTACAGAATCGGCATCAGCTACACTTTGCACGCTCAACGTATAAGGCGAAGCTGAAGATATGGTACCTGTGGCACTGGTAAGTTTGCCAATTGATGGGAATGCAAAGCTCACGGTATGTGAGAAAGCACCAAACCCGCTGCCACCAGTTACATTCCACTCATAGCTGCTGCCAAAAGTTGGCCCAGTTGGGTTGGTTGCCGAAGGGGTAAGTATATATGCGTTGTTATCTACCTTATCAAGTACGTTGGCATCGAGGTCTACAGTACCAACGTCTACCAGTTGCTCGCCACTTAAATCTCCAAACGCAGCAACTGCTGTATTAATAAAGGTTTCAAACTCAAAACCCTGTTGGCTCACAAACGAAACCGTTTTTATTGCTACCATTATACCATCGGCATCATCAATTGGCGGAATGTTTGTGGCAGTTGCAGCGCTACCGCCAGAGTTATTGTCATCATCTTTACCACAACCCGAGTTAACTATAGTGGCAAAAGAAAAAACTAATACAATACCTAGGTTCAATAAAATCTTACTTGTCTTCATATTTATAATTTGTTGGTTCAAAAATTATTTAATTACACGTTTTCTAAAATGGCAGCCCTCTTGTGCTTAAAGCTATATCCATCAATAAAACCCGATTGTATAGCATACTTTACCAAACCGATAGGGTTGCGCACTTTTGTTTTTTGAGATATATTTTTTCGATGGGTTTCTACGGTTCGTACGCTTATTGCAAGCTCTTGGGCAATATCAATTGACGTTTTCTCGTCCACAATAAGCCTTAATACTTGTATTTCCCTTTTAGTAAGTTGCTTGTTTTGAGACATTATTCGGCGTTTAAAAGTGGTTTTTTGTATTTTCGCCTTAGTTTTTGCTTGGATTGTTTATCCACTACTTAACTGAATACATATTTACAAGACCGTTATACAAAGCTTTTGTAAAAGTATGTAATCATCTAGCACCCCTTAGTACGGTTAGGTGGGTATTTTATATACCTAGTTGTAGGTATACTTTGCGGGTTTTGCCAATGTCTTTTAGGTTTTTGGGCGAACATTAACAAGCATTTTTTATTATCAAACAAACAATACTTTATACTATGGATCAAGAAACATTGCAGCATGGCTATCAGAAAGCCATGGACCTAATCGTAACCAAAGGCCCAGAAATATTACTAGCCTTACTATTTTTATTTGTTGGCTGGTGGGTAATAGGTAAAATAAAAAAGGTTATCCGTAAAAGGATGGTTAAACGTGAAGTTGACCTATCGCTAGTTGATTTTGTGGGTAGCATGATAGCTATTATACTAAGGATACTTTTGATTATAAGTGTTGCAGGGATGATAGGTATTGAAACCACCTCGTTTGTAGCAGCAATTGGTGCCGCTGGTTTGGCCATTGGCCTAGCGCTGCAAGGTAGCCTAGCCAACTTTGCGGGTGGTGTGCTCATCCTATTCTTTAAGCCTTTTAAGGTTGGCGATTTTATTGAGGGTAATGGCGGCAGTGGTACCGTTCAGCACATTGATATACTGCATACTGTGCTCAAAACACCCGATGGTGTGAAAGTTATTATCCCAAATGGACAACTTTCTAATAATGAAATAACGAATTATTCTAATGAAGAGACTAGGCGAGTAGTAATTGCCGTAGGTATTGGCTATGGTGATGATATACAAGTGGCCCGTAATACCATTTTGGAAATAATCAAAAATGATCCTAGAACAATAGCAGACCCTGCTCCGGTAGTAGTATTAACCGAGCTGGGTGACAACTCACTAAACTTAAGTGCAAGAGCATGGGTAAATACTGCTGACTATTGGAGTTATTTTTTCGAGAATATTGAGAAAGTAAAAGTGGCTCTAGACAAAGCTGACATTAACATTCCGTACCCACAACGGGATGTACACATTTACCAACATTTACCTAAATAGTGCATGAATACTACTGGGCCAAAAGACGAAGCACTACGTTGCTTTTGCCTTGCTGTACTCGGCAAAAATACACCCCGCCGTTTACACTAAGCGCCAAAGGCAGAACGTCTTTTGTGCCCTGTGGTGTTACCGTTGATTGGTAAACCATTTTACCTAACACATCATATATGTCAACTTGCACTGCTACATTGGCTGTGAGGTTGTTCAATTCGATATTCCAATTACCTGCCGCAGGATTAGGGTAGGCATTGATGGTTAGGTTGCTAGCTCCATTAACTTCTGCCAGGCCAACAACTCCTGTATCTTGAAAAAAGTTTAAGCCTCCTTTAGAGCTACCCACAACCATTTCTAGTAAGCCATCATTATCAATATCGGCTAAAGCAAGATGCCCATACTCACCTACGTCAATACCACTAAACACAGAATCAACCCTAGTAAATGAGCCATTGTATCGTTTAGTAGCATCTAACTCAAACACCGCAATATTGCCCAACACATTCCCTACCATTAAATAAGGCTGAGAATTGTAGGCAAGGTATACAACACGAGGAGTACTTTCGCCATAAAACAGGTTAGGTTTCACGTTCACCTCTCCAAAATTGGCATTGGTAGCTATTGGACTAAAATTAGGGTTGGTTGTAGTACCCGAATTCTCAAAATACTGTAGATTACCTCTGTCTCTACCCACTATTAGGTCGGGTAAATTATCGCCATTCACGTCAAAAATTTCTGGCTTTGCGAAGTTACCTATATCAATGTTTTTATACTCCGCTTCGGCCAATACCAACTGCATTGAGTCGCCAGCGGCAGCGGTATTTCTAAAGTAGTGCAGTTTGCCTACATGGTCGCCAATAATCATGTCCAGCGCTCCATCACCATTCATATCGCCAAAGGCAGGTGACACTGATTGAAGCTTGGCATTACCAGTAAGGAAAGTTGATAGGCCTAGGTAATCCCTATCAACCAGCCGGAAAGCCGGACTAGTCTGGCTGCCAACATTAATAAGCAAAGCTAAGCCAGTTTTGGCCGATGTGGTATTTTCATAATAACCCCTATTACCTACTACAATATCTTGCAGCCCATCACCATTTACATCCACAAATACAGGGTGCGCACCTTCACCAAAATCAATCATATCGCCAACTAGGAACGAATCTGTTTGAAACTCAAAATTAACATCGCCAGTAGCGTTTACATCTTTATAAAACCAAGAGCAGTTTTGATTAAATCCCTTGCGTGGCGTATTTGGCCCAACCAACATGTCTTTTCTTCCATCATTATCAACGTCAAAATAAAAAGCAGCTGGGAAGATGGGCATCACCAACGATCTATCATAAGAAGGAAACAAAGTATCTTGGGAAGTTATAACTGCCGAATCTGGCAGACCTGCATTTCTGAGATTTACCAAATTATCAAAGCTAATATCGCCTAAAACCAGTTCTATCAATCCATCAAAGTTTTCATCAAATGCCATAATGGTTGAACCTGCATGCCTGTTGCCACCAACCACCAAATCACCATCCTTTGGTGTGCCACAAGGGTCAAAAAGAGTCACTTCGCGGCTCAATCCATCTTCCGACACATCGCCCCAGCAGTAACTTCTAAGCTCAAAGCCCACAGTATCGCCACAATTTAAACCGCTTTCTATTGAAAGGTTTTCAAAATATTCAATCCGAAATCCAGCAGCACTAAAGGTAATTACATCCAAATCACCATCACCGTTTACATCAACCACCGCTGGCACATCTACTGCCGAAATAAATATATTTGTACTATTCCCGGTTTCGGTAGTATAGGTAAAAAAGCCGCTATCAGTAAAACTCAATCGTCCATTGGGTAAGCGACTGGCAGTATACAACCTCATAACCGCTGGGTTATCCCAGGTTACAAAATCATTAATGCCATCACAGTTAAAATCAACTGTTACCATCATCTGGCGCAAGTTGGGCAAATCATCAGCATAACTAGGCTCGTAGGTATAATCAACCTGGTTTGCGGTGCCCCCGTTAATAAATGTCAGCACTGATTCACCTCCATTATAATAACCTTTATTAAAAACTACTAGGTCATCAATATTGTCACCGTTTAAATCAATAGTACCAAATTGCGGGTTATTCAATCCACCAGCCCAAGGATACTTAAACGTCTTATTGTTTTCGGTAACAGGTATCGAATTATCCGGGGCGAAAAAATTTTGCCCAAAAGTGTGAAATAGAGTAACGAAAAATAAAGTAGCAGTTAACAGTAATTTCATAATAGAATGGTGTGTTTAGCCTATAGCTAGTACTTAATAAGTTTAATAGATTTTGACATGGAGCCCTGAGAGAGGTTTACAATATACAAGCCCGCTGGAAATTGATCGAAACGAATAACGGTTGACCAATTCTCTGAAGGGGCCTGAATGTTTCCTGTAAATACCACGGCACCTAGCACACTAGTAACACTATAAGTAGCAGGTTGGTTTGGTAGTAAACCTGATACAGTAAATAGCACATCGCCGGTGGTTGGGTTAGGTGCCAAGGTAAGGCCTACCGCCCTGGCAATATCTGCTCCAACCGAAACGGGAGGTAAAATATCTTCAATAGTATCTGACAACGTATAGAACGAGAGCCCACCACGGTAATTGCCAACTATCATTTCTGGCTTTCCGTCATTGGTAACATCAGCAATGGTAATGGCGGTGCGCTCGCCAGCATCAATATCTGAATAGTTATCAAACACTTGATTGAACGAACCAGTATATATGCTATCTGGGTTAAATTCATACCCATAAATCCGGCCTTCTTCATTACCTGTTAACAAATAAAGTTGCCCAGTACTATCCAAGGTAGTGATTATAGGTGCTGAGTATCCAAACAAGCTTAAAGCAGTGCTTGCGTTTACCGCCCCAAACAAGCTATTGGTTGGTACAGGATCAAACTGTGGGGTGGCTAGCGTGCCTCTGTTCTCAAAATATCGTACCCTGCCGCTGCGATTGCCAATTAAAAAATCTAGCAAGCCATCACCATTTACATCATAAATAAACGGCGCACTGTATTTGCCTGCATACATATCAAAATAGCGGCGTTGTGGAGCCGCAAAGGCCATAGGGTTGCCCGCAGATGAAGTATCTTCAAAAAACATAACATAGCCGCTGGTGTCTCCCAGAAAAAGGTCTAAATCCCCATCGCCATCAATATCACCAAAGGTTGGGCGCAAGGTCATTATTGTTTCGGCAGGATAATAGGCAGAAAAGTTAAGCCAGTCATCATCTACTAATTCAAAAACGGGCACCTCAGGCGTGCCAACATTAATAAATAGGGCGAGTTGAGCTGTAAGTATTAAACTATCTCTAAAATAACCATTATTGCCTACCACCAAATCAATCAAACTATCTCCATTTACATCAACAAATACTGGAAATGCGCCTGTGCCCAATTCAATCATTCCATCTTCTAAAAAATCGGTTTGTTTTAGCTGTAGCTTTATCGAGTCGTTGGTGCTAATATTTTCGTATAGCCACGTGGCATTTTTACTAGAGCTATTAAGCGCATCGCTGGGCGCAGCAAGTATATCCTTTTTCCCATCATTGTTAGCATCTATAGCAAAAGCCAATGGATAGTATGTTATTCGAGCTGGGATATCGTACGAAGGAAAGTTATTGTCTACCGCATCAATTACTGCGTATGAGGAGTCTCCCCCATTATAAAGGGCAAAAAGGTTTGATTTGTCTATATCAGAGTATATGGCATCATCGTCATTATCACCATCTAAGTCAATTAACAACAAAGCACCACCGTTATGACGACCCGACCCAGCTCCATTATCATTAGGCTCTGGCCCCGTTTTAAAAGGACAAACTGCATTAAGGTTAACGCCGCTTGCTGTAACGTTAAAATCGCCCCAACAATTTGCAGCAATTTCATGCCCAACTGTATCTTGGCAAGAACCTGAGGTTTCAATGGCAGTATTGTTGTACATTACAAAAGTGCCAAAGTCGCCAAAGTTTACAAATTCTAGGTCACCGTCGCGGTCAAGGTCACTTACACCTGGATAATGTATTCTTGATAACCCGACCGGAGCAAAAACATCGGAAGTGATTAACGTATCACGATACTCAAAATATATTAGGTCATTAGCTGTGCGCTTACCTTCAAACCAAATTAAACTGGGATATTGACTTTGATTGCTGGCAATCAAATCAGTAACACCATCACAATTAAGGTCGTCCATTTTTATCCAAAACATCAATGGCGGAAACAATGCCTCCCATTCAGGCATGTGGTTGTATGCAATCTGCCCGTTAGAGCCTACATTCTTAAACGTCAATATTTTAAAACCATGAGAGGTTGCTCCAGATGCTAGTATCCCTCTATTTAAAACGGCCAAATCTTTCAAACCGTCATTGTCAATATCTACCTCACAAAACTGAGGCGCATGAAAACCACCCGCCCAAGGATTGCGAAGTGTATCCCCATTAACAATAACCTTTATCTTACCCTCTCGGCGCATGGCATTTTGGGCATTTGTGCCCAATGAGGCTACAAATAATATGATAATAAGATAGTATAGCTGCTTCATCCCTTTGTTATAATAGTGCAAGAGGAAATCTAGTTCAAAAATTTACTTTACAATCTAAATTTACTAAATAAACCAATACCATATTACTATCGCAATTAAAGCATCTAAAATACTTATCGTTGCACATAGGCTTTGCTATCATAAGAGCAAGTAATGGCATAAAAAGTTGCAACAGGCACTCGTAGCGCTAGCTATTGTTACCTATTGGTTTTTTATACCAGTAAAGCCTCATTGTATGAAACTACTTGTACTAGCACTAGCAATACTAACCAGCTGTTTGACAAACGGCCAAGTAACATTACTGTACAACGGCATTGTGCTTGATGAAGAGCAAAAACCTATACCCTTTGCACATGTTAAGTACAGCCAATCGGTGTTTGCGGTAAGCGATACCAACGGAAGGTTTTTAGTAGCATTATCCGAAAACAAGTTAGGCGACACCCTTACCGTTTCGGCAATGGGGTATGCTACCTATTATACTTTGCTTAGCCAACACACACGTGCTGAGCTGCTAACCATAACCATGCTGCCTGAAACCTACATGATAAACGGGGTAACCATTAACAACAACAGAGCTAAAAACCATTGGCTAAAAGCCCTTGAAAAACTACAAAGTGCTATGCCCAGCACATCATACACATACCCTGCCTTGTACCAGCAAATGCACAAAGAAAACGGCCAGTACGTGCGCTTAATTGAAGCTGGCATGACTGTATATGATGTAGTAGCTACCTACCAATCTGGCATTTTACAAGAACGATTCAGTTTTAACCAAATAAGGCGCAGCAACGTATATGAGCGCAATGGGGATGACCATGGCGACCACCTAGTTGATATGTTTTTGGAAAATAGTTTGCGGTACCCCACCGGCACTATTATGGATATGAGAATTTTGAACCAGTTTGAAATAGGCTATGCTGATAGCCATTGTACTACTTGTGGCGATAGCCTTGAGTTGTTAACGTACCACTATGAGAAAAGTAGCAGCCCCAAAATACTAGAAGGTAAAATATGGCTATACAAAGGCAGCTTGAAACTGTTTGCCATTGAAGAAAATGCCACACACAACCCACAATACTATGAGCGTGGCTTGAGCTTTGGTAGTGGTGGCGATAACCATTGGCTGTTTATGTCAAGTAGTAAAAACTTAATTTTTAACTACATTGATGACAAAGTATACCTTAAAAGCTTAACGTTTGAATATTTACACCACATTCATGATAGGGCACTGGGTAGGGTAAGATATGAATTGACAGAAAGCTTCAGCCTATTTTTTGATACCCCTACCCTGCACCCAGATGGGTTTGTGCCCGACCGAAATTATACCCGTAGTGGCAATCTATACAGCCGCAAATATGAATATGAGGAAGATTTTTGGAAGCTATTTCCGCTAGCAATTGAGCACCCTTTGCCTACTAATGTATTACTATCTTTTAGTAACAAACTACCGTTGGCAGAGCAATTTAAACGAAATGGCGAATAACGGTTTAGTGCACCACCACAATGCGGCGCACTAAATCTTGTGCACCCTCTTTATGAACCCTCAAGACATAACTGCCTTGATGCAGCTGACTTACATCAATGGTTTGCAAGGCATTGCCATTGGCCCTGATATGGCGCGTAACCACCACGCTGCCGTCCAAGGTTATCAACTCAACAATGTAAAAACCATACTCTTGAGAATTGACTTGCACGGTAAATTGCTCATCTGCCGGGTTAGGGTATACTTTTACTACGTCATCCAAAGTTGGCAATGCCCCAAGCGAAGTAACGGTATCGGCTATTGATTGCTTTAAGATTTTATACTCATCCAGAATATTTCCAGCGGTATCAATAAAATGTGCCACCAACAAGTTGCTGTCAACAGTTATTACCAGCGAGCCATTGAGTAAATTGCTCGAGAAATAATTGGCGGGGTGGTCCATAGTACCCGAACTACTTAACTGACCGCTACAACCTACTACATTATATATAGTGCCTTGGTTTACATCGGCAGCATCATAGTACTTAACAAATGGTTGAGGGCTGCCCTTTGCCGTATCCACTATCATACTGCTATTGAAACTGGTACTGGTGCCAAAATGGCCTTTCAATAAATAAGAACGCTCGTAACCATGGCTGTGCCCTTGCAAAACCAAATCCACTCCGTTCTCTTCCAATATAGGATTTACAATGCTGCGCAACAAAGTCATATCACCCAATTCATCAGAGTCGTGAGAGCCTTTTGAATAGGTAGGCTTATGCCAAAATACAATGGTAAAGTCTTTGTCGTTTTGGGCCAAATCTTGCTTTAACCAACTCACCATTTGGCTATTATTTGTAAGGAACCAAATTGCGTACTCAGAGTTGAGTGATATAAAATGTACATTACCATAATCAAAAGAGTAGTACCCCTCTTCGCCACTAGCAACACCGCCCGCTTCGCCGTTCTCTGGCAATGAGAACATATCGTAATACGGTCCAGTATTGGTTAGTAGGTTAATGCTCTTATAGTCGTGATTGCCAGGGCAAGGCCAAGCGACAGTATTTTTTAAATGATTGGGATAAATATCAAACAATTTATCTTGATACTCTTGGTCTGTACCGTCAGAATAGGCATTATCGCCCAACCATAGCCATACATCAGTATGCTGATTATTGGTAAAATAGTCATATCCATTGCGCGTGCCTATTTGGCCAGCACCACCGGTACCAAAATCGCCAATGGCCCAAATGGTAATAGGGGCTTTAGCGCCAGGTACTGGGGCTGTGCGAAAATAGCGCAGGCTATCGGCTGCTTGATATGCATTGTCATCCGTATCAGTGAGCGTGTAGTAATATTTGGTTGCTGGCTGAAGCCCACTGATGGTAACAATATGCTCGCTGGTTGCGGTGGTTTCAAGCACAGGTGTGTTGATGTTGTTTGCATCGGTACCGTACAGCACTTTACCGGTAACAGGCTGGTCGGTGCGCCAGCGTACTATAATACTGGTAGAAGTGCCCGTGTTTAAATATGGCCCACGGATTATAGTTTGAGCTTCGGCAAAGATGCTTGCAACAAGCAAAAAAACGGCAAATACAGTTCTCATATAGCAGGTAAGTTTCGGTGCATGAAGATAAACAAACCCACCTGCAACCCAAGCTTAAGCTGTTTAAATAAACATTAATTTATCGTTCTACTTTATTACAAATTTGGCAGTTGAAATTAGGCCAAGTGATAAATCAATATGACTGTTAGTGCACAAACCAATTTTTAGCTACCTGTATAAGGAGCAATCATTTCTTGGCTGCGGCAGCATACTCCCCATAAAACGCCGTAATTGTCTCAATGCCCTTGTAGAAATTGAACAGGCCGTAATGCTCATTAGGTGAGTGGATAGCATCAGAGTCCAAGCCAAAGCCCATCAACAACGATTTCAATCCCAACACCTCTTCAAACAAAGCTACGATAGGGATACTGCCACCTGAGCGTTGCGGTATAGGGTCAATGCCAAAGGTTTTCAAATAAGCCCTTTCCGCCGCTTGGTAAGCAACCGAGTCGGTTGGGGTAACTACTGGCTTGCCGCCATGGTGTGGTATCACTTTCACTTTTACCCAGTCAGGCGCAATGCTTTGTATGTGTTTGGTAAACAGTTCGGTTATTTTATCATCGTTTTGGTTGGGCACCAAGCGCATGCTTATTTTGGCTTTAGCCTTGCTTGGCAATACGGTTTTGGCACCCTCGCCAATATAGCCACCCCACATGCCGTTCACGTCTAACGTAGGGCGAATGCTGGTGCGCTCCAAGGTAGTAAAGCCTTTTTCGCCTTTTACATCTTTAATGTCAAGGTGCTTTTTATAAGCCTCTAAGTCAAACGGCGCACGGCCCATATTTTCGCGCTCATCAGTAGTCAACTCAACCACATCGTCATAAAAACCAGGGATGGTTACATGGCCGTTATCATCCATCAAAGAGGCAATCATTTCGCAAAGTACATTTATCGGATTTGCCACGGCGCCGCCATAAACACCACTATGCAAATCGCGGTTTGGGCCTACCACTTCTACCTCCAAGTAAGCCAAGCCACGCAAGCCAGTGGTAATGGAAGGGGTATCGTTGGCAATCATTGAGGTGTCAGAAATCAAGATGATGTCACCAGCTAAACGCTCTTTGTTTTCTTTGATAAACGGCCCGAGGTTGGATGAACCAACTTCCTCCTCCCCTTCTATCATAAACTTCACATTGCAAGGCAGCGCATTGTTAGCCATCAATATTTCGAAAGCCTTAATGTGCATGTACATTTGGCCCTTGTCGTCGCAAGCACCACGGGCATATATTTTGGCATCTTTTATCACTGGCTCAAATGGTGGCGAATCCCATAGCTCATAAGGGTCAGCCGGCTGCACATCGTAATGGCCATACACCACAATTGTTGGCAACGCAGGGTCAATAATTTTCTCACCGTATACTATCGGGAAACCAGCTGTAGGGCACACCTCTACATTATCGGCACCCGCTGCAATCAGCTTTTCCTTTACATACTCAGCCGCATCAAACACATCATCTTGAAAATCAGGGTCAGCACTTACCGAAGGAATGCGCAATAGCTCCATCAGTTCTTCCAAAAAACGGTCTTTATTACTTTCAAGGTAGGTATTCAAAGCGTCCATAGCGTATGTTGGTTTGTGGCAAAGATAATAAATAGTCCACGGTCGATAGTGGACAGTCCACGGTAAAAAATGTGAGGGATGTGATAGTTAAGCTTGGTTAAAAGTGTTGATACGATAAGGGAAGCTACGCTGAACTTAGCCCACGATTTCAATTGTGGGAGCAAGTAATATTATTTAAAAGTACCGTTTCAACGGTTTTCGCTTTCTATACGGCTGTTCCTACTTATACTTTTCGAGCGTCTTTTGTGCAAACCTACAGTAAGTTTATCGACAAACTCTTTATCCAAATTCTTCCATATACCTGCAAAAGCAAGGATGCGCTCTTTAGAGAAGTTTCTGGATGAAGGTTTTAACTGCTTAGCCATAACTCTAAATTATGCATTTTTGCCAAACCACCTCCCCATTATTCCATAATATTGCTTTATGGAAAAGGAACAACTAGCAGCATGGGAAGCACGCTTTATAGCTTGGTGGCAACAACGCCCCGTGGAAGATGGCGCGCACGATTTGGCACACTTTCGCAGGGTGTGGCATGCAGCAAAATACATTGCCGAAAATGAATGTGAACCTGCCGATATGCTGACGCTACTTACTGCAGCCTATTTCCATGATTTGGTATCATTACCCAAAAACCACCCCGACCGCAGCAAATCGTCGCTGATGAGCGCTGAGCAAACGGAAACCTTGCTAATTGCTGAGTTCCCTGATTTCCCGATGAAAAAATTGGAAGGGCTGAAACATGCCATCCATGCACACAGCTTTTCGGCCAACGTTACCCCTACAACCCTCGAGGCCAAAATATTGCAAGATGCCGACCGAATGGAGGCCCTAGGCGCAATCGGTATTGCACGCACGTTTTATGTGTCAGGTCAAATGAGCCGCGCCATGTTCCACCCCGAAGACCCATTGGGAGAAAACCGAGAACTAAACGACACCGAATATGCACTCGACCATTTCCAACTAAAACTGCTGAGGCTACCCGAACTGTTTAAAACTGTTACAGGCCGTAAAATGGCGGAAGAAAAAGTGGAGTTTGTAAGGGAGTTTATGCTGCGACTGGATGGTGAAGCGAGGGGGTTATAAATTTTTGCTTTAACTTATTCACAGTATGAACCTTGATTTAACTTGATTCATAGATTAGAAAAGGATTTTTCACGTATTATGTCAAAATCCTTTTCTAATAAAGTAATCCTTTACCCAATAATGGTTCATACAACCACATCAAAACAAACACACCCACCTGTTAATAACATCTATAAGCCAACGAAACCATTAGTGCAAACGAATGGTTAAATTTATGCCTAGTAATAACTCCTCCATGGACTATCAACCATGGACCATCGACACAAAAAACATGGCTGAAGAAGAAGAATTGCCCCAACAACATAATTATACTGAAGATAACATCCGCTCGCTCGACTGGAAAGAACACATCCGTATGCGCCCCGGTATGTACATTGGTAAGCTAGGCGATGGCTCGGCTTACGATGACGGTATTTATGTGCTAGTAAAGGAGATTATCGATAACTCCATTGATGAGCACGTAATGGGTTTCGGTAAGCGCATTGACATCAAGATTGGTGAAAAGAAAGTAACCGTGCGCGATTACGGCCGTGGCATACCATTGGGCAAGGTAATTGATTGCGTAAGCAAAATAAACACCGGTGGTAAATACGACAGCAAAGCTTTCCAAAAATCGGTAGGGTTGAACGGTGTGGGTACCAAGGCGGTAAACGCCTTAAGCTACAACTTTGTGGTGCAATCGGTGCGCGATGGCAAAATGAAGATTGCCGAATTTGAAAAGGGCGAACTAGTAAAAGACCACCCCATAACCGATACCGATGAGCGCAATGGCACTACCATGACTTTTGTGCCCGATGATACCATCTTTAAAAACTACCACTACATACCAGAGTTTTTAGAGAACCAAATATGGAACTATGCTTACCTAAACGCTAAGCTTGGCCTATACTTTAATGGCACCAAATATTACTCTGAAAACGGCCTGCTCGACCTGTTGTTGAACAAAACCGACCCTGATACTTTACGTTACCCAATCATCCATCTTAAAGGCGAAGATGTTGAAATTGCCCTTACGCACGGTAACTCATATGGTGAAGAGTACTATAGCTTTGTAAACGGCCAATATACCACGCAAGGTGGTACACACTTAGCGGCTTTTAGAGAGGCTGTTGTAAAAACCGTTAGGGAGTTTTTCAAGAAAGATTTTGATACTGCCGATGTGCGTACTGCCATTATTGGCGCCATAAGCGTGCGGGTACAAGAGCCCGTATTTGAGAGCCAAACTAAAACCAAACTAGGCTCAATCAACATGGCTTCAGAAGGGCCAACCGTGCGTGGGTTTATACTCGATTTTGTAAAAAAAGAACTTGACGATTACCTGCACAAGCACCCAGAAGTAGCCGATGCCATGTTGCGCCGCATAACCCAAAGCGAACGTGAGCGTAAAGAGATTGCAGGTATTAAAAAGCTTGCCAACCAGCGCGCCAAAAAGGCCAACCTGCACAACAAAAAACTTCGCGATTGCCGTATGCACTTGGATGATGGCAAAACAGAAGAGAAGTATAACAGCACCCTATTTATTACCGAAGGAGACTCGGCCAGTGGAAGCATTACCAAGGCACGCGACGTACAAACCCAAGCCGTATTTAGCTTGCGTGGTAAACCACTCAACTGCTTTGGTCTTACCAAAAAAGTAGTGTACGAAAACGAGGAGTTTAACCTCTTGCAACATGCCCTTAATATTGAGGATGGTATAGATTACCTGCGCTACAACCGGGTAGTAATTGCTACTGATGCCGACGTGGATGGTATGCACATCCGTTTGCTGTTGCTTACCTTCTTTTTGCAGTTTTTTCCTGATTTGGTGCGCCGCGGGCATGTATATATTCTTGAAACACCTCTTTT
Source organism: Chitinophagales bacterium (assembly GCA_018401955.1). GTDB lineage: Bacteria > Bacteroidota > Bacteroidia > Chitinophagales > CAIOSU01 > CAIOSU01. The sequence continues at coordinate 113,699 of JAGYJT010000005.1, read as the reverse complement.
TAGGGTAAGAAACAAGAAAGAAACTATCTATTGCTACACCGATGAGGAGCGCCAAAACGCCATAGCAAAACTTGGAGTAAAGCCCGAGATTACCCGATTTAAAGGCTTGGGCGAGATATCACCCGATGAGTTCGGGCAATTTATTGGTGAAGATATTCGCTTATCTCCTATACTGCTCAATAAAGAAACCAGCATACATAACCTACTGAACTATTACATGGGTAAAAATACCCCCGACCGACAACTTTTTATCATTGACAACTTGAAGATAGAGAAGGATATGGTAACCGAGGTAGCCTAAAAATGTTGGAGAAATTAAACACTTTGCATTTTTATCTGTCTAAATTGTAGATACGCACTAATATATTCCAATATATTTAAAGGCTGTATTTGGACAACTTTATGAAAAACGCCAAAGACTTATTGTTGCAGCTGGAGCAAGAGCAAGAGCCCGAATGTAGAGTTAAAATTATCGTTCAGTTAACAGAGCTGTTTCTTAATAATGACCTTACACGCTGCGAAAGCTATGCAAACCAATTATTAACAATTGGCGAATCAAACGATATGCCTTTTGCCTACATGCACTATAATATAGTAATGGGCAGGCTTTGCTACAGAAAAGCTGATTTGAATGCTTCATTTTCATATTATACCGCTGCAAATGATTGGGCTTTGAAACTTGATGACAAAGTGATACAAGCAAACGTGCTTGAACAGAAAGCTGTGCTTTTACACAAATGGGGTAAAAATGAAGAATCGCTAGCCAACATGTTTATAGCCCTTGAAATGTATAAGGCCATAGATGCAGATAAAGGCTTGCTGGGAATGTGCTACAACGGTATTGCAAACACCTATGATACCTTAAAGCAAACTGAAGAAGCAAAAAAATACTACTTACTCGCTATTGAGACCTTGGAAGATTCAGACAAAGCGCAAATAATAGATTTTGTAAAAGCAAACCTCGGCTTAATGTTGCTCAACAAAAAAGAGTACGCCGAGGCCCTTAAATATTTTGAGAATAGTTTGCCTGGTTTTACATTGGCCAACCAAATTCAGGCACAAGGATTAACATATCATTACTTGGCGCAATGCCACATGGGCTTAAAAAACCATAGCCAATCTTTAGAGCTGTACCATAAAGCACTAAAGCTTTTTAAGCATAGCAGATACTACAATGAACTTTCGGTTATTTATATGGGCCTTGGCACTTTGTATCAAGACCTTGGTGGCTATTCTGATACCGAAGTATACTTTAATAAAGCGCTTGACATGAGGATTATTAGAGAGTTTTGGCACGGTGCCTGCGAATCATACGTTGCGCTTTATCAACTTTACATTATAATGGGCGATAGCCAAGTTGCATTCGATATGTTGCAAAGCGGGCTAAACCTCGCCACTGAGCACCAACTGCAAAACTGGGTGAACGATTTTGATGCTTTGATAAAAGAGTGGAACGAGAGCCAAAACTGATTTGCTATCAATTAGCCCATTTTTTCTGCTCTTCCTTTTAAATACCATGCGGTCTACCGATAAACCATTAATAGGTAAGGTTGTTATATCCGCATGGAAAAGTTAACCCAACATGATATTGACCGTATTATTGAAATGGCCTGGGAAGACCGTACCCCATTTGAAGCTATTGAGCATCAATTTGGAGTAAGCGAGGCAGATACCATAAAACTGATGCGCAGGGAAATGAAAGCTTCTAGTTTCCGTATGTGGCGCCAGCGGGTTCAAAGTCGCAATACCAAGCACGTAAAAAAACGAGTAGACGGTATTGATAGGTTTAAATGCACACTCCAGCGCGCAATATCAATGAACAAGATATCGAAGCGCTAATAAATGATGCTGTTATTCGTCGTTAGTTTAAAGCAGATAATTTTTAGCTTTAAACAACCTGCAAACTTAATATACGCATCATGTATAAATCTAATCCAAAACTGGAAACCATTCTCTCCCCTACCGAATGGAAAGGCACTCCAATAACTAAATCGGGCAAATTCACGAATCAAGAGCATCCTTTTGATACTGGTCTTGCCGATGTGCTAAAGTGGCAATTGAGCCCTAACCCCGACAAGGCAAAGAAAAAGCAGGAGACGTGGCGACTAGAACCTAAAACATACAACGACTGGTTAACCTCCAATGTTGATTGCATCGTTTGGCTTGGCCACAGTAGCTTTTTTATACGGCTTGACGGTGCAACGGTGCTGATTGACCCAGTGTTTGGAGACCTGAGTTTCCTTATAAAACGGTATGTAAAATTCCCATTAGACCCAAACAAGCTCAAAAACCTTGATTACATATTGGTTTCGCATGACCATAGGGACCATATGGACGAACCCAGCATTAAAGCTTTAGCTAAAAACAACCCCAATGCTCGCTACCTAACCGGCCTCGGCAACGAGGGCTTGCTTAAAGATTTTACCAAAAGCCAATTAATTCAATCTGCTGGCTGGTTTCAGAAGTTTGATACCAGCAACAGCCCGCTAGAGATATTTTACTTGCCCAGCCGTCATTGGGGCCGCCGCCTCCTTACCGATACCAATATTCGTTTGTGGGGTGCATTTATTGTTCGCTCTGGTAATAAAACAATCTACTTTAGTGGCGACACGGGCTATGCAGGCCATTTTAAACAAACCTCCAAACTGTTTCCTGATATTACGCATGCCATTATCGGCATCGGGGCCTACAAGCCCGAATGGTTTATGGGCGGCAACCATATTTCGCCAACAGATGCCATTAAAGGTTTTCATGAACTTGGTGCTAAACATTTAATACCAATGCATTATGGCACTTTTGATTTGAGCGACGAAGCTTTAAGCGACCCGTACCAAACCATGCAGCAGCAAAAAGAGCGCGGTAACATTAATGGTGAACTGCTTTTGCCCCAACCCGGAGAGGTAATTGAACTGTAAAATTAATGTTGCCTGCACGATTGTAAGTAAGCCAATGCAACCCTGTATGCACTTAGTACATCAACTAACCGAACTTAAATATTGAAACATGAAACCACTATTAATGTTAAGCTTATCAATGCTTGTTACGCTGTTTTCTTTTGCCGGAAATGCTAGCATTATAGGGCAATGGTATACTACCGATAAAGGTGCTATTGTAGAAATTTACCAGTGCGGTGATAAAATTTGTGGTAAAATAATTTGGCTCAAAGAGCCCAATAAAGAAAATGGGACCCCAAAAACCGACGAAAACAACCCAGACAACAAAAAGCACAACGACCCGATTATAGGGTTGAACATGTTGAAAGGCTTTGTGGCTAATGGCAATAACAAATGGGAAGACGGTGAAATATATGACCCCAAAAATGGCAAAACATACGCTTGTAATATGGAGTTGGACGGAGAAGTTTTGGAGGTGCGAGGCTATGTTGGAATATCGCTGTTTGGCCGCACCGAAAAATGGACCAGAGTTAATAAATAACTAACATTGCCGCCAAAATAATGGTGCATTTAAAATCTTACTTGTTAAATTTTGTAAAAGGTTTAAACATTTTATCGTTTTTTGCATTTCCTGATATATCTTGAATTCAATCAGAATTTAGCGACTAGATGACAGAATCCTTAGTATGGCTTGTAAAAACGATAAAGGAAGTTTCTACAACCAGTTATTCAGATACCCATACTGCACGTTTTATAAATGTTTGCTCATCTGGCACGCCCGAAGAGTCGATACCTAAAGCCTTTGAACAGTTTTGCCAAAGCAACCACATCGCTTTTACCGTTAGTTCAGGTGTTAAAGATTGTGGCGTATTCGATATAGCCGTGCAGTTTGGTTTTGAGGATGGAAACAGCACCATTACCTTAGCATACCATGATGAGAAAAACAAGCTCGTTATATACAGGCGCGGGCTAAATAATAACGAGCTTATATCGCAAACCATACCCCCCGACCAAATGGCATCGGTATTTTCGCCTGAACCTATTTATCTATTAAACCTTAACCAAGCAAACCAACTACCCACTAAAAACTTAGGACCCGTAAAAGGATTGTGGGATATATTGATGCAGGATAAAAAAGACGTTATCCTTATCTACATTTTTGCCGTTTTCGGTGGCGCCATCAACCTTACCCTTCCGCTGGGCATACAGGCCATAATAAACTTGATAACCATGCAACAGATGAATACCAGTTGGTGGGTACTGTTGTTTATGGTGTTATTGGGCGTAATATTTACTGGCGCAACCCAAATTTTTCAGTTATCTATTATAGAAACATTACAACAGCGCCTGTTTTTGAGGGCTGCATTTACATTCTCCAATAAAATACCTAAGATAAACCTAGCAAAGCTTAAAGGGTATTATCCGCCCGAGTTAATAAATCGCTTTTTTGACGTGGTTACCATACAAAAAGGTATGAGTAAAATTTTAATGGATTTTTCAACCTCCACGTTACAGATACTATTTGGCTTACTATTGCTTTCGTTCTACCATCCATTTTTCATTTTCTTTGGTACAATGTGGCTGGTTATTTTGGTTATTATACTTATAGCTACCTCAAAGCAAGGCTTGCGAACCAGCATTGAAGAAAGTGACTATAAATATAAAGTAGCATACTGGCTGCAAGAGGTTGCCCGCAACTTGGTTACTTTTAAGCTCAGCGATTCTCAGCAATATGTTTATCAACGCACCGATGGTAATGTAACAAGCTACTTAAAGTCGCGGAAGGCACACTTCCGCATTTTGCTCACGCAGTTTGTTTTTATTCTCATTTTCCGATTTGTAGTAACGGGCACTTTGTTAATTGTTGGCAGTATACTGGTAATAAACCAAGAGCTCAATATTGGGCAATTTGTAGCCGCTGAGATTATTATTATCCTGCTTATGGTAGCTGCCGAAAAGCTCATGCGAACCATGGAAACCGTTTTTGATGTGTTAACATCAATAGAAAAATTAAAGAAAGTAACCTCTTTGGATGAAGACTCGCAAACGGTAAACGGATACGAGATTTCAGAAATAGGCAACGGTATAGAGGTGGAACTGCAAAACGTTACTTTTAGCTACGTACCCAATACCAAGCCAATATTTGCTAACCTTTCGCTGAAAGTAAAAGCAGGCGAAAAAGTTATTATCAAAGCCACTGGCGATGCCGGCAAAACAACAATATTAAAATTGCTTACTGGCTTAAACCAGCCAAGCGCGGGCAAAGTATTGTTTAATGGTTTGCCACGTGATAACTACCAACATGGCGAGTTAATTAATATTATGAGCCACAACCTAGATAGTGAGCAGATTTTTAATGGCAGTATTGAAGACAACATAAGCCTAGGCCGCTCTAGTGTAACCAGAAATGAAGTATTGAAAGTATGCCGTATTTGCGATTTGATGCCTTTTGTCCAAGAGCAATCACAAGGCTTGCTTACGGAGCTATCTGCTGATGATAGGCGCTTATCGAAAAATTTAACCAAACGAATTACCCTAGCTAGGGCTTTGGCTGGCAATACCGACTTGATAATAATTGACGACACACTGCCAAGCCTAGATGAAGCGAAAACACTTGCTTTTTGGGAATATTTAAACAATGAAAACGCTAAGCGAACTGTAATAATGGTTACAGACAATAACGCCTTGATGCAATATGCCAATAGCGTGTATGAGCTGAAAAACAGTACTTTAGAAAAAGTGAAAAGCTAAGCGGTATGAAGAGTATTTTCAATAATCAATATGATAACGAAAAGCGTTTCTTGGCCTCTGTAGAGCTAAGCAGTAACCGCAATTCAAGACGAGCAGCTAGGTTAATCCTTTCGTTTTTCATCGTTTCGTTTGCATTAATGTTTTTTCCTTGGACACAAAACGTGCAAGTATCAGGAAACGTTATAACACTGAGGCCCGAACAAAAACCGCAACCGGTAAACTCCATTATTGCTGGCAAAATTGCTCGTTGGTATGTGCGAGAAGGGCAAATGGTAGAAAAAGGAGATACCATCCTTTATCTAGAAGAAGTAAATGATAAATACCTCGACACTTTAATGATTGAGCGTTTAGCATCGCAGGTAGCTGCAAAAAAACAAGCAGTGGATTTTTATCAAGAAAAAATAGCTAGCCAGGCCGACCAGTTAAACACTTTGCTTGCCATGCAAAAGCTAAAATTTGAACAAGCTAAAAACAAGCTCGAGCAAAATAGGCTTAAAGTGATAACTGATAGCATGAATGTTGTAGCTGCCGAAACGGACCTAAATGTATCGCAGCTACAGTATAACAGGTTTGATACCCTTTATAGACAAGGGCTGAAATCGTTGACCGAGCTAGAGGGCAGAAAACTAAAGCTACAAGAAACCCAAGCCAAATATTTAAGCGCGCAAAACAAGTTGTTAACCACCCGCAATGAGTTTTTGAACACAGAAATTGAAATGACGGGGGTAATGAACGAATATCAAGAAAAGATTTTCAAAACCGAGAGTGAGCAATTCTCTGCTTTTACTGAACTATACCAAGCAGAAGGTGATTATCTAAAACTTAGAAATGACCTATCTAACATTGAAGTACGCGGTAACTTTTATTTTGTAACAAGCCCTCAAAGTGGCTTGGTAAGCCGCACAATAGCATCGGGCTTGGGTGAGTATATTGCTGCTGGCCAAACTATTGCCCAAATAGTACCCAACGATCAAGATTTGGTGTTGGAACTGTTTGTTCGCCCAGTTGATTTACCATTGGTACACGCTGGGGGTAAAGCAAGAGTGCAGTTTGACGGTTGGCCGGCTCTTGTGTTTTCTGGTTGGCCATCCATTACCCAAGGTACCTATGGTGCTAAGATTATAGCAGTTGACAAGGTGATTAGCCCCAACGGTAGATTCCGGATTTTGGTTGCTCCTGATGAGGAAGAGACAGAATGGCCTGAAGCAATAAGAGTGGGTTCGGGTACCAATGCATGGGTAATGCTCAAAGATGTGCCTGTTTGGTACGAGCTTTGGAGGCAGTTTAATGGTTTCCCACCGGAGTATTATACCCCTGCTGGATACGAACCCCAAAAAGTGGTAAAAAAAGAAGAGAAATCGAAGGATGAAAAGAAGTAATAGCAACACTGCCTTAAGGTTTCTCATGTTTATAACGGTGCTGTTATCAAGCAATTTACCGTTAATTGCAACACCCGACTCTACCAAAGTATTTAGCTTTACTGAGTATATGAGCTGGGTGGAGGCGCACCATCCGGTAATGAACCGAGCCAATATCATTACCGAACAAGCACAGAACTTTTTATTGCAAGCCCGAGGTAACTTCGACCCTCAAATTCAAGGCGATTTCAATCAAAAGGATTATGACGATAAAACCTACTATCGTATAGGGCAAGGTGGGCTATATATTCCAGCTTGGTTTGGAGCCGATGTAACCGTAAACTATCGGTATAGTGAAGGACAGCAGCTTAATCCAGAAAATTTTGTGCCCAACCCTGGCATTATGGAATTTGGTATATCGCTGCCGCTATCGCCATCGTTGTGGATGGATAAGCGGAGGGCAGCGCTCAAAAATGCTAAGCTATACGTTCAATCGGCAGAGTGGCAGCAGCAAAATTTAACCAACCAATTGTATCTTGAAAGTGCCCTTGATTACTGGAACTGGGCGTTGCAATATCAGCGTTTAAAGGTAGTTTCAGAGGCCTTATCTATAGCTGAGCGCCAGTATAACTTGGTAAAGGATGGAGTGCTGGCCGGAGACCGGGCAACAATAGATACGTTAGAGGCAGGTTTGCTGTTGCAGCAGGTAAAAATTGATTTAGCACAAGTACAAATGGAATTTGAAAATGCACGTTTTCAGTTAGCTGTGCATTTATGGCTAGAGGGCAACATTCCATTAGAGATAAGCGACTCTTTAGTACCTGAAGAAATTCTGATTCCTAATGACTATTGGGGTTTGACGGAAAATGATACTTTCCTAGCAAACCATCCGATGATAAATACATTGCTCATTGATAAGGAAATGTTTCAAGTGGACCAGCAACTGTATAAAGCATCCCTTTTTCCTAAGATAAAATTAAAGTACCAAATGCTCTCCGGATTGCAGCCTGTTGATTTTAATTTTGAAACCGGCAGCAATGGTTTGCAAAACAACCATGCACTCGGTGTGGGGGTTTCTATACCAATTTTTTGGGCCAGCGAACGCGCCAACCTTAACCAAGCAAAACTAAAAATTAGGGATACCGATTTAAAAATTGCGCTTAAAAAGGCAGAACTAACCTCAAAATACAAACAGCTTAGTAACCAAACCAAAACCTTTAATGAGCAGATAACTATGCTAACGAGCAACGTTGCAGGTTTCCGCACCATGGTTGGAGCCGAAGAAATACTGCTGAGAGAAGGTGAAAGCTCTTTGTTTAGAATAAACGTGAGGGTAAACAAACTGCTAGAAGCCGAATTGAAGTTAGCCGACCTGCACTTTAAGCGTCAAAAAGCTTATGTGTATTGGTATGTTACTTCTGGCAAAGGGTTTTAATCAATGGTAAAAAAATATTTCAGATTTTTTTGAGCGTAATACAACCTTTTTCCCTCATCGCTCGTTATTGATTTATAGGCTGTTTCTCCCTTGGATTTTACTAACTGCTACCCAGATTATTAGAACGCCCCATTGGAGCGGCTTAAAGCCTATAGATTACCTGACCAATTAACGTAATGACCAATGGAAGATTTATTAATTACCTCAGTACAAACCGCGGGCATGGTGGTAGCAGCCTGCATAATTGTAAATATAATTATCGTTCGCCTAGTTAGGTATGGCAAAATTAAGCGCATGAAACGTAAGGTGAGCCATCAATAATGAATGTTTCCAAGTTTGATTAACACCTTAAAACAGCTTGGCCAACCTTTACAATTGCCACTAACTCATCAAAGGTACTTCAATACTTAGTTACCTTATAACCGTTACGTTTCCTTTAAGAAACACGTCACCTCCGTTGGGGCAAGTACCTTCAAGATAGTAAACAAACACGCCGGGGTCTACCATTGAGTTACGGTACAATCCATTCCAACCTTGATTGATATCATTGGTTTCAAAAACGAGGTTACCCCAGCGATCAAAAATTCTGAATATCCTTATTTGCTCTACCGAGTGGCTGCGTACATACAATATGTCGTTATTACCATCTCGATTTGGAGAAAATGAATTCGGAATAAAAATATCCTGCTCGCAAGTAGTGAGTACCCTAATGTTTACATCATCTTCGGCAGTACAACCATTTGCATCAGTTACAAAAACGTTGTAGGTGTTGCTGCCCCAAGCATTAAAGTTTACGTTTTCGCAATCTGTACAATTCAAGCTATCATTAGGGCTCCAATAGTATGTGGCAATATTGCCTGTAGCGTTAGCATCAAGGGTAATATATTCGCCCATTAGTACTACCCTATCTGGCCCAATATCAACCGTTGGTAAGCTATTAACCGTTACGGATATATTTTGGGTATCTACTACGCAATCACCACCACTAATGGCAACTTGCACATTCATACTCTCGGTAGGCGTAAAGGTTTGAGCATTACGATTAGGGTTGTTAAACATACCCTCAGGTAACCAAGTAATCACATAATCCGCCAATCCCGATTGTAAAACATCAACCCGTAAATTCACATTTTGCCCATCACAAATCACGGCATCATCGCTTACAGTAGCCAATATGGTCTCAATCACGTTAACATTTACCGTATCATTATCAGTGCAACCATATTGATTGAATGCCTCAACCACATATATAGTGCTGGCGCTAGGCGTTACAGAAGGGCTTTGTAAGGTAGCATCCGGTTGGCCATTAGCCGTCCAGTTAAAGCCTGTGGCACCTGTAGCGGTAGTGGTAAGCTCTAGGGTTTCGGTGCTGCACATCGTAACATCTTCAATAGTTTGCACAGTTGGCAGCGGCCTTACTACAACATTTACATCATCAATAGTGCTGCACCCAAACTCATTATAGCCAACCACTACATAGTTGGTGGTTTCGGTTGGGTTGGCCACTGGGCTGGCACAATCCAAACAACTAATATCTTGATTAGGGCCCCATCCATATTCCACTGCACCCGTTACTTCTAAATTGACACTTTCGCCCAAGCAAATTTCTACATCTGGCGAAACCACAATAGCTGGTACTGGGTTTACTTTTAACACAATGCTATCAATTGCAGCACAACCATTAGTATCGGTAACCACAACCGTATAGGTAATATCTTGGCTGGCGTAAGCAGTAGTATTAGGCTGTGTGGCTGTAGTAAGACCTTGAGATGGACTCCAAATATAATCAGTACCCCCTGTGGCCTCAAAGCGTAAACTATCGCCAAAGCACGCAACGGTATCGCCAGTTATGCTCGGTATTGGTAGCGGATTTACATCTACCAAAATGGTATCAAAGGCAAAACATCCATTGCTAAACTCAGCCCTCAAATAGTACTCTGTAGCCGAGGCTGGTTTTACGGTAGGGTTAGCAATATTAGGGTCGCTAATATTTACGCCACCACTCCAGAAGTATACTTGCCCGCCAGTGCCTTGCAATTGAGCCGTTTCGCCAAAGCATATAGCGGTATCAGGCCCAGCAACAGCCACAGGTGTTGGTAGCATTTCAACTACCTGCATTGATGTGTCGATACATCCATAACTATCAATCACTTGCAATACGATATCTCTGTTTCCAGGTGTATTGTACGTAACCGTGGTATTCTGAGTACTGGCTAAACCACCATCAGCCATAACCCACAACCAAGATGCAATTGGATTATCACCCGTACTTTGATCGGTAAGTGTTACAATTTGCGGAGTACAAACACTGGTATCAGAAAGGTTAAACTCGGCATCGAGTTGATAAACGATTACATCAATTTCGCCAGAGGCTTGGCAGCCATTAGGGTCGGTAACCAAAACCGAGTAAGTTGTACTGCTATCTGGCGCAGCCATAACCATGTTGCAAGCATTGCTGCAAGTTATACCTTGCGATGGCGTCCATACAAAGTTGGTACCTCCGTTGGCAGTAAGCTCTACTACTTCGCCATGGCAAATAGCCGTATCTGGGCTGGTAGTTACCACTGGCAACTGATTTACGGTTATGGTAACTTCCTCGGTACGAGAACATCCGTTGGTATTGGTGGCAGTTAGGGTATAAGTAGTGGTGGTATCAGGGGTGGCATTGGTAGTTGAGCAGGTATCGCAAGCCAACCCTACCGCAGGGCTCCATAAATAGTTATAGAATGGGGTGCCACCGCCAGAAATTTCAACGGTGCTACCAAAGCAAATAGTAGTATCGGGGCTCATATCAATAACAGGTAGCAACAATCTGGTAATGGTTGTTGACCCTGTACTGATGCAACCGTTCGTGTCGGTTACTTGCACCGAATAGGTATGGGTAAAACCATTAGGGCTAAAAGGATTCGCAATTGGGTTAGGGCAAGTGGTACAGCTAAGGCCCGCAGCAGGAGTCCACAAATAATCAATACCACCAGTAGCATTCAATTGTAACACCTCGCCATTACAAAGTTGTTGGCTAGGCGTAGTAGTTATTATGGGTAATGGATTAACATTTACCTGTACCTCGCTAGTGCCTTGACAGCCGTTTGCATCTGTAACAGTTAAGTTATAGATAGTAGTACTTGTTGGGTATGCCAAAGGTGCAGCAATAGTGGCATCGCTTAATGTATTTGCAGGCGACCATAGATAGGTTACCCCACCGGTACCTTGCAAAGTAGTTGTGTCATTTACACAAATAGTGCGGTCAGGACCAGCAGCAACAGCTGGTAAAGCATTGATATTAATAACTAAACTTGCAGTATCAATACAGCCTGTGATAGTAGTTACCTGCAATTGTGCTGTATAAACGCCCGCCACGGTATAAGTGTAGCTAGGGTTTTGGATAGAATCGATACCGCCATCACCAAATATCCAACTCCAAGCTACTATGCTACTATCAGCTACACTTAAATCGTTGAATTGTACTGTGGTAGGCACACATGCGGTAGTATCAGAGGTACTAAAGCGTGCTTCTACGGTATTTACATCAACCCTCACTTGTGAGCTATCCACACAACCATGAATGTTGGTTACCACTACCGTATAGGTAGTATTAACAGCAGGTGTTGCGATTGGATTAGCACATGTTAAACAGTTAAGCCCTGCTGAAGGGCCCCAGTTGTAACCCGCGCCGCCTGTAGCATATAACTCAACACTTTCTCCTAAACACAATAAAGTATCTGGATGAATGCCCACCACTGGCAAAGGATTTACGGTAACGGTAGTTGAGCCGGTATTAATGCAACCGTTGGCATCAGTTACCGTTACGGTGTAGGTTGTGGTGGCCGTGGGGCTGGCAATGGGGTCAGCAATGTTGGCATTGCTCAACGAGGCCGCATTGCTCCAAGCATAGGTTACGCCCCCGGTTGCGGTCAGTTGCGTTGACTGGCCGATACAAATGGCCACTGGTGGTGATGTTACCACGGTTGGCAGCGGGTTCACGTTTACGGTAGTTGCTCCATAGTTTATACAGCCGTTGGCATCAGTAACGGTTACGTTGTAGGTAGTGGTAACTATAGGCGTAGCAACCGGGTTAGCGATATTTGCATCGCTCAATGTTGCTGCCGGAGACCATAAATATGTTACGCCACCAGCTGCGCTCAAAGTGCTGCTCTCACCAATACAGATAGTCGCATCAGGCGACATACTTACCGTTGGCAACGGGTTAACGTTTACAACCGCTTGGGCAGTATTTACACATCCGTTGGCATCGGTTACCGTTACGGTATAAGTGGTGGTTGATGTTGGGCTTGCAGTAGGGCTGGCAATAGTTGCATTGCTCAAACTACCTGCGTTGTCCCAAATATAGCTTACGCCACCCGTTGCGTTCAACTGCGTGCTACCGTTTATACAGATGGTACCACCGGTTGCTGTTGGGGTTGGCAAAGGATTTACGGTAATGGTAGTTGAGCCAGTATTAATGCAACCGTTGGCATCGGTTACCGTTACGGTGTAGGTTGTGGTGGCCGTTGGGCTGGCAATGGGGTCAGCAATGTTGGCATCGCTCAACGAGGCTGCATTGTTCCAAGCATAGGTTACGCCGCCGGTTGCGGTCAGTTGCGTTGACTGGCCGATACAAATGGCCGCTGGTGGTGATGTTACCACGGTTGGCAGCGGGTTCACGTTTACGGTAGTTGCTCCATAGTTTATACAGCCGTTGGCATCAGTAACGGTTACGTTGTAGGTAGTGGTAACTATAGGCGTAGCAACCGGGTTAGCGATATTTGCATCGCTCAATGTTGCTGCCGGAGACCATAAATATGTTACGCCACCAGCTGCGCTCAAAGTGCTGCTCTCACCAATACAGATAGTCGCATCAGGCGACATACTTACCGTTGGCAACGGGTTAACGTTTACAACCGCTTGGGCAGTATTTACACATCCGTTGGCATCGGTTACCGTTACGGTATAAGTGGTGGTTGATGTTGGGCTTGCAGTAGGGCTGGCAATAGTTGCATTGCTCAAACTACCTGCGTTGTCCCAAATATAGCTTACGCCACCCGTTGCGTTCAACTGCGTGCTACCGTTTATACAGATGGTACCACCGGTTGCTGTTGGGGTTGGCAAAGGATTTACGGTAATGGTAGTTGAGCCAGTATTAATGCAACCGTTGGCATCGGTTACCGTTACGGTGTAGGTTGTGGTGGCCGTTGGGCTGGCAATGGGGTCAGCAATGTTGGCATCGCTCAACGAGGCTGCGTTGTTCCAAGCATAGGTTACGCCGCCGGTTGCGGTCAGTTGCGTTGACTGGCCGATACAAATGGCCGCTGGTGGTGATGTTACCACGGTTGGCAGCGGGTTCACGTTTACGGTAGTTGCGCCATAGTTTATACAGCCGTTGGCATCTGTAACGGTTACGTTGTAGGTAGTGGTAACTATAGGCGTAGCAACCGGGTTAGCGATATTTGCATCGCTCAATGTTGCTGCCGGAGACCATAAATATGTTACTCCACCAGATGCTGTCAACTGGGACGTTTGACCTATGCAAATAGTCGCATCTGGTGAAGTAATAACTGTTGGCAATGCATTTACATTAACATCTGCCTGTGCGGTGTTAACGCAACCGTTGGCATCGGTTACCGTTACGGTATAAGTGGTAGTATTCACTGGTGAGGCCGTAGGGTTGGCAATAGTATTGTCATTAAGCGTAGCACCATTATCCCATACGTAGGCTACACCGCCATTTGCATTTAACTGGGCAGTGCCGCTCACGCAAATAGTACCGCCCGTTGCCGTTGGCGTAGGTAATGGGTTTACGGTTACGGTTACAGTATCAGTATCAGTACATCCATTTGAGTCGGTTACCACTAGCACATAGTCAGTAGTAACCGTAGGGTTGGCCACAGGCGTAGCTATGTTAGTAGCACTTAAGCCCGTAGCTGGCGACCATAAATAACTCACTCCGCCAGTGCCACTGAGCATATCGCTTTGCCCTATACATATTGACAAATCCACACCAGCTGCAGCTGCAGGTGGTACAAATAAAGTAATCGGCATCGAAAAAGTATCCAAACAACCCATTACGGTAGCCACCATCAACTGCACGGTGTAAGTACCGGGGCTTGCATATGTTTTAGTAGGGTTTTGCTGTGTACTGGTTGTGCCATCATCAAATACCCACATGATGCTGGCAAAAGTGGTGTCGGCAGTACTTTGGTTCGTAAAATTGATGGTGGCCGGGAAACATGCATTTTGAGTATTTACGGTAAACAAAGCCGTTGGGTCGTCCATTACCCTAATATACCCCGGACGGATTAACGTATCAGAACAACCAGAAGCATTGGTTGCAATCAAGGTAATATCATAACTACCCGTTGAGGCAAAATAATGCGAAGGGTTTTGGTCGGTGCTAGTACTACCATCGCCAAAATCCCAAAACCATGACACAACGCCCGGCACGCCGCTAGACAAATCGGTAAAATTAGCTACGCCCGGACGGCACATGTACGTTACATCCGATACAAAGTCAGCATCCACAATAGCTGCGAAAATTGGACTAATGGTAGGCAAAGAAATAACACAGCCCATTTGGTCATCTAAAATCAATTGTGGGTTAAAGGTACCAGGTATGGCATAATAATGGGTTGCCGTATCATCATCAACCAACACGTTGCCGTCACCAAAATCCCAAATATGCGTAACTGCTGGGTTGGTGCCTTGGGCATAAAACTCAACCTCAAATGGTGCACAATAGGTAATTTGCTGATACGTAAAATCACCGGTTGGGCCTCCAACTACTATCGAGTCAGGTAGATTGTAGGTTGCTGTACAGCCTATGCTATTGGTAATAGTTAATGTTGGGTAATATACACCCGGTGCATTATAAATGTGCGCAGGGTTTTCTAAGTTACTAATGCTACCATTACCAAAATCATATGACCAATTAGTAACATCAGCACTTGATTGATTGGCAAAATTAACCAGCAATGGTGGGCAGTTGGCCGCCAAAGTATCGGTTACAAAAGATGCAGTAGGTTGCACAACATGAATATATTGGTTACGAATGGTGGTGCTATCGCAGCCATTTATATCCGTTACTTGCAAGCTAATATTATACCTGCCAGTATCGGCATAAGTGTGTGTCGGATTAGCATCGGTAGAGTTGTTGCCGTCTCCAAAATCCCAAAAATAAGTTAACCCACTGCCTATTGAGGTATTTACAAAATCAACGGTACCCCCCAAACAAACCAAGGTATCATCAGTATAAAAAGCTGGTGTAGGATAGGTTGGCACAATAAAATTAATACGGCTAAGCGTATTGCTGCACCCATTGTCATCAGTTACGGTTAAGCGAATGGTGTAGTTGCCCGGTACGGTGTAATAGCCTGTTGGGTTTTGCTGATTGCTGGTTTGCCCTGCACCCAAATCCCAATCCCATGCAACTATGTTACCCATAAAAGAGGTCGACAAGTCGTTGTATTGAACATTTAGCGGGGTGCAACCTGTTAGCGTATCAGCATTAAAATCGGCAAACGCGCCTAGAGCGGTAATATAATTTGGCCTGATAAAAGTATCTGCACAGTTATGGATGTCGCGAACAATCAATCTCACTGTATAAACACCAGGTGTATTATACGTTACCGTAGGATTGGCATTATTTGACGTTTGCCCATTCCCAAAATCCCATTCATAAAAGAATGCATCGGTTGCTGTATTTGTAAAGGTTACCACATGGTTTACACAACCCACGGTATCGCTCGCCGCAAATGCAGCAATGGGGTCGCGTACTTGTATTAGTGCCTGGGTACTATCCAAACAACCTCCTATTGTATCCCAAACAGTGAGAGTAACAGTGTAATCACCTCTACTAGGAAAAGTATAGCTTGCGTCTCTGGTAATAGCAGTATCGCCAGTACCAAATTTCCATAACCAAACATGGCCGCCTAATGAGGTATTCGTAAAGTTTACCGTATATGGATCAGCACAGGTGTACAACGTGGTAAAACTAGCCCGCGGAGGGAAAATACGGATGTAATCAGGCTTTATTAAAGTATCAAAACAGCCATTCTCCCCTACTATTAAAGTAACCGTAAACAAGCCCGTGTCGCCATATTGGTATATTGGGTTTTGATCAAACGACGTACCACCGTCGCCAAACTGCCAATACCAAAAGTCGGCCGGGGTGCTTTGGTCGGTAAAGTTTACCGGAAAGAACAAACAAGTTTGTCGTGGTGTTGCCGTAAATTCAATTGTTGGCTGCTCACCAGCACGAATATATTGTGGGTAGGTAATAGTTCGGGTGCAACCACTGGCAGTGGTAATAGTTAAAGTCACATCAAATATACCCACTGTGGTATAAGTATGGCTTGGGTTCTGCGCAGTTGACGTATTACCGTCTCCAAAGTCCCAATCCCAACCAACAATGCCACTGTTTGCGCTGCTTTGATCGGTAAACTGCACTGCTAATGGAATACAACCTTCGCGCACATTGGCGGTAAAGGCAACATTTGGCAATTGAATGTTAATGTAATCGGTGCGGGTGCGGGTATGCCTGCAACCATTTGCGCCAGTAGCTACCAATCTTACAGTGTAAGTACCCGGGCTTGTATAGGTATGGCTTGGGTTTTGCGCAGTTGACGTGTTACCATCGCCAAACTCCCACTCATAGCTTACACCATCAACTGTAGTGTTGTTAAATTGTACGGTAAAAGGCACTTCGCAACCAACCGTAGGTGTTGCGGTAAAGTTAGTAATTGGCCTGGGCCTTACATCAATATAATCTGTCCGCGTAATGGTGTCATAGCAACCATTACTGTTTCTCACCACCAAGGTTACAGTGTACAATCCAGAACTGCTGTAACTGCGATTAGGCTCTTCGAAGTTAGAAGTATTGCCATCGCCAAAATCCCAGCGCCACCAAACGGCGCCTGGCGAATTGCTGGTATATCGCACGTTTTGCCCTACACAAGGATTAATGCGATTTACACTGAAATCAGCAACAATGTTGTTAATATTTACATAGTTTGTTCTAGTTAAGGTATCGCTGCAACCTGCACTGTTAGTGGCAATTAAACGCACCGTGTAGGTTCCGCCAGTAGTATAAGTGTGGCTTGGGTTTTGTTGGGTGCTGGTAGCGCCATCGCCAAATGTCCATTGATAAGTAAAGCCACTGCCACCCGTTGTGGTATTGTTAAAAGTAACCGTATGGGGTATATTACAGCCATTATTGGGTGTGCCTGTAAAAGCAGCCGTAGGTTTCGGCATAATGGTAATATAATCTGTCCGGGTAAATTCGTTTCGACAACCGTTTGCATCACGGGTTAGCAAGGTTACCGTATACACGCCGGGGCTGGTATATGTATGGTTAGGGTTTTGTTGGCTGCTGGTTGTACCGTCACCAAAATCCCACAACCATGAGTTAATGGGTGCATCGCCTGGAGCACTTATATCTGCAAAACTAATGGCAGCAGGTGCACAACCTATGGTGTCACTTGCAACAAATTTGGCTTCAGGATTTCGAAAAACAGTAATCAGTTGTGTTTTGATAACGGTATCAATGCCAGACGGACCAGACGCAATTAGTCTTACCGTATATTGGCCGGGCACCATATAAATAGCCGAAGGGTTTTGTTGAATAGAACCATTGGTGTTGCCAAAATCCCATCGCCAATTGGTTGGGTTGCCCGTACTTTGGTCGGTAAAAATTACCACCAATGGGCTACAGCCCGAGGCATTGTTAACAGAAAATTCAGCATTTATCTGCGCACTTAGTCCCAAGCTAAATGCCAGCAATATGGTTATAGTACAAATTTTTTGGAGTAAACCTTTCATGTTGCCTAGTTTCCAAGCGGCGTAAAACCACTATTTCACTATACTTTTACGATAGTTACAAAGGCAAGTTTCAGTGTTTATGCGTAGTGATAGACCTTGCGTGAGCGTTTATAGTCATTTATGTATTTAGATTTACTACAACGTAAGCATACAGCAAATACCAAACGTAGTATTAGCAATACTTTTAGCAGACAATATTTGGCGAGTACAAAAAAATAGACACGTACAAAAGGTAACACAGGAGTAAGTCAAATTTATTTTTGGCTAATATCAACCGTAAAAAAAATCAGCATGCTCCTTTTGACATTAAAGTCTTTATACTACGCTGCTATTGAGGAATTACTAAAATGATGTACAGCACTTTGCACAACATCATAAACGCCAAATTTTATTTTTTTCCTTCCACTATGGACAATCGACCATGGACTAAACATTTTTCCACATCCCAACACCAAAAAACCGCTAAGGCTTTGTTATTTTTTTATTAACTTGAAAAATATTAAAGCACACACAAAATAACTGACCTTGCGGAACGTTTACCTCCTCCTATTTTCGCTACTGTTGCCCTTGTGTATCACTGCGCAAGACATACACTTTTCGCAGTTCTATGCCTCACCGCTTACACTTAACCCCACGCTCAGCGGGTTTTCGCAGGGCGATTACCGGGTAGCAGGCATTTATCGTAACCAGTGGGCCACTGTTACGGCTCCATTTGTTACTATAGCTGCATCCTACGATATGCGCTTAATGAAAAAGAAACTCAAAAAAGATGTGTTTGGCGTAGGCGTTTTGTTGGTAAACGATAAATCTTCAGGCGGTGCGGTAAACCTTTTCTCAGGTATGGTATCTGCCTCTTACCATAAGCTATTGAGCAAAAAAGGCAACCATTACCTAGGCCTTGGCGTGCAAATGGGTTATACCCAACGCCAGCTTAAAACCAACGGGCTTACCCTCCCTTCCCTATTTAACGGAACCGACTTTGACCTTAACGCTAGCAGCGGCGAAAATTTTGCCAACACCAGCGCTGGCTATTTTGACATGAATGCGGGCCTTTTATGGAGTGCCACCCCGCACAAAAAGGTAGGTATTTTTCAGGGGGTAAGCGTGTTTCACCTCACCCAACCTAAAGAGAGTTTCCTTAACCAAGATGTGCGCCTTAAGATGCGCTACACCGTGCATGGTGGGCTGCGTATACAGCTACACAAGCGCTGGTACCTTACCCCCAATTATATAGTAATGGCCCAAAACAAAGCCATGCAAATAAATGTGGGCACTGCCGTTGAATATCACCTTGGCGACGTTAAAGCGCCTGTGATACTAAGCCTTGGCGGTTGGTGGCGCACTGGCGATGCCGGAATCGTTTCTGCTGGGGCCGAGCTAAAGGGCTTTAAGCTAGGCGTTGCATATGATGTAACAACCTCAAGCCTTAATGCAGCACCGCGGGCAACAGGGAGTTTTGAGATTGCCCTTATTTATACCGGAAAGTTTGGTGCCTCAGCAGACCCAGGCCCAGTGCTAGTACCTTGCCCAAGACTATAACCACAAAAGCGTAACCATAGCGTGTTGAAACAACTAACTATATTGTTATTTATACTTTCTGCGGCATTAACCATGCAGGCACAAGATACTTCGGCTACCAAAAAGAAGCCCGCAAAGTTTAAGTACAAAAAAAGCCTCAAAATTGCCGACAAACGCATGGATGCGGGCAACATTTATGGTGCATACGAAATGTATGAAACCATAATGGAGAAAAAGCCCGAGGCCTATGAAGTAGCTTGGAAACTAGCTAACACTTATTACCAAGCCCGTGACTACAAAAAGTCTGAGGATTGGTTTACCTACTTGGTGGAGAAAAAAGCAGCGGAGTATCCTCAAGCCGAATATTGGCAAGCCATGATGATGAAGATGAACGGCAAGTACTTTGAAGCTATGCCTAAGTTTCAGATATTGAGCAAACAATACAAAGGCGATGATGCTACCACCATAAAACGTTGGGCCAAGGTTGATGCCGAAGGTTGCGAACTAGCGCTAAAAAGCATGGACAACCCTGAGTTTGTAAACATCAACAACTTAGGCCCGGGCGTAAACTCTGCTTACTCAGATATTTCACCTGTAATGTGGGATGATAATACCTTGCTATTTGCTACACTGCCAACCGATACGGTTATTATTAAAGCTGATGATGGCGCACACATGGTTAAGCTTTACCAAGCCAAGGTTACCGGTAATGGTTTTGATGAGCCGGTACCATTTGACAAGTTCAATATAGCTGGTGCCCACGTTGCTAATGGCGCTTTTTCGCCTGATAAAAAGCGCTTCTATTTTACCATATGCAAAGAAGTTACCGTGGCCGAAATTAACTGTGCCATATACCTTAGCGAGTTTAAAGACGGTGAATGGACCGACCCAGTTGACCTTGGGCCAGAAATAAACATGGAAGGCTATACCAATACCCACCCTGCAATTGGCAACTATAAAGCCGACGGTGATATATTATATTTTACGAGCAATCGCCCTGGTGGCCGCGGTGGCAAAGATATTTGGTACTCTATTATCAATAGCAGTGGCAAGTATAGCCGGCCGCGTAATGCAGGCAGCAAGTTAAATACCGACCGCGACGAAGCGACGCCTTACTATGACCAAAGCACCGGCACATTGTACTTCAGTTCTACCGGGCATGCAGGTTTTGGTGGTTACGATATCTTTTCATCAACGGGTGCAACCAGCAGATGGGCAGCACCCGAAAATATTGGTTTCCCAATAAACGGCCCCACCGATGATATGTACTATCGCTTTTTAGCCAATAGTCGCAAAGGTTATTTTGTAAGTAACCGCGTAGGGGTAATTACCCTAAAAAGCGAAACCTGTTGCGATGATATATTTTCCTTTGAACCTTACAATGTTTTAAATATTGCCGTTGATGGTTTTGTATTGGATGAGGCAAGCCCCGGTACCAGGCTCAATGGCGCAAAGGTATCGCTGTTTCTATCTGGATATAAAGGGCTTGATCAAGACATTTTGGTAAGTGAATTTACGCTTGGTGATGACAAACCTTACTTTTTTACGCTCAATGCAGATGCCAACTATAAACTGGTAGGTGGCATGGATGGCTACCTCAAAGGCTCTGCCAGCTTTAATACCAATGGCATTACTACCTCTGATACTTTGACCGTGGACATTCTGTTGAAACGTTTGGAAAAAAACAAGAGCTACAGCTTGCGCAATATATACTACGACTATGATAAAGCGAACATCCGCGATGAATCGAAGCCTACGTTAGACTCGCTATATCTAATATTGATAGAGAACCCAGGCATAACCATTGAGCTAAGCTCACATACCGATTCGAGAGGCTCTGATACGTACAACCAAACCTTATCGCAAAAGCGGGCTGAGAGTTGTGTAAATTACCTGATAAGCAAAGGCATTGCTAAAGATAGATTGGTAGCCAAGGGCTATGGCGAAAGCAAGCCGCTGGAAAACTGTACCAACCAAGATGGGTGCAGCAACGAATCGAACAGCGATGATTGCCCTTGCCACCAAAAGAACCGCCGCACCGAGTTTAAGATATTGAGCGATAAGCCTGTTGAAATCAATTATGATGATGAGACTTACGAAGAAGATGTAGCTCCCAAAAAGAGAAAATAGTTAATTGGTGTATTGGTTGATTATTTAATCAATACACTGCTAATAAATGATACAAAAGCTAATTATAAGATTGCTTAATGGTTGAAAAAAAATTAACCGATAAACCAATCCACTAATAACCAATTTGCCGCCATGCATATACCTACCAAACATACCTTGCTACTCCTCATAGCAACTTTGCTATTGGGCACTCCCCTGCTGGCCCAACAGCAAATACAGTTGTTTGTGGAAGATTTTGAAGGCGCAAACCCCAGCTTTACGCTAAATGATACCAGCGCCATCACTACCAATAGCGGTGTTAACAGTTGGGTCATTAATAGCGAATACAACGGCGCACCTACGTATCCAAACACCATTAGTCAAGACAGTACCAACTTCGGTACCATATTCGGTGCGCCCAACAGCAAGTATCTGCATATTCACGATTCGGGAACGGCGAGCGGGGGTGGTGTGGCCAATTGTAACTTTAACCCAACAGCTGCCTCTGATAGGTTTGCGCGCCTTACCAATGGCTTTTGTACTTTGGGTATGGAGGATGTAAAAGTGGTATTCTTTTATATTGCCGAAGCCGATAGCATAAACGTACCACCCAACGCTTACGGTGAATTGCTTTACAGTGTTGATGGCGGTGCTTGGGTATCAACGGGAACTAGGTATTACAACCAACGGCGTTGGAAGTACGAGCAGGTAAGCAACCCTGCCTTTGATAATGTTACCAATCTGCGGATTGGTTTCCGTTGGGTAAACAACGGCACGGCGCAGGCCAACACCTCATCTTTTGGTATTGATGATATACAAATAGTGGGTACGTATGATGATGTAAACAACCCCATTACCATAACCGCTGCCGACATTTTTCCAGATCCAATTTGCCAGTTGAACAACTTGATTATCCAGTACCAGCTATCTACGTCAATGTGCACGGGCATATACCGCATTCAGCTTTCCAATGCCAGTGGTAACTTCAACAACCCAATAGACTTGGGCGTATTCAATATTGCCCAAGCTACCACGGGGTTTATTTCTGCTACCATACCCGGCACTACTCCACCGGGCACCTGTTATCGTATCCGTATCAATAGGGTATCGCCTGCACCAGCCATTACCGGTGTTGTAAGCGTATGTTTCGAAATTGAAAACTGCCCAAACATTATCAATACACTGCCCGCAGTAGTAACTACCGACCCTGACACGGTTTGCTCGCGGAGTGTAATTGATGTTCCATTTACCTCAAAAGGGGTTTTTGCTGGCAACAATACCTATATAGCCGAGTTATCTGACTCAAACGGCGACTTTACCAACCCCCAACTATTGGGCACTTTCCCAAGTTCTCAAACCTACGACCCAGCGCTTGGCTCTCCTCCGGGCAATGTATCGGGTTTAATACCCATAACACCAGAGGGCTGCAACTATTACATTAGGGTAAGGGCAACCGCACCTGCCACTTTGGGTTCTATTTACGGTCCGTTTTGCATTAAGCATTGCGACATGGAAACCAACGAAACCTTGGATATGGCTTTCTGCATATCAGAAACCGTTGGGGTAGACACGGTAATCACCGTTGATATCAATTATTGGAACAACATCGCACAATATAGCAATGGCAACCTTTTCCAATTGCAATTGCTTGATATGATGAGCCTAGCAATAATAAACACCGGCGCACTGGCCGCCGAGTTTGATACCGTGAGCAACACCATGACCTTAACCATACCAGGGCTTAATATACTAACCACATTAGGCATTGCACCAGGCGCTTACTATGCCCGCATTATATCTGATAGCTCATCAGTGCCTACCAACCAAAATGGTACCATTATCCGCATTACCATAGGCGCACCGAGTAGCGTACCACCAACGATTATAGGTCCCGACTCCGTTATCTGCGATGCTGGCGTACAAGCCTTTGTGATTGACCCGTACAACCCCGACTCGGATTACGAATGGGCATCGAATGGCTTGAATAATGGCAACGCTTTTATATGGCCGGGTAATACCTTATTGGTAGATTGGACAGGCGCAGCAATAAACAATTATACTTTTCTGGTGAGGGAGATAAATTATGGTTGCTATGGTCCGTTTTCTGCACCTTACGAGCTGGATGTGATAAGTACGCCAACCGGAAACATCTCTGGCCCTGATGTAGTCTGCTTGGGCGATACGGCTGTGTTTAATGTGCCTTTTCTTAAAGCCACATTCTATGAGTGGGAAGCCAACTTTGGGCGAATAGTTGATACCTCAAACAACGAGATTTTTGTGGTATTTGACAGTGTTGGCACAGCCACCTTAACCAATTTTGCGTTAAATGATTGTGGTGGCAACACCGTAACCTTTAATGTTGAAGTAGTATCGTTGCTTGATGTATTAGTGGCTGAAGACACTACCGTATGTGCCGGCGAGCCCGTGAGGCTTACCGCCCGTATTGACCCTGCGCCAAGAGAACTGGAAACCACCTTTAATGCTTCATCAAATGCAGTGGGCTATATGTTTGATGTAACATCTATCACCGAGGTAACTATTGATTCTATTTCGGTGGCAGCTTCATTAAGCAATATACCGTTAGACGTAAGCATTTATTTGCGTAATGGCTCTTACCAAGGATTTGAAACCTCTGCAACCGATTGGTTGTTTTGGGGCTCAACCATTATCCAAAACCCTACACAGGGCAATGCTGGCACTATTATCCCCATCGAGATTTTCCAATCGTTACCAGCTGGCGACACGCTGGGCATTTATGTGCATGTAAACAATGGTAACAATGTTCGGTTCCGCTCTACCGCTGGCTTTGGCAACCCAATAAGTACCGATGGTTTAATTAACATCCATCCGTGTGCCGTAATGGGCGGACTGTTTACTGCGCCTTTGCAGCCGAGGGTTTGGGCAGGCAGCGTGTTCTATTCTACTACTTCTGGCTTAGGCTATTTATGGAGCAATGGCGATACCACGCAAACTACTACCTTTTACCCTACCCAAACCGAGACGGTTGAAGTTATTGTAAGCAACCCAACTGGTTGCGGAAATACAGGTATAGTTAACTTGGGTGTATTGCCAGGCCCTGATTTGGATGCGGGTGATGATGCTGTAATTTGCCTTGGTGAAAATGTAAACATACAAGCTACCAGCAACGGCAGCAACATTACATGGAGCCCAACAACCTACTTAACCGACTCAACAGCATTGGTGCAGACCATTAAGCCATCTAGCAATATCGAGTATATATTGGCCGCTGAAAACCCTGCTAATGGTTGTAAAGCCCAAGATACATTGGCAATTACCGTAAATGTGGAGCAAACCGAAGAAGATACCGTGCTTATCTGCATCAATAAAAATTTGGTGCTAGAGTTGCCAGATTTTGCAGGAAGCACCTATTTATGGAGCACCGGCGAAACCACCCGTACCATACAGGTTACCGAAACAGGTACTTACACGGCGCAATATATACCAGGCGGCTTGGGTTGTGCAACATTATACATTTTTAATGCCGAAAGCTTCGATTGTGAGAACATCATTAAAGTACCGGCTGCGTTTACGCCAAACAATGATGGGCTGAACGACCACTTTACCGTGTTTGCGCAAAACCTAAGTGATTATACCATCAAGATATTTAACCGCTGGGGCGAATTGGTTTATGAAAGCAGCGACTTGGGAGAACTAAACGACCTTGGCCGCGGTTGGGACGGTACCTACAAAGGTGCGTTACAAAACTTCGGCACGTTTGTTTACTTCATTGAAGCGAAGGATATTAACGGTTCACCTATTGAAAAACAAGGGCACTTAACCCTTATACGATAATGATGAGGTTATTGATAATTTGCTTGATGCTGGGCAGCGTACTGCCCTTGTTTGCTCAACAACAGGAAGAAGGTGGACCTACCATGCAGCCAAAGGTGTACAACTTTTACACCTTTACGCCTGATGTAAAAATGGACATCAGCAAAGAGCCTGCGCTGTTTCCGGATAGCTTGCGCAACCACCCCGAGTTTGGCATAGTGCCCTTTAATGCCCAATGTACTAACTGCTACGAAGAGCTTGGCAAACGCACCCGCTATACCCGGTACTTTGTAGAGCCGGGCACTAATGGCAACCATCATTACAGCCAATCATCATTCTTTCCGTTACACTATAAAAACGAGGATGGTTTTTGGGTGACGTTGGACCATAGGATGAAACTAATGCATGAAAATCAAAACACTAAAGGTTATACTTGTGCAAACCATCCTATAAAAACTGCATTAATTAATGACTTAACAAAGACTGCTACCGTTATAGGAGATGAGCATACATTTATTATTTTCAATAACAAATTGGAAGCATTTTATGCCTTAAATAATGGTCAAACGGTATCTCTTGGTAGCAAAAATGAGGAAAGTTGCTCATTTGGTAGCGATGGTTCACTCTGTACTAATGCTTGGCCTAACATTACCATACAACACATCTTTAAGCCTGGAGGCATAAAAACCAATTTTGTTATAATGCAAAAACCATATATACCTGCTGGTGCAGAATATTTGGTTTTTGAAGATCATGTGAAGTTAAATGATAGGAGGTCGTCAAATCTACTTAGTTACTCTTCTCAAGGTTATTTTAACAGAGATAGCCTTTATTCCGGCGATGTATATGCAAAGCTTGCTGATGGGTCGGTTATAGCAAAATTCAATGAGCCAAAATATTATGATGGCTATGGATACGGTATAAGTGGCTTTTACAAAATAGAAAGTGAACCATCTAGTGCAGGTAATACCACCCTTCAACTCTACGTGCCAGTCTCTTACCTCAACGACCCGAACGTAAGATACCCGCTATACATTGACCCACTAGTAACAGGTAAAGACAGCCTAGGGGTATTTTCGCAGGCTGACCCGCAGAATAATTTTGGAGCAAATATGGGCTTTAGTAATAATCCTGCCACCTGCAACTACCAGCTTACCGTGCAAGTGCCCGGCATGAGCGAAATAGTAAATACCAAGATTGACATTGAATACGAGAATACCTTTTCGGCTACTTGTGGCACGCCACCGTTGCAACCACCGTTTTGCCAGTTTCAAGATGTGAGGATGGAAGTGAGAAGCCTCGACTGCCCTGGCAGCACAACAGGTCCGCTTACTTGCGACCCTGCTGCGCCACCATTTATTGGCACTTGTACTACCGACCCGAACCTAGTCCCTGGAGCCAGTGCCCTGCAATACACTAACTTTTTAAGTTGCGTGCCCCCACAATGCCCTGATTATTTCTTGGATTTTGAGCTATTGAACTCAGAGTTGCAATGCGATGGCGATGTGTGCGGCTACAACTGTGCCCGTGGCCACTACTGGGCCGTAACTATTGAGGCGCGCACCATTGAAAACGTGATCACCCTCAGCCGCGATACTATTTGCGCTGGCGATACGGTTACGCTCACGGCTTTCCCCGATTGGGGTGTGCCGCCATACACTTACCTTTGGAGCGATGGACAAACCGATTCCATAATAACGTTCACTACCGAAACTTCAACGTTTGTAAGCTGTACAGCTTTCGACTTTTGCGGTAATGCCGCCGACCCTGTAGATATTTTCTTAGTGGCCAACCCAAGCCCATCTGCCGATGCAGGTGATACTGTAAAGTTTTGCGAGGGAGGCACGGCTACCCTAGGCGGAAGCCCAACCACCAATGGCTTGGCACCTACTTTTGTGTGGACAGCAGAGCCTGCGAGCGCAACAACATTTCTTAATTCAACCAACTCTTCCAATCCCAACTTGAATGTGCCAGCGGGTACCGTTGATACTTTGCTATACATAGTGCGCGTTAACGACCAAAGCTGTTTCCGCAGAGACTCGGTGTATGTGTTCTCAGGGGCGAATCCAACGGTTAGCGTTGCCCCTGATACTGCCTTTGTTTGCCCTGGCGAAGGTGCTACCTTTACTACCGACCAGCCATTTGCCGCCTACAATTGGAGCGACGGCACCAGCAACCCAGAGCTGCTGGTATTTGACCTCGGCAACTATGACGTTACCGTAACCGATGGCAACGGTTGCACCGCATCATCCAACACGGTTACCACGGCATTGCCAAATTTGCCTATTTTTGATTTGTTTGCCAATCCTGATTCGGTGTTTAACTTAGGCGGAAGCGCTACGTTGGGTGCTACTATTGACCTAACTGTGCCGCCTGTGGATTCTTTTGGTTGGGAGCCACCGGTGAACATATCGTGTTTAGACTGCCCAGAACCTGTGGTAACGCCAGAGGCAGACCAAATGTACGTGTTAGAGGTATATTCACAAGGTTGTCGCATATTGGACTCGATTTTCATCGACATTAAATTCCCCAACGATTATTGGATTCCAAAAGCCTTTACCCCAAATCAAGATGGCTTAAATGACCGTTTCTTTATTATCAAAGAAAGTGGCGTAACCGTAACCGATTTTAAAATTTTCAATCGCTGGGGCCAATTGATTTATAACAGTCCCTTCCCATGGGATGGCACTACCAAAGGCGAGCGCGTAGATATGGGTGTATATAGTTACATTTTCGCCCTAAGACTCGCTGATGGGTCAGAGGTTATTGAAGCGGGCCAAGTAACACTTATTAGATAACGTTTGCAAAGTCTCAATTTTATTTGCCATTCTAAGTGTCTGTTAATCAAGTTTTTAACATTTTTTGTTTAGGTTTTTGCAATTTCACCTAAACAAAAGGTAGAACATCATGTTTAAGCATTATTAATTCACCTATAATCCTTAAAATAATGTTTAAGAACACCTCTCTACTACTACTTATGTTATTGGCTACTTCGGTGGCATTCGTATCATGCGATAAAGATGATGACGATGACGACATGAACACAACCATGAATATTGTTGAACTAGCACAAACCGATACTACTTTGAGTATTTTGGTAGATGCTGCTGTAAAAGCAGGTTTGGCCGATGATTTAAGCGCTGACGGTGCCCTAACAGTATTTGCTCCAACCAACGATGCATTCCGTGCTTTCCTTGCTGCTAACAACTTCGCTACTTTAGACGATGTGCCTACAGCAGTTTTAACCCAAGTATTGCTTAACCACGTAGTAGGTGCAAAATTGTTGAGCACTGATTTGACTACTGGCTACCAAAACACTCTAGCCACCTATGGTAACACTACTAGTGCAATTAAATTGTTTGTTAACACAACTGGCGGCGTAACCCTTAACGGTGGCCCTACAGTAACTGCTGCTAACCTAGAAGCCTCTAATGGCGTGGTACACAAAATTGATGCGGTTATCGGTTTGCCAACCATCCCAACTTTTGCAGTGGCCGACCCTAACTTTAGCACTTTGGTAGCTGCTCTTACTCGTCCAGGCTTGTCTGCTGATTATGTAGCTACTTTGTCGGGTACTGGTCCATTTACCGTGTTTGCTCCAACCAATGCAGCATTCGCAGATTTGTTGGTAGAACTAGGTGCCCCTGTACTTGACAGCGTACCTACAGCTACTTTGGAGCTTGTACTTACTTACCATGTGGTATCTGGCAATGTATTGGCAGGCAGCTTAACCGAAGGTCAAATAGTAACTCCGCTAGATGGTGGTACTTTCACTATTGGTCTATCAGGTGGTGCTAAAATTACTGATGGTTCAAGCCGTGTATCAAACATTATCGCTACTGATGTACAAGCTAGCAATGGTGTAATACATGCAATTGATAAAGTGCTTTTGCCAAATCCTTAATAGATTAATTCCAGTTTTTGATGGCCGGTATCCTTATGGGTATCGGCCATTTTTTTTTATTCGTTTACAAACTTTACGGTAGCAAACGGTTTCCCATTAAGCGTTTCCAGCGTGCTGAAATAGATACCACGAGTAAGGTGATTGATGTTTACATCTACCCGCTCATTCTCCGATGATAAATGACGCTCAATGAGCAACCTACCAAATAGGTCGTATACCCTAAAATAGTAGCGCGACTCTTTTACCTTAAAATGCGCTTGAAGCGTTTGGCCACTTTGATTGAAAACGTAAAAGGTAGGAGCGCTCGATTCGCTATCCAAATCGTAAACATCAGTCAGCGTTTCAGTAGTATCCGAATCTTCAACCCACGCAGGCTCGTAGCCACGGATAAGGTTTGGTTCAACCGACCAAAGCACAGCACTATCGCGCTCAAACATCTCTCTACTGAGCTCAATGCTATTTATTACTGCTTCATCCCAAATATCCCATTTAAAGATGTAGGCATAGTTGCCACCCGCAGGCATTTGGCTGGGGTCGTTAATTTGAGTAAGGCTATAATCTTCCTTAATTCTTGACAAGTGAACGTCCCTAAGGCTATCGTTCTTAAACATCACCATTATCAAATCATCGGCTACATACCAAAGGCCCGCCTCTGATGGCGTATTATCAAACATAGTTACTACCGGAAAATCGTGGCTATAAGCTATGTGGTGCTGTATATCATCAATTATCTGTAGCCGCTGCCAGTTGGTACTATTGTCGCTAAAAAAAACCAAGTTCAACTTATCAGGATATCCCCCTCTAAATTCTACCCTGTCAACAACGGCTGAGTCTAGCTTTGCACTAAACTCTTGCTCCCCTACCGTGCGAAAAGCATACATATCTTGTTGAACTTGCCAATATACCTTGGCACCGTTTGAATAATAAAAAGGATCTGGATTGGCTTGCTTAAAAGCAAAGGCTGCCGTTATAATAACCGCGCCAAAACTAAAAACGGCCAGTTTTTTTGTGTACTTCATACGTTTGGGTCTGAATTCAACAAAACATTATTAGCTCTTTCGAGCAATTTACTGGTTACCAAAGCTTCACAAACTTAACAGTTTGCACCAGCTCATCTTCACGATACATAAAGCGGACAAAGTACATTCCGGGTGTCATATCATTTACGTCAATGGAAACAAATTCCTCGTTTCTACCAAGTAAGCGTTGCGCAACCAATTTGCCGCTCATATCATATACACCAACAGTCATATCGGCCTCCAACTGTGCCCCTGGATAAAAAATTTCCAATTGGTTGTTTTCAACTGGGTTCACCACTCTTATATCGTTCCCGAAAGACAAGGTAGGCTCATTGCCTATACCCACGGCCACATCGCTTATAGCCTTAAGTGCATTTACCCTTCCATAACCCATCTCGCGGCTATGGCCCGCTTTAGCTGCATCATGAGCGTAGTTATACTCATCGCTATGTACCTTATCGGCACTGTTTAGCATAGTGGTGCGTACCTCTTCCCAAGTCATACTATTGTTTTTACTCAACAGCAATGCCACTACACCCGAAACAATAGGCGCTGCGGCAGAAGTTTTTTGCAATCCACCATAATCTGATGACGAGTAACCTGCCGAACCAGCAATATCAGTAGTATATATACACACGCCTGGTGCGGTAAGGTCAACTAAATTGCCATAGTTGGTAGCCCAAGTGCTGCCTATATTCCATGGGTCATTATTGGTTTTAAATCTATCATCTGGCGTTGAGGCACCAACACTTATTACCTCATCGTAAGCGGCAGGCCATTGCGGGCTTACTGCATCATCAGCACCATTATTACCATGGCTAGCAATTACAATGGTTCCCAACGTATTGCCAAATTTTTTACGGCCAAGGTTGGTTAAGTTTTGCACCTGCTGTTTTACCGCCTCGCTATAACCGATGGCAAAGCTCATATTTACAATGTCCAAATTCATTTCTAAGGCCTTTTGCAAAGCCAATACAATGGAAGCTTCGCTGCCGCTAATTAGCAAGGGCGCAACCTTTGCACCCGGTGCTACCCCTGTAGCACCATTGCTGCTGGTAGCTACAATAATACCGGTAACCCCCATGCCATGCCCTTGGTTAGCATCGGCAAAATAATAGTTACCCGCATCATAGTTGCGGTTATTAATACAATCCCAGCCAGCAATCATTTGGCCTTGTAAGCCAGGGTGGTTATAATCAAAACCACCAATGTCAATTACTCCTACGGTAATGCCTTGGCCATTATAGCCATTGTTCCAAGTATCTTTAACCTTAACATCGGCATCATTGGTGCCCGACTTTGAACTGCAAAACAATTGCTGCCCATTATTATCTAAGTGCCATGATTTGTAGAAAGACGGGTTGCTCGCAGGATCAACCATTGACTCACCATCTACTTGCAACAAGTTCAATCGGTTTGGTTGCGCGGATGCTACCATTGAATTTTCTTGCTCAAAAAGTTTAGCAGCTAAGTGCCCCGCAGTGTATGTAAGGGTGTTATCGTTCATTCTAAAAATAAATACCTGCTTCCCGCTCGAAGGCATTTTCCATACCTGTTCGTTTACCAGGGTTAGGTTATGCTTCTGCATAAATGAT
Organism: Chitinophagales bacterium; assembly: GCA_018401955.1. GTDB lineage: Bacteria > Bacteroidota > Bacteroidia > Chitinophagales > CAIOSU01 > CAIOSU01. The sequence continues at coordinate 81,511 of JAGYJT010000005.1, read as the reverse complement.
GCTACCGCTTCAAGCGTTATGTTAGCATTTTTAAAACGCACCATTACTTGGTTATCAATATACAATGGTTGGTGCGAGCCCTTGGTATACAACACCGGTAGTACTTTATCGGCATTATAGGTTGCCAATATTTCATTTAGGTGGTTTTGCTTGCTGCTGCTTGGCATATTGGCCGTAAATTCAAACTCAATGAATTTTTCGGTAGCAGATATTACTGGCTCTTTTTTCGATACAAAGGTTGTGCTCAATGGTTGGCTCTCGGCATCAGTAGTTACTTGCACAGCAAACCTATCCGGCATCCAATCCCACGATTGTTTTTGCCCATCTACGTACCAGTAAAGTTCGTTTGTAGTACCCTGTGCTTGGGCTATTTGACCCATGGCAACCATCACTATTAAGATGAAGGCGGGCCTTAGTTTTACACTATTCAAAAACTGCATAGTCAACTCTTTTCATCACAAAATCAATCCACACTATTGCTATACTTACATACCCATGAGGGGGTATATCACAATAGTATTTTACGCAAGTGGATGAAAAAAGTTTTAGGTATTTGCTTAATACGTTGTATTAAAACAGCAAGTAACCGATAGACAAAACATGCCCCATCGGTAAATCAATAACATTGCAATACAGTACGGTGAAAAGTTTATGGCTTTAGTAGTAATTACCCCGCCATGGCATATTTAACCTAAAGCCAAGGCCAACGTAAGCCTGGGCAACATCGTATCGTTCAATCTCGCTGTTGCTGAAACGGTACAGTACATTTAAATCAATAAACAAATCGTGAAAAGCTTGGTAGCTAATTACCAAATCAGCCAAGCCTACATTTTGCTTTTCACCTTGGCCAATTTTGTTACCAAATTCTTGCTGAACAGATAAACCGCCATTAACCCTAACATTGGGTGTAAAAATATTACCTCCCCAGTTATCTCCTGGCCCATCCAACCCTTTTTGATAATATATCATGGTTAATTGAGCCGTTAACTCAGGTAAAAACTGATAGCGGGCGGTAGCAACCAGCTCCCAAAAGTTGGCACCCAATGGATGGGCAAGCGGCTGGTTGTAGTGAGTATAGCTGGTACCATTGGTGCTGTGGGTGTAGGTAAATGGCCTTACCATATTAAACTCCCCTTGCAAATCAAGATTGGAAACACCAAATGCATCAATGTACTTTAAGCCGGTTTGAAGGCCAAACTTATTGGCCCACCATCCGTTCATGGCTACTATTTCGCCAAAGTTAAACTCATCAAGCACAAATTGCCCATACAACTGAAACCTGCGAGCAATATTTGCCTTAAAATCTAAACCGATTAAAGCATTATCTGGGCTACCCAAACTCTGCTCAATGGCACGATAAAAAATGATTGGGTTTAAATACTGAAACTCAAAACCATTTTCGCGCTCAAATATTACGCCCTCAAAAGCACCAATATCTAGCCAATGCGATATATGAAAGTTGAGATGATGAAAAGCGCCATATTTTTTAGGTAAAAGTCTATCCAAGCCCCTATCATAGGTGGCGGTCATTTCGGTAAATAAGTTGGTATAGCTTATGCGCCAAATAGTAGTTTGTACTTTCAAAAAAAACATATTGTTGCCGTAGTCGCTCAAAAACAACGAACGGTAACCGTTCCCCCAAAAATTCTTGTCGTGCCCAAATTGAACATCGATATGATCTAGTAGATTAAAATTAATATATCCCCTTGCTGTAAAATGGTCAATACCGTTTCCGCGAAACTCTTTCCAATAACCATCACCTGGTATGGCTTGGTCATCCTTAATACGGGTGCGCACATAGGCTAACCCTCTCGATTGGTTTTCTGTAATATAAGTGTAAAAGCTAAGCCTCTTTTTAATGCTGCCCCTAAGCTCAACCCCACGGGTGTTTTTAAAAATAAGTTTATCATCATCATCTCCAAACTCCTTGCCAAGCTCAACCTGCAATACAGGATTTACTCTTACTACAAAATCCTTTTTGTTAAGCCCTAGAAATGTAGCTGGTTCGGTATAAAAGAATTTTAAAATAGGCTTACGGCTTTTAATTACCGAGTCTTTTACCCATTCGTCATTATCCCACAACATGTTGCGCACATTGTATTGCTCGCGTTTGTTTAACACGATGTTGTTGGCACTTAAAGTATCAGGATAATTAGCAACCGTTACTCGCTTGTAGGGCTTGGTGCCAGTGTGTATTATGGGCAATATTTTGCCATACTTAATGTTCAGCCTATCTACATTATGATAACTAAAGTGGTTGAGCGGCACATATTGACTCTGTGCATTTGCCCCCACCCCTATAAGCACACAAACCATCATTAAGGCGAAAAAACGCATGACACAGGCGATTAGTAAGCCGTAAAAATAGGAATAACGGGGAAGTATGTGGCAACTAGCCGATAGTTATTGAAAAATAGTATGGGAGAGAAACAATAACGATAAGTACACAAATGATGTCAATGGACAAAACTAGCCTTCAAAACCGTTCTTTTTGTGCGTACCGTCGCAATAGGGCTTATTAGTAGATGCACCACAACGGCACAATGCGGTTACTTTATTTTTATGCTCCTCTTGGCCATCGCTATGCTTAATAAGGATGTTGCCATACACCAATACGGGCCCATTTGGCACCACCTCAACAATTGATTCACTTTCAATTTTGGGCGCAGTGGCCTGGGCACCGTTCATGTAATAAGTCAATGCACCCGAAGGGCATTTTTTAACTTGTGCCACAATTTCATCAGTTGTTGCACCATCAGCATTAATCCATGGGCGGGCTTTTGAATTAAAAACCCCTGGCAAACCGTTAACACAATTGGCCGCATGAATGCACACTTCTTGCTGCCATACTATGGTTACTTCGCCGTTGCTATACTCTTTGTTTTTGTCTGCCATGGTGGTACTTTGTGCGTATTAAGTTATTTAATAATTGTCACTATACCAACTTGGTAACAATATCATTTTTCTGACTTAATATTTTGTGCACCGGGCAACGGTTGGCAATACCGAGCAAGCGATCGCGTTGCCCCTCATCCAATTCGCCTATAAGCGTAATGTCTCTTTTCAAAATCAATTTACCCGAACCAGCCTCCTGTTCGCCTACAATATTCACAATAACCTCGCTCAAAGGCCACTCTTTTGTTTTTGCATACATTTGTAAAGTAATGCTGGTACAAGCAATTAAAGATGCTATAATACCCTCAGCAGGATTTGGGCCTTTATTGGTGCCGCCCTTATCATCAGGCTCATCAAATAATATCTCGTGGTCGCCAACTTTTACCTTTACAAGGTATCCGCTACTTTTTAAGCTGCCGTTAGCTTCCATAGTTTCTATTTTAGGTTGTTTTGAAAAACAAATGCGCTTAATGGGTTGCGATTACGTGGGGTTAGCTCGCGGCTGCGGAAAGGTTCCTCTAAATCATCTGCTGGTGCGGGGTAGCCTAATGCTATAAGACAAACCAGCTCTATTTCATCGGGCAATTGCAAAAGCGCTTCAGCTTTGTCGCGATGGAAACCACCCATAACATGCCCCAATATACCAACCGATGCCGCTTGCAGTAGCAAATTTTGGTTGGCCGACCCTACATCGTACCAATTATACTTGTTAGCCATGCCATTGTTGGCGTGGTTTTTACGAGCTAAACTGGCAATTAATACCGATGCATTTTTAGCCCATGGCTGGTTACCTGGCATCAATGTTTCTGCCATTTTATCGAATGTAGGAGTGCCTTTGGTTGCATAAATGTACATCCAAGGCTGCTCGTTCATGCTACTGGGCGCCCAACTGGCGGCCTCAAAAATAGTATCAATTTCGGGTTGTTCAATGGGCCTATCGCTAAAGGACCTTGCACTCCAACGTTCTAATATCAACTTGTGTACAGGGTTATCCGTTGCTGCTACTTTCACTTGTTGCTCCTCGCTTATGGTTGTTTCTCTCATAATACTACCCAAAACACGAAGATGCCCAAAAAAGTTGTATTTGACCAACCAGTATTTGTAGAATGGTTATAAGCGCTCGGCTTTTTGGGCAAAACATGCGCCAAGCTTGCCTATGAAATTTGGTTAAAAACAACCGATAACATTACTATAGGCCTGTAACCCCAATATATAGCGCAAAGTAAACAATGCTATATTGCGCCCTTTTTGCGGCCCCCAATGCGCAATCTGCCAGCAACGGTTTTAAGCGCATGGCTGCGGCGCAACGAAACAATGGCAACCACTATCCACACAATATTTACCCCCATTGATGGATAGGCACCATGATAGGCGGTATTGATAATAAGGCACAGCGCACCAAGAATATTATAAAACTGATAATGGAGAGAATCGCCTTTTGTGCGATTGCTAGATACCATGTAATAGGCGTAAAGCACCAGTATGCCGCCAAGGTAGCCAACTATTTGAATGATTAACTCGGTAGCGCCCAAAGGGTATATATTTTAAGCAAAGCTACGCCAGTCCGGTGAGTTTTTCACTAATTTCCCATAGTCGTGCGGCTAAATTTTTATCTAGCGCCTTAGCCGATGCTTTTTTCTCTTTGCTTTTGTCAAAATACTTGCCTGTAACGCCCTCCACATCTTTGCTTGAGGCTACATAAATGCTCGTAGCAGCACCTTCTTCGGGGGTAATCATAAAGTGCTTCCAAATCCACCAACCCAATCGATAAATGCCTTTAGATTCTTTTAAAGCAATATCGGTAGCCACCACCCCCGGGTGTAAGCTATTGGCGGTAACACCAGTGCCCTCTAGGCGCCGGGCAAGCTCGTTGGTAAATAATACGTTTGCCAACTTTGACTGGCTATAAGCCAAAATAAAACCATCATAGTTTTTCTTGTAGTTCAAATCGTTAAAGTTGATAAAACCACGATAATGTGCACGCGATGCCACATTTACAATACGCGCCGGTGCCGATGCCTTGATGGTATCTAACAACAAGTTGGTTAATAGAAACGGGCCCAGATGGTTGATGGCAAACTGGCGCTCAATGCCATCTTCGGTTTCGGCATACGCTGAGAAAAAGGCGCCGGCATTGTTTACCAGCACATCCAACCTATCATGCTTTGTTTTAAAATCGGCAACCAGCTGGTGTATCTGCTTTTGGCTACCTAGGTCGCATTGCATAAAGCTTACCTTATCATTGTTAGTAGTTTGTTTAATGTCTTCAACAGCTTGTTGGCCTTTAGTGGCGTCTCTAGACACTATAACTACAGTGGCCCCTTTTTTTGCCAGTGCACGGGCGGTTTCTAAACCGATACCGGCATTACCGCCAGTAATAAGTACAACTTTGTTTTGCATTAGTGGTAGTTAGGTGGTTATAACAATTTGCGCAATAGATTCACGATTATTGTAACCCCTAAACTAATCAATATCATAGTAGTAATAGGAAAATAAAAGCGAGAATTTTCGCCTTCTATGCGTATATCGCCAGGTAAACGACCCAACCAACCGAGTTTATCATGAAAAAAGTAAACCAACACACCAACCAATATTATGGCAACGCCAGCAACTATGAGGTATTTACCGGTTTGTGCGTTCATGGTACTAAACCTTCATCATACCCAGCAAATCGCTCATGGTTTGCTTTAGGTTTTTGCGGTCTACTATCAAATCTAAGAAACCATGCTCGAGCAAGAACTCACTACTTTGGAAACCTTCGGGTAGGTCTTTTTTAATGGTTTCTTTAATTACCCTTGGCCCCGCAAAACCTATCAGCGCACCAGGTTCGGCAATCAATACATCGCCTAGCATACTAAAACTGGCAGTTACCCCACCTGTGGTGGGGTCGGTTAGCAAAGAAATGAACGGCAATTTAGCCGCGGCCAACTGCGTGAGCTTGGCTGAGGTTTTGGCCATCTGCATTAGCGAGAAGGCTGCCTCCATCATACGAGCACCGCCCGATTTGGAAATAATTATAAGGGGTAAGCGATTTTCGATACAGTAATCAATACTGCGGGCTATCTTCTCTCCTACTACCGAGCCCATTGAACCACCAATGTAAGCAAAATCCATAGCCGCTATAACTACCCGCTGGCCGTGCATGGGGCCAACAGCTACTTGCATGGCATCTTTCAAGCCGGTCTTTTCAGTGGCCTCTACCATACGGTCAGCATAGGGTTTCATATCGGTAAAGCTGAGCATGTCCTTCGGCATCAGGTTAGGGAACAAAAGCTGCACCTCATCCTCTTTCTCATCAAACAATATCTCAAAATAATCAATAGACCCTATACGATGGTGGTAGTTGCAATTGGTACATACATGTAGGTTGCCCTTTAACTCTATTTGCGTTAAAGTGGTTTTGCAACCTGGGCACTTTACCCACATACCATCAGGAGCTTCTTTCTTCTCCCTAGTACTAGTGGTAATGCCTTCCTTAATTCGATTGAACCATCCCATACATTCTCCTCCTTGGGCTAATACTATTGCTTGGCAAAGTTAGAACAATTGCGCTCATCCTACCTAAAGATACAGAATGAATTAAGAAAAGACCCAAAAGATAAAACCCAGCCTACTGCTATTTGGTTTCCCAATGTTTTACCAATGCTTGCAGTACATAGCCCCAGGCATTGTTAAAATAATCGTAGGTTTTATCCCAGTCTTCACCCTCGGGCCAGCCAGTATGCACTAGGCGAACGTCCGTACCTTGGGTAGTTTCGGTAAAGAAAACCGTTACCCACGTTTTGTATTCATGGTTGCGCACCGTAGGGATGCTCGGTGGGGCATTCCAGGTAAAACTTATCATCTCTTGCGGCACATAACTGATAATGGTTGAGCCTTCCGATCCACGGGAGCCGGGCTGGGCAGTAGGGTCAAAGTGCAGCTCAAATGGGCCTCCCAGCTCAAGGGATATTATTGCAGGCACACCCAAAAACGCCGTGATGCCCTCGGCCGTGCTCCAGCTTTTCCATACACTATCAATAGGGGCAGTTATTGATGCTGTCTTTATGATTTGCTTGTCAGTTATTTTCATGGTTTGCGCGGATGTTACTAGGCTACTAAACATTAGCAGCATGATGATGATTGTATGTTTCATAGTTTATCATTTCTCATCTCAAATTTGTCATCTCACATCTCTCATTTCAATCATCTTTTGCCCAAAAAGCCAAACATGCTACCCAACAGTCCGCCGATTATGTGCGCAAACTGCGAGATGTTGTCTTCTTTAAAACTATCGTACACTTCCCTACCGATAAACAAAACCAGTATCAGTATAAAAGTAATGGGTATTTTACCAGCTTGTACATTTACAAAACTGATGAGCATTACCAGCATAAACACAATACCACTGGCACCCCAAAGGCCATCATGAAAAAACAATGCGTTCAACAAGCCCGTAATCAATGCTGTGAACAGTATCATAATTAGTAAGCTTCGCCAGCCATACTTTTCTTCTAGTACCGGCCCCAGCAACAATATAAAGGTGAGGTTGCCCAGCAGGTGCTCGGTGCTGGCATGGCCCAAGCAGTGCGTAAACAGTGTGAGGTAATCAATCCAGTTATTAAAATGAAACTTGCCACCCAAGCTCACAAACGGTGTAATTGCACCGCCAGTTGCAGCATTTACAACGAACAAGATTACGCACAGCAGGCTGAATGTAAGTATTACTGGGGCATTGTAATGCAGGCGGATGTTCATGGGTAGGGGTAGTTGATTGGGCTAATCTAAGAAAATATCAAAAAGACATTTGTTACTGTTTTCTGGATTTATATAGATATTGAATCCTGAACTTGAGTGTAACATAAATGAAACCGTAGTGGCATCCTTTGGTATAATATGGCTTACCAAAGTGCTGTCTTTTCCGTCAAAAGCTTTTTTAACCACTAAAACCGATTGCGAAGCAGATTCAAAACCTGCAACTCGTCCATCATCGCTTTTTGCTGCATCCAAAATAGCAATAGGTTGCATAGCAATAAAAACACCACTATATTCCAATCCACTCGAAGTGTTTCCAACTTCTTTATACCAAGAATTGCTTTTTACCTCGCAATCATCCGGACTTACGGATATGGGTATCCAATTGGCCCTAATGTTTTTTAACAGCTCAGCTTTGCGCTGTAATTCGCTAGCTGATGGACCTTGCCTATCTGCTAGGGTATAATAAATTGATGCTCCTATTAACGCAATTGGTGTAATAATTAAAAACACGCCCGGCATAAAGCCACTTAATATAAGCGCTACATCAAGCCCAGCAATGATTAAACCAATGATAAGAAAAACTGCCCTTAGATTGTTCAAAACCTTTTTTATCAAAAATAAAAAAAGGCAACCACATGTAGTGATTGCCTTTCGCAAATTAGAAGTTTTATCCTTATTAGTTTCGCGGGGTATTAACCACCGTAGTTACTGGGCCATATGATTTGTAAGAACCTACCAAGCCTTGAAACGCTGGCAAGTACTTATCAAAATCGGCTTGCGATGCGGCACTGAATACAAAAAACGGTACCACGTCGCCTTCATCAATATAAGCAACTGCCTCGTAGGTGTTGGCCGTTTTGTTTATCATAGTCATTACAATGGCACTTCCTTTGCCACGGTTTACGGCAACGCTACCGCCATCTTTAATGTGGATACCCGGTGAGGATATCTTGTACATATCAATGTCATAGCTCATTAGGTCGTAAATATTGTCTCCGCTGCCTACTAGGCTAGTGGTATTTACAAAAATAAAGGCCTCGGTAGTTTCCCATACAGTGCCCTCCAGATGAAATGCCGCCCCTAGGCCCATCTCTTGTGCTACATCGTTGTTGGCGAGCCAACCATCGGGTGCTGAAACCGCATAGGCATTGCCTTGCTGGTTAACTAATACGTTTCTGTCGTCTTGTTCTTGTGCTTGTGCGCTGAATAGTAGAAAACTAGCCATTACGCTTAGAATCATCGTCCTCATAATCTCTCTCCTCTCTTTAATCCGTGATTAACTATTTCGAGTTTACGAGGTTAAGTTTCAAAAGTTACATAGCGAGTAGGTGTTTTGTCGTAGAAGCAAGTAAAACCGCCACAAAGAAATTAAATTATAATCTGGTGTAAGGAAGACCAGGCGACCCTCGTCTGGTTTTGTGCAAAACAAACCCACCCCGGTCCGTCAGCTGACGGAGAGGGGCCTTCCAGCGGATGAGTGGTAAATTTTAATTACCCAGTGGACTTTGATGCAGTGGTATGCCAACACCGAAACGATATCGCCGGAAGATCCTTCCTTCGTCAGGATGACATATGGATGGTTGTGGTTTTAGCAAAACAAACCCCACAACACCTGTCACCCCGAGATATAATTTTAGGGAAAAATCCTAAAACTGAAAGAGAGGATGACATTTATGTGGAAACCCGCGTGTCACATTGAGCGTAGTCGAAATGCGCGAGCGATCGCTAAGTGAGCCGAAGTTTTTCACGAAGGCGAACCACTGACGGGTATTGACTCTGCAGTTAGCCCACTTTTGCTCCGATTTGTAAACGTTATTACTACTCACTTCCACCACTCAAAAAAAATCTGTCATGGGTAGGCACGAGGGACCTTCCAGCGGATGAGTAGTGAATTTGAAGTACCCCGATACCTTCATTTTGTGGAAAGTTGAGTTCCTCGCTCTATCGCCAGAAGATCCTTCTTTCGTCAGGATGACAAATGGCGTTGGTGGTTTGCTTCGTTAGGATGACAAATGGGGAAGTAAAAACCCCACCACTACCTTACATCTGCCAGCTCTGGTACCGCAATCGCATTGCCACCGTTGTCGTCAGGCATTGGTTCGTATGGCTGCCCGGCACCGGTTTTTATTTTTTCAAGCCTTTGCGCGCGGGCCCTATCGGCAATCTGTTTGTTGTTTTTGCGCATCAAGTGCGGGCTTGCCGAAGGCTGCTTGGCCTCTTCGGCAGCCAATTGGCTGCGCGCCTGCGCCCGGCGTTTTTCTCGCTTGCTGGTTTTGGCGGCGCGCTCGGCCAGCAGCTTTTGTAGCTCCTCCTCGGGCAAGTTGTTTTCAGCCATAAACTCGCACATGGCCTTTATGGCTCGCGTGGTATCGTCCTCTTCTCCATCGTAATTGGGGTTGGGCACCACATAGCCTTGGTATATGGCATGGTGCACCGGTGCTATATCTTTGGGGCGGGTGTCAAGGTTCAGGTCGTAGTAATCGCCAGTTAAGGTCGGGTAATTGTCGGTATCCTCCACAATGGGTTCTTCGGGGTTTTCCTCCAGTTCGGTCTCGGGCGGTGTCCAGCGCAGGTTCCATTCCTTAAACTTGCGCTCCAGTATCCACATGTACCGTTTAGAGCCGATGTTGTCTTGTATCATGGCACTTAGCAACTGCTGGCGCAGGCGCACGTACCCCGTGCGCAGTATGGTAAACAAATCAATGTACAGTGGGTCGGCATCGGGTATGGCCATTTGCCGCAGGGCACGGCTTTTGTATCGCTGAAACGTGCGGTAGCTGATGCGATGCTCAACAAACAGCTCTTCATTAAGCATCATTACCATGTCTTCGTCGGTAGCGGCCAACAGCAGGTTTTCTTCTTTAACAAGCCTGCGAAAAATATCTAATATCTCGCGATTGATTTTGGGTGGGCGGGGCATAGGTATAAATATGAAATTTGAAATAGGAAATGAGAGAAAATTAATGTGAGATGAGAGATGATAAATGATAGATGATAAATGACAAATGAGAAATGAGAAATGACAGATAACTGATTAACCAATAACCAGTAACCAGTAACCAATAACCGATAACCGATAACCAATAACCAATAACCAATAACCAATAACCAATAACCAATAACCAATAACCAATAACCAATAACAAAGTTATAAGCTGATTTTATTTTTAGCAAGCAATACTTAAAATAATTTTATACTAAAGTTGCTAAACCTTGATAATCAAGTCCATAAAATTTACATGCGCTCACTTAAGGGAGTACGCCAAAGCGGATTTTTAATCGCTAAAGGACAAAATCAGCAGTCTCGGTCATGCGGGTGGGAATATCCGAAGGGGTGGTAATACTTTACCATTTAAGCATCTACTCAGGGGATTACTGCAAAAGCAGTGAGAAAGTTGCTATAAAACACCTTTTCACGAAAAGCCCAAAGCCATTTTTCGCACTGATGCAGTATTTGTAAGCTTACTTAATCATTCAAAAACCGATCCTCAATATACGCCAAACACAAATCAATAGTAGCTTGTATGCCTTGCTTGTGGGTGCGCTCTACGCCGTGGCTGGCGCTCACGCCTGGGCCTATGAGCCCTATACGCAAGTCTTTGCCGGCACGCAATGCCGCCGAGCCATCAGAGCCATAGTATGGGTATACATCCAGTTTGTAAGGTATTTCGTTGGCCTCGGCCAATTGCACCAGCTTTTTACGGAAACCATAATCATATGGGCCACTAGAGTCTTGGCACAAATAGAGCAATGGGTCTCTTTGCCTTCACAACCATCGCCAACCACGCCCATATCTATCACCAGCATTTCGTCGGCGGTTTCGGCGTAGCCGCCCGTGCCGCCGTGGCCTACTTCTTCGTAGTTGCTAAAGTATAGCTCCACGGGTACGTTCCAACCTTTCTCTTGAGCAATACGCGCCAGCTCAAACAACACCAAACAACCCGCCTTGTTATCCATAAACTTGGATTTTATAAAGCCGCTCTTATATTCAGTATAATGTGTTTCGAAGCAAATAAAATCGCCCACACGGATGCCTAGTGCCTCAGTTTCGGTTTTGCTCGTCACCACCTCATCCAAGCGCACATGCATGGTTGCTATCTCGCGCTTGGTGTTGCCCAACTCTTTGTTTACGTGTGTAGCTGGGTTGTTTAGCAACAAAGTGCCATTGTAGTGTTTTCCATCCATGGTACATACCCGCAAGTAGCTGCCCTCATATGCATTAAGCGACGGCCCACCAATGGGCGACATGCTTAAAGTGCCGTCGCTCTTAATGCCGGTAACTATGCCGCCAAGCGTATCCACATGCGCAGCAATAACCAGTTGTGGGGCATTGCCCAAGGCACAGCGCACTGCTCCTTTGTTGGTAAACTCTGGTTTCCAGCCGTAGCCTTTCAATAGGTCGTAAATATATACGCTGGCTTCTTCGGTGTATCCGCTAGGCGAATCAATGTTCACCAGTTCTTCAAGGGTCTTACAATCTAACATGGTACAATTTGAAAATTTGGGAATGTGCCAATTTGGAAATAGTTAAAAGTATAAAATTTGAAAGCAAATTTCATTTTCAAATTTTCAAACTATCTCATTTCCAAATTGAGCAAGCAGCCGCCTATGATAATTTATTTGGCCTAGGTGGTAGCTTAAGTGTGTAACCAGGTGCGATAGGAAGAAGCCTGTTGGGCCACTCTTTGCCCATTACTTCTATTGGGTAGGTTTTAGCTAGGTCTTTTTCATCTAATTTATCCAAGCTTTCGGCAACCATGTTGGCCGTAAACCTCACTTTGCCTATTAGGTCTTCTTTGCTCAATCCGGTATCGCTAAACTCTCGGTCGCGCTGGCGCACATAGCCAGTCTCACCCAATTGCGCGCCAATAAAATGGTTGAGGTTGCCACACAGGTGCAGCACCAAGTTGCCGCCTGAGTTGCTGATGCCATCTTTTACCACCCACAGCGACTCATTGGTAGGGTAATGTTCTATTTCTTCAACCAGCTTTGCCAAATCGCGAGCAAACAACTGTTTTTGTATTTCTAAAAGCATAAAGTACTTTGTTATCACAAACGTACATAGGGCGATGCCCTATGCTATTATTATATATCCCCGTTGGGGAATATGCACAAGCATCTTTTGTCAAATGCTTTTTACCATTTACTGTGGACCATGGACCAATTCAATATCGCATCACTCGCACCGTATCCATCCTAAACTTCACCTTAAGCCACTGGTGCAGTTGCACCTCGCGCTCTTCAATCTGCTTCTCTTTGGCCTTATCATCCCAATTTACCCAAAAGGTAGGTATGGTGTCCAGCTTGCCGGTTTTATCGGCCTCGTAGGCACTGGCAAAGGCAAATCGGTTAATCTCTGGATATTGTACGGTCAACTCATCTCTAAACTGGGGCACATCAATAGCATACTTGTTTAGCATTTCTAGTTGCTGCCTTAGTTGTTTTATCTCTTGGTCTTTGGTTTGGGCAATTTCCTCATTGCGTTTGTATGAGTTTTCTAGCTGAGATATCAGCTCTGCACCCGATACATTATCATCCACATCGCGTTCTTGAAGTATTCTAATTCGGGTGTTTTTCAAATTGTAATTAGCCAATTCGGCATTGAGTATGCTCAAATCTTCTGACGATACTTCTTTACCCAATACAAACAGCTCAATCCTATTGGCCGTATCGTTAAATATAAACTTAGAGCTCACAATATCCGACCCTTCAATATTGTAGCTTTCATCCAAAAACAATTGCGCATTGGCCAAAAAGGTATTCTCTTTTATCTTGTAGCTTGACTCTTGAAAAATTTGATAAGTTAGATAAGTACTTGGCAAAACGGTAAGAATTACGGCAAGGTATAAGTATATGCGATACCGTTTCTCTTTAGCCTTATCAACCCAACGGGCTCATTGGGAAACGAAGGTAGCGCACTACCAAAAACGTTGATAACCCTATAAAGACCGAATTAATCATAAACAAGTAAAATGCCCCAAAGAAATAACTGAGCTGCCAAGTAGCTAGGCCATAACCAGCGGTACACAGGGGCGGCATAAGCGCCGTAGCGATGGCTACACCTGGTATTACATTGTTTTTTTCTTTTCGAGCTGCGGCAATAATACCAGCCAACCCACCAAAAAAAGCCACCAACACATCCATGGTAGTGGGCATAGTGCGGGCCAATAGCTCACTCTGCGCTTCTTTAAACGGGGTAAAGCTAAAGTATATGGTAGAGGTAATAAGGCTGGCCAGTACCGCTATGCCCAAGTTTTTGAGCGACTTGATTAAGGTCTCGAAATCGTTGGTGCCGATGGATAAACCAAGGCCCAGAATAGGACCCATAAGGGGCGAAATAAGCATGGCACCAATTACAACCGCTGCAGAGTTAACGTTAAGGCCAATGGAAGCGATAAAGATAGATGCCACCAAAATCCAAACGGCATGGCCCCTAAAGGCTATATCCTTTTTTATGGCTTCAATTGCGGCTTCTTTATCAATACCTTCGCGTATGCCAAAGGTGCGAATTAAGAAAATCCTAAATTGCCTCCAAAGCCTATTACCCTCTTTTTTGGGTGCTGAACCACCGTTTTTCGGCACCTGCGTTTCACCTACCTCACTCATAAAACCAGATTATTAAGCAAATAAACGAAAAACATTTACTCTTTTAACACCATGTCGATGCACATTACCGCAGCCATTATCAATACGCGCAAGTCGTTATCGGCAGGCACCTTTTCATCAATACCCAAAACATAGTTATCTGCTGATGTAAACATTTCTTTGCCCAAGCCTGCCCACTCTTTGGTTACGTAGGCAAACTCCAAGTTGTCGCGTACAAATTTAAAGTCCCAGCCAGTCCATTTACCTTTCAAAGTACATAGTACTTTATCATTGGCATCAAACACATCAAACTTACCACCTAGCGAAAAAAACTTCTGCTTGAAACGGCCTACTACCCTGCCGTTTTCATCCAACACATCCACTTTAGATAACAAAAAGGTGGTACCTCGCTTTACCTCCAAAACCAAATCGCCACTGGTGGTGCGCACCTCTATATGAAACGGTGTCATGCGCTTATAGTCCGTAAATCGGAATATCTTGGCAAAAATGCCCAGTTTAGGTTCCCTACAAGTAAGCAATTGCTCACGCGTTTCTGGGTCAAAAATATCGTAGTTGTTCGAGGCTTTGAACATACCTACTTGCTCCTTAACGAAAAATAGGTTTTTGTTGAGTATTGGGTGCATTGTTGGTTGATTTTAAGTTGTACCCAAAGATACTAAAGAATTATGTTAGTATTTTTCAACTGTTGATGCACGTATAGAGAATAACCGATGGGCACTACAGTTATAATGGCTATGTAGGCTAGAAATATTTTAAAATAAACCGCTGTTGGGGTAAGCAGTATTATGGGCAACATGGCAATAGATGCAAATACCCATAAATAGCCCCCTACCCTATGGGTGCGGCGCCATACTTCATCATTCTCCAACGTCCACGGTGTGCGGATGCCGAGGAAATAATTGGGCTTAACCTTGAGCATAACATTGCCTGATAAATGCCATAAGAGTAACAACCGCCAAGGGAATAAAATCCAAAGGGATATCGTAGCCCACATATTGAAACAATTGCATTGCAAACAACCCAGTAAGAAACAAAGTGGTAGCCAAAACTATGCTTCGGTATACATTTATGTGCTTTTCTAAGTTGCCCTTCGGGTCTATTTTGGGCACAAAAAGCAGCAACAATACCGTAAACAAACTAATACTAGGCAATAAAAACAGGCCCACTGCTTTACTGCCCCATCTATCTGGTTCCATATTGATGTTGTAATGGATGGGCACCGTATCAGGTATTACGCTCCAGTAATAGGCTATTAAAACGAATGGAGCTATGAGCAAAAGGCTGATTAATGGATAGAAAATCTTGTTGTTCATGGCTATTTGTTTTTAGTGTTTTTCAATGCAAGCATCCAACCGATTACCTCATCAAATACGGTGGTGTTGAGCGAGTAGGTTACAAACTGGCCCTGTTTTTCGGCAAGTACCAAATCGGCTTGCTTCAATAAATCGAGGGGAATGAAATACTTGGTTTGCTGATGTTGAAAGCATCGGCTATTTCGCCAGCGGTCATATCTCGCTCACGAAGCATTTCGAGAATCTTCCGTCTGGTTGGGTCGTCAAGTGCTTTAAAAAAGTTCTTCATTAGGCATTTAGATAATTATCTAATTATTTAACGAAGGTAAACAACAATCCGTTAATTTGCAAGAGGGCATTGAAAAAATGACCTTAGAACCAGCATGAAATAACGATTCTTGGACGATAAAACGGTGCTTCGCAGTCGATGGCAAAAACCAATTAACCAATAACCAATCAACTGATTAACCAATCCACAAAGCCGCATGGAATATCACTTCCTGCACGACAAAACAGAGTTGCCAGTTGCTAGTGACTAGTAACTAGAAAAGTAAAATTGTAAGCTAAGAAGTTGGCACCTCCCCTCCTTCGAATGGCCATTTTGCGCGTTAGGAAAAGGAGGGGTCGGGGGTGGTTACACGAATCACCAGCACCCATCAAATAACGATTCCTGACGACAAAACTCTGTTTTGCAGTTGTCAGTGACCATGGACCATGGACCATCGACCAATGACCAATCATCGCCTACCACCGCCGCTGTGGCCACCACCAGACCGACCACCACCTGAGAAACCACCGCCCGATGACCGGCCGCCACCTGAATAACCACCACCACTTGATGAACCTCGGCTGCCGCCGCCACCGCTGCCCCCAGAGAAACCACCGCCGCCGAACGAACCGGTACGGCTAAAAGTACCCCTTTGGTCTGATTGCCTTTCGCGCTTTTGTTGTTCCATATATGCCTCTCGCGCTTCCCTATCAAGCTCGTCTATATCACCATCAATGCTATCAAGATGCTTGCGAGCGCTAAATATCTTCTTCTCCCAGCAATGACTTAACCTCATAAATAACCTGCCGAACGCGCCGCTTATCTTTAACCGGGACAAAGTTTTCGTATTTATCATCTAAATCATCCAGCCTGTTCTCGATGGCTACAATGTCCACACGGCAACTCTCTTCCATATCTAGAACATCCTTGAACTTCAATCGCGCCTCATCAATAACACTTGTCAAATCATAGGCATTTGATACTTCTACCAATATCTTCCAAGCATCTTCAAAGCGCTGCTCCGGAGCCTCGAACAGCAACTTGGCCTTTTGCAGCTTTTGCTTGCTATCCTCTTGTTTAGGTAATCGGTTTAAGGGTTCTTGCACTGCGCTCTGTTCTTGGTAGCCATACTCCGCAATATCGGCATTCAGCTCCACCACCATTGGCGATAGTGCTGTTTCAAACGAGTTTATTTTATCGCTAACCGCATTCCATTCGGTTTCAAACTGTGCCTTAATTCGTGCTCGTTCGGTCATGATTTCAGAAGCCTGTTGGGCCGCCTCAGCCAACTGTGTAATTGCTTCCAGTATCAGCATTGAAAACCCACCTCATCCACTATTTTGGCTACTTCTTGGGTGCTGGTTTTTACGGTCGCCAACCGGTCTTCGGCATCGCCAAAGCGAATGCCACTCGAAGCAATGGATTCTGCTTGCTGTATATGGCTATTAGCCTTGGCAATAGTATCATTCCAAAAATGCGGAGCCACCAATCGGTTCAATCCTTGCAACCAATCTTCGGCCTGTAAATACAAATGCGCTGCTTGGTAACCAGCTATTTTAACTACAGCTTTCGCAATGTATTGTTCCATTGCAGCACGGTCGATACTGCCCAAGGGCATAAAATCATCCAAAAACGCTTCCTTTTGTTTCGCCAACTGCTGTTGCAACTTACTTATGCCATTAACGGCTATAGCCAGCTCAGCAATATACCCCTTTACTTGAGCAATATACCCCAATACCCCTTCTGCATCGGTGCTCTTGCTGCTTTCGTTATTAACTGGAGTGTTGTATATACTATCGCTGCTAAGGCCTTTCAGCACTTGGTTAATCTGGCTTAAAAGCTTTGAGTCGGTTTGCTCTGGGGTAACTTCATCAGGCACCTGCACCGGGTCAAGCAATGCATTGATTTGCTCGGTGCTTAGTGCATTTTTACCGCGCAACGAAAGGTATAGCAGTTCCAAAAGCTTCAAATCGGCATCGCTGATGGTTTCAATGCCACTGCTATACTGCTGCGAGAGCCTTTCAAATGCTTCAAACGCCTTGTGATAAACCTGCTGCGCCGTGCTGATAAGGCTAGAGACCTGCAGTAGCTTTGGTTGGCGGTCGCCATAATACAGTATCCAAAGCTTGTACAGCTCGCTGTCCTCTTTGCTATTGCCACCCAGCAGTGCATCGCTGGCAGTTACTAGGTTGCTAACAGCAAGCCAAACCGCTTGCACATGCTTTTTGCGCTCTTCCGCAGCTTTTTTGGCAGCCTTTGCAGCACGCCTGCTACTGCTTACTATGGCACCGATAATCACCAAAATTATCAACAGAAACAGGCCACCCACTATATAAACAACACCCAGGCCGCCCCCTGAAATATTGTTACCTGGGTTTTCATATTTGCTTCCAAATCACTCAAAACCGCCAACAATGGCGCTGTAAGGTTATTATCACCACGCTTTAGCGAGCCCTCAAACTTACTTGAAAAGGCCGTCCATTGATCATCTGTTAGCAACTGCCGTAACATTGGCACCAAAAGCGATAGAGGCAAACGGCCCCTTTGTATTTACTTCAAGCAACAATACCAAATCATAATAATTACCTTGTACATTTCGTGCCACCCGGCCATCTGCCGTTTCAAGAGAAGTCTCAATTACATCTAGCAGCGTAAACCAGCCATCTTTATTAGAAACCTCAAAATTATCGACATGCACAATAGTCTGTATGCCATATACATCGTAAACATGCTTTGCGGCCTTGCACAATTTCTCTTCATCTATTGTTGCATCGCTTAAATTTACTAAGCTCAGATAACCGCAAGATGCATACCCAGGAACTGCAATAGCTACTAAAAACAATACGGCAAATACGGTAAGGAAGCGTTTCATGTGCCCAATTTTTGTTAATGTATCTTGGCAATTTTTTTATGGGAGGCTATCACTCCTTTTACCACCGCTGAACTAAAGCCGTTGTGCTCCATTTCGTTTAGCCCTACTATGGTACAGCCTTGCGGGGTGGTTACTTTATCAATTTCGCGCTCAGGGTGCTGGCCGTTTTCCAACAATAGCGCCGCCGCCCCTTTGGCTGTTTGAGAAGCAATCATTAACGCAGTGTTGCTATCAAAGCCAATCTCAATGCCACCTTGGGTGGCCGCCCTTATAAACCGCAGGGCATAAGCAATACCGCAAGCCCCCAGCACAGTAGATGCCTCCATTAGCTCTTCATCAATTATTACAGCTTTGCCCAATTGGTTAAAAATATTCAACACCTCATTTTGCTCCGTTTCTGAGGCTCCTTTGGCAGATATGCAGGTCATCGACTGGCGGATGGCAATGGCCGTATTGGGCATGGCACGCATTACGGTTACCCCCGGGCCAACAAGTGCTTGTATCTCGGTAATGGTTACTCCCGTAACCACCGAAACTAAAACTTGACCCGGCTGCCAGAAATTCTTTACGGGGGAAAGTACGTCAGCTACTTGCTTAGGCTTAACGGCCAATACCACAATACGGGCATTGTTTACCGCATCGGCATTATCGGCGGAAGTGATAACCCCTTGCACTTTTAAAGTATCTAAAGCTGATACTTTTCGCCTGGTAATAATAAGGTTGGATGGTTGAATGTAGTGGGCAGCAAGCAAACCCTCAGCTATTGATATGCCTAAGTTTCCGCCGCCAATAATGGCCAGTCTGTCTGCTTTACTCATGGGGTAATTACGGTTTAAATAGTGTTAACCGTAAAAGTACCTAATTAGCGCACCAATAAGAAAAGGTATTAATCAAAATCCGATTAGATTTCGCCTTCCACTTCCGTGCCGTTTTCCTTTTGCCAATTTTGACCGTAGGTAATGGCATCCAAAGCGGCCTTCGAGAGTTTGTTCTCTAGCTTACCAAACTTCTTGTTGTAGTCTTTAATACTTCGATTGATTACCTCCAAAGCCTCTTCACGACCGTAGGTATCGGTAATCTCGCATCGGGCAGGTTGGCCAGGCATATTTTTGTAGGTAAGAAAATAGTGCTTTAGGCGCTGCACAATACTCTCTGGTACATCAGTAATATCCTTCCACTGGCTATACACTTCATCACCCTTCATAATGGCAATAATCTTATCGTCAGCCTCTCCCCCATCAATCATGCGGAAACCACCAATAGGCACTGCCGGCACCAAAATGTCACCGTGGCGAATGTCGCGCTCCGTAAGTACACATATATCCAGGGGGTCGCCGTCGCCAATTATGCCAGTTCGGCCGGTTTTTTCCATGCAGTATTCGGCTACCTTGGTATCACAATAGGTTTGCGGCACAAAGCCGTATAGGGCAGGGATTACGTTGGAGAACTTTTGCGGGCGATCAACCTTCATATAGCCCGAAACCTTATCAATCTCATACTTTACGGTATCGCTGGGCACAATTTCGATAAAGGTGGTAACCAGCTCTGGCGCCTGTTCGCCAATATCAACACCATGCCAAGGGTGCGACTTATAGCGCAACCCTATCATTTTCCAAATCTTCTTAATGGAGTCTTTTCCTACTGCCTTGCTAGAGGTCTTCTCTGTTTCGTCAATTGCCATAATATGTATACCGTATGCTGCTGCAAAGGTAGGCAGAAACCAGCTTTGAAGCTAGGGCTTAGACGATTTGTTTGTTAACCATTTGTGCGAAGGCCCATCATCAACAAGCATTATCCATCTTAAAAACAGATTACTTTTAGCCCAACTTAAACACCATGGGCAAGGTATATTTTACCTTAACCGCCTTACCACGTTGGGTACCGGGTTTCCATGGCGGCATGGTTTCAATGTGGTATTTGGCTGCATTATCCAGCACTTCATAACCACTTGAGCGAACCACTTCTACATCGCTTATGGTGCCATCCTTATCAATGATAAAAGATAGGTAAACCTTGCCCTGCCAATTATTATCCAAGGCATCATCAGGATAAGTAATACTACCCAAATAACCATTTAAGCCAGTTTGACCTCCAGGAAACTCCGGCATTACCTCAACAACCGTAAATACATCACCGTCCCCACTAGTTACAGGTGCAACGTTCATTTCTGACCTTGAAGGCGCGCGGGGAGTTGAAGTGGCCGTTCTGTTAGTGCTAGTAGGGGTTCTAGTACCTTCACTTGCGGCCCTGTCCCTTTGGGTTTGGGCATTGAGCGCAGATAAGGAAAATATACTTAAAAAGATGGTAAAAATTAGTAAACGCATGCTAGTACTATATTTGGTAACAAGACAAAACTAACAAAACTTGCACCACCCTGTACCGAAAACTAGGTATATTTTAGCTCAATTTAAATTTCATCGGCAACACTTGAGACACCCTTACTGGGTTTCCATCTTGCATACCGGGCTTCCAATTGTCCATTTTTTTCATGTGCTCAATAGTCGCATTATCAAGCATTTCGCTTCCAGAAGAACGGGCAACCTCAAAGTTGGTTAAAGAGCCATCCTTCTCAACTATAAACTGAATGTATACTGTTCCTTGAATTTTCTTTTTACGAGCCTCAACAGAGTATGGAATAGAAGCCAAGTACTGCATTAATACCATTTGTCCACCAGGATATTCTGCATTACATCAGGTGACTTTACCACATCATCAGGCGCAGGAGGCGGAACTACCACGTTTATAGTATTCACCTTAAAACTATCCTGTTGCCTATGCTCGCCAGCCGCTCTAGAACCTTGTTGCGCATTAATATTAGTTGCTACTAACAGCAATATTATAATTTGGAAAGCCTTGCCCATTTTGTTTCGATTTTACAAACAAAAATAGGGAAATGAAACTACCGGACAGAAGCTATCCGCAATTCATTTCTGTGGTTGTGCCAATAATCAAGAAATACCGTTGGAGACGACCTTACGGGCTCGCCCTTGCGCATTGCTGGTGTCCAGTTGGGCATATTGGCTATGTATTCAATTACCGCCTCGCGAACAATCTTTGGCCCTGGATTAAACAGCGGAGGCACATGTGGATGGGTAATACGGCCATCTGTTTCAATGGTAAACCTAATGTATAGCCTGCCTTCTTTAAAGTCATGAAATGCTTGGCTAAGAAAATCGGTATTGGCCAAGAAGATGGCCATCTCTTTGGCGGTAGCTTTGAAGTATGCAGGTACTTCTTGATTTGGATTGGTGGTTTGCTTATTATCCTCGTTGGCAAGCAGCCATCCAATAAGACTTACAAGGCCTATTGCTAGTGAGATAATATGCCAACCGTGCGCAACTTGTTTAATAGTAATCATGCCCATGATTAATAGCGAAGTTACTCAGCTCATTTTAAACTGTACATGCACTATATATTGCACTCGCACAGGCTTGCCATCTTGATAGCCGGGCTGCCATTGAGGCATCCTTTTAACATGCAACATTGTTGCCTCATCCAGCAAATCGTGTCCAGAACTTTTATCAATCTCTATATTGCTAATAAAACCATCCTTCTCAATAATAAATCTCACGTAAGGGATACCTTCCATATTCTTTGCTCGAGCGTAAAGAGGATAAGTTACGCTGGCTAGATAACGCATAAGGCCGATATTACCTTCAGGGAATTCAGGCATGGTTTCTACAACCACATAAACAGTATCTTCAGAATCTGAAAACACATCCAATTGCGGTCCATTTTGAGCTTGAATGTTCAAAAATGATAGTAAGGCAAGAAAGAGTAGTAAATGAAACTTGCCCATTTTATTTAGTTGTTTTCAAAATCAAAAATAACAAATTCTACTGCCAATTATACTTTATTGGCACCACGTACTGCACCCGTACAGGCTTTCCATTTTGATAGCCCGGTTTCCAAATGGGCATGGCTTTTACGTGTTCTACGGCTGCAAGGTCATCCTCTTCATGGCCTGAAGTACGCGCAACAATCACCTCCGTTACGGTTCCATCTTTCTCAATTACAAACTGGATATAAGTAGTTCCTTCTAAATCGCTTTCGCGGGCAATATCCACGTAAGGTACTTTCTTCAAATATTCCATCAAAGCCGCCTGTCCACCGGGAAACTCAGGCATTACCTCGACGGTCTTATAGATGGTGTCGGCAGGTGAGATTAAAGTGTCATTGTCAAATACCCCAGTTTGAGCTTGCAAGCCAATTACCCAAGACATCATTACCAATAAGAAACCAATTACCTTTCCCATTTTTCAAATTTTACCTTTATAATGCTCAACGTCAATTAATTATTGTGTACCCTATATCTAAACCTACCACATTTATTAACACGCTACTCATAATGTGTTAATTGTAAAGTATGTAGCGATAAAAAACTTGGGTTTCTAAGTTTAAGACCGTATTTTTGCACTTTCTTTTGAGATTGTACATACCCAAAAACGACCCAACTGATGTCAGTAAACGAGCAACAACTAGTGAAAGGAGTAGTGATAAAAGCCGAGGTAACACTGGAATTTGCAACCATTTTAACCCCCGAAGCACTGGAGTTTGTTGCTAAGTTGCACCGCAGTTTCAACGGTCGCCGCAAAGAGTTGTTGGCTGCCCGCCAAGAGCGCCAAGCTCGCTTGGATGCCGGCGAAACGCCAGACTTTTTGCCAGAAACCAAAGAGATACGCGAAAGCGATTGGACCGTGGTCCGTTGCCAGCCGATTTGCTTGACCGCCGCGTGGAAATTACCGGCCCGGTTGACCGTAAAATGATTATCAATGCCTTGAACTCTGGCGCAAAGATGTTTATGGCCGACTTTGAGGACAGCAACTCGCCTAACTGGAGCAACAACATCAATGGCCAAATCAATTTGCGTGATGCCATCCGTCGTACCATTACTTTCGAAAACCCAGATAACGGCAAACAATACAAACTTAACGACCAAGTAGCTACCTTGCTAGTGCGCCCACGTGGCTGGCATTTGCTAGAGAAGCACGTAGAAATTGACGGTGAGCAGGTATCGGGTGGATTGTTCGATTTTGGCTTGTATTTCTTCCATAATGCCAAAGAGCTTATCAGCCGCGGCAGTGGTCCGTATTTCTATCTTCCTAAAATGGAGAGCCACTTAGAGGCCCGCCTTTGGAACGATGCATTTGTATTGGCACAAAACGAACTGAACATACCGCAAGGCACTATAAAAGCAACCGTATTGGTTGAGACCATTTTGGCCAGCTTTGAATTGCACGAAATACTTTGGGAACTAAAAGAACACTCTTGCGGCCTTAACTGTGGCCGTTGGGATTACATCTTTAGCTACATTAAGCGTTTCCGTAACACCCTAAATACATGCAACCAAACCGCGACCAGGTAACCATGTCTGTGCCGTTTATGAGTGCATACTCTCAATTGGTTATCCAAACTTGCCACAAGCGCAATGTACACGCTATGGGCGGTATGGCGGCGCAAATACCTATTAAAGGTGATGAGGCTGCCAACAATGCGGCTATTGCCAAGGTAAAAGCGGACAAAGAACTAGAGGCCAAAAACGGCCACGATGGTACTTGGGTGGCACACCAGGCTTGGTACAGTTGGCCATGGATGTGTTTAACGAGCACATGCCAACCCCTAACCAAATTGACAAAAAACGCTTGGACGTAAACGTAACCGCTGCCGACCTAATTGAGCCACCAGTTGGCACTATTACCGAAGCCGGTTTGCGCAAGAACATAAATGTAGGTATCTTATACTTAGAGAGCTGGTTGCGTGGCAACGGTGCTGCAGCCATCTATAACCTAATGGAAGATGCCGCTACTGCCGAGATTAGCCGCACCCAAGTTTGGCAATGGATTAAGCACAAAGCCAAGTTGGACGATGGCCGCGAAGTAACCTTGGAGCTTTACCGCTCATTGGTACCAAGCGAATTGGAGAAGATTAAAGGCTACGTTGGCGCTGAGGCTTATGAGAACGGAAAGTTCGAAAAAGCCGTTGAGATATTTGACCAGCTGATTGATAACGACGAGTTCATCGAATTTTTGACACTTCCAGCTTACGACCTTATTGATTGATTAAGTAAGAATTTTGCCAGATATAAAATGCCGATCCTTGGGTCGGCATTTTTATTTTTTGCTATATTTAAATCTTGAAGCGATATCAATGGACAAAAAAGGGCTAGTACGAAAGGCATTGTATGAAATAACCAAACCACCTTTGGCTGATAATGCCATTAGTACCTATGCCGATTTCTTGAGTAAGGGATGTGCTTGCTTATCACCAGTTTAACCTAAAGTACAGGAAGCTTTAGTAAGGATAACGTGCGATCTTTGGTTTACAACAAACGATTCAGCAGGAAATCCCTCTTGACCGCAATCAATAAGTACCGCCCTTATAAGGAGAGCAACAAAACCAAACAATACGAGCCACTGCCCTCTCATCTGGCAATGAAGGTGTTTGGGCTGTTGCAAAGCTGTATTGACAACACAGCATGCATAGCCCCTACGCAACTAACGGAAACTACCCAGCAATGCAATTCTTTATTAATAGGGGCTACATTGAATGAAAGTGCCATTAATTGGTTTTGCGCCAATGCCGAGAATTCAGCGTTTATACTCAATCGCTTGCTTCGTTATCCGCAACGGTCGGCAATAATTAGCGAATGGGCTAGAGTGAATTACCTAAACCCCAAATTCCGCACGCGGCGAGCCGAGCTTATCAGTTGGGTATTAGATGAAGAACCCCAGTTTATGGTAGATAAGCAAACTCTTGCAGACGATTTGGAGCAATCTATTACTGACGATTTGAATGCCTTAAGAGAGTTTGAAGAACAAATTGCAGTTAACACCCTTTTAGAGGAAGAGTTAGGGGATTTACTGCCCAAATCACCGTTACCAGCAATCACTATTGATGGGATAACTGTTACGCCTGAAACATCAGACTTATCCGTCCCAGAGCTTGTCTTACATACCTGACATTATCCCATATCTTACATAGACCACCCCGACCATACAAGGGTGCCGGATTTTGACCAGTTAAGACAGCAATACCTTAAAAACATTAACTACCATCACCAAACTACCATGCTCTGGGCTATTGCCTACAGCCGTTTGGGTAATACCGAAAAAGCCGCTTTACTTAAACCCTATGTTCACACATCCACTTTCAAGACTTTTATAAAGATTTGCAAGCGGTATGGTTTGGTGGAGGCGTTAAATATTATGTTATGAAGTGGGAAAACAACTATAAGCAAAGAGAAGGTAATAAACTATATAGATTTTTAGGCCGTAATCATTTATTTGATTTTTTAGAAACTGGTAACATATGGTTTTCTAGGGCTGACCGCTTTCTTGATAAAATGGAATGTGCTTCATTGGAGGATTTGAAACGAGGTAATACCGCACAAATTCGCCAGAAACAAAAAAAATTCTTAATAAATTGTTGGCATTTAGCCAGTAAAGATTCTTTGGCAATGTGGTCCACATATAGTTCAAAATGGGATAGCCAACGGGTTGGCGCAATATGCTTTAATCCAGGTACTCTTTTTCAATACTTAGAGACTGCGCCAGTTAAGTTAGAAACACTAGATGCACGAAGATTTATTATGGGAAAAGTAAAATATAAAGCTCTTTTGGATGAGAGAAACCCAAAAAATACTTCTGTAAAATATGTAGCAATTAGGAAGGAGAATGCGTTTACTTATGAACAAGAATTTCGTTTTTGCATACATTTGAACTACCAATTTCCACAAAAAGGACTGGCCTATTCGTTGGGCTCACCTATGGAGCTAGAATTTGGAATAGTAATTAACCCTTTACTACCGAAAAAAGAAAAGAATATCATAATAGGGAAGATTAAAGAAATGGCGTTTTGTGAAAGAATAGAGAAATCTTGTTTAGAGAACTGGTTTAATTGATCGTATCATGACAGATAAAGAAAGACTTGTTCAAATATTAAGGAGTGGGATAATGTCGGAAAGCGAGAATAGTTTTGCTTACTGTGAAATTCAAAATACGGAATTCAAAAATGCTAAATTTAAAGAGTTAATATTTAGTTACGGCAATTTTAAAGAATGTACTTTTAATAATGCCACTTTTGAAGATGCCAGTTTTTTAGGTGCTAGAATTGTTGAAGGGGAATTCATTGAATCGCAATTATCGAATGTTCTTTTTGAGAATGCAATAATGTCTAAAGCCAACTTTCAGTCTGCAAAATTATCAGACGTATCGTTTTATAAGGCTAAATTAGATAGGGCTATTTTCGCAGATGCCAACTTTGAAAACGTTAATCTTCAGTGTGTGGATTTGTCAGAGGCCGATTTGCATAATTGTAGTTTAGAAAAGGCTGACCTAAGATATGCTAATTTAGCGGGTGCAAATTTGCACGGTGCAAACTTGAGAGAAGCCAATTTATCCTTTGCTAATCTAGAGGGTGCGGATTTATCCAGTGCAGATTTAGCCTTAGCGCAATGTGCAAGTACCAATTTTTCTGGAGCAGATTTTTTCCGGGGAAGTTTAGAAAGGGCGAATCTATGCCAAGCAATTTTAGTAGGAGCTTTTTTAATAAGAACGAACTTGTCTGAAGTTTTTGCAAAGGGTGCAAATTTAACGGACGCTGATTTGACAAGTTCAAATTGCTACTTGGCTCATTTTATAGCCGCAAATTTGACCAAAGCAAATTTTAACAATGCATCTCTTTTAGAAGCTGATCTCCGAAGTGCCAATTTGGATAGGACATTATTTATTGGTGCAAATGTTACTGAAATGAACACACAATTTTCTGTGGGATTAGCTAAATAAAATATTTTCATGCTAAAAAAACTACTTAAACTGCTTGGTTTGTTTAAAGACAAAAAACCTCTTCATATAGAGGCTGATGAGGTGTCTAAAGGATTCACTGGCTGCACACTATATGAAGATGACATTGCAGAGCCTTATCAAAGCAAAGTTTTGACACCTATTGACAATAAAGAACTGCTAAGGAAAATGACCATAAGCGAGAACTGATGCGGGGTTTTGGAACTTGTGAACTATTCAGCAGTCTTGTAAGTTATAGTAGCATGCATAAAAAGTTTCATGGAGGGATTGCTCTTTATTGAATATGTTTTTAAAGCTCCTTTATGCAGTTTTTTCTTGAGGCGATTAATGCCTTACTTAGAAAGTTGAAAATCCAGTTGGATTTTCGGATGCAGATTTCGATAGAGACGAAGATAAAGTTGAAGTGATGTAACGAGCGGGCTGCCAATAGGCGGCCCGCTTTTTATAGTCTAATTACTCTAATTAACCCTTTAAAAATCAATTCTTTTCTTGTATCTTTGCAGCACTTTTAGGTTTTTGCTCAGCTTAAGCCTAAACAACAAGAAAATTTTAACCTCTCATTCATAAATCCTCCATAAACAATGAGTAAGCAAGCACGTATTGATGCGTTGACCAATGACTGGAAAAACAACCCACGTTGGGCTGGGATCGAGCGCCCATACACCGCCGAAGATGTACTGAAACTTCGTGGATCAGTTGAAATTGAATATACCTTGGCCAAATTGGGTGCTGAGCGTCTTTGGAACAAGCTAACCAGCCAGCCTTTTATTGCTGGTTTGGGTGCCCTTACCGGCAACCAAGCTATCCAAGAAGTTCAAGCTGGTTTGGAAGCTATCTATTTGAGCGGATGGCAGGTAGCAGCTGATGCTAACTTGTCTGGCGAAATGTACCCAGACCAAAGCTTGTACCCTGCCAACAGCGTACCAGCTGTAGTTAAGCGCATTAACAATGCTTTGTTGCGCGCTGACCAAATCCAGAGCGTTAACGGCGAAGGCGACATCCACTGGAACGTGCCTATTATTGCTGATGCTGAAGCTGGCTTTGGTGGTAACTTGAATGCATTTGAGTTGATGAAGAGCCTTATTGAAGCGGGTGCTGCTGGTGCTCACTACGAGGATCAACTTTCTTCTGCCAAAAAATGTGGCCACTTAGGTGGTAAAGTATTGGTGCCAACCCAAGAAGGTATCAACAAATTGGTAGCTGCCCGTTTGGCTGCTGACGTAATGGGTGTACCTACCGTGGTTATCGCTCGTACTGATGCTGAAGCTGCTAACTTGATTACTAGCGACATTGACCCACGTGACCATAAATTCCTTACCGGTGAGCGCACCAACGAAGGTTTTTACTACGTGAAGAATGGCTTGGAGCAAGGCATTGACCGTGGTTTGGCTTACGCACCGTATGCTGACTTGGTATGGATGGAAACTGGCAACCCTGACTTGGCTTACGCTAAAGCATTTGCTGATGCTATCCACGCTAAATTCCCAGGTAAAATGTTGGCTTACAACTGTTCACCTTCTTTCAACTGGGCTAAGCACTTGAGCGTAGAAACCATGTTGACTTTCCGTGAAGAGTTGGCTTCTTATGGCTACAAATTCCAGTTCATTACTTTGGCTGGTTTCCATGCCTTGAACACGAGCATGTTTGAATTGAGCAAAGCTTACAAAGAGCGTGGCATGGCTGGTTACAGCGAGTTGCAAGAGCGTGAGTTTGCCTTGCAGAAAGACGGTTTCAAAGCCATCAAGCACCAATCATTTGTGGGTACTGGTTACTTTGATGCTGTGCAGAATGCGGTTCAACAAGGGCAGTCTTCTACCACTGCAATGGCCGGTTCTACCGAAACTGAGCAGTTCCACTAATCGATTTTAGATTTTTGGATTGACGATTGACGATTTCTGTCAATTGCCAATTAACGATAAAAGCCCCGTCACGTTTTTAACGAGACGGGGCTTTGTGTTTTTATGTACCAGAGCACCATGGCTTGAAAGCCATGGCTATTTATAGCCATGTTGCGTTTGTCATTTTACAAGAAACAGGGTAGCCTAAAAACAAAAAGAGCCAATCGGCTCTTATGTTATCACTTGTTACTTTATCACTTAACACTTAAGAAAGCTGCCTCGCCAAATCAGCCATTTTGATGGCCGCTACGGCTACTTCAACGCCTTTGTTG
This sequence comes from Chitinophagales bacterium, assembly GCA_018401955.1. Classification (GTDB taxonomy): domain Bacteria; phylum Bacteroidota; class Bacteroidia; order Chitinophagales; family CAIOSU01; genus CAIOSU01. Next base: position 51,870 of record JAGYJT010000005.1, on the reverse strand, counting down.
CCATGCTTGCCCCCTGCCCTATCCAAAGCTTGTTGCTCGGTGTTAGGGGTCAATAAGCCAAATAGAAACGGGCGCTTGCGCTCAATTGATAAAGTAGTAAGCGCCTGGGCTACCGAAGTATTGATGTAGATATCGTGGTCGGTCTCACCTTTAATTACGCAACCGAGGCACAATATGGCATCAAAAGTATCGCTATCGTCAAGCAGTTGGGCACCGCTTGGTAGCTCGTAAGCACCGGGCACATACACTACTTTAATGTTCTCTTCTTCGCAGCCGTGCTTAAGCAAGGTCTCCACGGCACCTTCCATCAGTGGGAAGGTAATGTGTTTGTTATATTCCGACACCACTATACCGAACGAAAAGTGCCCGGCGTCGGGCACTTTCTCGGTATCATATGCTGATAGGCTTTTTAAATGGGTAGCCATATTAGTTTATTGTTTTTGCTCTAAACGAGCCATGTGCGTTGCAATGTCCATTGAGGCAGCATTATATTCTGGATATTGGCTTTTCAATTTGGTCAACTGGTCCAAGGCATCCTTATTTTTACCTTGTGTTTCTAGAGCCAAAGCAGACTTTAGCAAAAACGCAGGAGCTGATTGTACATTATCACTATGGTTGGCAGCATCCTTATAGTATTGTATGGCCTTATCCATGTCTCCTTTCTCGGCATAGGCATCACCTAGTGCACCTAGGGCATAAGCACCTAGCAATACATCATCACTATCAAATTGCTGCAAGTGCGTAATTGCATTATCAAAATCGCCTAAGTTAAGGTAGCTAAGGCCAGCATAGTAATGAGCCAATTTACCTGCTTTAGTACTACCATATTGGTTAGCCACAGCAAGCACACCTTGATACGCCGGTAATTCACCATTTAAGGTCTCGTTCCATTTTCCTGCTTTAAAAGCTTCTTGAGCACCATATATTGCGTTTTGAGCTTCCAAGTTTTGACCAGGCAAGTAGTATTGCTGATACCCTACAAACGCAACCACCAAAACCAACACGGCAGCAAGTGCGCCAATTATTACGTTTTGATTTTTAGCGAAGTCGAATTGTTGCTTCTTTCCAGTTTGTTCCCCTGTAGTTACAGGAGTTTCTTCAGTTACCATGTGCTTATTGCGTTAAAAAAGTAAATTAGGGTTAGTCTTTTAAAAATGGATAATCTTCTTGTGTGTAGATGTGGTTGTACATTTCAGCCGCATCAGGGTAAGGCGATTCCTCCGCAAAATTAACGGCTTCATCAACAATATCCTTAATTTTTTCATCTATTTGTTCCAATTGTTTTTCGCTAGCATATTTTTTGGCTAGAATAGTAGCTTTCACCACTTCAATCGGGTCTTGTTTTTTATACTCTTCTACCTCCTCTTTAGCACGATATTTAGCTGGGTCGCTCATTGAGTGGCCTTTATAACGGTAGCTGCGTATCTCCAAAAATGTAGGGCCATCGCCTTTGCGGGCGCGTTGCACCGCTTCGTCAATTGCCTCGTGCACATCTTCGCACTTCATGCCGTTAACGGCCTTGCTTGGCATATCATAAGCCAAACCTAGCTTATAAATATCGGTAACATTAGATGAGCGAGCCACCGAAGTACCCATGGCATAAAAATTATTCTCGCAAATAAACACTACCGGCAACTTCCAAAGCATGGCCATATTATAGGTCTCGTGCAAGGCACCTTGGCGCACCGCACCATCACCCATAAAACATACACACACGTTATCAGTGCCTTTGTATTGCTCAGCAAACGCTATACCGGCACCCAAAGCTATCTGGCCACCAACAATGCCGTGCCCACCAAAAAAGAAATGCTCTTTGCTAAAAAAGTGCATTGAGCCACCTTTGCCCTGGCTGCAACCGGTTGCCTTGCCATACAACTCGGCCATGGCAGCCTTGGCTTCTATACCTTTGGCTATGGCCAATCCGTGGTCACGATAAGCAGTGATCACTGGGTCTTCTTTGCGGGTAGCACTAATCAATCCTGCCGCTATGGCTTCCTGCCCGATATATAGGTGGCAAAAGCCCCTAATTTTCTGCTGACCATATAGCATTCCCGCACGCTCTTCAAACTTACGCAACAATACCATCAGCTCATACCACTGCAAGTAAGTGTCTTTTGTTATTTTTGCCTTTGCCATCCGCGGTTCTTTAGACTGCAAAAATACCAAAATTCGGTTACGGAAAGAAATAGTGATTAACAAGTATCGAGTATCAAGTATCTTGGCGTGTTTTAAGATGCAAAAAGATACCCGCTTTTGATTTTTTAATCATGAATTTTAACCACAACTAAACCCGCAACTTGCAACCATAAAACCTGTAACTGAAACAATGCACCTATCATCGCTTACCATTTTACAGTATAAAAACTACACCAAGCTAAAAGTGGCTTTCGGTAAACAAATGGTATGCTTTACGGGGCATAATGGAGCTGGCAAAACCAATTTACTGGATGCCATTTATTATTGCTGCATGAGCAAGAGTTATTTCCATAGCACCGATCAGCACAACATACAGCACGGGCTCGATTTTTTTAGACTGGATGCAGGCATTGAATTAGCGGGCGAGCATTTAGACTTAAAATGCGTTTATCAACTCGGTAAGCGCAAAGACCTACAAGTAAACGAATCGCCCTACGAACGATTGAGCGACCACGTAGGCCGTTTTCCGGTAGTGATAGTTACCCCTGATGATAATATCTTGATAAATGGTGGCAGCGAAGAACGCCGTCGTTTTTTAGATATGACCGCCTCGCAAATAGATCGCCCTTATCTAGAGGCCCTGCAGGCCTATACACGCATTGTTACCCAGCGCAATGCGCTGCTAAAAAAAGCACTTGAAACGGGTCGGCTAGATAAAGCTATGTTGGGGGTGTATGATGAAGAGTTGGCAGTACATGCACAACTTTTACACCAAAAGCGAAATGGATTTATTGAAGAAATCACTCCTGACTTTAACAGTATATATGCCGCCATAAGTGGCGAAAGGGAGCAAGTAAGCCTGGCGTATAGCTCGCCACTGAACGACAGTACACTCAGTGAAATACTAACCAAAAATATTGAGCGCGACCGCGCTATGGGCCGCACCAGTAGTGGTGTGCATCGCGATGATTTGGAACTTACCATGGATGGGCACACCGTGCGCCGCTTTGGCTCACAAGGACAACAAAAGTCGTTTTTGATTGCGCTAAAACTGGCTCAATACCAATTGCTATTCCGCCACAAGGGAGTTAAGCCGTTCCTGTTGTTGGATGATATTTTTGACAAACTGGATGCAGGGCGCTCAGCTAGGCTACTGCACCACATCAGCGATGAATCATTTGGGCAGATATTTATAACCGATACCCAGCGTGCCCGCATTGAGGCCGTGTTTACAGGCCATCCCAACCCACCCGAGATATTTGAGGTGGAAGGTGGGGCGATAACTTAATTGCAGTGCTACTTTAAATACAAAAAAAATAGCGGTAGCCCTGTTAAGACTACCGCCATATTTAAATTTCCAGTATCTAAAAATTATTCCCTTACAACCACCTTGTCTTGATACCAAGCAGCACCGCTGCGGATGCGCACAATATAAAGTCCGCTGCTAAGGCCCGTAGCATCAAGGTTGGCTTGTATGCTCGGTGCAAAAGAGTTGCTTAGTACACGCTTGCCCATTAAATCATAAAGCTCTACTTGCTCAACCAACTTGCCGCCAAGGTTAACGGAGAGTTTGCCAGTGGTTGGGTTAGGGAAAACGTTTATTGGTACAGTTACTTTTTCGGTAATACCCACTAACCGCGCAGTGGTAACTGTGTTGGTGTAAATTGGTGGGTTGAAATCGAAATAGATGGCAGCTTGGTTGCTCACTTCATCCAACTGGGTTTTATCCAACACTTCAATATCAAACTCCACAAAGCCATTGCTGGCAGGTTCGTTTACATTACTATCGGGCAACAAAATGTTGTTGAATACAAAATGTACGATGCGCTCTTCATAAAACTCAATCTCCACATTGTGGCTCGTGGCAATAAATCGGAAGGTTGAGATATCAAGGTGCTCGTCCAGGGTATCTCTTATTACCACGGTAAAGGCAGTATCGGTGCCGGTGTTTTGGAAACGGATTAGGTAGCGCAACAAGGTATCTTCAACAGTTGCTGGGCCATCAATGCTCTCGTTATCGGCGTTAAACACCTGCTTATCATTAGGGTCGTATGAGCCTACTATGGTAGTTGAACACGAATAGTTGTTGTTCACCGTATTTTGATCGGTATTGTTCAACAAATCAACGGTTCCGCTGTGGGTTACCGTTTGCCCTAAATTTACGGTAGGTATAGTTGGTAAGGTTGTAACAATTGTAAAATATACTTGTTGCTGAGGCGCTAAACCCACATAACTGAAATGAACAGTGGTTGGAGCAAAAGTAATACTATCAATAACAATGTTGCCCAACTGGCTAAAAGTAGGTGCAGTGGTAAAAATGTTATCCAAAACAATGCTACCAGAGAAATCAGCGGCAGTAAAACCAAGGTTTTTAATGGTAACCCAATTGTTTTGATTAAATCCAGGCCTTGCTACTCCGCAATTCACTGATAGGGAAATATTATTAATAATGTCAGCCGTTTTAGGGAAATCAATACCAGTTAAAGCAGTGGTATCGGTAACACTAATTGGCAAGGTATCAATACCACAAGTATATATAAAGTTTGCGCCTTGCCCACTGTTTGCCACCGATACATCATAGCTACCCTGCCTTACAACTGCTGTCCAATTGCCGTTACTTTGGGTATAGGCACTATATCCAGGGTCAATTTTCACCATCAAGCCCGAAATGCCTAAGTCGGCAGCAGTTTTATTACAATCAGTATCGGCATCAAAGTACACATTGCCATTGATGCGGGTATAACAGTTTTGCTGAACCGCAACAAACTGGTGCCTTATGGCCTCGCAACCATTACCGTCGGTAACGGTTACCGTATGGCCGCCAACGGGTAGGCCACTTGCTGTATCGGTGGTGCTGCCATTGCTCCAAGAATAGGTATAGGGTGCATCGCCATTGAGTGCGGTAGCTTGCAATATGCCGCCAGTGCTGTTTGCACAATTTGCTGGTGCCAGAGCACTTACATTAATTTGAAGGTTGGTAAAGCCCACTTGCAAGGTTTGCACCAATATGCAACCACCATTATCAGTAATGGTAACCACATAAGTACCCGGCGCAACACCCGAAATGGCACTACCGGTTGCTGAGTTGCTCCACTCATAGGTAAACGGCGCGTTGGTGCCGCTCACAAATACTGCTGCACTGCCGTTGCTTGCAATTTGACAGGTTGTGGCAATTGTGCTGGTTGAGTCTAAAGTAAAACTACCACTTGATATGGTTGTTGATGCGGTTGTGGAGCATCCATTGGCATCGGTAATGGTTACAGTATAATTGCCGGCTGGCAAATTAGATACAGAAGACGTGAAGGCATTATTGTTCCAAAGATAAGTATATGGTGGCGTGCCACCCGAAACCGTAGAAACCACCGAACCATCGTTGCCGCAAGTAGCAGGTGTTGAAGCCGCTGCGGCTTGTAAAACGGTGATGTTGGTTATGTTAACCGACTGGGCTGCTGTGCAACCATTATTATCAGATACGGTAACAGAATAGTTACCATCAACTAAACCACATATTTGCTGGGTGGTTGCCCCTGTACTCCATTGGTAAAAGACAATGGTACCGGGCACCAGGGCTTCAATGCAAGCGGTACCTTGGCACGAATCATAAACCACCGAGGTGGTTAAGTTTAAAAAAGAGCCACCTAAAACGGATGCAGAATCAGATGCCACGCATCCATTTGCATCAACTACAGAAACCCAATATACACCTGGTTGCAGATTGCCTATTTGCGGTGCCGTGCTGCCATTGCTCCAAAAAAAGCTATACGGGGCAGCTCCACCTGTTACTGAAACCACTGCAGAACCACTTGGAATACCACACGAAGCATTATTGGTGGATATAAACGTAACTACCTCCGTAGGCTGATTAATAACCACAGTTGCTGTGGCAATACTACCTAATCCGTCAGTTACTGTAACGGAGTATGAGCCGGCAGGTAAGTTTGCAATAGTGTCGGTTGTTGACCCTCCATGTGACCAGGTGTAAGTATATGGCGGGTCGCCACCATTAACTGAAATACCGGCTGCGCCATCACTGCCACCAAAGCAAGAAACATCAATTTGGTAGTCAACTGTAATAAGAGGTTGTGCAAAAGAAGTTAAAAAGCACAGCATCGCACACATAATGAGTAATAGGTTTTTCATAACAAGCACTTTAGTGTATGAGAAAAAATAACATTGATGAAATTTTCACCAAAACTGAAGTGCTCATTTGAAATTAACCAAGGGGGCGCATGGCTGGCACTAATGCATTTTGATAAATACAATATCTAAAAGTAGCATTAACCTTTGATAAAAACAAATAACATAAAAAAAAGACCCGCACATGAAATACATGAGCAGGTCTTTGATGTTAAGAAACTAGTACTAAATTTTAATCCTTCTTCCACTTAATAGTGCAACCAATGGCCTTGGTAGTAGATGGGTCGGGGCTTTTACCAGCAGAAACCGCTGTAACGGCATCCTCAACATAATTGGTGCGGGTATCGGCACTTACGTTCTCGGTGTCGTTATCAATAGCACCAATATAAGCTACCGAGAATTTATTGTCTTTGCCCTTTGCTAACAAAAACACATGTGGTGTTTTAGATGCGCCGTAAGCTTTAGCAATTGCTTGGCTCTCGTCGTGCAGGTACGGAAAATTAAAACCTTTCTCTTCAGCACGCTTTACCATACCATCAAAGCTATCATCTGGGTATTTGCTGGCATCATTAGGGTTAATAGCTACTACCGGGAAGCCTAAGCCTTTCATCTTTTTGCTGAGCGCAATAATGCGGTCTTCGTACAAAACTGCGTATGGGCAGTGGTTGCAGGTAAACACTACTATTACACCTTTAGCATCTTTGTAGTCAGAAAGGCCAACGGTTTTGCCATCAATGTTTTTTAGCTTAAAATCGGGTGCGGCATCGCCTACTTCAACACCAGCGAAAGCAACCATACCCAAAGCCATAATGACCAAAACGAAAAATACTTTTTTCATAAATTTATTTTAAGAGCGGTTTTACAAATTTTTCCAATTCCTCGTAGGTAAAGGAGCCTTCGTGAAACTTGCGCACCTTACCTGTTTTCTTCACTACCAAGGTAGCAGGTATTGCACCACTCCATTCAGGGCTTACTTTGTCAATCCAAGCATTGTAGTCGGGCGCATTTAGTAGCACTACTTCATTTTGCAGTTCTTTTTGGGCCGCAAACTCAACCACTTTAGCGTGTTTGCTTTTAAAGTCCATGCTCACAAACACCACTGCCACCCCTTTAGTCCTATAATCGCTGGCCAACTTCTCAAAGGCTGGCATTTCCTCCACACATGGTTTGCACCAAGTAGCCCAAAAGTTATAAACTACCACTTCTTGTTTAGGGCTATTCATTCGTGCTGCCAGTTGCTCAAAAGTGAGTATCTCAACTTTTTGAGCAATTGCACTAAGTGCAAAAACTAGCATAAATGCCAGCCCAAAAAACAATTTTTGCATCATTCTTTGATCAGCTTTTCTACCAGCGCTACCACCTCGGCATCGTAAATAGAGGTTTTAGGGCTAAAAGCGGCCACTACTTCTCCTTTTTTATTGATTACAAACTTCTGGAAATTCCAGCTTACATCGCTCTCCACGTTTCCGTTCTTATCCTTATGGGTCAAGAAATCGTATAGCGGGTTGATGTCTTTACCTTTCACTTCTATTTTTTCGAACATATCGAAGGTTACGCCATAGTTCTTTTCACAAAAGGCCTTGATATCATCGTTGGTACCTGGCTCTTGCTTTAAAAAGTTGTTGGCCGGGAAACCCAAAATGGCCACACCTTTGCTTTTGTATTCTTTATTAAACTTTTCTAAATCGGCATACTGAGGGGTTAGCCCACATTTGCTGGCGGTGTTTACTATTATCATCACCTTACCTTCATAGTTTTTTAAAGGCACTGGCTTACCTTCAATACTATTCATGGTAAACTGGTAAACCGTTGAACCGGTAACACTTGGGGTTAAATAGGCCAGTAGGCTAACACAAATTAGGGCAATTGTTTTCATATCTATTGGTTTAGACTATGGACAACAAACAAAGTTGAAAAAAGATGTGACAATAATTAGCCAATAAATGTTAAATCGGCTTCAGAGTAGCCTGGGCCCTTCAATACCTTGCCATCTTCACGGTGAATGGGTTTGCCATCGGTGCCCAATTTACTCATGTTGCTACGGTGCACCTCTTTCATTACTTCATCCATTACATCTTGCAAGCCTAGCTCCAAAACCGTGCCGTGCAGCACTATCATCAAGTCGGCTATTTCTTTAGCAATGTGTTGCAGGTTGCCACTTTGTAGTGCTTCCATTACTTCATGGCTCTCCTCTCCTACCAGTCGGGCCCTAAGTTTAAGCCTTTCAGCATCGGGCAACTGCGGACTATTTAAAACAGGAATGCCAAATGCCTTGTGAAATTCGGCAACTTGTTTTGTGTAAACATCCATTTTACAGCGCTTTCAAGAGTTTTTCATTATCAAAAGTAACTGGAGGTATCGGCTCTAACTTACAATCGTGCTGTGCAAACTCGTTACTATGCGTAGCCATGTTGAAAAAAGTAGCGTTGGCGTTGTTCTGAATGCAGATAAGCAGTTCAGCAGGTATTTTTCCATCAACCATCAGTGCGGGGTTTTGAAAACCGTCATAAAATATTATTGGCAAATCTGTGCCAAATGCATCGTATAATAGTTTACCAAACATGCGTGTGGTATCGGGCACCGATTGTTTGCGCTCATAATAATTATCGTGCAGGTATATGGCTGCTGGGTATTTGTCATACAGCGTGTCGTCGGTGGTACGGTTCATCTGGTCCAGATTAAAAATGGCAGTGCCTACGGAGTTGTTGTCAATTACTTTGTTTCCATAAGCCTCAATATGCTGACTGGCCATAAACAACAAACCTACACCGGCAGGCACCATACTCACGCTAATACCCATAGATGAGAAATTAGGGTGGTTGTTGCCAATTACCTCATTGTCATACACCTTAATGTTTTTTCCGTTCTTTTTAGGTAATCCAGGCAGGTCAAAAATCAAGATGCCAGCCGTATTGTTGGTTACCTTGTTGCCGTAACATTCCGCACCTATGGTGTTTTCAATTTCAATACCTGCCACATTTTCATAAACCAAGTTGTTGCGCACTATGGCGTTTACACTTTGCCCTACATACACCCCAGCATCGCTGGCACCAATGGCAATACACTCTTCCATCAATATATTGCGGCTACTTACCGGGTACAAGCCATATGCGCCATTGGTGCTATCGTTTCGGGTGGTCCATTCAACCCTAAGCCTGCGAAACACCACGCCATCGGCATTTTGTACTTTTATACCATCGCCCTTAGGGTCTTCAATAGCCATATCTTCAATGGTAAAGTTATTGGCGGTTACCTTTACGCCTTCGGCCCCTTCGGTTTGGTTTTTAAAGCTTAAGATGGTACTGTCCATTCCCTTACCCTTTAAGGTAACGTCGTCAATACCATCAAGGCTGAGCGTGCTGGTTAGGTTAAAAGTACCGGCACCAAAATAAATGGTATCGCCCGGTTTTGCCGTTAGTAAGGCTGTTTGAAGGGTTTTAGTATCATCATCGCTTGGGGTTATCCAAGTTGGGCCTTTTTTATCGGCTGTTGCATTATCACACGAAAAGAACAGCACTGGTAATAGCGCCATTGATAATAGACTTAGAAACTTCATAATTGCAGGTTTAGCAGGTTAGCATCAACAAATATAACAATCTATTTGTCTTAAACAATTGCTGCCCACCGCCTTACAACCTCAAGTTGTTTTTTATTAGCGCATCCATATGGCTACGTAAAAATTGCCTGCTAGCATCAATAAAGATAACTTAGTACCGCAGCTATGAAATACGAAACGATATATCTTGGAAGCCTAGCTCCAAAACGGTGCTGTGCAAAATTATCATCAAGTCGGCTATCCCTTTGGCTGTGTGTTGTAGATTGCTACTTTGTAGTACTTAACAATCAGGAACCGAATTTTGTCGACTGACATGGTGGCGATACCTAAAAAGGGATTATGCTCTAAATTGTCCACCACTTCAAAAAACACCTCTTCTAATTTTGCAGGGTATGCATCAGAGCCCGTTCGTTCAATCCAATAGGCATGGATATCTCGTATGTTTTGTTTCGCCTTTTCCGACCAAATTATTTTCCACGCCATCCTCGCACTTCCTTTTTGAAGTCCTCATGGCTGGTTGTGTTTCCCTTTTGGTAATCCTCCAGTCCTTCTTGTACAGCTTGTTGTTCAGCTTTTGTTAGTTTGTATGGTTCTTCTAGGCCAGTATTTATGTCAAGCCAAAAAATCACCTTTTTCAAAAGCTCTTCGCTGTCAACTTCATCAATTCTTTGATGCAAAAACTCTTTTAGTTCTTCTCTGCTCATAGGCTTGTAACAAATATAACTGATATTCTTGTTCCAAAAAACATTATCCCAGTATCTAAGTAAGCAGCTTGCCTGCTTTCATTGATAAAGATAACTTAGCACCGCAGCCATGAAACACGAAACCATACAATTTAACAAACCTGTAAGTATCATACAGGCTTTCCATCATCGTTACGATTACTTTAAAGACCAACGCCGCTTTGAGGATAGGAAAGCATTGGCCGCTTGGCAGCAAACGTTCCTGTCAAGAAGCGGATACGTAGCTAATAATGAACTGTTCTTGCCTGAGCACATTGTAGAAATAGAGAACTTTAAACAGGCCAACCTAATTACCCTCGAAGACCATCAAAATCCACGCACCAGCATCGAAAATGCTTCCAACTATTGCCTGCATTTACAAAAAGCACTGGTGCCTTACGACAGTTTTAAACTGAAAGCAATGGATAATGAAGGCATAGAAATCCATTTGCATTGGTCGTTTATGGGCTATTTTGACCCAGAACAATATAAAATTGCTGCATTGCTCGCCAACAGCGTTATCGAAGTGCGCCTTAACCGAGTAGCCAACGCTACCTTAACGGGTCGAAAGGAACGGACTTACACCGAGGCATATACCATACTTCAACACCTAGGCACTTTTACCCAAGCTACCTTATTGCGCCCACCTATACAGCCAATTGCCAAACCCCTGCCCCAGCCAACCAAAGTAGTTGATTTAATGAAACATTTGTATTGAATAGCCCGTTTTATTTTACAATTCGCCTTATCTTTCAGCCATGATTACCGCTCACGCCTATCCTCGCGCCGCACTTATTGGCAACCCATCTGATGGCTACAATGGCAAAACCATTGCCTTTGTGTTTGCCAACTTTAGTGCCACCGTTTTGCTCAAAGAAGCCAAGCAACTAGAGATAGTACCCCACGAGCGCGACTGGAAAGTGTATGATGGCCTGGATGCCCTGCACCAAGATGTAACAAATTATGGATACTACGGCGGTTTGCGTATTATTAAAGCGGCCCTGAAACGGTTTTATGAGCACATGCAACGGCATGGCGCAACGCAGCGTGCCGAAAACTTTAAGCTAAGCTACGATAGCAATATACCCAACCGGTTGGGCCTTGCAGGCAGCAGCGCCATTATAACGGCAACCATGCGGGCATTGATGCAGTTTTATGAAATACATATCCCCCCGGCGGAGCTCGCCAACCTGGTGCTATCCGTTGAAACAGATGAACTAGGTATTGGCGCTGGCCTGCAAGACCGTGTGGCACAGGCTTTTGAGCAACCAGTGTATATGGATTTTGCCAAAGAGCATTTTGATAAACAAGGTTATGGCAATTACGTGCCGTTTAGTAAACAATTATTACCCAGTTTGTTTATCGCCTATCGCACCAGTTTAGCTGAAGGTTCGGAGGTGGTGCACAACAACCTACGCGAGCGATACCAACTAAAAGACCCGCAAATATTGGCAGCAATAACCGAGTGGGGCAATTTAAGCGATTGTTTTTTTGAGGGGCTCACTACAAAAAACCTTGCGGCGCTCAATAGTTTAATCAATCAAAACTTTGATTTGCGCCAAAAGGTAATGAACCTGCACCCATCTAATTTAGAAATGGTTGAAACGGCCCGAAGTTGCGGTGCCAGCGCTAAGTTTACAGGTTCTGGTGGCGCCATTATCGGTATTTATAAAGACGAAGCAATGTACAACAACCTTGAACAAAAACTTGGCAGTATTGGTGTACAAGTGTTGAAACCTGAGGTAGTTGGTAGTTATTAATAGTATATCTTAGTATTATGAGTATCTGGAAAATTAAAGCCACCCCCGAGCAAATTACCATGGGGGCTGCAGGCAACATGATGGGCCACTTAGGTATAGTTATTACCGAAGTAGGTGATGATTACATTGCCGGCACTATGCCCGTTGACCACCGCACCATACAGCCCATGGGGCTGTTGCACGGTGGTGCATCGGTAGTGCTGGCCGAAACCCTAGGTAGCATAGCTGGCAGCCTTAGCTGCAATGCACCCGAAGAATATGTGGTGGGGCTTGAGATAAACGCCAACCATATAAAATCGGCACGTAGCGGTTTGGTTACGGGCATTGCCCGTGCGGTGCACATTGGGGGCCGCACCCAAGTATGGGAAATACGCATAACCAATGAAGCCAATGAGCTGGTTTGCATTAGCCGCATTACCTTGGCTGTGATTAGAAAAAAGTAAATGACCGATATGCATCCCTTAAAAAACAGAAAGTGGCTAATAGTCTTTATTAAGGCAATACTTTTGTTTCTGTTTGCAGGGTTTTGTAATGATTATATTTTAAGTTCCAATTCATTTTTGGCAACTATTTTTGTTTACTCGCTATTACTAGCTGCATGGTACTTTTTCACGCTCATCCTAAAAAAGATACCTTGCAATATTCATAAAGAGTTATTCTTTTCTGGTTTAGTTCTATTAGTGCTACTCCTTTTTGTTGAGGTTTACCTAAGGTTCGGAGTTAAAACCCATTTAGATTTTGGGGAGATAAATGGACTTTCAGGTAGGTCGAACCTATACAGCAGTTCAATGGCAGATGCATACATAGCACCTAAACCAAGCCAAGTTGTAAGTTATCGTAATAAAGAGTTTAGTTTTTATCGCAAAAAAAATGACAAAGGGCTCTCAGAAAAAAATATACCAAAAAAAGATTCAGCAGAAATAAGAATACTATGCCTAGGCGACTCTTTTACTGAAGGTGCTGGAACTAGCTACGATTCATCTTGGGTAAAGCACACTGAAGCCTTATTGAACGAGACAAACAGAGGTAATAAGTTTACTTTAATTAACGCTGGTTTAAGTGGCAGCGATCCTTTTTTTGAATACTTACTGCTCAAAAACAATCTTCTAGATTATAAGCCCGATTGGGTAATTATGAACGTAAACCAATCAGACATATTTGATTTTATTATTAGGGGTGGTATGGAACGGTTTAAATCAGATGGCACGGTACAATACAATTACAGGCCCTGGTGGTACCAAGCTTACAGATATAGCTATATAACAAGGCACATTGTGCACGATGTATTTCACCTTTCACAAATGCTGCATACCATTGAAGATGAACAAAAATTAGTAGCTAGGGCAATTAAAGAAATAAACGCTGTTGGTCAATCATTAGAAAAACTGGGAGATGAAGCTGGCTTTAAATTTGTTATGGTACTGCAACCACTGCACTCAGAAATAGAAGCAAACCGATACTTGTACAACAATTACTTGCATATTATTGATAACCTTAGGTATACAATTAACCTAATGCCTTGTTTTGTTGATAGGGTTAAGCATTTAAATGATAAGAGCGGTTATTATTGGCCTGCAGACACCCACTTTAACACAAAAGGGTATCAAATAATGGGAGAATGCATTTTTGAGAATTTAGATAGTATTTTGATAGCCCAACCAAGCAGCCTAGAGAACCTTGGGCATAGTACCTTTAAATGATGGTGCAACAAAAACAAAAACTAAAAAGATGGGCTAAGCTCTTCGCCAAAATAGTGCTGGCAATTATGCTTCTTGGTATATACAAAGATTATAGCCCAGTTATTCTAGAATCAAGTTCATTTTGGGGCACAGTATATATTTACCTTCATTTAGGCGTAGGGTGTTTTTTGGTTAGCAGGTTACTTAAAAAAATTGGAGTGCGCTGGCATCGCGAACTATTGTTTTCAGGTTTAATATTGATAACATTGCTTCTGGCTACCGAAACGGTATTAAGATTTGGAGTAAAAACCCGACTAGATTATTGCGAGATTAGCGGTAACTCTTTTAGGGCTAAATATTTTGAGCAACATATTGATTCAAAAGAATTGCCTTATGCACCATTTGATACCGTTTGGACGACCAAAGCCGAGTTTTCGTTTCACCGAGTAATTAACGAAAACGGAATTTTTGAAAAAAGTATCCCGACAAAAGAACCTGGCGAAATCAGGTTTTTATGTTTGGGCGACTCGTTTACCGAAGGGGTAGGAACCGAATACGACTCAACCTGGGTGAAGCATACTGAAAAGCTCATGCAGCAAAGTCGGAAAGATAAAAAAATCACTTTTATTAATGCCGGAACCAGCGGAAACGACCCCTTTGGTGAGTACCACTTGCTTACCACCAAACTACTTAATTACCAACCCGATTGGGTAATAATGGTAACCAATAACTCTGATGTATTTGATTATATGGAAAGAGGCGGGCTTGAACGATATAAAAAAGATGGAACAGTTAGTCATCGTAAAGGCCCTTGGTGGTACCAAGCATATAGGTACAGTTACATTATAAGGCACATTGCCCACGATGTTTTTCACCTCAAAGACTTTTTGGTTACCGAAGCGGAAGAGCAAAAACTGGTAAACCAGAGCTTGGCAGAAATGAACACCCTGTTTAAGTCAATTGATAGCTTAGGCACTGCAAAGGGGTTTGAGTTTGTGTTGGTGCTGCAACCCATGTTTAATGAAGTTGAGACCGCCCAGTATAATTTTGAAAAAGTAACCGAGCTGCTTGCCCAAAGGCAATACGCCATAGATTTAATGCCCTCAATGATTAGCCAGGTATCAAAACTGCCGCCAAGTACTCCCTTTTATTGGCCGCTTGATGCGCACTATAATGCATTAGGCTACCGTTTTATGGCACATGGTATTTTTGATTATTTAGATAGTATTGTGCCTGCAACTGCAATTGATACCTTACAAAACCAAAACTATGCCGCGCCCAACCATTAGCGAATATGCTCCCTTCTATCAACCTTACATTGAAAAGGTGCACTACGAAGATGTGCATGAGGCCTTGGGCCATTACAGCCGCTCAACTTTAGCTTTTTGGCAATCTATTGCCGAGGATAAAGGCGACTTTGCATATGCCCCTGGTAAATGGACCATAAAGCAAGTACTGAAACATATTAGCGATACTGAGCGAATATTCGCATACAGGGCTCTTTGCATTGCCCGTGGCGACAAAACCCCATTGCCGGGCTTTGATGAGAACCTTTATGCAAATGCAGCAAGGGTAGACCATTGCACTTTAAAAGAGCTCGTGCACGAGTTTCAATCAGTTAGGGGTGCTACACTATCGTTGTTCAACAGTTTTGGCAATTATGAATTGATGCAGGTAGGCGCTGCAAATGATGCGCCAGTAACCCCAAATGCCATAGGGTTTATGATTATTGGGCACGCCATGCATCACGAAGGTGTGGTAATGGAGCGGTATAAACCATAAACGTAAAAGCCTAATCGGGTCTTTTAACCTCTACTCCCCTATCCTCGCCAGGTTTAAAGGCAAAGTATAAAAAGAATAAAGTGGTAAGGTAGAAGGCAGTACCCACTTGGTTTTCAACCGGATACTCGGGTATAAACGACGTTATGGCAATTAAGTTAAAGCATACAAACAATATATTGCGCCAGCGCCAAGCCAACCACAGCGGGTATAGCACAGCCCAAGTAAACACCGCCAACCCAAAGAAACCCAGCCCAACAAAAACGTACAAAAACTGATTGTGCGGGTCTAATGAGTTCTCTTCGGCCAACTCTGGGTAATTGGCCTTATAATAAGCGCCCATCTTATTTTTTATATCCCCATACCCTACCCCAAACCACTTTGCTTGTTTACCAACCTCCCACGATACCATTATAGAGCGCAAGCGCCTAGCATCGCTATATGCAGCAGTGTCGCCTTCTTTAAAACGGCCCAAATCATAAAGCATATAGTCAACCTTATTGGTAAAAGTGGGCACGGTGTAATAAGCTACAACCGGCAAAGCAGGCAACAACAATAACAGCGAGCCCAATAAAACCAACTTGCGGGTACGCCATATTTCGTATAGCAATATGGCACCTAAACAGAGGTACAAAGCAAGCAGCCCGCTCCTTATGGCCCATACATGTATAAATGCAATGAGCAAAAACGTGCCCGCTACTTGTAGCCATTTTTCCCAAGCATACTTGGCCACAAACTTTTGCCTGCGCAAATAATACCCGCAAACAACAGCAAACACCGTCATTAAACTAAACCGTATGTGATTAAACGGCGTAGGCATGGTTTTGCCTCTGCTTATAGCCTCTGTAATACCCTCTGGGTCGTTTAAATATAGCCCAACTGACACAATGGCACCACCTATCATCAAAGCCCATAAAAAATAAAGGCTCAAGTTTACGTGCCTTTCATTTGGCTTTTTAATGATAAAAAAGGCTAGTGGAAGCAACAAAAATGGCACCTTAATGCGCAGCCGCTCCAACCACTGGTCGGTATCTGAACTGTATACCCCACTTACCAAAACCAATAAAAAGAAAAACACAAAAATACCCGCAGATGGCTCCAGTATTATATGGGGTATCTTTTTAAAAACATTGGGCGACAACAGTGCCGTTACAAACAATCCGCCCATAGCAATGCTCATTACCAAAGGGGTAATTTTTACCAAAGCTATACCCAGAAAAATAAGGCATACCCAAAAACCAGGTGAAATTTGTAGCAGGCGATTTCTCATTGGTGGTGTAAAGCTACATCATAAACGGTGTAGGCGGAAAAATTGTATGTATTATGACAATTTTAAGACGTTGGCACAGTATTGGCACCTTTATTTGCAAAAAGAAACAAGGTTATGGCAGTTTCAACATCCTTTACAAACTTAAATTTTCTAAATTTGGACGTGGCTTCAGAAAAAGACGATAAACTAAGAAAAGACCAACTCTTCGAAAGGGAGTTTTTTCCGCACATGGACGCGCTCTACAACTTCGCGTTCCACCTAACCTATGCCGAAGACGATGCCAATGACTTGGTGCAGGAGACCTACATGAAAGCCTATCGTTTTGCCAATTCGTATGTAGAAGGAACTAATGCAAAAGCATGGTTGTTCAAGATTTTGAAGAATGCGTTCATCAACGAGTATCGGAAAAAGTCTAAACAACCTAACAAGGTAGACTATGAAGATATAGTAAACTACCATGACCAAGAAGACGTGCAATTGGTAGGTACGCTTGATTTGAGGGAAGAGATTTTCCAGGGGATGCTTGGAGATGAGGTTACCAAAGCCATCAATTCGTTGCCAGTAGATTTCCGAACGGTTATTTTATTGTGCGATATTGAAGGTTTTACTTACGAAGAAATTGCCAAGATTATTGATATTCCTATAGGCACTGTGCGATCGCGCTTGCACCGTGCTAGGCAAATGCTAAAGGAGTTGTTAGAAGATTATGCTAGAACTTTAGGTTACAAAGAAAACAAAGAGTAATGGGTCACGATTGTTCAAAGGTACTTTCCAAGGTTTTTCTTGTATTGGATGGTGAAATGACAGAAGAGGAGGAAAAATCTTTCTTAAAGCAGATACAAGAATGTTCTTGCTGCCTCGATCACTTTGAGATTGAAAAGGAATTTAAAAATTTCTTGCAACAGAAAGTGGAGAAGAAATGTGTTAAAGTAGAAACCGTTAGTTCGATAAAGAACAAAATCAAGAATCTGGCATTAGCATAATATCCTCTTGCTAATGTTACAAAATGCTTCTTGTTAATTACCTGTACCTACATACAATAAGCCATTGTGCTTTTAATTTGGCTTAATTAATGTAGTTATTTGCCCACATGCATAGCACATTGTAATTTTAACTCCGTGCAAACAACTACCAATACCCTCTTATTATTTATCGGCGTCTTGCTAAGCCCACTAATTAGCATTGGGCAAGATATGGATACCATTGTAACTAATGTAACTGATACTTTGGTAGAAGAAACGGTAAGCCTTGATGTGCTTACAAAAGGTGTAATTATTGGCACCAGAAATTCTAACCCTGACCACAACTGGTGGAACAACACATTCGTCAATCTTTTCCAAAACCCGGCCATGACGGCCTTTAACCAACAGCACAACTTTTTGCTGCAATGGGAAACGCCATTTTACGCATCGCGGCTGTATGGCGCAAACTCCATGTTTGCTTATGAGTTTAACCTGCCAATGCTTAATGACAAACACCCTGGCAAATTTAATTGGGGTACTGGTTTTTACTATCGAAACATGAACTATGGCGATAGGTTTAAGCGTACCCAATTTGGTATAGCGCACTCATTTAGTGCCAACCTGAAAAAAGGTGGGCACTTACGCTTAGGTTTTGAGTTTTTCAATTTTTACATCCATCCGCTCACCGAAACCCAAATTGATGGCAATATTGCCTCTAATCAAGGCTCTGGCACCCGAGTTAGAAAAGGTCAGTTGGATGGCGGAGTACTGGGTTATGGCATGATAAACTTTGGCGTATGGTACCAAAAACGAAACTTTTTTGTGGGTGCTGCCGCCAATAACGTTAATACCCTTGAAGGTTGGCATTTTAAGGGTAACGAAAAAGAGCGCGCAATGCCAATGGAGCTATACGTGCATGGTGGCTATCATTTTGATTTAGGCGTTATCGTTATTTCGCCAATGGTAGAATACTTCGGCAAAAACATCAATACCGCGCAGGTATTTAGGCCGCGCATCAATGTGCAGTCATTGGGTGGCAAGCTACTCACGGGTATTGGCTATGGTAGTAAAATGGTTACCGCCAATGTAGGTTACCGACTAAAGTTTATGACTTTTAACGCCGAAGGCGGGGTATCAACACATACTTACGGGCCACTAAAAGGAGGTTGGGTTGCATCGGCCAATGTTATCTTTCATTTCAAAGGTAAAAAGAACCAGCCATGAGCACCCGCACCACCCAAATACTAATGTTTCTTGCGGCAGCGGTTATCTTGTTTTCAGCATGCAACAAAGAACCATTAGAAGAAACCATACCCCTCCCACCCTCACTTTGGGTAAGCCAAGTTGACGAAGGCGATACGTTGTTTGTAAATGCAGCGTGCCTAGAAACCGTAACTGTTGAGGTAAGGGGCATAAGTAAAGAGGCCACTTTTGCTTGGACACCCGGCAACCAACGCACTAGCAGCATAACCATTGACCGTGCTGGTACACAAGAACAATTATATGAGTACCAGGTAACTATTACCGACACCGATGCCGTTTATAATCGTTTGGTGCAGGTACTTTTCGCTGATACCGACTCTTTCAGTAAAGAACCATTTATCTATGAAACCATAGTACCGCGTGGCGGTGGTGCTTTTTTGATTGAAAAACCCAAATGTGCTTTCTGGGTGCGCATGGTTTTGTATGATGCCGATAGTGGCGATGAAATATATCGCTATAATGCTTCTGGCAGACCGCTTTGGGATGGCCGATATAAAGGCAACCCTGCGCCAGTAGGCTATTATTATTACACCCTTGAACTTGTGTTTTTTGATGGCACCCAAAGCCAATACGATGGCGTGATTGAGCTACTGCGGTAGGTTAGCGGGTTTCCCCTCCGAAACATAATACCGATAGATAAAATAGACCGCAACAGCATTGAGTATATGCCAAGCCCCATGACCCTGCCAAATGCTATCAGGGTTGCACCACACATTGCCGGTTAATGACATATTCCAGATAAAAAATGCCAGCAAGAACGCGCCAATAAAAGCAAATACCATCCGCCAATCGGCACCCGTTTTCTTTATCAGCACAAAGTATACCTCTATGCCCGATGCAATAACAATGTAAGTGGCAAATATGAGCAAAATAGACTCGATGCCGAATAAGTGCGTAATAGGGCTAAAATGTACTACAATGCAAATGGCCAAGGCAATAGCAAAGCATATTGAAAAATGCCTCGGTTGCCAACCCAATAACCGCTCAAGCCCATAACTAAGCATAAAAGAAGCAATAAGGTACATACTGAGCATATCAAAAAAACCGCCGATATGCGCAGTGCTAGCGTGCATGGCCATAGAGCCCGGCCCTAACAAAACGGCCAAAGTGGCGAAAAACGTGGGGTAAAATAGGGTTCGGGTAAATGAGTTGGTACAGCGACCATACCGCCCCTTACTTTGCTGCCAACCTATTGCCAACCCTACAATAATAAATGCCAAGTTGCTCCAGGTATTTACCGGTTGCTTAATAAGGCCCGGCCTAAAGGTTTCGCAAAACACTTGAGAGTTGGCACCTGCAGCACCCATCCAACTGCCCAGCAGAGCAGCAAATAGCAGCCCCATGGATGCTATGGCAGCAGCAAGTGGTACATAAAAAACTATAGCGCGGTTAGCAGAGGGCATTGTGTAACGGGTATAACTTGACAAATATCACTACAAAGAAGTGACTTTTTAACAAAACATAGCTAGTTGAAGCTTACCAGTTCAGTTATCTTTGCACCAAAATAATTATCATGGCATCACTTAGTACTTTAATGGGCCAACTGCGCCTTGTGGCATTTTTAGAAGGGCTGTCGCTGGTATTGTTACTTTTCGTAGCAATGCCTTTAAAATATTTGGCCGACATGCCTGCCATGGTAAAAATTGTAGGCATGGCCCACGGATTGCTATTTGTAGCCTACGTTATCTATGTAATACTTGCCAAGTTGGAATTTAAATGGACCATTGGTAAAACCCTACTGGCTATTATACTCTCTGTAGTACCCTTTGGTACGTTTTGGGCCGATTGGAAGTTGTTTAAGTAATTCACTAAAAACAAACTCGCACCAAAGCACTCATACTTAGCTGGCAACTGGTGAAGCTTGAAGAAATTGACTCGAACCTTTTGAGGTTGGATGTGGAGTTGATTAGTGTTAAAAAATTAGAATAGGTGGCGCCTAACAATCCATTGTGCTATTTCTGCAAAAACCTTGAATGAATTTAACAATTAAGCCCATTGCATAATAACTCATCTCCCAAGTGCGTATGCGTAACATAAATACAAGGTGCCACAAGATGTAAATGACAAAGAAGAAGGCATCAATAATTTCGTTTCCGGTTTTGGGCTTTTATCTAACTATAGCTTAGGATTTAGTGTTTTGCAAGTAAGTAATGCTTGGTATTGCCATCATCAATCGATTGTTGCGCCCATTTTGCTCAATTTGAATCTGCTTCCAGGGGGAAACTTAATCTACTGTTAACCCCTATCTGGCGCAAGTATTTATCCTGCTAGTGCCACACCATAGCATAAGGATCCGCTTACTTTCCGCCATAGCGGTATAAGAGGGTAAGTTCTAGGGCAAATAGTATTTGAAGTTACTATCGTTCGGCGGACAGGCTGGATACGATGGGTCCGTTTCGTCCTCGTCAAAAAAGATGAGGACGATTAGGGGCAGGTAGGGGCAACTACACCGGTAAACCGTTTATTCTTTTATGATTCTCGCAAAAGAAATACCTTCGTCCGTTGCTATTCGTAAAAAGTATACGCCAGAAGGCAGATCATCTATAGAGATAGATGGATTGGGTTGTTTTTCAGCAAAAACTGTTTTCCCCATCGCATTTAGTATTTCAACCTGATTGATGTTAAGCGTTGTGTTAATGCTAAGCACATCAGTTACCGGATTGGGGAAAACTGATACCCTCTTATTTCCTGCTTCAACTTCAAGCGCAGATGTATTAATTGAGTCGCTTACAGAGCACTCAAAAAACTCGGCAATTAGCTTGCTGGCATCAACATCCAAGTTAGCGCTTACAGCTCCATTGTCAATCCATCCATTGCCGCTAGGCCAGCTTAGTCCACCGTTAACAATACGGTAAAGCTTAGTGTTATTGCAAATATGGCAATCGTACTCTATCAGCTCTACTGTTGAAGGCCACCGCTCCTCCACTAAATCAGGCAGGGCGGTAACGGTTGGGGAATCATCACACCCGTTGATGGTGGTAGCCCAAAACTTTACCACCGTATCCATGTGTACCGAAGGGTACCCGTTAGGATATGAAGGAACACCTCCATAATAGGTAGAATCAAATGTGCCATAAAATGCAATCATAGGCAGCTCATTAACAATGGGGCAATTGCCAAACAATACTTCGCTGGAATCCATTGCAGCAGAAACTATGGCAAATGCCTTGAATCGATATTTTCTAGTAGCGTTGTTTGCATTAAAATCACATACCAAATCATAAGCGAACATACCACCGTTAGAGAATCCGCCCACACAAATATCATCCACAGCTACATCATAGATAGCATCCATATGGCCAATTAGATCCTCCACCATTTGATAGTCATCAGTAACTGTATCCATTGGATTATCGAAGCCACTGGTGAAAATTCCTTGCCTAATGAAGGGTTCTGGGTAAACCACTGCGGTATTTGTACCCAAATGGTCATTAAAACCCCTAAGCACCATTTGTGCAGCATCTTCGTTCACCCCGCCAAACAAGATGACCAGCCTTAATGGCGGTTCGGGGTTGTCAGGCACCGCACCAAGGTAGTGTCTGGTTTGTCCGTTACTGATAAAACTGCCTGAAATGGTTTGCTGGGCAAACAAGTTTGCGATAGTAAAAAAGCTGTTTACCAAAAGAAGTACGATTAGTTTTTTCATATTGTTAGTTTTTGATAATCCGCTCCACCGCTGCGCCCTCAGCTGTCTCTATTCTCACAAAGTAGGTGCCTGGTGTTAAGTCTATCATAGATATTGCTTGGTTTGGCTTAGTCTCAACAAAAACCGTTTGCCCCATGGTATTGAATATTTCAACCCTATTGATGTTGCTAGTACTCCTAATGGAAAGAACATCATTCACCGGGTTTGGGAAGAGGGTCATCGTCGAGGCTAGGTCGTATTCCGCTATGGAAGATAGTGACTGATCCAAGATGCTGATGGCGAATACGCTATCCATGGAGTATGGACGGCCAACATGCAGGGCTCGCACCCGCACGGAAAGCGTTTCGGGTGCGGAAGGCGAATAGCTAGAGACAAGACGCAAGTCTGTTCCCACGATCTGAAAGAGGGCATTATCTGCGTCGCCCAAGCCGTTGACCAGCGTGTATTGTGTACTGTCGCTGTTCGGGTCTATGAAGGTGGACAGCGTGCCAACCGTTGCGCCTGAAGCCGCAGACAATTCGACTGATCGGCTGGAAAGCGTTGGAGGAGCCACGTAGGGCGTGAACTCGGTTAAGGCAAAAGTAGTGAATGCCGGGAATGCGCTGTATGTATGGCTCGACAAGCGCAGTGTGTAAGTAGCCGGGTCGTAGCTGCTGAACGCGCCGCCAAAGTCGCTGCCGTCGTTTGCGATGCCTAGTGAGAATGTTTGGTAGAGATGCGCTCCCCCCTTGCAGTCGGCATAGAAGTCGCCGGGGGCATCGAAGCCAAAGGCACCGGCCACATGAGAGGAGATCGTGTAGCGGTTCGGTTGACCGGTAGGGATGATGGTCACGCTGTCGTTGACCACGCCTTGAAAATCGGGTGAGCCATTAGTTTGGGCGGAGATTACGGCACCTCGCCAGATCAGTCCCAGCGGCAGGCCGTCGTCTTCTCCGCATTCACTGGTGAGGCCGTCCACCGTGATGCTCACTTCGTCTGAAATGATTCTCAGTTCGGGCAAATCAGGGCTGGTGACCGTGCAGAAATAGAAGCCCGCATCTTCGAGGGTGACTGAGGATACAGACACTGTAGGTGTGTTCATGCCCAAGTCCGTGTAGTTCTTTTGCCACAGATAAGTCAGGTTCTGGCCACCCGGATTCACCGTCAGGTTAAACGCATCGCCTATACTCAATGCGATACTAACCGGGTTTAATGGAATGCGTTGCGGAGAGTAGTTGGTCGCGGGCAAGTTACCGATGTTGCCCGCTAAGTCGGCAAAGTCCAGTTGATTGTTGTATATCTGGAAGTCGGCGAAGAACGTTGGGGGCAACATTCCGATGCCCGTAAAGGAATTGTCCTGGAGATAGATTCTTGTTGTACGGTTTCCTCCGGTGCTCATGTCGATGATTGACTGTGGAATCGTGCCCGAAAGCTGATTGTCATTCAGTTCTAGCCAACTCAAGTTGCTCAAATTGCCCAGTGCGGCAGGGATGGTGCCCGTCAATTCGTTTCCCCAGAGCCGGAGCCAGTCAAGTTGGCTGAGGTTGCCCAATTGGGAAGGAATACTGCCGGTAAAGTCGTTGTTGTGCAGATGAAGGTAAATGAGGTTGCTCAAGTCGCCCAGCTCAATGGGGATAGAACCTGTGAGTGCATTGTTCGCCAGATTGAGGTCGGTCATACTGCTCATGTCACCCAGCTCGCTGGGGATCGAACCGGTGAGCACATTGTCGCTGAGATACATGACCGTAAGATTATGGAGGTCGCCCAACTGTGCTGGGATGGTATCTGTAAGTAAATTGTCAGACAGTAACAGGATATCTAACTGATTCAGGTTACCGAGTTGACCGGGGATAGGTCCTGTGAGTTGGTTGCGCGATAGCCAGAGCTCCTTCAAATGACTGAGGTCTCCCAATGCTGCTGGCAACTGGCCGGCCAATCCATTCTGGCTCAAAAACAACCCAACAACATGCCCGCTGTCTACGGTCACTCCGTACCATCCGCCGTGGACATTGTTTGTGGTCGTGTTCCAGCCGTTGTTGTTCGTCCAGTTCGGGCCGTCGGTGGCATTGTAGAGCGCCACGAGTGCGTCAAACTCTGCCTGAGATATCTGCTGGGCAAGCAAGGTTGAGCTAAGCGACAAACTGGCAATTAATATCAATAAGTATAGCGTTTTCATACTACTAGTTTTTGATTATCCGCACAACTGTAAAACCTTCCTCCGACTCCGCTTTCAAAAAGTAAATACCCGAAGTCAGGCCTTCTAATGAAATGGAATGGTTGGGTTGGGTTTCGGCAAGAACCGTTTTACCCATCGCATTGAGTATTTCAATCTGGTTGATGTGAACAGTTGTGCTAATGGTAAGCACATCATTTACCGGATTGGGAAAAACTGATACCAGATCATTAATCATATTCCACTCATCGTTTAAGATACTGGTTGGTACACTTTCTTCGGCTTCAAAAAACTCCGCTATCAATTTTGATGCGTTGATATCCCTGTTTCTATCTTGTTGTATATCAAAAGTACCATTGCCCCCAGGCCAGGCGTGGAGTCCACCATCAATTCGGTAAAATACAGTTTTACCAGATTCGCGGCAGCCATACTCTAAACGTTCAACAGTAGAGGGTGCTTGGGCTTCTATTACAGAGTCAGCTAGGGTTGTTGCTGTTGGGGGCGTGCTGCAACCATTAATGCTGGTAGCCCAAAAGTTGATGGTGGTATCTGTAGCTTCAGCCGTGAAGTTGATGGGAAAAACAAAACCTCCGTTGTACTGAATCAAAGGGTCATCAGTACCGTGAAAAGCAATCATGGGCAAACTGCCCGCAATGGGGCAATCAGTTGTGTTCGCCTCACCGTCAGGCATTGCTCCTGAAACCACGGCAAAGGACTTAAATGAATAAGCTCGGGTTGAGGAAGGACTGTTAAAATCGCAAACCAAACGATAAGTAAAAATGCCCCCGTTTGAGAAACCACCAATGCAGATATCATTCAAATCTATGGTATAATCGGTAGCAACATTCGCAATTAGGTCTTCTACCATTTGAATGTCATCTACTCCGGCCGAGTTACCAAAGCCAGCCATAGTGCTAAAGGGTTGTGGGTAAATAACCATGGTGTTATCGCCCAAAAAGTCGTTAAAACCTCTAAGTTCCATTTGGGAAGCGTCTTCGCCAACACCGCAAAACAGTATAACCAACCTTAGCGATGTTTGGGGGCTATTGGGCACGGCTCCAATATATGATCTTGTTTCTGCCCCACTGCTGAAGCTACCTGAAATGGTTTGCTGGGCACTAAGGTTTAGGTTGAAGCCTACCATAAAACAACTCAGCAATAAAATGTGAAGTATACATTTTTTCGTTTTCATGATTACAAAGTTTTTAGTTTTATGTAATCGAAACTACTAGCTAAGCGGTTTTTAATCATGAAACAAGAAGTGAAACGCCCAAAATGATAAATGAAACGGATTCAGCTTATTGTCGAAGCAATTCTTGCAAAAAAGCGATATGAAAAGCATAAGCATTGAGCCAAGCCTATCAACTAATCCAACTTTTTAATATAGGGGCCTTTGCCTTGCTGATGATGATGCGCTCGGCTGGTTTGGGTTCAATATTTAGAATCAGCTTTCCGTTGAAGTATATGGTTAAATTGGCGATTGCCCTTTTTTGGATGATGAATTGCCTGTTGGCTCTGAAGAATTGATCGGGGTTTAAACAGGCTTCAATATCTTCCATCTTCTCATCAATGATGTATGTTTTGTTATCAAAGGTAATAGCCTTAGTGATACCTAAATCAATGGTAAAATAGGCTATCTCGTTCACATCTAATGGAATGAGCATGTCGCGAAAAGGCACTAAAAAGGACGATTTGAATTTTTTAGACGGCTGGTTGAGGTTTTTCAGAATTTGCCTTAGCTCATCAGTAAGTTGGTAATTGTGTTTTGAGGATTTGAATTTGTCAATAGCTTCTGCCAGTTCCTCTTCATCAATCGGTTTTAGCAGATAATCAACACTATTTACTTTAAAAGCTTTCAGCGCATACTCGTCGTAAGCTGTAGTGAATATTAGCGGAACATTGATTTGTACTTTATCAAAAATTTCAAACGAATTGCCATCCGCCAAGTGAATATCAAAAAATGCCAACTCGCAATCATGATCTTTAGAAAAATAATCTACCGCACCGGATACGGTATCCAATACGCTCTCTACGTAAATTGACTGATCAATCTCTGTCAAAAGATACTTTAAATTTTCTGCTGCAGTCTTTTCATCTTCTAAAATGACAACTCTCATATTGTTGGTACTTTTACAGTAAAATGGGTCTTGCTTTTTAAAATCTTAATTTCCTGATTCATTTGCAATTTTGTTCGGGTATTCAGGTTTTTTAATCCAGTATTGGTGCTTTCTATATGACCCGTTCTTTTTTGTAAGATGTTTTGCATAACTATCCAGTTCCCTTCGTCATAAATTTCTACATACAACGGTTTGTTTGCGGAAATTTCATTGTGCTTTACGGCATTTTCCATTAGCAACTGTAAGGCCAATATTGGAATTCTTTTCTGAAGCAATTGAGCATTAACATTGATATGCACTTTATAGTTATCCTGATACCGTTGCTCAATAAGGTGCACATAGCTTTCCAGCACTTTCAACTCTTCTTTTACACTCCCCAACTCTTTATCCTGGCTTTGTAGAATATATCGATACAGGTAGGCAAGTTTATTGATAAACTTGCCCGCCGCTTTTTGATCTTCCCTAACCAATAGGCTTAGGGTATTTAAGGAGTTAAAAAGGAAGTGTGGATTAATCTGGCTTTTGAGTGCTTCCAATTCATTCTGCAAGTTTTTTTGCTTCAGTATTCCTTTTTCAATAGCATCCAGCCTTGACCTATTTAAGAGGTGTATCGCCTTGCTGACCAGCAGCAGCATTATCAAAAAGAAAACATAGGCTACCGAATTCACACGTGGGTGTATAACGGAAGCATAAATGTTGTAGACAAATTGGTTTATAAGATGAAATATCAAAACCCAAACAAGGAGTATTAATATATTGATGGCTGCAGCTGCCCAAACTTTATACTTCTCGGCGATGCTATTAATCCATACAAGATTGAAAGTCAATACCAAATAAGAAAACCCAAAAAGCAATATCACCCTGAGTAAAGTATCCTCAACCGTAACTTCCATTACACTATTGATGTTCTCATCATTTTTCCCAGACAACAAGAACATTACCCTTGGTAAGTTAACCAGCAGCGGGAAAATAGTAGCAATGAGTAATATGAGCCTGTTATTGTTCATCTACCTTTTATAAAATGGCAAATACCCGCTTCAAAATATACAAACAGTATTGTTACTTAAAGCATGTAATATAGAATAATACAACTTTATCTAAGCCATCCATAACAATATGGTTAGCGACTTAAAGAAACAAAAGTAAGCTTTGGTAGTAAGCTTAACGAGTTACATAAGTGAAACATCCAAACTTGTGGGTCAAACGACATTCTCCAGTATTGAAACAGCTGCTGCCTAAAAATGTGTCCTTACGCTTGAATTTTATAAAATCAACTGCCGCCATATCATCCAAATACTATTGATGCCGCTTCACTACCTCATTAAGTCGGTTCAGTTGAAATGTAGCAGCATCATGATAATGTCTTCACTACATTTGATTCAAACAAAATCAAAGAAAATGGAACGATACGGTTTGCTTTATGTGCTTTTTTTAACAGGTACGCTCGTGTGTGTTACCAGTTGCTCCAAGGATGAGGACATGGAAATGCCAACTCCGGCCAGCACACCTTTTCAAGAGTTGTATGACCAAGGAATAGACCGATACCTTGGTACTTTCACACCTTCTTCCACGCAAGGGGTTTCTGCCGGCGTTACAGAGTATGTTTTCAGCAGCTTGGATGCCCCGATATGTTATACTGGCAATCAGTTTTCCATGTTCACCAGGGATGGCAGTACCAATAACCTGCTGATTTTTCTGCAGGGCGGTGGCGTGTGCGGACCACAAGATTGCAGTGCAATTGAAACAGGCATTCCATTTGTGACTTTCGGTTTGTTGAACCCTGCGGATGCGCAGAACCCCACCGCCAATTACAATGTAGGTTATGTGCCGTATTGCGATGGTAGCTTTTTGATGGGCGATAATGACGTGGACAGCGATGGTGATGGCACCACTGATAGAACTTTTCGGGGGCTTCAAAACTTATCGGCCTCGTTGGATGTGATTTCACAAAAATTCCCGGCCCCCGATAGAATTGTATTGGCTGGAAACAGCGCAGGTGGATTTGCAGTGCACGCAGGATTGCCACTGGTACGAAAACTGTACCCTGGTGTGCCTATTGATGTTATCAACGACTCGGGTCCTGGTATTCTTGATCCGGGAAGCATGAATAGTCTTATTGACTATTGGAACGTTGGAGCGTTTTTCCCTGCCAGCTGCACTGACTGTATAGGTGCGGATGGAAACCTTACCGACTACCATAAATATCAGCTAACCGAAGACCCAAACATGCGCTTGGTATACATTTGTGCCAAGCAGGATGCCACGCTTTCAGCCGGTTTGGCGGGCGGCGGACCCTCTCTAGAGACCCAGTTGATGGCTGCTGCTGCTGAGTTGAACGCTGCTTTTCCTGAGCGCTTTAACAGCTTATTGGCAAATGGAGATGAACATACTTTTATCCTTTCAGGCTTTAACGACTCCATCGGGGGCACTACTGTGAGGCAATGGCTTACGGATATGCTTAATGATAGTGAAGATTGGACATCTAGGATGGATTAATAGTGACAATTTCAATTCCTTCCGTCAAACAATATAAACGCAGCATATGAAAACAGTAGGCTCTAATTTAATACTAACACTTGTGCTGATTTTGTTCGGAAAGAACATAGCTGCGCAAAACGATACCAGTTTAATTGTTTCTGCCTTTTTTGGGCTGGATAATGCGCTCCCTTTTCAAGTGAATGCCCTTTGTTTGGGTGGCATGGGAATGGATGGGATGCCCGTAAACTTTCGGTACAATATCGATCCTTCTACCATTGATGTAACCGACTTTGAAGTAATTGACAGCTTGGGAAACACCTATACTCCCATTTGTGCCACATTGGCCCCGGCAGGTGAAGCGGGTGAGAGCAGAACCGTGCTCATTATTGGAGAATTTGGTAACGATGCTACCAACCCGCCCGTGGAAGTACGGATAGTGGATGAATTGCTGACTTTGGGAACCGACCCAGAGCAATCATTATGCACTGAGGTAATTGACTTAAACGGCAGATACACCCGAAATGTAACGCCTTTACTCGCACCACCGTCTATGTTCTTTGCACAAATCTTGACGGGTTCCCTTTCCGAGTGTTCGGGTGCTGCAATACAAACCGTTCAAGTTATTTGGGATGGTGGCGTAGTGCCTTACATCAACGTGGCAGAAGAAGACCTATACCAATACTATACCGTATATACCGATAGCGCTGGGGCGTTGGTTGCGCATACTCCTATAGCCATTGCTGATATAAACGATAACGACAATTACCACCAACTATGCGTGGCCACTGCCGACTCTATTGTTAAAATATCTATTGTGGCCAACATATTGGAAGACCCCAATGGCGACCCGAATGATTACTCGGAGGTGTACGTAAGTTATTGCAAAGCAGCACCGGATTCGGTAACAGAACCAACACCCACCAGCTTAGCGGAATTGGCGGATTTGGCAGGGTTAAAGGTTTTCCCAAACCCATTTGATGAGCTGCTAACCATTCAGGGTTTATCAGGCGATGAAACCCTAGTTATAAGAAATGCCATGGGGCAACAGGTATATCAAGGCAGCCATGTTAGGAGTATATCCACTACCAATTATCCTGCGGGCATTTACTTTTTAGAGGTTTTAAGTGACGATAGGCGGGAAGTGGTGAAGTTGGTGAAGCGGTAGGGGGTACCAGTAAAACTAACGACGAGACATGCACTCTAGCTCTAGCGGTCAGGCGGTGTATATACAATAACGTTTTAACTCCAAAATTTTGACAAATTCCGTTATGGTGTCCATACACCAAAAATAGCCAATTTTATCTTTTTATAGCAGATTAACATATTGATAAGCAGCTAAAAATAAGTTTTTAAGCTATATTTGGTTTAACAACAAGTTAGCACCAATTCGAGAAGTACGAAACACTATGGATAAAAATGATTTGACTAAAAAACTATCCCAATGGGACAAAAAACATACAGATCATTTGAAAGAAATATATCAGAATTATCAAGGGAACTCTGATTTTTTGGATACAATAATTGACTTATACACAGATTGTGGTGATTTGGAGCACTCAACAACTTGGATTATTAAGCATTATGTGGACAATGGAAAGAAATTAAGTCTGACACAAACGGATAAAATCTTATCGAAGATTAGCAGACTTGACTTTTGGGAAAGTAAATTACATATCTTACAAATAACACCACAAATCGACTTGACCTTGAAAAACGCAGAATTAATCGAGCCGAGTGTCAATTCTATGATGAAGTCGGATAAAAAGTTCGTGAAAGCAGCAGCCTATGAAGCCTATTATGAGATTGTAAAACTAATTCCAGAATTAAAAAATGAATTTACAATACTATGTGAACATGCCTTAGAAACAGAAAGTGCGTCAATTAAATCAAAAGTAAAACGAATATTGAACAGAATAAAAACAGGTGCTAACAATGGCTATAAGTAATTGCTTGTTCTCGCTTACTTCTGAAAATCCGCGAGGATTTTCAGTTTGGTGTGTACTTGCAAAGTTAACCGCTAAAACACGCAACTACGCATAGCCGAGACGTTAGTGGCAAGCATACAGAACGACCAACCCAACAAGAAATTTGACAGAAATGAAAACGGTGAAAGACATTCAAGAAATAATCCTAGACCAATTTAGGAAAACCAATAGCAGGGCTGGACATATTGTAATGATGAGAGTTTTTCATTTTTCTGTTATACCTAAGCTTAATCCGAAAGAACAAGATTTATTTCAAGAAGCCGCTAACGACCTAATTAATCAGGGCATATTAGAATACGAGAAATCTAGTCCAGAATGTTTAAGACTGACTGATAAAGGTTTTGAAAATCTTTATAATGTTGTTTCTGAACACGAAGAACAACCAACCGAAAAGAAAGCCTTTGATACAACAAACAATATTAAAATGAATAATCCATTTACAATTTTAAAAGAAGCAATCGACAAAGTCCCCTTTGTCAAATATGCATTAGGTATTGCTGGAATTGCTGCAGCCGTTGCAATAATTCGTTCATTCGGAATAAATAACAGCAGTGTTCCAATAATAAGTATATTGGTAATGCTGGGGTTTATGGTTTTACTCTTTATTTTTTCAACCTTAACAAAATCAAAAGAGCGACCTCTTAAAATAGCTGGATATGTTTTAGTATATACTACTGTTCTAATCACTTGTATTTCCTCTGTTCTCTTAGCAACCTCTGTATTCTTTGACATACCAAAGCCTATTGTTGAATATGGAATTTTCATTGATGATAGTCAAGACCCGTTACCATCAAACATAGATGATAGGCTAGTAAAAGAAGCGTATGGCGAACTTGATGCTACCGTAAGAAACATTCTATCTCCATTCTCAATTCTGTATGAAAACACTTGTTTTGACCAAAATTATCAGCAAGATAGTGCTTGTGATGCTGAAAAATTCGCAAAGGATTTCAACTTCGCCATTGCCGAATTAGAAGGCAATAGATTTATATCTCAATTGGATAGCATTGATTTCAGGCAAAACCCTATATATCCTGATGTTCATCCCAATGCGTTTTGGTGGGAGATTTTTTCAGAAAATGCTATTCGTAACCAATCAAAAGTTAATGAGCTATGGAACAAGTACAAAGAATATTACACAGATGACACTAAGATAAAAATTAACTCTCTATTAAATGACGACTTCTTTAAAATGCGTTTGACAGACTTGAAAACGCTAATTGAAGCAAACGACCACATCGAGAGTTATTATATTTCTTATGCTTTCATAAAAGGACCTGATGAAGGAAAGATGTACAAAGACTTTTTGAAAAAGCTAAAAGAACTAAAAATTGAAATTGACAAAAATGCCAGCCACTAACACTGTATATAAAAAATAGGCGAATTATTTCTAATCACAAGGCTTTTGGCTCGTATCAAAGGTTGTGCTTAATTGAAAATTTCGTGCTTCGAAATCCGCTACTACGCATAGCCGAGACCGTTGCCTGCAATTTAAAAAACCAAGAATGAAAATAAATATCGCTGTTTTGCTCTTCTGGTTAATCCGTATTATTAACTCTTGTGATAAGAGTGATGATGAAATAATTGACTTAAATGATGCAGCAATTATTTATAGTGATGTCCATGACCCAGCTCAGTTAGTGGAGGTTAATGGCGAATTGGTGCTTTTTGCGAGTGCAGTAGAATGGTCAACTTATCAATTTGGTAGCAATAATTGGGAATTGAAAGGTGATGACATCTATGCAAACGGAAGTCCCTCTTGGTACAACGGTACGAATTTATGGGCACCGTCTGTTTTTAAAACCAGTTCTGATGAACTTAGGTTGTATCATTCGGCAGTCACAGATGAAGATAATCATCAGTCCAAAATTGGCTTTGCAACGGTTAATACATCGACATCTAACTTTACTTTTACAGCTTCAAGCGACTATGTACTTGAATCTCAAAATACAGAACAACCATTCGCCATAGACCCAGCAGTTTTTGAAGATGACTCCAATCGTATGTGGTTGGTTTATGGCTCTCATGCAAAGGGGATTTGGATGATAGAAATAGACGAAACAACCGGACTGCTTAAAGAAAATCCAAGCAATAAAACTTGGGACATTACCGATGATAGATTTATTGAGATTGCCAATTATGGCGGACAGCTTGATGAAAATAATATTGAAGCTGCTTATATCTACAATCATCCGGAAAACTCTTATTATTATTTGTTTGTCAATTGGGATGTTTGCTGCAGTGGCATCAATAGCACATATAATATTCGAGTTGGAAGGTCAGAGAACCCAACGGGTCCATTTGTGGATAAGGATGGTGTAGATTTAATAAACGGAGGGGGGACTTTATTCTTAGATGCAAACGGAGAGATTATCGGGAATAGTCGTTTCGCGGGGCCGGGTCATTCAGGCATATACCGGCATTCAGATGGCAAATATTATTTCTCTCACCATTTCTATGATGGAAATAACAACGGTGAGCCTTCACTTGCCATTTGGAACTTGTCTTGGGTTGATGACTGGCCTGTTTTAAATATTCAATAAACAACAAATCTTTAATATAATACTGTGATTCGATGAAATTAACATTAAAACTCTTAGTACTCGGAATATCATTAATGATGTTCAACGCTTGTGACAAGGATGATGACTCAACCCCAAAACCACCAAGCACATCAATCAATAAAATACTTCCATTGGGAGCTTCAAGAGTTGAAGGCTTAAGACCCGAATACGAAGGTTTTCGATACGAACTTTGGAAAGATTTAATTGACGGGGATTGGACTTTTGATTTCATAGGAACTCGAACTGACAACGCTTCGTATCCTTCCTATAATGGTAACAATTTTGATGTTGACCACGAAGGAGGCGGTGGAGGAACTTCAGGACAAATTTTAAGTGGTATAGAGGGATGGTTAAATGAAACTGGTTCTCCAGACATTGTGCTATTTAGTTCACCCGGAGGAAATGATGCACTTGAAGGATTACCCTATGAAGATGTTGTTGAGAACATCAACAATATAATTGATATCATTCAAGCCGACAATCCTAACGTCACAATCTTTATTGAACAAATGGCTCCGGGTCGTACTGATTTTATGACACCTGAATTAACCAGCTATATCGAACAACTGCAGCAGGAAGTTTTAAGTATTGCAAGCGACCAAAGTACTTCTACATCACAAGTAATTGCTGTTGATATGTTTACTGGGTTTAATGATAGTTTGCTGGCTGATGATATACACTACAATGAAGCAGGTGCGGAATTTATTGCAACACGATATTACAATGTTTTAATAAATGTGCTTGAACAATAAAAACTAAAGAGAACAACGGCTATATGAAATGCGGACAAAAGTGCTGATATGAAAGTGATTACATTAAATAAACTAACTGCTAAACGGAAAGTGAAGTGCCTTAAGATCCCGCACTGCGCATAGCCGTGACCGTTAGCAGCAAGCTTAAAACCTACACGACCGACAGTAACTAATTGACAACTTTGACCTATTTCCCGCCAGCCACTCGGCTCCAATGAGTGACTGAACCAAAAGTGGCACTTCTGCAAGCCCGACCCTGTCCACTTCACCTTCCCGATTGTTCACTTCACCTTATTAGCACCTGCCTTTTTCAGTTAATGCAGGTATGTTGTTCTAAATCAATTTTAAAATCCCATCCGACCTATGAAAACTATACTTATAGTCCTATCCTTACTATGCTCAGTTGCAAGTCTGCACGCTCAGTACTGCTCCAATTCCAATCGGTTTACTGAGGTGGACGTTTTCAGCCTTGGCCAAATTGATTCTGCTTTAAATGTGCCCTATGGCATGGCTAACGCAAGTAATGGCACCCCTACTACACTGGCTATGGATATATACTATCCTGATCTGGCTGTAGATAGTCTGTCAGAAAGACCTTTTGTGATGATATTACACGGAGGTGGTTGGGCGGTTGGCGATAAATCGCAAATGCGGGATGATTGCAGGGAGTTTGCTAAAAAAGGATATGTTGCAGCCACTATGAGTTATCGTTTGGGAATACCCCCGAGCCTCGATGTGCAGTATATGACCCATCAGGATGCTCATGCAGCTTTCCGCTTTATAGTAGCCAATGCTACTACCTATGGTATAGATACGGATTGGATGTTTGTGGGTGGCAGAAGTTCTGGCTCCATAACATCCATGTTCTTGGTTTATAATGATGAGCAAGATTGGGAAATGATTAACCCGGGTGTGGTTGGCCGGCTTGGCAACATAAGTGCTTCGGGAAATAGTTTAACCAACAACTTTGCGCTAAAAGGACTAATTAATTACTGGGGCAGCGTGCAGCCTTCGGCAGTAACCGCTGCCGAAATGCTCCCGACCATACATTTCCATGGTGAGCAAGACCCAGTTGTGGCATTAGATTCTTCCGGGTTCACGGGCATGGTTGGCTCAAGAGCAATCCATAATTTTTTGGTAGCAGAAGGCATTTGCAGCGATTTAAACATTGATCCTAACGGAGGACATGGCGTGTACGACAACCCAGAAGGGGTAAAGTTCCGCACCCAAAAAGCCAGTTGCTTTATTCGCAGCGTGTTTTGCAATGATTGCGCAAGTGTATCAACTACCGATTCCATTCCAGCAGCATGCGCTATAAGCACCGTTCCTACATCGCTAGGCTTACTTTCTGTTATTAATAATGTTTCCGTGTACCCCAACCCCTTTAACCAACAGATTACCATCCAGGGTTTATCAGGCGGTGAAACCATTATTTTGCGCAACGCAATTGGGCAAGAGGTATATCAAGGCAGCAATGTCTCCAGCATATCTACCGCCAGTTATCCTGAGGGCATTTACTTTCTCGAAATTTTCAAGGATGCCAACCGGGAAGTTGTAAAGTTGATAAAGCAATAAGCCCGTCAGCATTTTCCAACAAGGTCAGTTTGCTTGCCAATTTGTTCAGTTCACCTTCATTCAGTTATCCATCCTGACATTAGGCTAGTATATTGGGATACTATTAAAACTATAGGCCATGCAAAAGAAGTTATTCATACTGTTTACCCTGCTGTCTCTTTGGATTGTAGCACTATCTGCAAATACCGGTAAAGAGTCTAAAGACAGTATCACGGTTTACGTCTTTTTGCAAGAAGAATGTCCAGTTTGCCAGTCTTACACCATTCAGTTACAAGAACTGTATAAAACGTATGCAGGTAAAAATCTCCATTTTGTTGGATTGTTTCCCAGTCCTGAATCTACCGAAGAGAAAATAGCAGAGTTTAAAGCGAAATACGAAATTCCCTTCCAATTACTAACCGACCATTACCATCAAAAAGTAGCAGCCCTTGGTGCCACAATTACGCCTGAGGTAATTGTATATAATGAAACGCAGCAGGAAATACTTTACAGAGGCCGAATAGATAACACTTTTTTCAGAGTAGGTAAAAGAAGGCAATTAACAACCACTTCAGAATTGAAAGATGCACTGGAGGCCATAACCAATAACAAACCAATTAAAGTATCAAAAACTGAAGCTGTTGGTTGCGTTATAAGCCAACATAAATTATCCACACCAACACCTAAATGCCATTAAACATGAAACGATTTAACCTAATTCTTACACTGGTAATTGCCACTTTTAGCTTAAGCCAGGCACAGGTAACCTACAGCGAGCACATTGCTCCTATTATCTACAAGAACTGTACCTCTTGCCATCGTCAGGGAGAAATTGGCCCAATGCCGTTCACCAACTACAACGAAGTAATGGCTTGGGCTGGGATGATACAATATACAACTGAGATAAAGTACATGCCGCCTTGGCAACCCGACAAAACCTTTAGTACTTTCGTAGGCGAAAAGGGGCTTACGGATGCTGAGATACAGTTGATAAAAGATTGGGTAGCCGCTGGCACACCCCAAGGAGATCCGGCGTTGGAGCCACCGCTGCCGGTATTTCCATCTGGTTCGCAGTTAGGTTCGCCAGATTTGGTATTGGAAATGTCGGAAGACTATTTTATCGAAGGAAACAACACCGATGATTACCGCGTGTTTGTATTGCCCACAGGCTTAACACAGGATAGGGAAATTGCCGCCATCGAGTTTAGGCCGGGCAACAGCAAGGCGGTACACCACGCATTGATAGCCTATGAAACCAATGGAGCAGGCGCCGCTATGGATGCTCAGACCCCTGAGTATGGGTTTGAGTCATTTGGTAGTTTTGGGGTACCCACCCAAGGTACTTTTACAGGCTACACTCCCGGTATTCAGCCATTAATGTACCCAGAAGGAGTGGGAATAACGCTTCCGGCTGGAGCCGATTTGCTGGTACAAGTGCATTACGCGCCACTTCCTACAGATGAAACTGACCGTTCACGGGTTAATATATTTTTTAAAGACCCTACTGACACCATAACCCGTGAGGTACAACGACCAAGGATAACTCCGTTCAACCTGGATGGTGGCTTTGCGTCCTTTAGAATTCCGCCAGACACTATAATCGATTTTCATGGAACGTGGGATGTTGTTGATGATATCAGCTTCATTTCGATTTATCCGCATATGCATTATTTGGGTAAATTTTGGGAGCTCTTTGCCGTCACCCCCACTAACGATACCATTAACATCATCCGTATCAACCAATGGGATTTTAACTGGCAAGGGGCCTACACTTTTGACAGAATGAAAAAAATACCCGCTGGTTCGGTTGTCCATGTAAATGCTTCATACGATAACACCGCCAACAATCCATACAACCCGAGCAATCCGCCGGTGATGGTTACCTGGGGAGAAGGTACTAAAGACGAGATGTACCTAGTAGGTACTGAGTGGGTAGAGTATAGGGCAGGCGATGAGAATATAGTAATTGGTGGCAATGTTTCCACCGGTCTGGAAAATGTTAGTATCGATTTAGCCGACAAGCTATATTTGCCTTATCCCAACCCTAGCAGTAATAAAGTATCGCTGAACTTCTACCTAAAAAACGGACAACCAATAAGCATAGTGCTTATCGATGCAAAAGGAAGTGTTGCCAAGAGCATTATCAGCAATACATTGTATGCTCCCGGTAACCATAAAATTGTTTTTAATGTGGATGACTTACCTGCCGGTACTTACACCGTAAGATTGAACAATGGAGAGGGCAATCTTACGAAGCCATTAATTATTACAGATTAAACAACATGTAGCTTTTAAGGTTTAAGAAACTG
Source organism: Chitinophagales bacterium (assembly GCA_018401955.1). GTDB lineage: Bacteria > Bacteroidota > Bacteroidia > Chitinophagales > CAIOSU01 > CAIOSU01. The sequence continues at coordinate 13,049 of JAGYJT010000005.1, read as the reverse complement.
CTAAGGTTTTGGCCGTAACCATTTGTTTCTGGTAAACTATTCTTCGATTTAGGTAATACAGGTATTGCCCAAAATAGGGGTTTAGAATATTTTTTAACCGATAAAATAAAAATATGATCAAATCATTTTTGGTTGTCCTTATAACGCTGGTTTCTTTAAATGTTTTTGCCCAAGACACCACTTCGCACGATAGAATTTTGGGTAAATGGCAAAGTGAAGATAATACTCGCGTATTGGAGTTTGTAAAGTCTGGGGCCGAGTATGAGGCCATTATCTTGAAATCAGATCCCGCATCATTGGAGGGTAAAAAGCAAATAACGGGACTCAAAGCCCACAAAAATTTGAATCAGTATAAGGATGGCACGATGCACATCCACCAAAAGAACAGAACCGGGAGTTGCGCTGTTAAATTGCTGAACGATACACAGCTGGAGCTGGAGGTATCGGTAGGCCCTATGACAAAGAAAATGGTTTTTAACCGAATCGATTTGTAGCGCAATGTTAGCCACAATCCTTGGCGAATTATACTTTCCTTGGGGGGGGAAGACGCACTATAATTTTTTTGCCGATGAAATCTAAGCTATATTCAAGAGTTGGTACCAAAACCCTTTAATTTGAAGCTTAACATCAGAGCCATACTGCCCATAATATTTGCAGTTGCGCTGCCTGGGCTTGGCCTATACTCCAATTCCCTAAATTCATTTGAACAACAGTTTACTTGGTTGCAGCGGTGGGCGTTTTCCTCCGCAGTAATGCTCATCCTGTGGTTTCTATATTGGCATTTCGTTGATATAAGTAATAGCCCCAAACGGTGGTTGCCGGCAGTGGCATTTGTTTTGCTTGTTGGCTTAGGTATTGCTCTTGTTCAGCCAATGATGTTTAAGTTTGCCCATGGCATTCAATGGCTGTCTCTCGCGAGAATGATGGTGGGGTCAATATTGATACTAACGATGCAGTACGCCCTAAAAACACAGGCCAACAACGCCCGCTTGCGACTGGAAAAAGAGCAGATGCAAACGGAAAATTACAAGGTGCAGCTAAAAGCCCTCAGTACTAAAATTGATCCGCACTTTCTATTCAACTCATTAAATACCCTCCGTTCGATGGTACGCCATCAAAATGGTAACTCCGAGGAGTTTATAGTCAGTATGTCTGATTTCTACCGTCAAATCCTAAAACATAATGAAGATACAACGCTACCCCTTTCTGATGAGCTGGCGGTGTTAAACTCTTACCTTTTTCTAATGAAAAATCGGAACGTAGATGCTGTGGAGGTGCATATAAGCATAGATAAAGCTTTGCACCAACACCATTTACCAACCCTAGGATTACAGACGGTTGTGGAGAATTGCTTTAAGCACAATAGCATGACCTCCAAAAAACCACTGAAGATTGATATTCAAAGTACCAAGGACGGATATGTTGAGGTAACTAACAATATTCAACCGAAACTTGCTGACAAAGAACCAACAGGAATTGGCTTGAACTTGATAAGGAAGCGGTATGAACTAATCCACGTAAACAATGGGGTTATTATTAACAACACACCAGATCAATATACGACCAAATTAAAGCTGATAAAGCTGTGAACGTTCTTGTATTAGAAGACGAGGCCCATACGGCAACTATGCTTAAGGAAGTTATTGAGCAAGACAAAGATTTCGTTGTTTTAGAAGTACTTGAGTCTGTGGTGGAAGCTGTTGAATACTTGAGTAAATACCAATCAAATATTGACTTACTGTTTTTCGACATTCAGCTGGCCGACGGTGAGAGTTTTGAGGTTTTTAAACATATTGATGTGGTGGTTCCGGTAATTTTCTGCACGGCTTATGATGATTATTCCCTTCAAGCTATCAAAAACAATGGTATTGATTATGTGCTGAAACCCTTTAAAGAAGAACAGATACATGCCGCCTTATTGAAGTATAAACAATTGATTTCGAATATACAGCTCAGAAACCGGGTGCCGGTTAAGTTCGCCGTGCATCCGAAACAATATCAGCAAAACTTTATAACCCAATTTCGGGAGAAGACGTTGGTGATAAGGGTAGAAGATGTGCTCCTGTTTTCAGTGGAGCACGATACCGTTTTCTTATACACCTCGATTGGTAAAAAGTATCCCTTGTTCAAAAAGCTGGAGTATCTGGAATCGGTATGCGACCCCCAACAATTCTTTCGAATTAATAGACAAATGTTGGTCAACCGAAGAGCAGTTCTCTCTTTCGAACCTTATCTCAACCGGAAAATTATCATACAGTTAAACATTGAACCGCAAGAGAGGGCCGTAGTAAGCCGTTTAAAGGTGACTGCTTTTAAGGAGTGGCTGCAACTATAACTGCATCTTTTGATGAACATTATGACTAGTCTCTTAAGTTTTACAAGATTTAAAGAGATTTTCAAAAAACCAGGCAGCAAGAAAAATCATCTTGTTGCCGAAATGGTCGCTAGAGTTTGTAAATCACTTCAACCAACAATTTTTGATAGTTCGGATTGGCAATTGAGAGTTTGCAAGTATACTACACCAGCGCATGCAAAACCGCACGCATCCCACTAAAATCCCCAAAGCATTGCAGCGCAAGCGTTTGTGGATGGGGTGTGTGAAGCTGGAAGAAATTGATTTGAACCTTTTGAGGTTGGATGCGGAGTTGATAACAAGAGTGATTCGCTAGGACATTGAAATAAAAACTTAACAACTTAAAAGTACTTTATCGCTAATGGCTAGATCAGCATGTAGGAGACCAGCATCAGCTTGAAGAACACTTCTACGTCCAGTGACGGCGGACCGGTCTTAACGTAAAGGTGCGAGGTTGCGCCATGCACGAAGCCCAGGTCGAGGATGTCCATCAGGCGGCGATATTTGTTGTGGGTCGGAACGCATTCCTAGAGCTGGACGCTGGTGAAAAGTTTTTCAGTGTATCTTTTTTGCCTTACACACCATTAATATAATATATGCTATACTATTTTTATACCTAGTTAGCCAAACTAAATTTTGAGTTGTGCAACAGCCACATCTACTTGTACTAACTATCGACGTTGTATCATTATTGCCACAATTGGTTTATTTTACCTATCTTCAAGTAAACAATACCATATTTGCTTTGGGCTGCATTAAAAGTAAGAATGATGGTCTTTATTAGGGTTTATGAGCACTGCGTTGCTCGCAGCATATTTAAATCATACATAATTATTAATTTATAATAATATTGGTAATATTGCCTCATAGCTGTGGTTTATGGATGTAGTAGTAATTGATGACGATTATGAGTTTGTGTGCAAAATGCGGAGTATGTTGTCCGCTATTGAGCATGTGCATATTTTAGGAACGGCCACATCGTTGGAGCAAGCTTTAGAGCTTCTGGAATCGTGCAGCCCCGACATCGTATTTTTGGATGTCGAGCTGCAAGGGCATACCGGTTTTGATGTGCTCAACAAACTGAAAAGTATTGATTTCTATACTGTTTTTATCACCTCTCACCAACATTACGCGCTCAAGGCCATCAAATTTTCAGCGTTAGACTATTTGCTAAAACCGTTTAGCCAAGCAGACTTAAGTGCTTCTATTTGTAAGGCAGAGATTGGTAAACACCATAATAATAACAAGCCAATGGATGTGCTGATGCAAAACCATGGGCAACTACTGGCCCAGAAAAAGCGTATTGGGCTAACGACCTTTGAGGGGACGCATTTTATACTGTTGGAAGATATAATTAGGTGCAAAGCTGATGGCAACTACTGTGAGTTTTATTTAGCAAAGGGCGCCAAACTGTTGGTATCGTCACCTATAAAGAGATATGATGAACTGCTTGAAGAGTATGGATTTTTTAGGGCGCACAAGTCGCACCTTATTAACCTGCACCATGTGGGCAGCTTTATGAAGCTTAACGGCGGAACCGTATTAATGAGCGATGGCGAGCAAATTGAAGTAGCTAGGAGAAAGAAGGAATTGTTTCTTGTTAAACTTAACTTGTTATGATAGCCATTTTACGCACGCTCGTAATCGTGCTGTTTATTCTACTTCAGGGATTTGGGTCAAAAGGCCAAACGGCTGCGATTGATAGCTTAAAAAACAATTTTGCCTCGCTCACCAACGCCCAAGACCAGCTAAAAACCCTAAACGAAATTGCCAAAGATTTGCAGGCCATAGCCCAATATCAAAGTGCCTTAGATTATGCCGGACAAGCACTGGAATTGGCCAATATCTTGGGTAATGATAAAGCCATGGGGGTGGCGTACAACACCATGTCGATAGTCTACTTGCGGATGAGTAATTACCCTAAAACCATTGAGTACCAACTTAAAGGCTTGGAGATAGCCCAAAAAAGGGGTGATAAAAAAGACATTGCTGCCTCGTTCAACAACATAGGTACGGTATATAGAATGCAGGGTAACTACGAAGAGGCCCTGCAAAGCCACTTGACCGCCCTTAAGCTCTCAGAAGAGATAAATGATATTGAAGGTTTGGCCACCTCGCACAATAACACCGGCAATGTGTATTATTACCTCAACGATTTGGATGCAACCATACTGCATTATGAAGCCGCGCTTAAAATGTGTCAGCAAATGGGCGCCAAAAGCGGGGTAATGATTCTATCCATCAATATTGGCAACGTGTACCTAGCACAAGAAAAGTATGCCGAGGCCCTTAGTAATTACTTGCTTGCGGTAGATATGAACGAGCAAGTGGGCAACAACAACCTATTGGCCGACAACTACAACAACATTGGCTTGGTGTACATGGCCCAAGAGAAGTACGATGAAGCCCTGCAAACCCACCTGTTATCATTAAAACTGAAAGAGGAAGTTGGCGACCAAACGGGCATAGCCAACTCTTATAAAAACATCGGGTTAACCTATGCCAAGCTAAACCAGTTGGAAAATGCCAAAGAATACTTAATGCATGGCCTTGCAGTGGCAAATAACTTAAACAGCAAGCCATTGATAGCTGGATTTTATGAAGGACTGTCTACAATTGCAGGTGATGCTGGTGATTATGTAGGTGCTTTGGCTAGTTATAAGTTATACGTACAGTATAAAGATAGTATGTTGAATGAGACCAACATCGAAAAAATTGCGGAGTTGAGGGTGAGCTATGAAGCCGAAAAGAAAAACACCGAGATACAACTGCTGTCGAAACAAAACGAGATACAATACCTTGAGCTGGCAACGAAAAAGGCCGAAATAGCGGCGGAACAAATAAAAACGATGCAAAACCAGCAAGAAATAGAAATGTTGAATAAAGTCAAGGAGCTAAATCTGGTGAACTTGGAATTGCAAAAAGAAGAATTGTCTCGCAATCAATTGGAAATACAAATACAAAAAGACAATCTGGAAATTACAGCACTTGCAAATGAATTAAAGGATAATGAACTAAAAAGACAAAAGGAAATTAGGACCGCCATAGTTATGGGGTTCGGCGTTTTGCTACTCTTGGGCGGGGGTATAGCATCTTTTGTTTTCTATAAAAAACAGCTAGAGCACAGACACCAAACAACCGTAATGGAGCTAAAGGTATTAAGATCACAAATGAAACCCCATTTCATCTTCAATGCCCTTAACTCCGTTCACAACTACATTTTTAAGAATAACAACGAAAAGGCCGGTGAATACCTGGTGAAATTTTCGCAGTTGATGCGCACTACGCTCAACAACTCGCTTACCGAGGAAGTAAGCCTGGAAAGCGAAATAGCTACCCTGAGGAATTATATTGACCTGGAAAAGGCCAATTTAAATGATAAGTTCAGTTATAGTGTGTACGTGGATGAAGCCATTGATATGGAAAACACCTTGGTGCACCCGATGATAATACAACCTTTTGTTGAAAACGCTATTTGGCACGGCGTAGCGCCCAAAGCGAGTACGGGCCATATTACCATTGCCATAACTATGCAAAACAACACTTTGCGTTGCACTATTGAAGATAACGGCATTGGCCGCCTTGAATCGAAAAAACTGAAGGAAAACAGTATAGTTAAAGAAGAGTCGCTCGGAATAAAATTGACCAAAGAGCGCATCCAAATTATCAATAAGCATTGCAAAATAGAAGATTGCATAGTGTTTACTGATTTGGAAACGGGCCTGCGGGTAGATATTGCTCTACCCTCGAAACAGGAGTTTTAGCCCATTGTAAATACATTGTGCACTTACCGTTTATTGGTATTGCCCTACCGTTTATACATCCATACCCGCCCTTCGTACATTAACTAAATTAGATGCAATAGCTTGTAGTAAGTTTGTCTTTGAATAATTTAATCAACGACACGCAAATGAAGAACTACACTACCCAATTATGTTGCTTAATTGTACTTTTTACATTTAGCTTTAGCTTACCTATCGCAGCCCAGCACAACCAGTGGGTAAAACAATCCAGCGGACTCAGCTCCAATTTATATGGGGTGTTTTTTGTGGATGAGTCCACCGGATGGGCAGTGGGCGCTAGCGGCAAAATATTACACACCAACAATGGTGGCACAACTTGGGCCGAGCAAACATCGGGCACTAACGATAATTTTAGGGCCGTATATTTTGTAAGCAGTTCTACTGGTTGGGCCGTGGGCGATACTGGAACAATATTGCACACCAGCAATGGGGGTGCTACTTGGAACGCACAAACTACGGGCCCGGAACCCTTTGGAAACTATAACTCGTTTAGTGATGTATACTTCACCGATGCCAGCAACGGCTGGGCAGTGGGCTCCAGAGGCAGTGGTAATGGCGATAATGGGATAGTTTTTAGAACTACCGATGGAGGAAACACTTGGTCCAATCAAGTTCAAGGGAGCGCAAGGTCCTTCACTAATATACATTTTGCAGGTGGCGGAATGGCCTGGATTACCGGAGGTGATCACCGATTGCTTAGAAGCGAAGATAATGGAGATACCTGGTCGGTAATAAATACGGGGCTTAGGAGTGTATCCACTGGATTGAAAAACGTATACTTTACCGATGCAGATAATGGATGGATAATCGGTAACTCAAACGGAAAGATTATTGGCTTGAAAACCAGCGATTCCGGAAATACTTGGGATACTATTGTAAATAATTTGTCGGCCCCGTTTCATACTGGTGTCCATTTCTTTAACAGTACCACGGCTTATGCCGTCAAAGGCAGCAGGATTGAGCATACTACTGATGGTGGAGTGACTTGGGTAACCGATACCACTGTGCTCGGCAGTATACTCGATAATACTGATTTTAGCTTTCACGACATACTCTTTATAAATGCCAACAAGGGCTGGAGTGTTGGAGGACGGGGCAATATATGGCACTACAATGGTGTTGGGATAGTATCAACAGACAACATCGTAAGTGAGCGTGTCGTAGTAAAGGCTTACCCCAACCCTACCAACGCTACGGCAACCATAGAGTTTACCCTCAACCAAAGCCAGCCTGTAACCCTGCAATTATTCAATTTGCAAGGCAAGCAAGTGGCATCGCTGCTAAACGAAACCATACAGCCCGGCACCCATCAAGTAACTTTTGATTCCAACGAGCTACCCAAGGGCCTGTATATCTACCAATTGCAAACCGGTAGCAATGCCGAATCGGGCAAGATATTCATTACCAACTAATTATAATCATCCACTAGCAACTCTTATATGACTCGTTATTATCTAACCATCTTATTCGCCTTAGCCCTAATTATGCCCAGGGTGGCTCAGGCTTCAGGCCCTAAGGGCTCGTCGCAATTACAAAGCAGCCCCACAGGATTTGTGGAGAACAAAGGGCAACTGGTAAATCAACACCAAGAGCCCAACAGCGAGGTAAAATACCTGCTAAGTACATCCGGCATTAACATCCAGCTAAGGGAGGGAGGCTTTTCTTACGACACTTACTTGGATGTATCCAATTCAGATAGCCTAACCAATCGGGAATTTCATCGTGTGGATGTGAGCTTTTTGGGTGCCAATGGTGACATCACCATGCTCCCAACAGGCAAATCAACCGAGTATAGCAATTACTATGGCTCCCACTTGCCCGAGGCGGGCGTTACCCACATACACCATTACCAAAAGGTAGTGTATGCCAATGTGTACAACAACATTGATGTGGAGTTTTACATGACCAACAATACCGAAAAGCCTTTCGAGTACAACTTTGTAATACACCCCGGTGGCAACCCAGCCGACATTAAAATGCACTACCAAGGCGCAAACATTTGCTTAACCGACGGTAAATTGCAGTTTGCATTAAAACAAGGTATAATGGAAGAGGTGATACCGGCAAGCTGGTACGAAACCCCAAATGGTAAGCACCCAATAAACGCCCAGTATGCGCAAATAGGGGAAAACACTTTTGGCTTTGTATTAGCGGAAACCAACACCATGCTATCGGCCTATGCCTTGGTTATTGACCCCGCGCCCGTAAGGCACTGGGGCACCTACTATGGCGGTACCAGTAGCGAAAACATATATTCCGTAGTTACCGATGCCACTGGTATGATATTCGTTACCGGTGAAAGTTCTAGTGTGGGTGGCATTGCCACTTCGGGGGCACACCAAGAAACTTACCCAGCAGCAAGCAGTGCCTTTTTAGCGAAATTCACTTCTTCGGGTACCCGAGTGTGGGGAACCTATTATGGTGATGCATCGGGTGCTACCTCTGGAGAAGGGATAGCGTTGGACAACGCCGGTATGGTTTACATAGGCGGGAACACGCAAGCGAGCGGGTTGGGCACCACAGGTGCTCACCAAGCAAGCATTGGTGGCGGCAGGGATGCTTTTTTGGCCAAATTCAATACCAATGGTGTGCGCCAATGGGCAACCTACTACGGTGGTACAAACACTGATTACGGATACGCCGTGGCCACCGACGATAACAACAACGTCTTTTTGGCCGGATGGTCCCAGTCTACATCTGGTATTGGTACGCCTGGGGCGCACTTATCAGCTTCTAATACTCGAAATGCATTTGTGGTAAAATTTAATAGCAGCGGCACGCGCCAATGGGGCACATACTATGGTGGAACCACCTCTATACCCAATGGCGATGAGGGATATGCATTAGCTACCGACTCTGATAACAACATTTACCTTACGGGCAGTACTATTAATTCCACAGGCATTGCTACGCCGGGCGCGCACCAGCCTACCCGGGCATCCAGTAATACCAATAGGGATGCCTTCTTAGTTAAGTTTAATACCAATGGGGTTCGCCAATGGGGCACTTACTATGGCGGCACTGCTGGCAGCACGGTCGGCTGGTCAGTAGCTACAGATACTTTTAATAATGTATATCTGGGTGGTATTACCAGTGCTAACAATGCAATTGCAACGCCAAGTGCCCATCAGCCTACCTACGGTGGCGGGGATAATGATGCTTTTTTGGTTAAGTTTAATCCTAGCGGTGTACGGCAATGGGGCACCTACTATGGGGGAACTGAAAGTGAAAGAGATGGAACGGGGACACCACATGTGGCCATAGCTACAGATAATATAGGCAAGGTGGTTTATTTGGCTGGCAGAACTAGTTCCACAAATGGCATAGCTACAGTGGGCGCACATCAAGAAATACTTGTTGGTAATCGGGATGCCTTTCTTGCCCAGATAAAAACCAGCAACGGAAGCCGGGAATGGGGTACCTATTTTGGGGGCACTGGAACAGAAAACAGCTATGGTGCTACAGTGGATGTATTCGGTAGGATTTATTTAGTAGGTGCCACAAACTCCAATAATGGTATCGTCACCGCTGGCACCCACCAAGTTACCCCGGCGAGTGTAAGTAACGAAGGGTTTATTGCCCAGTTTGGCACCATTACTGCTGATGCGGGTGCGGATACCTCCATTTGTCTAGGGGAGAGCACCGTACTAGGTGGCAGCCCCACTGCTTATGGCAGTGATGCCCCTTTTACCTATTTATGGAGCCCTGCCACTGGCTTGAATGATGCAACAGCTGCCCACCCAGTGGCCACCCCTACGCAAAGCACCACTTATATTGTGGTTGCCAGCAATGTGCAAGGGGTTACGGATATTGATACCGTAGTGGTAACCATACTGGCGCTACCCATAGCCAACGCCGGGCGAGACACTACCATTTGCCAAGGCGAATCGGCACTGTTGCTGGGTTCTGGTAGCGGCACGGCGGCTATTGTGTCTTATAGCTGGTCGCCTGCGGCTAGCTTAAACCAAAGCAACATAGCCATGCCATTGGCAACCCCCAATGCTACTACAACCTATACCCTAACCGTAACCGATGCCAATGGCTGCCAGCATAGCGACAATGCTACCATAACCGTAATACCCGCGCCTTTGGCACCAACCCTAAGCCCCAATGCGCAGTACTGTGCCGGCGATGCCATTGCCAACCTTACCGCAACCGGAGCAGGTGGTACGATTACTTGGTACAGTAATGCAGCACTGAGTACTCAAGTGGGTTCGGGCAGCACGCTTATGCCATCTAGCAGTATTGGTACGCAAACGTATTATGTAACCGAAACCAATGGCAACTGCGTAAGCCCAGCGGCTACTGTAACCGTAACCATACGGCCCTTGCCCATAGCCAATGCAGGAAACGATGACGACGTATGCGAGCTTGGCTCCATCACTTTAAACGGCTCTGGAGGTATTTCGTACTTATGGTCGCCTGCTGCAAGTTTAAGCCAAGCAAACATTGCGAACCCAACCGCAACCCCTATTGCCAATACTACCTACACCCTAACGGTAACCGATGCTAACGGTTGTACCGCTACCGATATAGTGGAAATTACTGTATTGCAGCTTCCATTTGCAAATGTAATGCCGGCATCCCCCATCTGCCAGGGCGCATCTACTACGTTGGATGGTTCGGGCTCTGGGGTATCCTTTAGCTGGTTGCCAACTACTGGGCTCAGCCAAACCAATATAGCTGGCCCAGTTGCTACCCCTGCCGCTACCATAACTTATACCCTTACTGTTACTGGTGCCAACGGATGCGAGAATACCGCCGATGTAACCGTTGATGTTATTCCTTTGCCGGCGGCCCCAACCGTAGGCCCTAACGTGCAATATTGCGTTGGCGATGTTGTTGCAAACCTTACCGCAACTGGCACCGGCAGCAACTTGGCTTGGTATAGCAATGCTGCCCTAAGCAACCAAGTGGGCACAGGCACTTCTTACCTGCCAAGCGGCAACTTAGGAACGGAAACCTTTTATGTAGCCGAAACCGTGAATGGCTGCGAAGGCCCTGCGGCTAGCGTAAGCGTTACTATGACGGCATACCCAACAGCCAACGCCGGCCTGGATGATAGCATTTGTCAAAACACTTCTATTTTGCTCAACGCCTCGGGGGGAACTAATTACTCATGGTCTCCGGCTGCGGGTTTGAGTCAAACAGATGTTGCCAGCCCGTTAGCCACGCCTATGGTAAGCACTAGTTATATCGTAACTGTATCAACCAATGGTTGTGCCGATACAGATACGGTTGTAATCTACGTAAACCCTGCCCCTGCATCACCAAGCATTACCGCAAACGCTACCTATTGTAGCGGAGACAACATTGCCGACCTGGAAGCTGTGGGAACCGACATTATCTGGTACAACGATGCCAATTTAACCAGTGTAGCGGGCACGGGTACTTCGTTTTCGCCGACAACTACGGTAGGTACACATACTTACTACGCCACCCAATCGGTTAACTCATGCGAGAGCTTGGCAGATACCGTAACGGTTACGGTTAATCCACTGCCTGATGCAACTTTTACTTTCAACGACCAGGGACTGGAAGTTTCCTTTACGCCCAATGCTAATGGTTTAACTTCGTATAGTTGGGATTTTGGTGACGGTAACGATTCGGGTTTGGAAAATCCGACCCATACGTATGCCGCAGAGGGTACTTATACGGTTACGCTCACAACTGTAAGTGCCGATGGCTGCACGGATGCCTCAACTACTAGTATTGTGGTTTTAGCCATCGGTATCAACAGGATTTCTGAAGCATTCAGCCAAGTACAAATTTTCCCTAACCCTACTGAAAATGTCGTGACCATTAACTTTGGGAACACATTCAACAAAATCGGCCTAGTGGTAATGGATATATACGGCAAAACAGTGATGGTCGAGCAATACGTACAAACAAACGGCCAAGTATTGGACGTTTCGAATCTGGCATCTGCCGCCTATTTCGTTATCCTAACGGATGACAAGGGGCAATCCGCCAGTTTTAAGCTAATAAAATACTAAACTATACAGGGCGAGCCGACAACAATCATGGGCAACTATGGATGTTGTCGGCTATTTTTTTAACTAAAAGTCAAACAAAATGAAACAACTAGCCATTATTGCCCTTACCATCTTTACGTTCGCTGCTTGCGACAAGCAACTGGATTATGATTTTACCACCGCATGTGCCAATGTAACTGGCAGCTCCATGATAGAGCGGAGTGACAACTGCAAAACCTGCTGCCGCAACAACGGCTACGACCTAGGCTCATACGACGAGCTGCGAAATTCTGAAGGTTGTGGCTGTGCCAATGAGAAGTAATACCATTTAGACATTAAAACAAGCATTGAATACGTTATTGTAAAACAGGTTTCCGCAGATTGATTTCACCCTCTTTGTCCCCAGCTCTTTCTTTATGATCGAGCTCAGGTGCCGTTGCAGGGCCTTCAGGTCTTTGTGGGCGACCATGGCCGTCCTGTTCTTGATGAAGTGCCATACCTTTTCCGCCGGGTTAAGCTCCGGGCAGAAGGGCGGCACGATCAGCAGCGCGATGTTCGGTGGCACCTTGAGCTTCCTTGCCTTGTGGAAGGTCCCGTTGTCCAGTACCAGTATCTTGAACTCCCCCGGCCTGTGCCCGGCGAACTCGTCGAGGTAGGCCTGGAAGGCGTCGCCGTTGCAAAAGGGCATCTCAAGCAGGAAGCTGTCGCCGTCAATCGGCGAGAACCCCCCGAAGAGCCAAAGGTTCTTGAACTTTTGCTGGTAGGGTATCAGGGGCTTTACACCGCGCTGCGTGATGACCCTCTTGGCACGGGTCATCAGCCCGAAGCGGGACTCGTCGCCTAGGTAGATGTTGACGCCTGCCTTTTCGCCAAACAGTTGATACTTGTTTTTAATATCTTCAAGCTCCGCGAAAAGGT
>JAGYJT010000049.1 GCA_018401955.1 Chitinophagales bacterium | reverse complement strand
ACGGCCAACGACTTTGGTTTTGACCATGTTTACAGCCGCTTAGTTGAGGCAAAAGGTAAAAAAGGCGATGTGTTGGTAGCATTGTCTACCTCTGGCAATTCTGCTAACGTAGTAAATGCGGTAAAGCAAGCCCGCATACAAGGTTTGATAACCATCGGGTTTACGGGTAAAAATGCCGGGCTACTTGATGAGCACTGCGATGTACTGATTAAGATACCAAGCACCGATACACCACGTATACAAGAAATGCACATGCTACTAGGCCATATCATCTGCGAGATAGTGGAGCAAGAACTTTTTGGTTAAATCATTTACCAATTAACCGTCGCCTAAGGCGAGGTGGGTACAATAACAAATACACCAATAACTAATACCTGAATCCCTTTTGAGGTTTATTTAGTAAATCAACATCTTGCTCGTTTTTTAGCAAAGCACCTAGGTGAGGCAACTTGTCTTTATGCATGGTGATATCTCCAAGGGCTTCGGCATTAGCGCCTTCTGCTATCAGCAATTGCAACCAATCAATCAACTCGCTTGTGCTAGGGCGCTTTTTAATGCCTCTTACTTCACGTAGCTCATAAAACAAACGCATCGATTGCAGTACCAGCGATTCTTCCAGGTTAGGATAATGCACCTTTACAATCTCTTGCATAGTATCTTTCTCAGGGAAAGAAATGAAATGGAATAAACAACGGCGCAAAAATGCATCGGGCAGCTCTTTTTCATTGTTACTGGTAATAATAACAATAGGCCTCGTGCGGGCTTTAATGGTTTTTTGTAGCTCGTAGCAATAGAACTCCATTTTATCCAGTTCCAACAATAAATCGTTCGGAAATTCTATGTCGGCCTTGTCTATTTCGTCAATCAGCAATACCATTTGCTCGTCGCTGTCAAAGGCTTCCCAAAGCTTCCCTTTTTTGATATAGTTGGCAATGTTCTCCACTCCTTCGCCACCCAATTGAGAATCACGAAGGCGCGACACAGCATCATATTCATACAAACCTTGCTGAGCCAGGGTGGTAGATTTGATGTGCCAAGTAATCAACTTTTTACCCAACGATTTGGCGATTTCGTGCGCCAAAAGGGTTTTACCCGTTCCGGGTTCGCCTTTTACCAATAGCGGCTTTTGTAACTTTATGGCCGCATTTACGGCAATCTGTAATTCTCGTGTGGCAACATACTGCTCGGTACCTTCAAAATTCATCTCTGTATGGTTGATTGGTTATTGGTGTACTGGTTATTTGTTAATTGGTTAGCTATTGCAGGCGTTTTCTTTTCTTGGGCGTTGGCTTACCTGCCTTTATTATTGTAGTCGTTTCTTTTTTATCAGTTGCTTTAGCCCTAGCGGTTTTCACCAGCGATTTAATACTCTTGGCACTTTTCGGCTCATTGTGCTTTTGCTCGCTCATCCCTCTAATTTAACCAAAAGGTTTTCATTCTGCCCTATCGGCGTTCACATAATAGTTGCCCTTATAGAAATAAGCTACGGGCACAAATAGCACTGAGGCACCTAGCAGCAGTATCACGAAAAAATAGTAATACTCTGAGCCCAAAAACCGATTGTACCGCAACTCAACATCATTAAATGTGGCAGGATGGCTGGGTAGTGCTTGGTATATTACTGGTTGTCCGTCAATATCCAATATTTCTAGTTGGTTGGTAGTTTTGTCGTGCTCACCAGCAATAAAGGTGCCGCTGAGGAAAGTGGTATCTATTCCGCCAGTTTTATTGGTATCTATTTGGTACAGCGTAGTTACCTTTGGAAGGTCTATTCTGTGGCCTTGTTCAATAGTTTTGTCGTCCACGATTGTAATATTCGTGCCACTTTCAGAAGGGGAAATGCCTATAACCTCTACTGGCGACATTATGGCTTGATTGACAATAATGGTAACTCCATTACCCAAAGTAATGGCAATATAATACATTGCCATTATCAATGATTTGATGGCTAGCGGGGCTTGCGTATAGGCAAACTCTAAGGCAGTTATACTTACCATTACCTCCCCGGCCGTTATAATTAAGTAGGCTAATACCTGCCAAAAGAAATGTACAGTATGGCCGGCTTCCATTTGGGCGTCAATCCAACCGCTTACCACAAACGATAATGCCGTAACCACTAGCCCAATCCCAATTTTACGCAAAGGGCTTAACGGGAACAGTTTGTTCAAAAAAGGGTAAACCACAAACGCAAATAGTGGTGTTAAGGTAAGGATGAAAAACGCATTGATAGCCTGTATTTGCGAAGGCAACACCTCAAAGCGAATGGCGCCTATTTCAACAGTTTTGTCCATCAAGTTGCGACTGGCTTGTAGTACCCATGTGCTCATGGTTTGGTCGTACAAGCTCCAAAACAAAGCGATAAATATAAAGTAGATGATACTTAGGCGCAGTAGTATCAATCCAGTTTCTTTGGTAAATACCTTCTTTATATAAGGGAAAAACCCAACAGGCTCAACCGTAATGTACTTATCTCTACCTAGCCAAAACACCCAAGTAGCTATCAGCATCAACAATCCGGGCACTCCAAAGGCAACATGTGGGCCATAGGCTTCGAGTAGCCAAGGGGTAAGCAATGCCGAGATAAAAGCACCAACATTGATTGCCAAATAAAAATATCCAAAAGCTTTTTCCAATAAATGCCCATTTTTGGTAGTAAACTGGTCGCCCACGTGCGAGCCAACAGTAGGCTTAATGCCGCCTGAGCCGATTGCAATTAATGCTAAGCCCCAAGCTAGGCCCTCTTGGTTTTCAAAAAGTGCCAAAACCAAATGCCCCAGGCAATACACAATGCTGAGCAGCATGATGGTTTTATACTTGCCCAAAAACATATCGGATAGCAAAGCACCTACCAGTGGCAAAAAATACACAGCCATGCCGAAGGTATGTATCCAGGTAATGGCCGTGCCCTCGCTCATGAGCAGGTACTGGGTCATAAAAACCATCAGGATGGCCTTCATGCCATAGTAGCTAAACCTTTCGGCGGTTTCGTTGCCAACTATGTAGGGTATACCCTTGGGCATTTTGCCTTGAGGAGTGGAGGTGCTCATGCTGTTGGCAATAGATTTAAAGATGTTTTGATTGAGCAGTTAAGTTACTTAACCTTTCATTACTTATTGATGTTTACTATTTTGCCACGAATATACCGATTAACCATTTAACCGATACATCAACCCCCTAATGATTGACGTAACCACTAATAAAGCCACCAGACTGTTTTTGATATTGGGCGGCATATTTATCACCAATGCCTTAGTGGCGGAGTTTATTGGGGTGAAGATTTTTCAGCTGGAGGAGACCTTGGGTTTCAATAAGCTGGAGCTTACCATCTTAGGTTACGACCTTTCTTTTCAGCTTACAGTTGGGGTTTTGCTATGGCCGGTGGTGTTTTTACTTACCGATGTTATCAATGAGTATTATGGTAAAAAAGGGGTGCGGTTGCTTTCCTTCTTAACAGCAGGATTGATAGCTTACTCTTTTTTGATGATTTATATGGGTATGAGCACTGAACCTGCTGATTGGTGGGTTGGAAGTGCCCAAAGTAAAGGCGTTGAAGATTACAGCATAGCTTATAATACAGTTTTTGGCCAAGGCCTGTGGATTATTGTAGCCTCACTGGTGGCATTCTTGGTTGGTCAAATACTGGATGTATTTGTATTCCATAAGCTTAAGCAAGTTACAGGCGAAAAGATGATTTGGCTCCGTGCCACCGGTTCCACCTTGGTTTCGCAGTTGGTGGATAGTTTTGTCGTGTTGTTTATCGCTTTTTATATAGGCGCAGGTTGGCCTATCGAAAGGGTGCTTGCAGTTGGCACTGTTACCTATATATACAAGGTAATTATGGCAATTGGGCTTACCCCAGCTATTTATTTAATGCACGGCATTATTGAGCGTTTCCTTGGGCACGATTTGGCCAAAGAGATGAAAGATAATGCCATGGAAAAGAGTGGGGGGCTGCTATAACCTTTACTCCACGTACAACGCCAACCCTTTTAGATAAGCTCCTTCGGGGTGGAAGATATTAACTGGGTGGTCGGCTGGTTGCGAGAGGTGGTGCATTACCCTAATGTTTCTACCGGCTTCAATGGCAGCTGCTACAATGGTATTGTAAAACAATTCCCTATCAACTACCTGCGAGCATGAAAAGGTAAACAGTATGCCACCCGGGGCCAGTTTTTGCAAACCCATCACATTCAATCGTTTATAGCCCTGCACGGCTCGGTGACGCGCACTTAGGTGCTTGGCATATGCTGGTGGGTCAAGTACCATTACTTCATAGGGTTGCTCCACTTGCTTAAGGTACTGCATTACATCTTCGCAATAAGCCTCGTGGTTTTGCTCTACGTCATTAAGTTTGGCGTTATCGTTGGTCCAGCCTATGGCTTTGCTGCTACTATCCACCGAGTGCACAATGCTAGCGCCCGCCTTTGCGGCATATATAGAGAACCCGCCAGAATAGCAGAAAGCATTGAGTACCCGCTTACCTTGCACATATTGGCCTAGCAATTTACGGTTGTCGCGCTGGTCTAAAAAAAAGCCCGTTTTTTGGCCAGTCTCCCAGTTTACTTTAAACTGGTTGCCATGTTCGTATACTATTTCTTCACTCAAGCTACCTTTTATAAAGCGCTCCTCATTGTTATTGTTATCCGCTGGCTTAAGGTAAATGTTGGCAACATTGGGCAACACGGCTTCAATGGCTTTGGCAATATCGGTAGCAGCCAAGTTCATCCCAGGTGAGTGCGGCTGTACAACAACTGTACTTCCATACACATCAACTACCAACCCGGGCAAGCCATCTCCTTCGCCATGTATCAAACGGAAACAATTGGTGTCATTAGTGCCAGCCAAGTTACAGCGTTTACGATAATCGTAAGCCAGTTGTATACGGTTTTTCCAAAAGTCAGCATCCAGCTTTTGCTGTTCAAAGCTCAGTATGCGCACCATAATGCTGCCGTTGGTGTAATGCCCAGTGGCAATATACCCACCTTTTGATGTCCACACCTCTGCAACGTCACCCTCGCTTAGTTTGGGGTCAATATCGTATATAGCGCCCGAAAAAATCCACGGGTGCTTACGGGTTAGTGCCTGTTCTTTGCCGTTTTTGAGTATCAGCTTTGGGTATAAATTCATGGTAAGGGGATATTGCAATTGGATAGAAGATGCAAAATTGCACAAAATTGATGATGCCGCTACTTTAGTCTCTCGTCTATTACCTTTAAGGCACTTAACACATCTTCTTGTTTGAAAGCAACCAGTGGTTGAAGGTATAAGCGGGCTCGGTTAAGCTGCAGCTCCATTTCTTCAGTATCGTTTGCAAGCATGCCTTGCCCGTAAAAATACATACCTAAGCCATGCAGTAGGTTTGCATCTTTAATGGGTAAACCCGATAACAGCGTCCATAATGTAGCACTGTAATGCCCTGCATTATATAAGTCAGCAGCCAATATTTTTGATCCGGTACTGTCTTCTATCAAAGCTTCTTTTACACAATGCTCATAGCAATCGGCAATAATAAGATATAGGCTATCGGGCACCCTTGCTTGCTTCGCCAACAACGATACACCATCAACATAGGCATTGCAAGATGTTGCAAGCCAGTTGTTGTTTTTGATGCCAAACTCTTGAAGGCTTTGTTTGAACAGTTCTTGGTACAGTTTGCCCGTAAGCAAAACGTAACCCATAGTGTTTACTGTGTTGGTATCGGTTATGCTATCATGGTAAAGTTTAGCATCTACTAATCTGCCATTTGCTATAAGGGCATCTAGTGTATCCAGCGGTTGGGAGTTGACACTATAGGTACAGACAAAAACGAACAGCAGTGCGATGAAAGGTCTCAAAAATAAAAAGGCTTATCCTAGGGTAAAGATAAGCCTTTTTACAATTTGGCATTAATGGTGAAAGGGGGGAAACGACCCTATGTTATCTGCTCAGCTACCAGTAAGGCGCAAAACTACAGAACGGTCGGCCTTTACCTTTTCAGGCAATTGCAGGTTTCCGCGGTTGTGAACCTCTAGGCCATCGCGGCCATAGTATGAGCGCTTGCAAATAACATTGCACAAGGGCTTGGTATTATACACTAACAGGCAAAGAATTTCTTCGGCAATTTGTTGATTGATTACATTATGGATGTTGCTGATGATGACACCCGTAGAGATGGTAACTTTCTTGGGCTCCAAGTTAAAAATCTGCATACACTCCTCTACTTCGTGCACTAGGTTTAAACCGTAACACATTCCCAGGTATTGAACCTGTCCTTCCATCTCCAACGCAAAAAAGTGAATGTCTTCTGCATCTAGCAATTCGCTTTTCGAGATTTCTTCCCACAAAATGAAGTAATTTTTCATAACATCCCAGTTTACAAGTCCCAGCAATTCCAATTGATTATAAGTAAAGCTACCGGATAAGTTACCTAAACCGTTGGACAAGATACAAAACTAGTTGACTAAGTAAATTTGGGGTGCTGTAATCGCAACTTGTTGAAAGTCAATTATAATGTGCAATCAAAAATGTGCAATTGTTGACGCAGAACGACTGTGGATAGTTTGTGGACAATATGCTCTGAGGGGCATTTTTATCCTTCGTTTGCAATAAAGACGGTGCAAATATTATAAATTATCATGAACCAGTCAAGTAAATGCCGCAATTTTCTTTTAGAATTTACTGAAACTACACTAAAAATGGCTTGAATACAGCACTTGCATCCACATAAAAAATTAACAGTAAAGCAATCTAAATTTAATGCGTTGGGTTTTAGCATTAATTTTCTAATATGGTCACTTTCAATATCCAGTCTTCAAACACCTGACCGATGTAAAAGCTGTTTTCAAAAGCCACCGCTACAGAGTTTCCACTAATTTTTGAGCCGTCATTATAAAATAGCTCTTCGTTTTTACCGTTCTCTATTTTAACCAAGTAAACCGTGCCTGGCGATAATTTATCAGGATTGCCCGCATGTTTCAAAAATTTGCCAGGCTTTGGATGCGCTGCAATAATTACATTACCTGGGTTAACGTGGCTGATATTATCCAAGCCATTTAACTTTACTACATTGCGATTGTATTGCAAGGTGCCATCAGCTTGCATGCGATATTCGGCCAAAGTCTTTCTTTGGGTAGCTGCTACATACACTAGGTCGTTTAAAACTAAAATACCGTTTGCGTATGCTAGTTTCTTATCGTTGGCATTAATGCACTTGCCATCGGTGTTGCAATAAACAATGGTGCTAGTGCGTACTTTAAACAGTTTCTCCATTAACCAACCAAATCCCATTTTACTGCGCTTGCTGTCATTGGTGGCATAAAACGCGCCATCGGGTAGGCCAGCTACATCGTTAGGCGACACGATGGTTTTATCAACAACTTGTTTTTTGAAAACTAATGTTTTACCTACCGCTTCGTATAGTAAAATACTGTTTCTTTTTCCTGTTGGGGTATCTTCATGATTCACTACAAACAGCAATGTTGTGCCATCGCTGGCTTTTACTAAATCTATACCGTGCGGGTGAAAAGACATTCCTGCTGGCTCGCCAGTTCTGGCAAGCGTATCTTTACTGTTATCTTTTAGGTTTACCGCTACTATTTCTCCAAATGCAGTAAGGCCTTTGCGCCTTTGGCTGCACGACACTAGCAATCGTTGTTGCCCATTGAGCGTATCCAACACAATATCTTCAGTACCGGGGCCAACGTGTATAATTTCTTCTTTTAAATTTGGTGGCTGAGCAACTGCTACTAATGCAACAATGGCTATAATTGTGGTAAATAGCGATTTCAAAATTATACTTTTTCGGTAGGGTTAAGTTTTAATAATAGCGTATCAGCCTCAATAAAGCCATTTGCTTCAACATAAATTTCTTCAACAGTGCCATCCTCAAACGCCTCAATGGTGTTTTCCATTTTCATACTGTTAATCACCAATAAACCATCACCTGCTTTTACTGCATCGCCGGGTTTAACCAATACTTGTACAATCTGTCCTGGCATAGGCGCTTTATAAGCTCCGGGTACATTTTCTATTTCAGCTTCAGGATAGCGAGGGACATCTTTTAGTTCTAGCTCGCCAAACTCAGGGTGGTGAACCCAAGTGGTTGTTTCGCCTGGCGATACCACAAAGCGCTTGCGTAAACCATTCCACTCCAAAACCAATGTGGTTTCATCTGTTGCTACAATTTTTACTATTGCCTCTGTATTGCCAACCTTAACGTTAAACTGGTTGCTAATGTAACGGTATTCAACACTTAATTGCTCCTCCTTCCAATTGTAGGCTTGCACTTGACCGCGATAAAAGCTGTTGCGCCAGCCAGATGGTATGCTGCCCATTGTTTGCCTGTCGGCCTCACGGTACAACCACAAGGCAATAGCTGCGGCAGTGGCGCTTTCTGCCAATACTGCTGTGCTGGGTATGCGAGGTTTGGTTAGTGCTGGGTGCTGGTCTAGATATCGGGTATCGAAATCACCAATGGCAAAGCCATTATCATTAAGCACTTCAATCAAGAAAGACTTGTTAGTAGTTAAGCCAGTTAGGGTAGTTTTTCGCAACGCATTGCTCATAATACGCAAAGCCTCAGTGCGGTCGCTTCCGTATGCTATTACTTTAGCTATCATTGGGTCGTAAAATACATCGATAACAGAACCGCTTACCACGCCAGTATCGTAGCGCATGGCATCACTTTCGTATGGCAGAAAGTGCCGTATAGTGCCGGTTACCGGAAGGTAGTTGTTATAAGGGTCTTCTGCATATAAGCGGCACTCAACAGCATGGCCGCTTGCTACTACATCAGCTTGAGCAAAGGGGATTGGTTTGCCCTCGGCTACTTCTATTTGTAACCTCACCAAATCCAATCCGGTAATGGTTTCTGTTACGGGGTGCTCAACCTGTAGGCGGGTGTTTACCTCCAGAAAATAGAACTCACCCTTTTTATCCAAAATAAACTCAACCGTTCCGGCATTGTCATAACCTACGCTTCGGGCTGCGTTTATGGCAGCTGTTGCCATTTTTTCACGCAAGTCGGGCGTTAGGGCAGGCGAGGGGCTTTCTTCAATAATCTTTTGGTAGCGGCGCTGAATGCTGCATTCGCGCTCAAACAAATGAACAATGTTGCCGTGCTGGTCTCCAAATATTTGAAACTCAATATGCCGAGCATCATCAAAGTATCGCTCAATCAACAACGTATCATCACCAAATGCAGATTTAGACTCGCGCTTGGCGGCATCAATTTCTTTGAGCAGGTTTTTGCTTTCGCGCACTATGCGCATGCCCTTGCCGCCTCCGCCTGCTGATGCTTTAAGCAATAACGGGTAACCAACTTTTTCGGCCTGCTTGGCAAGGTTATCTGTGCTTTGATCATCTCCATCATAACCGGGTACGGTTGGCACGTTGAATTTTTGGACCAGCTGTTTTGAGCGTTTTTTATCACCCAATGCTTCGATGGCTTCAGGCTTCGGCCCGATAAAGATTATACCGGCCTCATTACATTTGGTAGCAAACAATGCATTTTCTGATAGGAAACCATAGCCAGGATGGATGGCATCGGCGCCGGTGCGCTTAGCGGCATCAATCACCTTATCCATTACCAAATATGATTCGTTAGGTTGATGGCCGCCAATCCTTACGGCTTCATCTGCTTGTTTTACAAAAAGGGCATTTTCATCCGCCTCCGAAAATATAGCAACGGTGCTTATGCCCATATCTTGGCACGTTTGCATTATCCGTATAGCTATTTCGCCACGGTTGGCAACCAATATTTTGTTAATGGAACGTTGGTTATACATTTTGTATGATTTCTATATCGGGTGTGTCGAAAATTTCAATAAGCGATAGGCTTCCTACAGTAATAAGTACCACAAAGGCAAAGTAAAAAGTTGTATTCCAAATCGAATTTTTGTTTCCCACCTGTGCATACTTTTTCATGATGTACAATTTAGGTAGGCAAAACAGCAAAACAATTAAGTTGGGTTTAAATAAATCCCAAAACCAAAGGGTCGAGCCTTGCAGGTGTATGCTAGCAATGGCATAGTAATATTCCTCAGGTTTCAATAAGCAACGCACAAAGTCGTATAATGCGGCAAAAGCCAAAAAAAGCACTATAAACATAGCAATGCAAAGCAGGGTAATCTTTAATGGATTCATAGCTTACTCTCTAAATACTCCGTAAGATACGGCGCCTTTAATTGGTGAATGGTTTACTACAGTAAGGCAAATACCTAAAATGGTTCGGGTGTCGCGGGGGTCAATAACGCCATCATCCCAAAGGTTGCCCGTGCTGAACCAAGCGCTTGATTTTTGAGCCACCTCTTTCATCATATATTCTCGCATCTGTTTGCCCATATCTTCGTCATAGGTTCCGCCGCTACTTTCGGCTGCTTGGCGTTGTATTATTTCCATCACCCCTGCCAATTGGTCGGGGCCCATTACTGCAATCTTTGCATTGGGCCATGAAAATAAAAATCTTGGCTGATACGCCCTGCCGCTCATTGCATAATTGCCTGCGCCATATGATGCGCCAACCATAATGGTAATAGCCGGTACCTCACTGTTGCTTACAGCATTTATAAGTTTGGCGCCGTTTTTTATAATACCTCCTTCTTCATATTTACGGCCTACCATAAAGCCTGTAATGTTTTGCAAAAATATGATAGGTGTGTTGCTTCTATTGCAGAGTTGTATAAACTGGGTGCCTTTGTTTGCCGACTCGGAAAATAAAACCCCATTGTTGCCAATAATGCCTACTTTATAGCCGTGTATCTGGGCAAAACCTGTTACTAATGTGCTGCCGTATTCAGCCTTAAACTCATGAAAATTTGACCCATCGGTTATACGTGCTATTACCTCACGTATATCGTAAGGTATTTTGGTATCAGGGTTAACGATGCCCAGTATTTCTTCGGGACTATATATAGGCGCAGCCACAGAAGTTGTGGGCACAAAGTGGTCGGTTGAATCAATGGTTTCCATTATCTCCCGGGCCAGCCTTATGCCATCGGCTTCATCTTGCGCTAGGTAATCGCTTACCCCTGAAACTTTGCTGTGCATTTCTGCGCCACCTAAGCTCTCATCATCGGTTACTTCATTGGTAGCCATTTTTACCAATGGCGGCCCTGCTAAAAATACCTTGGCTTGCCCTTTTACCATTATGGTATAGTCGCTCATACCTGGTATATATGCGCCTCCAGCGGTACTGTTGCCAAATACTACACTAATGGTAGTAAGGCCAGCCTTGCTGCGGCGGGTAATTTCGCGAAAGGTAATACCACCGTAGTTAAATATCTTCTCCTGCTCTGGTAAGTTTGCTCCGGCAGATTCTACTAAGTTGATTACTGGCAAACGGTTTTCCATGGCAATTTCGCCGATGCGTATACCTTTTTGCAACGTTGCATAATCAATTGCACCGCCCTTGTTGCTGCCTACATTAGCTACTATTAGGCAAATTTTGCCACTTACCAAACCAATACCTGCAACGGTGGTGCCTCCTGGCCCAAAACCATCAAGACCCAGCCCCGCAAGCGGTAGCAGCTCCAAAAATGGACTATCGATATCAAGCAATAGCTCTATTCTATCTCTGGCAAGCAATTTGCCTTGGCTTATGGCCTTGCTGGTATGTTTTTCGCTACCTTGAAAACGGCTTTTCTCTAGCTTCGTTTCAAGTTCGCCAACCAGTTTAAGCATTTGCTCATGGTTGCTTTTGTATGTTGCAGAGCTTTGGTTTATCCTCGTTTTTATAGGTCGCATGCGTGTGCTTATTGACGTGTATAGTATACTATGGCTAATATAACAATATTGCCACAACAGCATGGCTTAGATGGTTAATTAAATGTATTGGCTATCATCACAATTGTATAAATTGTTATCTGCCGCGGGTAATTATACTCGCCTTTACAATTTTAGCACGGCCTTGGGTTTTGGCACCTTGATTTGCAAAATAGCCTAGGTGAGCTGCAGGCGGTAAATACATTCGGCAATTAGTGCTAAGTAAAATTATTTTAAAGTGGTTTACCCCAAAAATAATTTAACGTGAACACAACCTTAATTTTTTTGACACTTTGATGGTTTAATTGAGCTTTGGGTATTTAAGTACGTGTGTGTTGTAGGTTAAACACCATAGAACCAACTACTTAGCATACCTGCTATAGTGGGTATAGGTTTGCCTAATTATAAAAAATTGAAGGTACTATTGCAAAGTGGTATGTAATAAGCTCGTAAACCATTCATTATTAACGAGAAAGTTTAAATCTTTTTCACGAAAAATTGTTGCAAGTATCAAAAGAATACTTACATTTGCAATGTCTTTACTAGTTAGAGACAAGGAGCGTCCTAGGTTAGCCCTTTTTCCTGGGACGCTCTCTTTTTTTGTCCCTACCTTTCAATAATCAAATACCCACCTTCTTTACCAATACCACTGACTATAATCAGTAGTTTCTTTGATTTCGCTCAAGTTAGGTTTGTCATAGTCTCCCTATTTTTATTGAAAATATTGAGATATGAAAACTACACTTAACAATTTACACCATCAGAATACTGATTGGCTCCGTGAGCTAGACTTTTATAAGCACGAAATGAGTGTTTTAACCAAGAGGCTAGAGGAGGTGGCGAAAGCTAATACCGCAATGGCTGTGGCCCAGCAGGTTGAGCATTTTCAAAACAAGTTTATCATAATTGATGAGCAGCTTGACATTTTGACACACGATGTTAAAATTAAGGAGCAAGTTTTGATGCAAGTGGTTGAGACAAAACCGGAGCATATTGATGAAAAAGCTGTTGTGCCCGACAGTGAAATGCAAAACCGTGTAAACGATTTGTTTAAAAATATTGGTGATACCCGTTTTGAGTTCAATCGTTTTCTCGCGGAAGTGATGTAATTGATAACGTTTGAGTTGATAGCATTATTGAGGCTGCAGATGTATTTTCTGCAGCCTTTTAGTTTCTGCACTTATCCACTCTGTTGCCCGTTCATAGTTTTGTTGCCACGTAGGTGCATCTAGCACCGGGCCAAAACTGATACTTACATAGGTTTTGCTCTTACCAAAGCACTTTATAAAGTGGCTAATGAATTGATCGTTGCCCACCCATGCATCTTCTTTTACCAGGTATTCTATCGCCACCGGAACCAAAGTAAAATTGCCGTTTTCGGCAATCTGAAACGGTCCGGGCTTAAAGTTGATGATACCGGGCCCTTCAAAAGTAGTCCCTTCAGGGAAGATGATAACCGAAAAACTATTTTGCATTAACCTGTTTACCTGCTCACGGGTATTTTTTCGGCTGGTTTGATCCTCGCGCTTAATTAATACGGTATAAGTGAGCTTCAGCGCCCATCCTACCAGTGGCCAAGTGCCCACCTCTGCTTTTGCTACTATTGATGCAAATACATACTTAAGCACCACGGCAGCATCAAGATAGCTGCGGTGGTTGGCCACAAATATATGCCCCCCGCTTGGCACTTCGCCATGCTTGGTAATAACCACCCCCAGCCAATTGTTGATGTTTTTGGCCCAATTTTTCCTGATGCTAAAGCTGCGGTGCATTTTATTGCCTGGCAATAAGGCATTTATGGCAAGCACAAGCACATAGGCAAAGCCCGAAAAAAGAAAAACAAAAAGTCGTGCTACGCCAAGTAGGTTACGCATTTATTCAATTTTAAGTGCCTCGATCGTTTCTGGCGGCAGTTCGGCTATGTCTAGTAGCATCAGCCCATCCAAAGTATCAGAGAACTTGGGGTCTACATTAAAACAAATAATGCGGGCATTTTGCTTTATGTACTTTTTCATTAACACAGGTATGCGCAAGTGGAAAGGCTCAATATCTTCAATAAAGTTATCCAACTTTTGTATTTGTCCCTCAAAATTTTCAATCAATATATCGGTATCAATGTCTTTTATTTTTACTTTGTAAGCCCTTCGTGGTTTTACCAGTTGGGCCAGCTCATGGTTGTAATAGTGCTTTTTTACAAACTCAATAATGAGCTGCTTTGATATATCTGAGTACATTTTACTTATGCTCAGTGGGCCTATTAAGTATTTATATTGAGGGTTTTTGAGCACAAAGGCCAAAATGCCGCGCCATAACAAAAACAGTGGCAGGCGTTTGCGTTGGTATTCTGGTACAATATATGCCCGGCCCAGTTCGGCAGACTGGTTAAGAAAAGGAGAGAAGGCCTTGTCAAATTTGAATAAACTGGCAATATAAAATCCTTTTACCCCATACGAACTGTAAATAAAATCGCCTCGGCCTATACGGTACCCGCCTACCAACTGGCCTGCATCTTTATCCCAAATAATGAGCTGCTCATAGTAAAGGTCAAACTCATCTATATCCCGGGGTTTATTGCTTCCTTCGTCAACGGTTCTAAATGTTATCTCGCGTAACCGGCCAATTTCAAGTAACGTGTTTGGTATTTGCGAAGCACGAGCGGTGAGCACCTCAAACTCTGATTGGGTAAACAATAAATTACTTTCGCGTATGGTAGTTATTTCCTTTCTAATTAGCTCCATATCAATAGGCGGAGCAATTTGTTGCGTAGCATCTAGCTTAATATCGCCCGGAAAATAGAACTGTTTTACATCAATGGGTGTGCCCAGCGCCATGGTGCGTGCCCTTAAAAATCGTGATAAGCGCGACAGGCGGCCAAAAGCTGCTATTTCGGGCAAACTTATGGCGGCTCCTATTCTTATGGTTATGGTTAGCTCCTTGTCAAATGGTTTGTTGCCGTCGTAGCCCTTTAGATGCGCTTTTAGTTGCTTAAGCACTTTAGCATCTGATGACTGAAAACTTATGGGCACCACGGGTAACTGCAAATCGCGAATGAGCTTAATTACAGCGGGTTCCCAAACTTTATCATAAGTTTTTCCTTCAGCGCTTTCATCGCCCTCTGTAGCTGGAAACACTCCAATGGCACCGCCACTGTTTAGGTGTTTATTTAGTTTGTGCTTGTTATCGAGTAGCTTGTAAAATGCTTTCCTTGCTTTACCCTCTTTTAGCTCCACTATGGCATCGCCAAGGTGCTTCGAAAACTGGGAGGTACCATAGGTAACTATTTTATTTTCGCGGCCATTTTGCTGCAGGGCTTGTAACATTAGTAGGTAATCTAAGTCACCTATTAGATGTCTGCTGATGGCAATAAACGGCCCACTAGGAAAATGTTTGGTTTCCTCTTCGTTTACGAGATTAACGTTTACACCCAATTGTTCCCAAATTTGGGATAAGGTTTCGGTTATTGAAGATGTGCTACCTTGCTCCATGTAATTGCCGTAAAACTATACAAATGCTGTTAAGCCTCCATTAAGCTAATGTTGCCAATACACCAAAGTAACAATTCCAATTGAATTTATATTCATGCAGATACCACAGGCAACTTTCACGGGGTGGATGCTACTTGCCAAAAGTTATTTTTTTTGAAGCTAATAATGCCAAATATCCGTTACCTTTATAACCATGCGCCGCACCAATGACCATAGCCTAAAAGATGCCATTAAGCACTTGCTAAATGCTTATAAGCTTAAAGGTAAAATTTTGGAGACCCGATTGCTAGGGGAGTGGGAAACTTTAGTAGGTGATACCGTAGCCAAATA
Source organism: Chitinophagales bacterium (assembly GCA_018401955.1). Lineage (GTDB taxonomy): Bacteria > Bacteroidota > Bacteroidia > Chitinophagales > CAIOSU01 > CAIOSU01. Next base: position 5,016 of record JAGYJT010000049.1, on the reverse strand, counting down.
TACCGACGATTTGTATGTGCGCGATAAGAAACTCTACATCAAGGTATCGAACGCTACAATCAGGCAAGAGCTGCTTTACTCAAAAGATGAATTACTGAAACAGCTCAATGCTTTTGCTGGTGAAATTGCCCTTGATGATATAATAGTTAGGTAGGTTAAAATGTGCTAAGTGTTAGTTTAAGTAATCTTTGTAACTAGCTGATATTAATTTTATTATACTGCTGTCTGCTAAATATTTTGGTTAGGCGTTCTTTGGTGGTTATTGTATTTTTAGTAGAAATTGAAAATAAAATTGCTTTTTTCGGCTAATGGTGCAACTTTACGGGTGCAGATTATGTCTATATAATAGTAGTTGTCTGATTACATCCAAATTTTAAATTTTAGTACTTATGTTGTCGCGGTTCCTAGTAGGGGTGGGCCTACTATTGTTTTTGTCTAGTTGTGGAGGTTATGTTGGAAGTTTTACACGTCATGGGGTGCCTGATGTGTATGATTACAAGATTTTTAACAATGCCACGCTTACCGCTCCCGAACAGCCTTTTCAGTTTTATCAAAAAGACAACATAACATTACCCTCTGCCGATTTGTGGGCTTGCAGCGACAAGCCAGAATACAAACTACCTTCTGGTTACTCGCCAGAACAGTTTTTAGATGAATCCAGCACACTAGCGCTAATAGTAATTCGCCACGATACCATTTTGTATGAGTATTATGGCAATGGACATAGCCGCGAAAGTGTTTCTACCGTATTTTCTATAACCAAGTCATTTCTTTCTACTTTGGTTGGTATTGCCATCGCCGAAGGCAAAATTGAGAGTGTAGACCAACCTGTGAGCGATTTCCTTCCTAGCTTTTCTGAAAAAGGTTTTGCCGATATAAATATTGGGCACCTATTGCAAATGACCAGCGGCATTAAGTTTGGCGATCATGATAACATTATTAAGCTTGGATACCTGTATTACACCAAGAACCAAGAGAAGCTGCTCAACCATTTAAAAATTGCACATGAGCCAGGTGAAAATTTCTCATACAGTTCACTCAGTAGTTTAATTTTAGGTTTTTGCCTAGAGAAGGCTACCGGCGTGGCCATGGAGGAATACATGCAGCAAAAAATTTGGACTCCACTAGGCATGGAGAACAATGGCTATTGGGCATTGGATAAACAGGGAGGAGTGGCTAAGCCATATGGCGGTATAGCTGCAAGTGCCATTGATTTGGCAAAGTTGGGCAGGTTGTTTTTGAATAACGGCAACTGGAACGGTACCCAAATAGTGCCTGCCTCTTGGACCACCGCTTGCCGCACCCGCTGCGAAGAAGAAGGTAAAGCATGGAACTATGCCAACCATTGGTGGTTGGATACCTATGGTGGTATAATTGCCGCAGAAGAAAAAAACGATTTTTTTGCCGGTGGTTTCCGTGGTCAAGTTATCTATGTTAACCCAGAGGATAGTACCATCATTGTAAGGGTGGGTACTAGCGAGAAGGACCTTCGTTGGGGTCATACCATTTCAAAACTTGGCATGTTGCCATTAGGCAATGATGGTGATGAGTTTAATCAGTTAGGTGATAATCTGGCCTCATTAGATGGTAACTACCGCAATAAAAAGCGCGACCGCTCATTAAAGTTGCACTTTGATAAAGGCTCTTTAATGTTAGAAAATCTGTTTACTGAGGGCCCTATTGAGTTGGTAAAAGAAGGCATGTATAGCTACGTAAATATTGAGCGCAACGTAAAACTCATAGTAAACTATAGCAAACACCATATACAGGGTTTTATAGTTGATAATGCAGGCGAAGAGACGTTTTTCTCGAAGATTGAAATAGCCGAAAACTAAAAATGCTTACTGCCGCAATTGTTGCGGCAGTTTTAGTTAGTATTATAGATATAACAATAGTCTTAAGGTAGCAGTAAATTGTTAACATCACCTCAATAAGTTAACTAGCGTGTGGCTTAGTTTTGTTATTTTTGCACGACCAAAGCATTGAAATTACATTACTGATATGAGCAAGAAGCTATTTGTACACGCTAAGGACGAATCCGCTAGGATGTTTAAAAACGATACTATCAATGCGCTTTCAAAGGTGCATTACACGGTACCGTTGTATTTGTATATACCGCCTATCCTTTATTTTTTATACGTTACCATTTTCCAAACCCCTGCTGCAGAGGTTAGTGTTTTAGGGCGCATTGGGTTATGGTTTGCAGGTGTATTTACCTGGACTTTCTTTGAATATGCGGTTCACCGTTTTATCTTCCATTACAACGCCACGAGCGATATTGGCAAGCGTTTCCACTTTTTATCACATGGTGTGCACCACGATTACCCGCAAGATAGCACTCGTTTGGTAATGCCACCTTCTGTGAGCTTACCTTTGGCTGTATTGTTTTTCTTTGTTTTTCGTGGCATTTTGGGCCCATATATGATGGCGCCCGCGTTTGTGGGTTTCCTTATGGGCTATTTGGTGTACGACATGTCGCACTATGCCGTACATCATTTTAACTGGAAGTTTGCCTATTTTCAGCGCATTAAAAAACACCACATGGACCACCATTTCCGTGACCCAGATTACGGTTTTGGTTTTACCTCTGATATATGGGACAAAGTTTTTGATACTAACCTACCAGTAAAACCTAAGCAAAACCAAGAGAAAAGCAACGCTTAATGTAAGTACTGTAAATGATAAATAAAAAGCCATTAGACAAAGCGGTCTAATGGCTTTTTTTATTCAATTTTTTCGCTTCGCAGTAGTTACCTTTCGGTACCAAACTAAAAAGGATACATCCATGGTAGCACAAAGCTGGCCACTATCCATAGTATGATGTTTAGCGGGGTGCCTACTATTAAGTAATCTTTAAACTTATAGTTGCCTGGGCCGTATATCATGGCATTGGTTTGGTAGCCCATTGGGCTCATAAAGCTTAACGACGCTGCAAACGTTACAGCCATTAAAAACGGGCGGGCATCAACCTCCATAGCATGGGCTGTAACAATGGCTATGGGCGCTAACAGCGCAGCAGTGGCATTATTGCTCATTACATTGGTAAGCATAAAGGTGGCAAAGAAAAATGCCGATAGTACTATGTGCGGTCCAAACGAACCTAGGTAGTTAACAATAAAACTGGCCAGCAAATCATCTGCTCCGGTTTTTTGCAGGGCGGCTCCCATTGAAAGCACGCCAGCCAGCATAAACACCACCTTCCACTCAACGGCTTGGTAAGCCTGCTCGGGCGTTAAAGAGCGAATCATGATAAGTAAAAGTACACCCACCAAGGCGCAAACAGTAATAGGAGCTAAACCAAAAGCTGCTGCTGCTATTGCACTTGCGGCAATAACCAAGGTTGGGAACATTCTGCTAAAGTTGAATTTCTCAGCCTGATACTCTGAGAGCAACAATAAGTCTCCCATCTCTTTTAACTGTAGCATCTGCTCGCTACTAGCTTTTATAAGCAAAACATCGCCTTGTTGAAGCCTCACTTTGTTTAACCTCTCGTATTGAGTGCCTATGCGGCTTCTAATTGCTAAAACCACGGAGTGGTATTTGTTTTTAAAATTCAAATCAGACAGTGACCGATCGATAAATCCAGATGTGTGCGGAATAAGCACTTCGTATAATTTAGTATTATCAACAGCTAAATCCTTTTCCGCAATTTTTTTGTTTGTCTGTATTTTAATGCCCCTGCGGTCTTGCAGGGCAGCAAGGCGCTCAATATTGCAGAGTATACTTAGCTCATCGCCTGCTTGTAATACGAAGCTGCCGGTAGGCACTATGGTGTTACCTGCCCTTCGTACTTGAACCACCTGCATGTTTTCGTCTTTACCAATAGGAGAATCGATAAAAGGCAAACCAATTGAAGGTGAATCGGCTAACAAGGTTACCTCAGTCAGGTAGTCTCCTAGGTCAAAGGCATCAGTTAAGTCGGTTTCTTGCTTTCTTTTCGGCAATAAAAACTGCCCTATAAACAACATATACAATACGCCTGCAATCAAAAACCAAATACCACCCTTAGTTAGCTCAAATATCCCGAAAGGCTCTTCGCCTTGTTGTTTGGCAATACCACTTACCAGTATATTGGTTGAGGTGCCCAAAAGTGTACAAACCCCTCCCATTAATGCCCCAAAAGAAAGCGGCATTAGCATTTTTGACGGGCTTATTTTAGTATCTCTCGATACTTGCAGCACTATGGGCATAAATAGCGCCACCACGGCGGTATCGTTTATAAATGCCGACAGTACACCAGCTACGAGCATAAGGGTAAGCAGAAATAAAGTGTAGCTCTTTTTGCCCACTTGGGTAAGTAGCCCGCCCACACTATTAAGTGCCCCGCTTCTAAATACTGCTGCGCTAAGCACAAACAAGGCGGCTACAGTAATAGTTGCCGGATTGGTAAAGCCGGCAAAACCCTCTTCGGGGGTAAGTACTCCGCTTACCACAAAAGCAAGCATAACCATTATAGCAACGGTATCTATAGTGAACTTTTCCCAGATAAATAGGATAATGGCAGCGCCTATAATACAAAGTACCAGTCCTATTTCGAAGGTCATATAAGCAAGTTAGTTATCAATCTCTCATGCAATTTAAAAGCCAATTTGCTTGTTAAGTTGCGCTTTAATCCTTTTTCGCAATCTAATATACCTATACACTCCAAACAAAAACAGTAATAAACTAAGCACCAGTATTATTACACCAATGGTTTTAGTTTTTTCAAATTGTTCAACTTTCAGCAAGGCAACCCCACCCACTACTAGGTATAAACTAGTGCGGGCATAGGTAAGCAAGGTACGCTCGTTTGCCATTCGAGTTCGCTCAAGGGCTAGTACATCACGCAGTATGAGGCCCTCTTCTGCCTTATTGTCTTCATCCATAGCGATAATCTAAGCATTAATGGAAGTATAAACAACAATCGGGCTAACAATAGCTAAAAAAAGGAGAGGGGCACATTGCCCCCCTTCCTTTTATAACAGATGTAAGTAGTAGTTATTTAGCAATCACCACCTTGCCCAATCCTTCAATTCC
>JAGYJT010000048.1 GCA_018401955.1 Chitinophagales bacterium | reverse complement strand
GGTGCCCGTGCCACTGCATTGGCGTAAAAAAATAAAGCGTGGTTATAACCAAAGTGCCTGTTTTGCCAAGGGCATTGCCAATACTATGGGTATTGAAACCACCGATGAGCTGTTGCAACGGGCCCGGCATACCCAAACCCAAACCAAAAAGAGCAGAGAAGAGCGGTGGCTCAACGTTAAGGATGTATTTGTGCTTAGTAACCCCGATAAGTACCAAGGCCAGCACATACTGCTAGTTGACGATGTAGTTACAACAGGAGCCACCCTCGAGGCCTGTGCGCAAAAGCTGCTACAGATACCTGGGGTGCGTGTTAGCATAGCCACTATTGCGGTGGCTGATTGATACCATTGTATGAACTTTGATTTTGCTTGATTTCCGTGATTCGAAAAGGATTTCTTTATGCGATAAACCAAATAGAAACAAACATATTAATAGCCACGGCTTGCAAGCAATAGTAAGCTAGTGGCGTACATTGCGTATTACTTTGTGGTAAAAACACATACCACAGCATCCTTAAAACAAAATAGGCCCCACAATTAAGCAGGGCCTATTTCTATATTTGGGTATGTTTACCTTAATTACACAGCAGCTACTGGTGCCATGTGCTTAATGATTTCGGTGCCAAACTCAGAGCATTTAAGCTCGGTAGCACCATCCATAAGGCGGGCAAAATCGTAAGTTACACGCTTGCCGCTAATGGCACCTTCAATACCGGCAACAATCATGTCAGCAGCTTCTTGCCAGCCCATATACTCAAGCATCATTACGCCCGATAGGATTACCGAAGAAGGGTTAACCTTATCTAAGCCAGCATATTTAGGGGCCGTACCGTGGGTAGCCTCAAAAATGGCATGGCCAGTAAGGTAGTTGATGTTTGCACCCGGTGCAATACCAATACCACCTACTGCGGCAGCCAATGCATCGCTCACATAGTCGCCGTTAAGGTTAAGGGTAGCAATTACGCTATACTCAGCTGGGCGAAGCAATATCTGTTGCAAAAACGCATCAGCGATAACGTCTTTTACGATGATTTTGTGGCCACCTTTCTCCACGGTTAACCAAGGGCCACCGTCAAGTTCCGTGCCACCATATTCGGTTTTAGCAAGGTTGTAACCCCAATCGCGGAAAGCACCTTCGGTAAACTTCATGATGTTGCCCTTGTGTACCAAGGTAAGCGAAGGTTTCTTTTGCTCAAAGGCAAAATCCAACGCCGCACGAACCAAGCGCTCAGTACCTTCTTGAGATACCGGCTTAATGCCATAGGCGGCAGTGTTGGGGAAACGTACTTTCTTAAATCGGTCGGGGAAGGTAGTTTTCAAAAACTCAGCAAACTTAGCTGCATCTTCAGTGCCTTCTTGAAACTCTATGCCTGCATAGATATCTTCGGTGTTCTCGCGATAGATAACCATATCAACCAAATTCGGCTCTTTAACTGGGCTAGGTACGCCTTTAAACCAACGCACTGGGCGCACGCAAGCGTAAAGGTCCAACTGCTGGCGAAGGGCCACGTTCAACGAACGGATACCGCCACCCACTGGAGTGGTTAAAGGGCCTTTAATAGCCACTAGGTATTCGTTAATAAGGTCTAAAGTTTCTTGCGGAAGCCAGCTGTTGGTTTCGTTAAAGGCCTTTTCGCCTGCCAACACTTCTTTCCATTCAATTTTGCGTTCGCCGCCGTATGCTTTTTCTACTGCTGCATCCAATACACGTACTGATGCTGCCCAAATATCTGGCCCTATTCCGTCCCCTTCGATAAAAGGAATAATGGGGTTATTGGGTACTGTTAGCTTACCATTTGATATGGTGATTTTCTGTCCGCTCATATACTACTATTTTGTGGGGTTCATTATCAATATGTTTCGAAACAGCCGAAACCATACAAAGTTAACCTTTTAGCGGTTTTTGCCAATTTTTTTATAGCCCTATCGGTTAATAAAGGGTTAAGAGATGTGAAGAGGGGCAGGGGTTGCTATTTGATCAGGTTTTACTCTGGCGCTTTCTTCGGTTCTTGGCGAGTGTCAATGATATCAAGTATTATCAATTGCCTCTCTGTTAAGCGATAAAGTAGATAGTTGTGCCGACTTAAGAGGATTTTTCGAAGACCTTTTTTGCTTTCTGAACCAGGGCCGATAAAAGGCTTTATGCTGATTAGCCTTATTCTAGACTGAAGTTTTCTCTCAAAACTAATTGCAACGGTTTCCGACCAATTCAAGAATAGGTATAAATAAACCTCACTTAGCCTTTCTATAGCCTTATCGGTCCAAACTACTTCAAGGTCTTCTTCCATTCTTCAAACTTTTTCATTGTATCAGAATGTGGTGTGCACTTAGCTGGGTCTTTTGATTGCTCCCAAGATTGGTTTACTCTTTCCTGTTGCGCAGGTGTTAGTTCGTCCCAAAAATCTTTTTTTGGTATTCCACTTTCAGCCATCAACAATAGCCAATCAAGCCAATCCTCATCATCGGAACTGCCAATAATATTAACAAGTCTTTCTTTTATCTCGTGCTTTGACATAAGATCACTATATGTTGAACTAAGTTAACGAAAAATCTGCTTAGGCTAGTTCATTTTAATTCCATTGCAATCAATTTTCAGGATTGGCAGATTCAGGTTCTTGAGCTGAATGAAATATGTCAATAATTAAGAGGGATGTACTGTGAATTTTGAATACCACTGTATAGGTTCCATGAACTATTTTGACTCTTATTGCTTCGTTAACTTCAATTCCTTCATCATAAACTGGTGCAGAATATGGAAGTGCAGAAACGTCGTCGACTGCTTGTTCAATCGAGTCAATAATCTTATCTGCCCGTCTCTCACTATAGTTAATATAATGTCAAAAATGAATATCATTTAACCTTTCGAGTGAAACTTCAGACCAAATAATTTGATAACTATTTTTGGCCACGGCTGCCTTTAAGTTTCTTGATATACTCAACTACATCTTCATGCGCTACGGTTTGGCCATTTTCTATTTGGCGTAACCCGTAATTTAGTCGCTCTTGTATCTCTTGTCTAGAAGAAACGCTGGCAGGATTCTTTGGGGTGCTAATTTTAGCGCTTTCTAACTCTTTAATTAATGCCTCTAAGCGCATTATGTCCTTAGGATCAGTTACAGTGATGTTGTAAGTTGCCATAGATACTATTTTCTATTAGTACTAAGTTAACAAATAATCCCTTTCCCAAAGTTCAATACAATGCTACACTTGTTTTGTGTTAACTTTGCACGCATTACAAAGCAAATACCATGGAAGAGGCTAAACCATTGAATTTTTTAGAAGAGATTGTATCAAAAGACTTAGCACAGGGCAAGCACCAATCCATTCTTACCCGTTTTCCGCCAGAGCCGAATGGCTACTTGCACATCGGGCATGCTAAGTCTATCTGCCTCAACTTTGGTTTGGCCAAGCGCTATGGTGGTGCTACCAACCTCCGCTTTGACGATACCAACCCCGTAACCGAGGATACCGAATACGTGGATAGTATAAGGAACGACATTAAGTGGCTCGGTTTTGATTGGGTTGATGAATTTTATGCCAGCGACTACTTTGACCAACTATATGCCTTTGCCGTTGAGTTGATTAAAAAAGGCTTGGCCTATGTAGAGGATGCCACCCCCGAGGAGATTGCTGCCATGAAGGGCACACCAACCCAGCCGGGCACCAACAGCCCGTGCCGCAGCCGTAGTGTGGAGGAGAACCTTGACCTGTTTGAGCGCATGAAAAACGGGGAGTTTAAAGAAGGTAGCCGCACCTTGCGCGCCAAGGTTGATATGGCCTCGCCCAACATGCAGTTGCGCGACCCGCTGATGTACCGCATTAAGTTTGCGCACCACCACCGCACTGGCGATAAGTGGTGCATATACCCTATGTACGATTTTGCACATGGGCAAAGCGATGCCATTGAGCATATTACACACTCCATTTGTACGTTGGAGTTTAGCAGCCACAGGCCGCTTTACAACTGGTTTATTGAGCAGCTCAACCTGTTCCCCTCAACCCAATACGAGTTTGCGCGTTTAAACCTTACCTATACCGTAATGAGCAAGCGTAAACTGCTGCAATTGGTAAACGAAAAGCACGTAACCGGTTGGGACGACCCCCGCATGCCTACCATATCGGGCTTGCGCAGGCGCGGGTATACGCCAGAATCGATACGGATGTTTTGCGATAAAATTGGCGTGGCGCAAAGGGAGAACTTGATTGATGTATCGCTATTGGAGTTCTGCATTCGTGAAGATTTGAACAAAACTGCCCTGCGCCGCATGGTGGTGTTTAATCCGCTTAAGGTGGTAATTACCAACTGGCCGGCTGGCAAGGTGGATATGATAGAGAGCGAGAACAACCCAGAGGATGAAACCGCAGGAACACGCTTGGTGCCTTTTAGCGGTGAAATATACATTGAGCAGGACGATTTTATGGAAAACCCGCCAAGTAAATATTTCCGCTTGGGCATAGGCAACTATGTGCGCCTTAAGGCTGGTTACATCATCAAAGCCGAATCGGTAATAAAGGATGAGCAGGGCAATGTTACCGAGGTGCACTGCACCTATGAGCCCAACAGCCGCAGCGGTGAAGATACCAGTGGCATAAAGGCCAAGGGCACCCTGCACTATGTAAGCGCCGCGCATGCTATACCAGTAACCGTGCGCGAGTACGACCGCCTGTTTAAGGTTGAGAACGTAGCGGCAACTGACGATGACTTTAGAACGCTACTAAACCCCGATAGCCTCACCATAGTAGAGAATGCTTTGGCAGAGCCTGCATTTTTGGATGACGATACCAATAGCCGTTACCAATTTATGCGCAAAGGATATTTTACCTTGGATAAGGATACCGAGGGCAAGAACCTCATCTTCAATCGTACGGTTACCCTTAAAGATGGTTGGGCCAAAGCGGGCAACTAGGCTTTAGACCCGTAAATTTTTTCTGCCTCTTATTCAGTGGTTTACATTTCCAGTTTAGCAAAACTGGTGGTATGAGTTTGGAAAATATAAAATCGCTCCCGTAATTAGTATAAATCTGATTTATATACTACACCACGTCCAGTGGTTTTTTGGTAGTGTATTTAAGTGGCAAAGTGCACGTTGCCGCTGTTTTTTTAACCTAATTACATATTTACGATGTTCGACCCTACCCTGTTCCTCGCGTCGCTGCGCGAGCTATTGAAAGATGATGTTGCCTCATTAGCCTACACCGATGAGGAACTCTGTTTTTTAGCCAACTATGAGTGCCCTCCAGAGGACCAGTTGCCTTACGACGATTATGATGCCTTTATACAGCAATTAACTGAAAAGGGTAAGGCTGCCGTGGCTAAGCTGCCCAACTATGACTCCTTTTTTCAGGTGTATCAATTGCTAGCTTATGAAAAGCTAAAGCAACATGGCATAGCCGTAAAAGCCATTGTGCAAATGGAGCCTAATGGGCGCAACCTGAAGTGGTTGCTTGATAGGAAGGATAAACAGGAGCGCCAAAAAAGGCTAGACCGCAAGAGGCTACAATCGATTAAAAAGGAAGAAGTGATTGACCAACCCTTGCCCGAGGTAACGGTGCTTACCCATGAACCGGAAACCATTGCCGAAACAGCACCTGCGCCTGATACTAAAGTGGAGCTGCCACTGGAAGTTGAGCCTGCAATTGAAGAACAACCCATTAAGGTACCTAATAAACAACCCAGAGCTGTACGAAGGAAAAAGAGAAGGCGTTTTACAGGAGTACCCTACACGGCCAATGTGCCCTCCTTTAAAATAGAGGTGTCCGATAAATTTAAAAGTAAAACCGGCTTGGGCGAGAAACTGAGACCGCTGGTATTGCGGTATATGCGGTGATGGACTCTACTTAAACATTTTCTCTTTATACTCCCTTATAAATTGTAGATAGAATACCAGGTGGCCTGGGATGAGCCAAAATAATGACGTTATTAAAAATAGTGGGAGAATAAGAATTTGACTGTAAACTGGCAGTAATAGTATTTCAGTAACTAAAGATTGTTCTTTAAAATAGCTTGATACGATGATTGCCACATATCCTAGTGCTAAGGATAATTCTAAGTAGCTAAAACCTGTCTTGAAAATATTCCAAAACAGCTTTTCGCTATCTCCGAGAAAACAGGTGGCTACCATACCTAATATACCAATGATGATGGATAAAGTAACTAATCCAGAAAAGAGGTCGGTACCTGCAGGTAGTCTTTCACGAAGAAAAACAAAAGACACTATCCAAATTGCAGCGTTGATGGCACTAAGGCCAATCCCCAATTTATATGGTGATAAATTGCGTTTTACAACGGGTTGTTGCGAAGCATCAAGTATATCTTCATGAAGCATACCTGTAAATGTAATAGATAAGGTCGAGTTTCAATGGCTAGATATGGTTATCTAAGCACCGCCAACCTATCGCTATCTAGCTTTAGCAAGATAAAGAGCAGGATAGTAAAAGACAGTATGGAAGACCCCCCGTAGCTAAGAAACGGCAACGGTATGCCGATAACGGGCACCAAACCTATGGTCATGCCTACATTGATGGTTACGTGGAAAAAGATGATGCTTGCCACCCCATAGCCGTAGAGCCGGGTAAATTTGGAGCGTTGCCGCTCGCTTATAAATATAATGCGGGCAAGCAAAGCCATAAACAAGCCCAATACTATCATGGTGCCAATAAAGCCATGCTCTTCGCCAACGGTGCAGAAAATAAAGTCGGTGGTTTGCTCGGGTACAAAGTTGCCCTTGGTTTGGGTGCCGTTTAAAAACCCCTTGCCGCTAAACCCGCCCGAGCCAATGGCAATTTTTGATTGATCGAGGTTGTAGCCGGCGCCTTTTTTATCCTCTAGTTTGCCCAAAACAACCTCAATGCGGTCTTTTTGGTGGGGTTTTAGTTTGCTAAAAAAGTAGCTCACCAGGTATATATAACCAATGCTCATAATGGCAATACCACTTACTAAAATGGCTATGCGCAAGTGTTTTCGCACAAAATAGATAACAGCGGCGGTAAACAACACAATGCCCACCACGAGGTACATTTTTTCATCAACAATAAGCGATAACAACGATATGGCAATAAAGCCGCCACCGCCTACCAACACCCACGACGATAGGCCATCACGATATAATACCAACACAAATGATAGAAAAACCAATGCAGAGCCAGCATCGCCTTGGTACACAATGAGGGCCATGGGCAATAATATAATTGCCCCCGCAATTAAGCGGGTGCTCCAGTATTTCATGTTGGTGCCCTGCGAGCTGAGGAACTTAGCCACAGCAAGGGCTGTGGCAAATTTGGCAAACTCTGATGGCTGAATGCTAAAACCACCTAGCACAAACCACGATTTGTTTCCCTTTACCTCAGTGCCGATAAAGAATATCATGATGAGCATTATCATGACGACCCCATAGATGAAATAAGCGAACGTGGTGTAAAACTTGTTGTCTAATATTACTAGCAAAATGGCCAGCACCAGCGAAACCGATACCCAAAGTACCTGCTTGCCATGGCTGGTTGTAAGGTCAAACATGCTAGTGCGCACCCCATCAAAGTCTGCGGCATATATGCTTACCCAACCCACTGTAACCAGCAGGGCATAGAGCAATACGCTCAACCAATCCATATCTGCCCACAAGCTACGGCGTCTCATTGCTGCTCAGTACTTTAGGGTTAATTAGGTCGGTTTCTATCATGCGTTTTTCTAGGTACAGGCGTTTGTCGGCAATGGTGTCATTCAAATATTTCTCCATTACCAGGCTGGCTATTGGTGCGGCAAATGCAGAGCCAAAGCCTGAGTTTTCTACAAAAACCAGCACTACTATCTTAGGGTCTACTTTGGGTGCAAAGGTTATAAATGCTGAGTGGTCTTTACCATGAGGGTTTTCTACGGTACCGGTTTTGCCGCACACTTCATAACCAGGCAATTGCGCTATGCGACCAGTGCCTTGCTCTACTGTTTGGTGCAGGCCTTCTACCACCTCATCAAAATATCGCTGCTCAACCTTGGTTTGGTGCTTTTGGGTGTACCGCTCAAGGTAATTGGTGGTATCGGCCTCAATGCGTTTTAAAAAATGGGGCGTGTAATAGTAGCCGCGGTTAGCTATAGCACAGGTCATATTGGCCATTTGCAATGGTGTAAGCCCCAGCTCGCCTTGCCCAATAGCAAGCGAGATAATGGTGGATGATTTCCAACGGCCCTTGTCGTATATTTTGTTGTAATACTCGGGGGTAGGCACATGCCCAGAGTGCTCGCCCGGTATATCAACGCCCAGCTTGTTGCCCAGCCCAAAGCTATACAAATAGCTATCCCATTTGGCAAGAGCGTCATCGGTGGTTTCAAATTTACTTTGATCAATCACGTTTTTAAATACGTAGCAAAAGTAGGCATTACACGAGTGCTGAATGGCCGATGAGAGGTTTTTTAACGGCCCATGGGCATGGCACCCAACGGTATGCGAGCCCAGCCTATACCCACCAAAGCATGGGTACACATCGTTAGGTTGCAGGCTACCTTCTTGCAGCGCCATTAAAGCCATAAGCGATTTAAAAGTAGACCCTGGCGGATATGCACCGCCTGATATGGCTCGGTTAAACAGTGGCCTCAGGGTGTCTTTTTGAAGCTTTGCGTAGTTGTTGCCCCGCTGCCTGCCGGTAAGCAGGTTGGGGTCGTAGCTTGGGCTGCTTACCATTACCAGTATTTCGCCAGTGCTGGGCTCAATAGCTACCACACAGCCGCGTTTGTTTTGCATCAATCGCTCGGCATAGGCTTGTAGTTCAATATCGAGGGTAACGGTAAGGTTGTGGCCCGATATGGCTGCGGTATCGTATAGCCCGTCTTTAAATGAGCCTTGCTCGCGATTAAATTTGTCAACCAATATCAACTTGCTGCCTTTATGGCCACGCAAAAACGGTTCATAGGTGCTTTCAAGTCCGCTAATGCCCATATAATCGCCCGAAGCATAATAGGGTTGTAGTTCCAGTTGTTTCTGGCCTATTTCGCCAGTATAGCCCAACACGTGCGCCGCCGAACTTTGAGGGTATTTCCGTACCAACCTGATATCGCCATAAAACCCAGGGAACATATACAAGTGCTCTTGGAAGGTTGCATATTGCTCTACGGAGATGTTTTTTAAAAATGACGACGGCACATAGCTGGAGTAGCCTCTGGCTTTGGTTAGTTGGTCTTTAAAAAACTGTGGCTCAATATCCAACAGTTGGCAGAAGAGCGCGGTGTCAATGGTTTTTAACTGTTTCGGGATAACGAATATTTCGTACGTAGCATCGTTTTCTACTATCAGCGTGCCATTGCGGTCATATATCAATCCACGGTTGGGGTAAACGGTTACGTTGCGAATTACGTTTTGATTGGCAAGGGCAGTATAGCTCTCATCCATTATTTGGATGTAGAAGAGGTTAAAGGCATAAACGATAAAAAACGACGCAAAGATGCCCAGTATTACAAATCGCCTGTTTTTAAAAATATCCATACCCTATGCTCGTTTTCTTTCTCTGGAGAACAGATAAGCCAAGAGCACTATCAAAATGGTAGATACGAAAGTGCTCAAAAATACCTTTCCTAATGTTGAGAACGCAGAAGTGAGCGAAAAGACTTCCAAAAAGAAATAAAAAAAGTGGTGCAAGAAAACAAGTACTATTGAGTAAAGCAAAAACCAGCTAAACCCTTGCCCCCTTATGCCTGGCCGGTCTTCGGTTTCGTAACCACCTTTGGGCGTAATAACATTTATAAGATATGGGCGCACAAAAGCCAAAAACACCAATGCTGCTGCATGTATGCCCGCTGTGCTGCAAAACACATCCATTAACAGCCCTGCTAAAAATGCTACCAACATAAGTACCCAATGCTGCATACGGAATGGCAATACCAAAATAAAAAACGGGTAGATAAATGGATTGATGTAAAAGCTCAACTCGAGCCTATTAAGCACCAGTACCTGAAACAGCACTAAGCCGAAGTAGCCTAAAATATAGGATAATATGCTCAAGCCGCTGCTCATCTTTTACCCTCCAGTTGGTTTTGCTCGGTACTGAAAAGGTAATTGACCACATCTACGTATTCAATCGTTTCGTAGTTGGTTGATAGGCGGATTTTAATGAGGTAGAAATTATCGCCCGAAGCCATGTCGTAGCTATCAATAGTGCCCACCATAATGTTTTCAGGAAAAATAGAGGAATAGCCGCTGGTAACAATGAGTATCGCCTTGCTCTATGGGCACGTGCTTGGGTATGTTTTTTACCAAGGCATAGCGGCTATCGCCACCGCCCATATAAGGCTACCAGAGTATTTAAGCCCCTTGAGCTTCACGCTTACCTTGCTATCTTTATGTAGCACCGACATGATAGTGGCAAAGTTTTCTGATACGTCCATTACAATACCCACTATACTATTGGCCGTTACTACACCCATGTTTTTGGTTACGCCATGTTTTCGGCCTTTGTTTATAACCAAGTAGTTGCTGCTTTTGGTGGTAGAGTTACTGATAATTTTGGCATCAAAAACTGGTAGGCTTGTACCATATTTATGTCGCAGGCTATATCATAGTTTACCTCGGTGTTCCAATAAGCGCTAAGTAACTGGCTGCGCAACAGTGCATTTTCTCTGCTTAGGCTGTCGTTTACTTGGGCAAGGTTTAAGTAGTCGGTAAAGTTGGTGTAGCTGTTGTAAATGTTACCCACAAAATTGCTAGACCCATTTACAAAAGAAACCTTGTGGTAAGTATTGAAGCTAAAGGCTAACGTAAGGCAAACCACCTCTAGCAGTAGAAAGATGAAAAACGAATTGTACCGTAAAAAAAAAGCAATGAGGTTACGCATTCATCAATCTCCCGTGGTTTTACGCTTAGTCCATCAAGAACGAGAATTTGCCAATGTTTTTCAAAGCGATGCCTGTACCGCGCACTACGGCACGCAAGGGGTCTTCGGCTACGTGCACGGGTAGCTTGGTTTTTTGGCTCAAGCGCTTATCTAGGCCACGTATTAAGGCACCGCCCCCGGTAAGGTACAGGCCGGTTTTGTAAATATCGGCAGCCAACTCTGGTGGGGTAGTTTCCAAGCCTTTGAGCACGGCTTCTTCAATCTTCGAAATCGATTTGTCAATGGCGTGGGCAATCTCTGAGTACGATACCATGATTTGCTTAGGGATACCCGTCATCAAATCTCGGCCATTTACCGCAAAATCATCTGGCGGATTGTCTAGCTCAGTTAAAGCGGAACCCACGTGTATTTTAATGTTTTCGGCGGTGCGTTCACCAATCATCATGTTGTGCTGGCGGCGCATAAAGTCGATAATATCCAAGGTAAACTCGTCGCCCGCCACGCGGATGGATTGGTCGCAAACGATACCTGACAGCGCAATAACCGCAATCTCGGTAGTACCACCACCTATATCAATAATCATGTTTCCAACAGGCTCCTCCACGTCAATACCGATGCCTATGGCCGCTGCCATTGGTTCGTAAATCAACTTTACTTCGCGGGCTCCAGCTTGTTCGGCAGAGTCTTTTACGGCACGTTTCTCTACCTCGGTAATGCCCGAAGGGATGCAGATAACCATGGTGTAAGATGGGCTAAAGAGCGGTTTGCTCTTGTATATCATCTTTATCATCTCCCGTATCATGTTCTCGGCAGCGTTAAAGTCGGCTATAACACCATCTTTAAGCGGGCGCACGGTCTTGATGTTTTCGTGGGTCTTTTCGTGCATTTGCATCGCCTTTTTACCCACGGCTATCACCTTATTGGTGGTGCGGTTAATGGCGACAATGGAAGGTTCATCAACCACCACTTTATTGTCGTGTATGATGAGGGTATTGGCCGTCCCGAGGTCAATAGCTATTTCTTGGTTAAAAAAATTGAACAGCGCCATATATGTTTTCTAAGCTGTTAAAATATCAAAATTTCTCCAGCGGTTTTTTGTCAGTGTTTAAAATGCCTGGTGCCGGTAGTTACCATTGCCATGCCATGCTCGTTACAATAATCTATTGAGTCTTTATCTTTAATAGAGCCACCGGGCTGTATTACGGCCTTAATGCCTGCTTTATCGGCTATCTCCACACAATCAGGAAACGGGAAAAACGCATCGCTGGCCATAGCCGCACCAGTTATATCAAATCCAAACTTTTTCGCTTTGGCAATAGCTTGCTCTAGCGCATCTACACGGCTGGTTTGGCCGCAGCCCATAGCCAATAGTTGCCCATTTTTAGCCAATACAATGGTATTTGATTTAAGGTGTTTTACCAATTTGTTGGCAAACAACAAATCTTGTATCTCGGCATCGGTTGGTTTTACCGTGGTTACCGGGGTAAGGTCGGCAGCCGTTTCGGTTTTCCAATCTGGGTCTTGCTCAATAACACCGTTCAGCAAGTTTTTAAACTGCTTGCCTGGGGTAATGGTTTTCTTTTGTTTAATGAGGATACGGTTCTTTTTTGAGGCAAATACTTCGATGGCATCCGCATCAAAATCGGGTGCAATCAATACCTCAAAGAAAATCTCGTTTATTGCTTCGGCAGTTGCCTTATCAATTTTGGTATTGGTGGCCAATATGCCGCCAAATGCCGAAACCGGGTCGCCAGCCAATGCTGCGTTCCAAGCCTCAAGTACGGTTGGGCGCGATGCCACGCCGCAAGCGTTTGTATGCTTTATCACCACAAAGGTAGGCTGGTTAGTAAACTCGGCCACTAGGTTTACGGCAGCATCTACATCTACCAAGTTGTTGTAGCTCAATTCTTTGCCACCTAATACTTCAAACACATCCGCCAGCTCGCCATAAAATTTAGCCTGTTGGTGTGGATTTTCGCCGTAGCGCAACGTGCGGCCACCCGTGTGGCTTTCACGGAAACCGGTAATATCTTGCCCTTCGGCCAAGTATTTAAAAATTTGGGTATCGTAGTGGCTGCAAGTATCAAAGGCACGGGCTGCAAACAACCTGCGGTCTTCTGGGGCGGTAAAGCCTTGTTTTTCTTGTAAAAGTGCCAGTAGCTCACTGTAGTAGTTTCGGGCAGCAACTATCAGCACATCGTTGTAGTTTTTGGCCGCGGCACGAATTAGCGATACGCCACCAATATCAATTTTCTCTATAATTTCTGCCTCGTCATCGGTTTGGGCTACGGTCTCCTCAAAAGGGTAGAGGTCTACTATCACCAAATCAATTTCCGGTATCTCGTAGGTTTCCAGTTGTGCGGCATCGCTTTGGTTGTCGCGGCGGGCCAATATGCCCCCAAACACTTTGGGGTGCAAGGTTTTTACACGGCCACCCAATATTGAAGGGTAAGAGGTTAGCTCTTCAACGGCAACCACTGGCACCCCTTCGTTTTCGATAAAGGCCTGTGTGCCGCCCGTAGAATAAATTTTGATACCCAGTTTATGCATTTCGTGCACAATTGGGGCTAATTCATCTTTATAAAATACTGAAATGAGGGCAGATTTGATCTTCTTCACAACTAAAACGTAGGGATTTTGCGGGTAGAAACTTGGATACTGCAAAAGTATCAAAACCTACCCACACAAACTACGAACAAAAACGCTTTTTATTGCCCTAAGCTATAATTGTTTCAACAGGTTTTTGACGGTCTGTGGATAAGGTAAGCGCTTAGTACAAAAAGCCGAATAGCCAAAGAGGGATTTTATTGCCAAAACCTACCTCCAAATCATCGGCTACAATATAGGCATGAGCTGCACCTTTTAGCTGTTTGCCTGTTTTGCTTTTGCCACCTACCTCTAAGGTATATTGCTGGTCTACCATAAAGTCGCCATTTTTGGGCAGGGTAGTATCAATATGGGCGTTTAGCAATTGATTTAGCAGAAAGGTTTCACGTAGGTTTCCTTTGTCGGGTGTGCTTCGCAGCGCATAACTTATGTTTGGATTTTCCAAGTATATTTTATCCGGTTTTTGTAGGGTTGATACCCCTTTGCCTTCGGCGGATACGAAGTTTAGCAACTTTGCATTTTCAAGGTGTTTAAGGTAGAGATATACATAGTCTCTGCTGAGACCTAGCTTTTGGGATATTGCCGAAATGTTGGGCTGAAACGGCGCCGATTCGGCAATTACGCCTAATAGTTTTTTTAGCTTGATGATACTGGCTGCCGAGTACCCTTCTATAGCCGCCAAGTCTCCTTCGATAATGGCAGTGATGGTTTGGTTTATTTTAATGAAATATTCCGTTTTGCCTGATTCCAAGGAGTATGGGTAATATCCGCTCTCCAAATACTCTTTGAATAATGGAAGTGGCTTTATTCCTTCAACAATTTTATTCGCGACATCTTCATGATTAGCTATTAAATCGCCAAGTTGCAAGGTGTCAAAGCGATGTTTGTGCTTCAATGCAATATACTCCCTGAAAGACATGCCTGGCAAGTTGTAAGTAATCAAGCGACGGCTTAAATCGGCTTCGCCACGGTATATATCCAGTGCTGAAGATGCTGAGATAACCAGCTTCAATTGTGGATTGCCATCATAAATGGTTTTTAACTCTCTTGCCCACATGGGGTATTTGTGCACTTCATCCACAAACAGCCATTTGCCGCCCATGGCAACAAATTGTTCGGCCAATTCAAGCAAAGTATGATTGTAAAACCATGGATGGTCTGCTGTTACGTATAAGGCATCTTTGGGGTTGCCCAGTCCATATTTAATGCGCTGCAACAGCATGGTGGTTTTGCCCGTGCCCCTGGGGCCCTTAACGGCAATCATGCGTTGGTCCCAATTTATTTGGCCGTATAAAAAACGATAAAAATGCTCGTTGGTATGGCGAAGTAGCCCGCGATGGTAGTCAAATAAAACATCCATATTGACTTTTTCTTTCGACAAAATTACCTATAAATTGTCGACAAAAAAAGGCAAAAACAACAATACTGATTATTTGCCCAATAAACTTTTAAGCACCTTAGGGTAGTGCTCGTGCTCCAGTGCCTGCACTTTGGCCCTTATGTCTTCAACAGTGTCGGTTTCAAGCACTGGGCATTTGGTTTGTAGTATAATCTCCCCCTCGTCAAATTGCTCGTTTACATAGTGTATGGTTATACCTGTTTCGGTATCGCCAGCGGCTTTTACGGCCTCGTGCACCTTGTTACCATACATGCCCTTGCCGCCATGTGCTGGCAACAATGCAGGGTGTATATTGATGATTTTATTGGGGTATGCTTTTATCAAATATTTAGGCACCAACAAAAGAAAACCTGCTAGCACAATGAAGTTGATATTATGGTACCCCAAAATGGCCATCATGGTTTCCTCGTCTACAAGCTCTTCGTTGCCAGTTATGGCATAGGGTATTTCATGCTCTTCGGCAAAGGCCAACACGCCTGCATCTTCTTTGTTGCTCACTATCAAAGCGATGTGCGCATTAGGTTCTGCCTTAAATTGGTTGAAAATATTTTGGGCATTACTGCCTGCTCCTGATGCAAAAATGGCAATGTTAATCATTGGGTCGATGGTAGATGGTCCACGGTTTTTGGTAATAACCAGTGGGGGTTAATTTTAAAGCAGTGCAAATGTACCAATTTACGGATGTACCAATGTGCTGATAGGGTGGAATTTGTAATAAAGATGCTAACGTCCATTACGTAGATTGGGCGATCCCCATCCTATAGTTATATATCCCCGTTGGGGAATATTGTATTTCGTGAAAAAACGGAACTAATACTAGCAGCCGGTGCTCATTACCGCAAGTCTCCTTACTTGATATTAAATGCTGGTGTCTCCATTAAATTACTCAGCCACAAACTTCAGTATGTAGTCATCGGTATCGTTAAACCTTATTTTGATGATGTACATGCCACGTGGGTAGCCATCCAAATTCAACTTAAAGGTTTGTGTGCCTTTAGGCGCTACGGCATCATATATGGTCATCAGCTCATGCCCCAATACATCGTACATATCAATAGTTAAGGTAGCCTCCCTAGGCATTAATACCTCAAAAGTAATGTTGTCGTTAGCCGGGTTGGGGTACGGCGGAACAATGCGTATGTCGTTTTCCAAGGGCTTGCATAGGCGGTCGTTTAGGGCATTGTCGTCCACCTCGTCATTGGGCTGCGATGCCTGTATGCAAAGGAACGAGTTGGCTTGAAATTCGGTAGCCTCATACCCAGCCACAAAATAATAAACCATGCCTGTGCCCGAAGCCAAAAAGGTATCTACCCGCTCGGTAATTCGCGAGCCATCGCCCAGCGTTGCCGTAAGGAAATAATGGTCAACATTACGCGTGCCTTGGTTAATAATGGTAGCGTAGGGGCGTACTCGGTTGTTGGTGTTTTCTACATCAATTTCTACCACTGCAATATCCAGCGTAGCAATGTTAACTACCAGCTCGGCTTCGGCGGTGTCTTTACAGCCACCGGGGCCAGTGGCTACCAATACTGCGGTAAACTCACTGTTAAAATTAAATGTATATACCGGGTTTTCGTCTTCGCTATAGCCACCATCGCTAAAATACCATTGGTAGGTATCTCCGCCCACGGTAGTGTTGGTAAAGGTTACCGGCAGCGGCGCCGCGCCAAAATCGGGCGTAAAGGTAAACGATGCTTCGGGTGCTGGCGCAATAGTTACGGGTTTGGTTACCGATGCTGGGCATCCGTTTGCCGATTGAATATTGAGCGTTACATCAAAGGTGCCAGTGGTATCGTATGTGCGCACCGGGTTTGGTGCATTTGATGGCAGGCCGCCATCGTTAAACTCCCATTTCCATTTAACAACGGGGTCGTTGCCCGCCGGGGTACTGGCATCGTTCAACTGAAAATTGAAATCTTCGCAGGCCACATTGTAGGTAAAGTTGGCCGTAGGCGGTTGCACTATGCTTATGGTATCCATATCAATAGCCTCACAACCAAGGGCATTTTCAACGGTTAGCTTTATCAAGAAACTACCCACTTGGGTGTAGTTGTAAGTTGGGTTTTGCTGGGTGCTTATGTCATTGTTTACGCCAAATTCCCACAACCAACTAATGTTTGAGAAACCCGGGCTTGCATCAATAAACTGAGTAGTTTCGCCAAAGCAAAGGTTATCGGTTTCTATGTCCACAATTAGCTCCGGAAACACTTCAATGGTATCATGGTATACTGATGCGCAACCGGTGGTTGATGTTACGGTTAAGCTTACCGGGTATATGCCAGGTTGGCTGTAAACGTGTATAGGGTTGCGCAGGGTTGAGGTACTGTCATCGCCAAAGTTCCACAGCCATTGTGCCAGTGCATCGTTGGCCACGCCTACGCTTTGGTCGGCAAAACTGGCTGGCGCGCCTGCACAAATTATAGGGTAGCTAAACTTGGCCGTAGGCTTGTTAAATACCTGCACGGTTTTGGTTAAACTGGCCACACAGCCCGAATCTGACGATACCTGCAGGCTTACATCGTAGCTGCCGGGGGCTGCATAAAAGTAGCTTGGGTTTTGCGCACTTGAGGTATCGCCGTTTTGAGCGAACTGCCATAAATAGCCCGTAATGTTAAAGGGTGCTTGTTGGGTGCTTAAATCTATAAAATTGCTAGTGTCGCCTATACAAAAGGCATTGGGCACGCTAAAGTCTACATCGGGTAACCTGCCAGATAAGTTTACCTCAATGGTATCGCTGGCTTGGCAGCCGGTTGCATTAAGTACACTAAGCCAGTAAGTGCCACTATTGTTTACCACTATATTGGCATCAGCGCTGCCTGTTGACCAGTTGTAGGCAATAATGTTTTGTGAGCTACTTTGTAGCCCAAGTGTTGCGCCTTGGCACAAGGTGGTATCGGGCCCTAGGGTGGTAGTAAGGGCAAACGAATCGAGTGTTACGGTATGAAGCTCGGAGGTGTAAGTACATTGAGGGTTATTGGTATCTGCAATTGATACAAAATAGGTACCTGGCGAGGTTATAACCAAGGTGCTGTTGTTGTTATTGGGTACGTTCCAGGTATAGGTATAGTTAGGGCCTAAGTTGGCGTTCCAAGTTATGGAGTCGCCAAGGCAAATGCTGTTTACGGTTGGAGTGGCAACCGATGGTAGCGAAACGTTGATGGTATCTCTATATTTTTGATCAAACACATCAGTAACCTCAACCCAATAAGTACCTGAGCTTTTAACCTGCAATGTTTGCGAAGAGTCGCCCGTGCTCCAAGCGTATTTCACATAGCGCTCTGTTGCATCTAAAATTATGGTATCGCAAAATCCGTAATCAATCTTTATATCGGGGCCTAGCCATACAGGGGCGCTGTATTTTTGGTACAAATAGCGCTCCACAAGCTGCACTTGAAACTGCGTAAGTGAGGTATCCATGGCTATTACCTCTGCAATGTTGCCGTCAAGGTATAGTATTTGGTTTACATCGGGGTTGGCATTGTAGGCACCCATTAAAAAACGAGTATTGCCAGGGTTTGTATACGATGGTATTAGGCCACCCGTTTGAGCCAACTGAAGGCTGTTGCGATAGAGCTCAATAACCCCGTTTAAACGATTTATGTTGGTACGCACCAGCTCAAACTTGCCAAATTTTGGTTGTGCTTTTGCCTCGTAAGCCGCAATATTATCATGTACCAAAAAATTAAGTTGGTTTGATAAGCTTAGTATGCCGTATCTATTTGGGGCATTTGCCGCAATCGATTTGGCTATATAAGTATTGTTATCGGCGTTCATGCGGCCAATGATGAAAAAATTCCAAGACTTGTTACCCAGCGCAAGAATATTGCCACCATTTAAAAAATCACTTCCATCAAACCTAAGGGCTGGTTTGTTATTAATGAGCGCCACACTATCCACCCATAGTGGCTGCTGGCCGCTGCCACTTTGGTTTAAGTTGTGGTTTTGACCACTTTGGTCTATCCAACTGCTTACAAAGTTTGATCCGTCTTTTACCAATTGACCATCAGCCATTAGCCATAATTGCATGGTACCTGGCAATACATCAGGCGTAAAACGGAAAAAGCGCATGGTTTGGGTAGTAAGGCTATCGTTGCAAACATTGTAAGCCGTAACCTTGTAGTAGTGGGTGTTTTGAGAGAAAGGTATAGCAGCAGTGCTATAACTGTTTTGGGTAATGAGGGTATTAACTATGGGGTTTGAAAAGTTAATGTTTGTAGATACTTGTAACCTATACCTTACGGCATTGGCCGATGGTTGCCACTGGAAAACAATGGTTGGGCTGGTAATATTAAGCCCGTTTGGCTGTGGCGCGGTAAAGTCAAATGGACCTGGCAAGGGGGCGGTGTTGCTTACCGTAATGTTTTTAACCAGCGTATCGGTACAGCCAAACTGCGAACCCACTGCTAGCGTAACCGGATAAAGGCCCAGCGTGTTGTATGTGGTTTGTGGGTTTTGAAGTGTAGAATTGTCGCTATTGCCAAAATCCCAATCCCAAGAGTTTATCTGGTCGGGGGTAGTTGCGGTGCTGGCATCAAAGAACAAAGCGGGCGAATTGATACAAGCCAAGGTATCATTAAAGTTGGCATTTATGGCAGGCCTCACCAATACTTGCTTGGTTACAGGGGAGCTTATGCATCCGCTGTCTGATTCAGTTATAAGGGTAACGGTGTATACCCCTGCCGCAGCATAGGTGTGTACTGGGTTTTGGCTGGTTGATGTGGCTAAGTCGCCAAAACTCCATTGCCAATCATCTACCATAAAGGGTGGCGGAATGGTACTGAGGTCAGTAAATTGTGTGGGTTTGCCAAGGCATACCGTATCAAACCCAAAATTGCTTATTGGGCCACTGCCCGATATGTTTACCGGTATGGTGAAGTTGGCAATACAGCCATTGATGTTGGTAACCGTTAAGCCATATGAGCCAGTGGTATCAACGGTTATAGTTGGGCTGCTGGCATTGGTAGACCATAAATAGCTGCTTACCAAACTGGCGCCAACTGATAAGCCTAAGCTGTTACCTGAGCATAAAGAGGTATCGGGGCCGCTTAAAACCGACACCTTGTTTTCAAATGAGTCAATAGTAAACGTTACTGGGGCCGACACTAGCGAGCAGCCGCTGGTATCGGTAACGGTTACCCGGTAAGTGCCGGGTGTGCTTATAGTAATGGCACTGGTATTGGCAGCTGGGCTCCAGTTAAAGGTGTAACTGCTTGCCGGTAACCCGGTGTTCCAGGTTACGCTGCCACCAAGGCAAATGGTTGGGTTGCCTACAAAATTGGGGTCGGGCATTTTTACGATAATGGTATCTGCCGATGCGCGCCCAAACAGGTCGGTTACGGTTACCGAGTATGTGCCCGGGGCGGTAACCACTTTAGTGGCCGAGGAGCCACCACCCGACCAAGCATAAGATACAAACCCATCGCCAGCGCTAAGGGTGGTGCCGCAAAAGCCGTAAGCAAAGGTAGTGTCTGCACCAAGCGATACGGGCGGGTAGTATTTGTCCATTACATACCGCTCTTGTATCTGCCTTACCGAATCAGGAAACGCCCTATCGTAAAAAAACATCTCGGCAATGTCACCGTTAAGCGACAGCAGCTCGTTTACATCCGATGCATCGTTGTAGCCGCCCACCAAAAAGCGAAAGGTTGAGTTGAAGTTATAGCCTGTTCCATCAATTCCGGTAGTAGGCGTGCCAAAATTAAAGCCATTTACCCGTAGGTTAAGCAACAATGATGTTCTATCGGCAACGGTCATTATCAGCTCAGTTGCACCGCCGCTTCTATTTGCGGCAACTTCTTTGTAATTACTTGCTAAGCCATGGTGAATAAACAATAGCCTTGGTGCTGAGTAGGCAAGTGCAAATCGGTTTGGCTGAGCGCCTGCCAGCGCTTTAGCGTAGTAAGTACCAGAGTTGGTGTTCGATTTACCAAAAACCACGGTT
>JAGYJT010000047.1 GCA_018401955.1 Chitinophagales bacterium | reverse complement strand
GTTTGAGGGCAATGGCATCGGTTTGGTAAACGTAAAAAAGATAATTGAGCGCCACCAAGGCAAGGTATGGGTGCATAGCGAGTTGGGCATCGGCACCTCCTTCTTTTTTACGCTACCTAAAAACCTTGCAAACGAAGTATTAGAGAAATAGTAACCTAGTTCAATTTGCCGCACAAAGGTTTTACCTTATCTTTATTAAAAAAGGTCAATGAAAAATTTAATGTGCCGCAACGTAAAACCTGTAGGTTTAATTACGGTATTGGTGCTACTTACTTTTGCCTCATGCACCGAAGTAGCCAACCACGTGAGGGTGGTAGGCGGCGAATATTCAGTAAATACTTATACGCTACTGCCCGACAATAGCCTTGCGATTGCCAACCAAGCTGCCCCCCTAGATACCGTGTTGGGTATTTCGTTAAAACTGGATATTGAAACGTATAAGGACGAAAATGCCGAAACCGAATATTTTTGGGAAAACAAAATCGTTGGCAAAGATGGGGCTGAAGATAAAATAGAAGCTCTGCTGCTAGCCAACAAGTCGATAAGACTGGATTCGTTACTTGACAGGCATTTTAATAAGAATACCCCAGTTGTTTGGGAGGACGACGTTAAGCACATGGATACGTACTCCTTTTATAGGGATATTATGACGCCTAAGCCCCAAGAATTTTCCAGCATAGCCGACTTTGTAAACAAATACAACGAGGGTTATTCCATCAGCTACATCTCCCTTAAGGATGATATGTTTTTCTGGTTTAAAGACATTGCGCCCAAAATTAACTACAACCATTTGAAGCAGTTGTACATAGGTATACAATTTAGCGGCGGAAGAAGAGTATGGCTAAAAAAAGCCCCGCCTAAAACTACCTCCACCGAAGAACAGATACAATCAATAATCGGCAAACAACCTTTTAACAATGAAAATGACTCCTCAATTGTTGTTTGCAAGAACCTAACCGAAAATGGAACGGGCTGCAAGTTAACCATCAGTGAATTTAACGCCTTGATTAAAAACATTTCGTGCGAAGCCAATAAAAATATGGTGTATCGAAACCATGCCGCTCCGCTCGGTGGGTCACTGTATACCCACCAAGCAACTCGTGAGTTTGAGAGAGGCACCCCTAGATTGGTAACCGTTGAAACCAGTATATGGACCTTTGCCACAAGAACCGATGCTTATAGTGTGCTTCCGATATTTTATGGGGAGGTAAACCATTGCGAAAAAGAAGGGTACTACCAATGGTTTCCGTACGATAAATACCTTTTTGTATTTTATGTTGACAAAGCATACGAGCTTGATGAAGCATCGAGCGTAAAGAGCGAGTATCGCAATAGGCTATTCTAACAAACGGAGTTAGGCTTTAAAAAAGCCAAATTTTCGAAACCAATATCAATCGTTTCCCTTCTAAGTTGATTAATATCAATGGGCAGTAAAGCCGAAGGCTCCAAAATTAAAGTACAGAATAAGCGAAGTGTGTAGTAGTATAAATACCAACTAACCTTGCAAGTAAAATATTTATAATTTAGCAGAAACATTTACGAATGAAAAAAGGCGATACAGTATCAAACAACTCAACTAATGGGTTTCTGCTGGGCTTTGGTGCCGGCATTGTAGCTATAATTTTCCTATACCTAATCAAAAACTATTTTGTAGGTTATATTAGTTTGCCTAGTGGCCGTGATATCACTTCGGCAAGTATTTTAGTGTTAAGTGGAATGGTATTGCCCACCTTGTTGAGTTTAATTATAGCAACTGCCACATGCACTGGCGAAGACCGCTTGAGTCACATATTGGCCGCGGGCGTTATTCCTCACTTGTTTGTGGCTGGCTTTTTTTATGTGGGCAGCTATGCTGCTAATAACATGGATGGCTTACACCCGAGAGATGTAGCAATGATAAAGGGTCTTTTTATTTATGGCACTTTAACAGTTGTGGCATTTGCCGTTGCACTGTGGTCTATCTCGCGCCCAGACAACTATGGCAGCAGGTACAATAAACCTTGATAATTGTTATTAAGCTAGCTAATCACTATTAGGCACCGCAACACGCAACCCCTCAACCATTCTGCTTATCTTTGATGCATAAGGAAACCCAATGAAACAATTATACTTTTTTGCGTGTGTACTGTTTATGGGCACACTTGCGGCGCAAACCGTTACCCAAGGCCCCATAGTGGGTGGGGTAACTACTAATAGTGCCCGGGTGGCCATGTTTTGCAGCGCCCCAACCCTAGCAGGCGTTGAGCTCGCTACCGATACTGGTTTTACCAACAGCCGTTTGTTTCAAACACCTACTTCGCCTGCCGATGGCAACGTGGCGCTAATCAACTTGGATAGCCTTGAAACCAACACGTTGTACTATTACAGGGCCATCATTAACGGCGCCCCTGCCAGCGATAGGCGCAGCTTTTATACCTACCCCTGCGAGGGCGAAAGCACCGTGTTCAGTTTTGGTATGGGTAGTTGTATGAACGAGGACCGCAACGATGATGAGGTTTTTATTGAAGCACAAAAGTACCCCCTCCGCTTTTTTATGCACGTGGGCGATTGGGGCTACCCCGACGATACCGACGACTACCCCAACAACAGCGATTATTTTGCCGTTGATTACAACCGCGTGGTAACCTCTTACAAAGAAAAATACAGCTACCGCTACCTTAGCCAATTCCTTAAAAATGTACCTATTGATTACGTTTGGGATGACCACGATTATGTAAACGACAACACTTCGGCCAATACGGCTTCGCACACTAATTTTGCTTTGGTTAATCCTTCCGTGGTTGAAGACCCGTTTCCGCCAGGCACCCGCCGCAATGCTATTAAGGGATACCACAACATGTTTCCGGGGTATGAGTTGGTAGATTCGGTAGAGGGTATTTACCATAAGTTTCGCTTCGGTAATACAGAGGTGTTTGTGCTTGACGACCGCGCCGCGCGCTCGCCCAATACCGATGCACTGGTAAAAGTGGGCAACCAATGGGAGTTTAACCCGCCACCGGGCCACAGTATTATTGGCACCGCCCAGCGCGAATGGCTGCTAGAGGGCCTGCGCACCAGCACCGCCCCTTGGAAATTTGTGGTAACTGGTACGGCCTTTAACAAAACCTACCGCAACGCCATTGATGGCTTGCTTAACCTGCCCTCATTGGCTGGCTTGCCTTTGGCGGCGGCACTTATTGACTGCTGGAGCGGTTTCCCTATGGACCAAGATTCGATACTGAATGCTGTAAACCAAGGTAATATTGATGGGGTGATAATGCTTAGTGGCGATACCCACACCGCAGCCATTGATAATGGTCAAGCAGGCGGCCTACCCGAAATTATGGCGGGTGGCCTTTCGCAATCAAACTCTACGTTGTTTACCACTGTTCCGCTACTGGCCTTCGGTCTTACTTGGAACGAGGGTGGACAAGGCATAGGTGGCAACGTGAATGTAAGCGATGCCTTTGCCAACGTGCAGGTAAATGGCGATGACTACGTAACCCTAGAGCTGCGCAGCGAAAACGGTAACGTTATTGCCAGCTATACGCACTACAGTTGCAGCTATCTTACTGGCTTAACTTTCGGTGTGGATAGCATTACGCAGGTTTATTGCGGCGGCGACAGCACTGGCGAAATACACCTTACTGCCAGCGGCGGCACACCACCATACCAGTACACTTTGGATGGTAAAACCTTCCAGAGCTCTAACATTATTACCAACCTGCCCGCTGGCATTTGGAAACCTGCCGTGAAAGACGCGGGCGGTTGCACCAAGGAGCTTTGTGTAACCATACTGCAACCAGAGCCCCTGGCCGCTGCCTACACCGTTAGTAATGTTGTATGCTATGGCACCAATAGCGGCGCTATCAATTTGCAAGCAACAGGCGGTACCGGTGCACTTACATACCAATGGGCCGATGGCGACACCACCGCCAGCAGAGATAGTATATTGGCTGGCACCTATAGCCTTACCATAACCGATAGCCGCTTGTGCGAGTTGGTGGTGGAGCCAACCGTTACCCAACCCGATAGCTTGTTCTCCAACACCTTTACCCAAAACCCCCGTTGCTTTGGTGGCAACAATGGCGTAGCAGTGGTAAACCCTGTGGGAGGTACAGGGCCCTATGTAGTGCAATGGAGCAACAACAGCACCATACCTACCCAAAATGCGCTAAGTGTGGGTACATACAACTTTACCCTTACCGATGCCCAAAACTGTGTATTTACCGATAGTGCGGTAATCACCTCGCCAGACCCTATTACGCCAAATGCCAACATTACGCCAGACTTTGGTACCGAAACGGGCGCAATTGTGCTCAATCCAACGGGTGGCAACACGCCTTACCGATACGAGTGGTATGATGGCAGCACAGGCAGCTCGGTTACGGGCCTAAGCAGCGGCGTATACCCCGTTACCATTACCGATTTATACAACTGCTCCATCGATACCTTCTTCCAAGTGACTTTTGCCACTTACGTGGAAGACTTAGCGCAGCTGGATTTGGAAGTGTACCCCAACCCTGCCAACGACCAAGTGCAGGTGCGTTACCGCTTACCGTTTAACGCCGCGGTTACCATTAAGCTATATAACCTGCTAGGTGCCGAACTATATACCCAAACCCTGCCAGCCGCCACCGAAGGAAGCCACGCCATCCAATTGAGCGAGTTTGCTTCGGGCAGTTATATCCTGCTCATTGAGTCGGATAAGTTTAGGGCACAGAAGAAGTTGGTGGTAGAGTAGTATTAGCACAAGTTTAATCAATGCGATTATAAAAGTAGCGCCTTATGTCGCTAACGTCATCCCAAATAATACCAGTTGGAAATTTACTCAAGGTAATATTACTTTTTAATAGGCCGTTGTTATAATAGCTATAGCTGCAACGAGCAGTAGGATACCAAATTTCTTTTATGGTCCATCCAAAAAGCGTTTCAGTTATTAAGCTGTCGCTATTGTACCAGTAGTACTTTGATGGATCTGATTCAATGACATCGTTTTTGATAAACTCGATATATTCAATTGCGATTAAGCCATTAACGTAATCATACTTTTTTCTAAGCCGAAGCGTATCATCAGGATTGCTTGATAAGTATTCGTATTGCAGTTTTCCGCTACTATCATACTCAAAGGTTTTTGGATAATAGAACATTGATTCAAACTTGCCATTAGAAGCCGTGCTTTCCCAGTTCTCGAAAACCAAGTTTCCCATCGAGTCCCAATCATACACACGCCGATTCTTGTCTACCCATCCATTAGGTTCCCAGCCTTGGTACAGAACCGTATCCAATAGCCCATTTTGGTAATGGTATAAGTAACGGCTGTTGGTATCGACTTCTGTATAAGTAAATACATAGTTTAACACCGATTGTAGGGTGTTATCAGGGTTATAAAAAAACAAATACCTGTGGCTCCAAAAGTCATCAGAACTTGACAAGTACTCCATCTCCCTTAATCGTCCAAAATCATCGTAGTAATGGGTATAGGTAACATCTAGATAGAATCCATCGTCACTAGTATGGTACCAAGCTGTTTTAATAATCTTGCCAGATTTATTGTAATAAGGTACTACGGAGTCTATTTCATATGCTGATTCTCCAGCTACATAAGCAGTAAGATTAAAATCTTTACCAAGTTTAAGTTGTAAAGTATCAAGATGACCCTGTAATTCAACCAATAAGTTGAATTTGTCCATATCATACTCTGAATAAAACCTTTGGGCAAAAACATCATAATTGCAAAACAGACCTAATAACAGAAGTAGCGTGAACTGAAAACCTTTCATGGCATGAATTTTCTGTTACAACCCATTTTCCCTAAAATGATACAGGGCCACCTCGAGAGGCAGCCCTGCAAATAACACTAATAGTTGGTTAGCGTTTTTTATTTAAGGAGCGTTACGCTACCTTTTTTGTATCCTTTTTGGCCATCGATATAGTTGGCTTCTACCACATACACATATACGCCCGGTGGCATGGCTACACCTTTAAAGGTGCCATCCCAGCCCACGGCAGGGTCGGTGGTTTCAAACATCTTCTCACCCCAACGGTCAAATACTTGGAACAACATGGTCTCGTAACCGTAGCCGTATACGTTGAAGGTTTCGTTTATACCATCACCATTAGGCGTAAACACGTTTGGCACCCACAGCACACGGTCGTAAACATCAACCACCACGCGCACTTGCGCTTCGGCATCGCAACCATTGTCATCGGCAATGCGCACCGTAAATACATAGTTATCATTTACCAGCGGGCCGGCAATTGGGTCGTTGCAATCAGTGCAATCCAATACATCCGAAGGTGTCCACTCATAGTTTGGTGTACCGATAACGCCGCTACCTGGGGTTGCGGTTAGTTCAACACTCTCGCCAAACTTCACCGTATCGGCACTAGCCGCTAGGGTTATGAACAATTGCGATGGGCTGGTTAATGTTTGAGCAGTTGAAACACTACAGTTATTGGCATCGGTAACCGTTACCGAGTATCCGCCTTGGTTTAAGCCTGTTGCATTAGCGGCATTAAGCGTGCTGCTGTGGCTCCAAGTGTAAATAAGGTTTCCAGTACCGCCGGTTGCCGTTACCTCCACGCTACCATCGGTAGTATCAAAGCAACGAGGATTAACGCCAACAGCAGTGGCCGTAAGCAATGGCGCATTGGCAACCACCGCTGTGCCTGTAGCCGAACAGCCCGTAGCATCGCTAACAGTAACGCCATACGCACCCGGCATCAAGCCTGTAGCAGTGGCTGTGGTCTGTGGCGGTGTGGTGCCCCAAGTGTAAGTAATGGCACCTGTTGCACCAGTAACGGTTGCGGTAGCACTGCCCGTAGGCGTATCAAAGCAGCTCACCCCGTTTACAGCGGTAGTAAGCGATACATTGCCCGGTTGATTGATAACGTAGCTACCATTTTGGGTGCAACCATTCGCATCAGTAACTACCACATTGTAAGTATCAGCCGAAAGATTGCTTATGGTTGAAGTAACCTCGGCATTATCCCAAAGGTATGTATATGGCCCAACGCCCCCTGTTACGGTAAGGCTAATTAAGCCCACATTGCCGCTAGCACAGGTAATTTGTGTAATTACCTCCGTAATAACGATACCACTAGGCTCGGTTATCTGCACGCTATCCGTTCGTTGGCAACCCCTAGTATCGGTTACGGTTACCACCGCAGAACCCGCAGCGCGGTTAGTTGAGGTTGCAGCAGTACCACCGCCGGCATTCCAGCTGTAGGTATAGCCCGGCGAACCACCGCCAGCAACTACCGTTGCGCTACCATCGGTACCACCGTTACAACTAATGTTATTGCCAGTTACGTTGGTAGTAATTGCGATGGGTTGCAATACCGTGGCATTGGCAGTTGCGGTACAACCGTTGCCATCGCGTACGGTAATAGTATAAGGCCCTGCGGCCAAGTTATTGATAGTAGCAGATGGTGCAAACGTAGCACCATCACTGCTGTACTCATAGCCAGGGCTACCACCCGTTGCGGTTGCGGTTATAAAGCCATCGGCAGCACCAAAGCAGTTGGCACTGTCTTGCACGGCAGTAACGCTAAGCGCAGCAGGCTCTAGCACTGTAATGTTGTCGCTGGTGTTACAGCCCGCAACATCGCGCACCTCGATGGTGTATGGGCCAGCAGTTAAACCAGTAAACGTACCAGAGGCTTGGAAGTTAACCCCATCAGAGCTGTATTGCAGTGCACCACTACCACCAGCACCAACGGCAATTATCTGTCCATCGGCACCGCCATTACAGCTCACACTGTCTTGCGTAAGGGTAACGGTAACTGCTGATGCAGGTTGAACGGTTACAGTTGTGGTTGCGGTACAGTTGTTTGCATCGCGTACGTCAACGGTATAAGTATTGGCCGTAAGGGTGCCAAAAGTACCAGAAGCTTGGAATGCACCATTATCAAGGCTATACTCGTAGCCGGGGCTACCACCTGCACCTAGTGCAACAATCTGCCCATCGTTGGTACTGTTGCAGCTGATATCGTTAACGGTAGTTCCCAAAGTAAGGGCAACAGGCTCAAGCACGGTAATGCTAGCCGTTTCGGTACAACCGTTGCCATCGCGTAAGGTAACCGTATAAGGACCAGCGGCAAGGCCAGTAAACACGTTTGATGCTTGGTAGTTGGCAGCGTCAAGACTATACTCATATACACTGTTGCCACCAGCCGCTGTTGCGGTTATGGTACCATCGCTTAGGCCATTACAGCTCACGCTATCTTGTACCAAAGTAATGGTAAGCGCAGCAGGTTGAGTAACGTTAATGTTGTCGGTAATGGTACAACCTTGCGCATCGCGCAACGTAACGTTGTAAGGGCCAGCAGCCAAACCAGGGAAACTATCTGAGGCTTGGAAGTTGGTACCATCAATGCTATACTCATACGTTGGCGAACCACCACCAGCAGTAACGGTAATGCCGCCCGTGCCACCACCAGCACAACTAGCAGAAATGGTAGCCAACGAAATGGTAAGCGGGGCAGGCTCTAGCACCGTAATGTTTACCTGTGCCACACAGCCATTGCCATCGGTTACATCAATGGTGTAGTTGGCAGCGGGAAGACCCGTAAACACATTAGACGCTTGCGGGGCGCCGGCATTGAGGCTGTATGTATATCCTGGTGATCCGCCTGCGGCCGTTACGGTAATTACCCCATCGGCAGCACCGCCACAACTTACACTATCTTGCACGGCAGTAGCGGTAAGCGCCACTGGCTCACCAACGGTGACGTTGGCTGTGGTTAAACAACTGTTGGCATCCCTCACGGTAATGGTGTAAGGGCCTGCATTAAGGGAGTTAAATATGTTGGTTACAACAAAATTGGTTCCATCAATACTATACTCCAAGCCGCCTGCGGCGCTTGCAGCCGTAACGGTTATTACTCCATCGCCAGCACCGTTACAAGTTACACTATCAGCCACTAGGCTAATGGTAATACCAGAAGTAGAACCCACTGTTGCGGTAGTTGATTGGGTACAACCATTACCATCAGTTACATTTACGTTATAAGTAGCCGCACTAAGGGTATTAAATACGTTGCTCGCTTGTGGAGTACCGCTGTTTAAATCATAGCTATATGGCAACGAACCACCTGTTGCGGTAACGGTTATAGTACCATCGTTGGTGCTGTTACAGCTTACATCGGTAGCAGTAGCGCTAACGCCAAGTACCGTTGGTTCTAATACAGTAATAACATCAGTAACAGTACATCCTTGCGCATCGCGCAGTGTAACCGTATAAGGCCCGGCAGCTAATGTTGCAAAAGTATTTGGTGCTTGGAAGTTGGTTCCATCCAAACTATACTCGTAAGTAGGCGAACCACCACCAGCAGTAATGGTAATTTCGCCATCGGCTGCGCCGTTACAGCTGGCACTGTCTTGCACCAACGCAATAGTAAGTGGGGCAGGTTCTAATACCGTTATGTTTACGGTTTCGGTACATGCGTTACCATCTTGTACGGTAATGGTATAAGGGCCAGCAGCTAAGCCAGTAAACACATTGCTTGCGCCAAAGTTGACACCATCAATACTATATTGGTATCCACCTGAGCCACCAGCGCCTGTTGCTGTAATCTCGCCATCACTAGCACCGCCGCAACTTACACTGTCTTGCACGGCTGTAACCGTAAGTGCCGCAGGGGCGGTAAGGGTGATATTATCTGTTTCGGTACAGCCATTTTGGTCTCTTACCGCAACACTGTAGGTGTTTGGTGCCAAACCTGTAAATACGTTATTGGTAACCCAAGCCCCGGCATCCAATTGATACTCATAGCCCGGCGAACCACCACCAGCGGTAACGGTAATTTGACCTGTTCCGCCAGCACAGTTAGAGCCACCACCTGCTAATGAAATGGTAACCGGGGCAGGCTCTAATATCGTAATTGATGCTGTAGCCGTACAGAAACGGAAATCGCGAACATCAATGGTATGCGGACCGGCAGTTAAGCCCGTAAATGTGGCCGTAGAAACATACGGACCAGCGTCAATGCTATACTCATATCCACCCGAGCCTCCTGATAAGGTGGCTGTAATCGAACCATCGGCGGCTCCGTTGCAACTGGCACTATCTTGTGCCAAGGTTAGCAATAAAGCCGCTGGCTCGCTCACGGTTAGTGGTATACTAAAAGTACAACCATTAGCATCGCGAACCACGGCATTAGGGTATGAAGTAGCCGTTAAGCCCGCAAAAATATTACTTACTTGATACCCACTTCCTAATGAATATTCGTAATCAGGTGTACCACCGGTAGCAGTAAATACTATGGCACCATCGGCACCACCATTACAATCAACACTATCTACCAATGCGGTAGCGCTCAATTGGGTAGGTTCAAAAATAGTATCTACCAAAGTTGCGGTACAACCCGCGCCATCTTCAACACCAATGGTATATATTCCGGCGGTTAGGCCAGTAAACACATTGTTGGCACCATAAGCACCACCATCAATATTAAAGGTATAGCCAGCAGTGCCGCCGTTTACGGTAGCCGTTATTTGGCCATCGTTAAGGCCGAAGCAGCTTACACTATCCGTAGCCAGTGCCAAAGGTATAGATGGTACATTGCCAATGGTGGCGGTATCTTCGGCAAAACAGCCCCCTTGATCATAGGCCCTAATGGTATAAAAACCAGGAGTTAAGCCCGTAAAAGTATTGGAGCCACCAAGCGCTCCACCGTTAATATTATAAAAATAACCCGGCAAACCACCCGAGGCGTTAGCAACTATAGTACCCGTTGGGTTACCGCAGCCAATACCCGTAACGTTCAATGATACGGTAACCCC
Source organism: Chitinophagales bacterium (assembly GCA_018401955.1). GTDB lineage: Bacteria > Bacteroidota > Bacteroidia > Chitinophagales > CAIOSU01 > CAIOSU01. Next base: position 12,074 of record JAGYJT010000047.1, on the reverse strand, counting down.
ACCAGGTGCAGAAACCGTAACCGTATCGTAAGCCAAACAACCGTTACCATCTCGCAGTATTAAGGTATAGGTACCTATGGTTAGGTTCAAGAAATTTGGAGAGGTTTGAAACGCACCATTATCAAGGCTAACCTGATACGGCGGCGATCCACCTGAAGGATTGGTTGCGATGGCTCCTGTTGGATTGGTTGGGCAGGTTAAATCATCAATTACCGGGCTCATAGTAAGTGCAGTGGGCTGTAATATGGTAATGTTGCCAGTTCCGGAACAGCCGTTAGTGTCAAGCACATCAATAGTATAAGGACCAGGTGCAAGACCCGTAAACACCCCCGACGATTGATAACTAGTGCCGCCATCAATAGAGTATCTATATGGTGCAGTGCCTCCAACACCAGTCGCGGTTATAGTTCCATCAGCCCCGCCGTTGCAGCTTACACTGTCTTGCACCAAGCCAACGGTAAGCGCAGCAGGCTGACTTACGGTAATGTTCGCAGTTTCGTCACAACCAAATGCATCGGTTATAGTTACGGTGTAAGTTGCTGCAGCTAAACCTGTAAACACACTATCAGGTGTAGCTGGCCCACCGCCCGATATAGCATATTGATATGGGGGAGTGCCACCTGTGCCCGAAGCGGTAACCACCCCATCGCTTAACCCATTACAGCTTACACTGTCTTGCGTTAATGCCACGTTTAATGAACCTGGTGCAGCAAGCGTAACGGTATCGGTAAGCGTACAGCCCACGGCATCGCGCACCCATACTATATAAGTACCTGCTGGCAAAAGGGTAAAGTTATTGTTGGCAGTATATGGCCCCAAGCCAAGCCTATATTGCAATCCACCCGTACCACCTGCGCCGTTGGCTACAATAGAGCCCGTGGTGCCACCTGTGCAGCCAATTGGAGTTACCGTAGTGCTTAAGCTAAATGGTGGTGGGGTTGTAAAAGTAAAGTTGTAGGTAGTATCGCAACCATTGGCATCTTCGATAAGTATGGTGTGCGGGCCAGGAGGCACGTTGGTAAAAGCGCCTGTTGGCTGTGGTGTTCCAGCATCAAGTGTGTAGGTTATAGCACCTGTGCCACCTATGGCATTAATTGTAATTGAGCCGTTGGTACCACCACACGTAGTATTCACAAACGAAGTTTGGGAGATGATAAAAGGTGGAGGAGAACCAATGGTAGCATTTCGTATCAATTGGCACCCATTTACATCCGACACCGTAACCGAATAGTTGCCAGGGGCCAAGTTTATCAAGGTATCGGTTATTTGTGGCGGGGTAGTGTTCCACACTATTTGATAACTGCCTGCACCACCATCAACGTACAAAGTGATGCCTCCATCTTGTGTATTGGAGCACGATGCAGGTGTGGTGCTAGTTATTTGCGTTATCAATGGGTCTGGCTCAAAAATGTAGGCAATAGCCGTTGCAGAGCAACCATTATTATCGGTTACTGTTACTTCATAGTTGCCACCAGCCAAGCCAGTTCTATTAGGGCCTAGGTTGCCCCCGCCCCAATCGTAAGTAAAAGGTGCTGTGCCACCGGTTACAGCAGCTTGCGCAGCACCATCATTGGCACCTGCGCAGGTTACATCCAACACGCCAGTAACATAGGCAATTGGCGTACCATTAGCCGCTACTGTTTGGTAAGCATCATTGGTACAACCGGTAGCGTTATCGGTTACTATTATTTGATAATTTCCCTGCGGCACATTGTTTGCCGTAGCGGTAAATTGTGCAGGCACCGTATTCCATTCATATGAGTATGAGCCCGGCGGTGTTACGTTTACCGAAACCGAACCATTGCTGCCGCAAGTAGCCGCAACAGAGCTAGTGGTAAGTGTCGGCTCTGGGTTAACGGTAATGGTAATAGAGTCCACATCAAAGCAAGTGCCTGATGCATTGTAACCGTACACCACATAGGTGGTAGTAGTTTGGGTAACTACCGTAACGGTACTGTCTGTATTTGAAGAAAGGCCCGCACTTGGCGTCCACACATAAGTTGCGGCACCGCGCACATCAATCACCGTTTGGCCCCCAGCACAATAATTGGTTACACCGCTAAAAGTAAGGTTTGGTGTATCTTCTACAATCATAGTGATGGTAGTAGTTTGCGACCAGCCGCAACAGTCTGTATTTACCCTTAAACTAACTGTATAAGTACCGGCGGTGTTGTATAACACGTTAAGTACATTTTGAGTAGTATAGTTTGGTGGCAATATGCCTTGAAGGTTCCAATCGTAACCAACCGCCAGCGAACTCGTTCTGTAATTTACCGGCGTGCCCGCACATATAGTATAGGTAGTTGGGTTTATCATGGTAGCACCTTGCACCGTAATATCAGGTACAAAGGCTGCATTGCTAATGGCAATATTGGCAAACCCAATGTAGCTGTTAGCACCATAACCAATGGTTTTGCGGCCCGTAGTACTGTATTGGGTAATGGTGCTGGCACCAAAGCCTGTAGCAGGTGCAGCGCCCGCGCCATAGTTCCAAGAGCTGGCACTTCCAGAAGCAAAAGTTATATCAGTAAGCGTGCACGAAACGTTGGTAGCCGTAATTACTGGCTGGGCCGTAAGGTTGAATAAAGTATCAAGCGTAGCCGGTGCAGCACCGCCATCACGGTAATATCGCAACGCAATACCGTCAGATCCATCGCCACCATCGCCACCAGCGCCGCCTCTTCCGCCAAAGCCGCCGCTGCCGCCTGGGCCAATCTCATTTGTGGTAGCAGTTGCTCCTACACCAGGAACGCCACCAGTGCCACCAGGCGAACCTGTGCCACCATCGCCACCGTTGCCACCTAAACCTCTCACAACATTACATTGCCTAAAGTTTCCATTTGCGCCATTATTAAAAAGGTATAATGCAATTGATGCCCCACCAGCAGTGCCACCTTCGCCACCGTAGCCGCCTTCGCCGCCACCGCCGCCGCCACCGCCGCCGTTACCACCACCAAAATCGCAACTAGGTATGCCTGCAATAGTGCAATAGTGGCCACCGCCACCGCCACCACCAGAACCACCTGCGCCACCTTGACCTCTATCTCCGTCAACGCCATTGGTGCCTGGAATAAAAAATCCGCCACCAAAGCTACCGGGCGTACCATTGGCACCATCAGCACCATCAGCACCATCAGCGCCATTAGCACCAACTACTCCGCCGCCACCGGGGTCGCCACCGCTACCACCAGCACCGCCGTTAGGGCCCGGGGCTCCACCAAACAACCCTGAGCCAGCACCGCCAGCGCCACCAGAATTATTTGCTTCGCCACCTGTGGCACCACCGCCACCGCCGCCACCTGCGCCGTTTGCCGAGCCTAATTGGCCCGCCTGACCGCTAGGACCGGTTTGGCAACACCCACCACCGTTAGAGTCAGTGCCACCTAAGCCACCAGCGCCGCCATTAAAGCCGCCGCCGTTGCCGCCATTACCACCTGCTCCCGGAAAAGCGTCGTTATCATCATCTCCATCTGCACCGTCTACACCATCAGCGCCATCAGCAGCTATAGCGCCGTTGTTGCCCGGTATGCCATCGCCACCGTTACCACAAATCAAGCGCGTTCTTACTATTTCATAATCGCTACACGATGTAAGGTGCAGCACGTAGTTTGACACATTGCCTATAGGGGCATCTTGGGTTTGGATGGTTAAATCTTGCAACCTAAAATATTGTGCTGTATTGATATAAAACGCCACTATTCTTGGTGCCGTTGGCGGCCCATCAGGGTTATTGCTTGAGCGTAAAATGGTTGTTGCGCCAGGCAAGCTGGTTTTGCGCCATCCATTACCTGGGTCAAATCCGCCCTCAATGGTCATGTAGCTGGTAAAATTGGTAATGGCTTCGTCAATTTGATAGGTACCAATCGCCATCTTAATATTTACACTGTTACAAGCACCTATAACTAGGGCGTTGGCCAGTGAAGTTGGGCTGGCTTGGCTTAAGCCAGTGCCAGATCCGTTAGTAGTTACATAAATATTGTTACAAACCGGTGCCGCTGGCGGTGGGTTGAGCGTTACTACTGAAGTTGCAGGTACACTGGGGCAGTTATATGCATCAAATGCCGTAACGGTGTAGGTGGTAGTTCCGGTTGGCGACACCACTACCGACGAACCCGATAAGTTGCCTGGATTCCAGGTATAGGAAGTAACGGTAGAGCTACCGCTGGCTGTTAATGTAATAGCGCCCCCTGTGCAAATTGTTGCCGCAGCAGGAAAAACCGAAACAGTTGGCGTTGGGTTTACCGTTACCCTTACGTCATCAGAACTTGAACAGCCATCAGGGTAGCTTGCCGTAACCGTATAAACGGTTGTGTTGTTTGGCGAAGCAGTAGGGTTTTGGCAATTGGTACAACTTAACCCTGCCGATGGGCTCCAACTATAGGTAACACCCGCAGCAGCCGTAGTGGCCGATAAAGGCGTACTGCCACCCTGGCAAATAACCACATCGGGGCCTGCAGAGGTAGGCGGGTTGGGGTTTGGAGTAACATTAATGGTATATGTATATATGTTTAGGCCCGGTATGGGGCAGGCATTATCTTCTACTTCGAGCGAGAAGGTATGTTGGCCGATATCGCCGGGGCCGGGCGTCCAACAGAAGGTTGCCCTAGGGAACGGTGTTCCGGTAGTGGTAAAGGTAGCCCCCTGCACGCCGCCATTCCATTGCATGGTTACTTGTTGGCCTGCATTTTGGTCATTTGATGTAATATCAAAACATAAAGGGAAACCAGCGCAAACACTAATATCGTAGGCCCCTCCTACACCGCTAGTGCCATTTATGCCGCTGGCCGTTGGCAGCTGGTTGTTACAATTTATTACTACCAACTGCAAATCCCTAATTACCGAACCGATTAAAACACCGTTTCTGTATTCATCAACGCGCACCGTAACCACTGCTTGTTGTGGGTTGGTTGGGGTAAAGCTCATTTGGCCGGTTGCATTGTTAAAGCTGAAGCCACCAGTTGTTGATAAAGGATTGGTTGCTGAAAAGCCACCTCTGTGTGGTATGTTTCCGGTAGCTGATGTACGAGGGTTTACCAAAGTATATACCAACGAGTCGCCATCAATATCAATAGCGCCGTGGTTGTAGAAAAACGGCTGCCCTGCACAAAGGTATGGAGTAGGTAAAGAGGTAAAAAACGGTGAGTTGTTACACAAGCCGCCAGAATTATTCAAGTTCGCATCAACATACAAGCTCTGGCTACCAGGGCTTTGAAGGTTGGTAATGGCAGAGTTTCGGCAACAAAGGTTGTAGCTGATTACCCAATCGTTACAATTGGCAGGCAAAGTAAAATTGCCGCGGTATGTAAATTGTTGAATACCCGGTAAATTACCGCCGCTGCACGAAGAAGAACCCAGCTGACCTGGGCAGATAGCAGAAACCTCAATAGTGCTTACACGCGATAAACTAGTGGAAGTGGTAATGCCACAAGAAGCCGAGCTAATGGAGATAAAAGCATTGGATGGAGCCGACACACCGTCGCAATCGCGATAAAAATTAACGGTAAATTCATATTGGTTGCCACCTAGGCAAAGATACGTAAGGTCAATACCAACGGCGTGAGATGCATTTGCCCTATTGCTATACAGCAAGATAGATGAAAATAGCAAAATGGTAACGACAAATAGTTTGGAGCGTAAAAATACCCTCATGTTGTAGCAGATTTAAAAGTAGCAATAAACTTAGCAATGCGTGCGAGGCGAACTAACTTTAAATATAGTGATTTTTATAGCAAAACTTACAATATTGGTTGAAAAGAAAAACCCATCTCGTTTTCAACAAGATGGGTCTTCTAGTAAAGTAAGTTATAATACTTAAAGTATTTTACCTAAGCAGGGTTATGCTGCCTTTCTCTTCAACTTTATCGCCATTCTCAAAGTACAGTTCTGCATAATAAACAAACACCGATGGCTGCACAAACTCGCCTTGGTAAACACCGTCCCAACCGAAATTCAAATCGTTGCTTTCAAATACTTTTTCGCCCCAACGGTTAAATATGCTAAAGCTTACCTGGGTTATCGCTTTGCCATATATGTAAAACACATCGTTGTAGCCATCCCCATTTGGAGAAAACGCATTAGGGATGTAGTACAGTTTGTTTTTGCTATCCACCTCAACAATAGTGGTATCAGAGGTTTTACACCCGTTGGCATCTGTCATTTCAACAGTATATACCGTGTTCTGCAACGGCGAAGCAACAGGAGCTTCACAATCATAACAATCAAGCGCATAAGCAGGCTCCCATAGGTAGCTTACAAAGGCATTGGCACTGGTATTGATTATAGTAGTAAGTTGCACATCGCCGCCCAACGGAATATTACTACTATCTGGGATAATATCGATACCTGTAGGCGCTGGGTCAACTAGGGTAATAGTTTCGGTAATTTCGCAACCATTGGCATCCAATGCCACTACATTATAGGTGCCAGCACCAATATTCAGCTCTTGGTCGGTTCCTAAAACACCGTTCCAGTTATACTCATACTGAGGTATACCACCATCAACCGTTACATAGGCCATACCATCATCGTAACCAAAACAACTTGGGTCGGTTTTCTCAAAAGTGAGGGTAAGTGCCGTAGGTTGTTCTATTTCAATGCTATTGGTGGTGGTGCAACCATTGTTGTCTGTTATGGTTACATCATAAACCCCTGGATCCAAATTAGCGGCCAAAGCAGTAGTTTGCACTGGGCTACTGTTCCATCGGTAAGTATACCCGGGTATACCACCAGCGGCACTAACCTCAGCAGTACCATCAGCTAAACCATAACAAAGCACATCAGTTTTGATAACACTTGATGCTACTTCGGTGGGTTCTAGTACAGTAACAGTATCTACCGCTTCGCAGTTATTTATGTCAGTTACCGTAACGGCATAAGTACCAGCGCCCAAGCCATTGGCTACCGGGGTAATTTGCGTTCCGGCATTAAAATCCCATTGGTATACATATCCTGCGGTACCACCTGCGGCAGTAACATCGGCTTGCGCATCTCTTACTCCAAAACAAGTTGCATCGCGCACATTGCTGGCAACGGCTTCTAATTGTGGTGGGTCGGTAAGGGTTACCGAGTCAATTTTCAGGCAGTTGTTAGCATCGGTTACCGTTACCGTATAAGTACCTTCTTCAAGGCCCGTAAGCGCAGCGGCAATTACGGAACCTGAGTTGGTAGCCCAAGTGAAACTATATGGTGGGGCTCCACCGCCGGCCAATACCGAGGCTGCACCATCATCGCCATCAAAGCAACTTATATCTCTGCCATTGTAATTTGATATTACCGAAGTAAGTGAAGTAACCGGTGTTGGCTCGGTTAAGGTAACCGTGGCTGGCACCACACACTCATTCGCATCGGCTACCAGCACCGTGTAAGGTATGTTGGCACTAAGGCCCGTAGCAGTTTGCGTTAGCTGGGTATTGGGGTCGTTCCATATATACTTATAGGGCGCAATACCACCAACCGGATTGGCTATTGCGCTACCATCGGCCTCGCCCGAGCAGCTCACATTAAATCCATTATAGTTTGAGGTGATAGATGCCGTTGCGGTAAGCACTGGTGGCTCAAGCAAGGTTACATTATCAGTGGACAAACAGCCATTTAAGTCGGTTACCACCAAGGTATAAGTACCGGCAAACAAATCGCTTGCCGAGGCGGTAGTTTGGCTGTTCGGGTCGTCCCAAACATAATTGTAGCCTGGCGTACCGCCCGATACGTTTGACCCAACACCGCCATCGTTACCACCAAAACAGCTGATATTATAGCCGTTGATGGTTGCAGTGCTAAACACGGTTGCCAGCAACTCATCGGGCTCAGTTAAGGTAACGGTTGAAGCAGCGGTACAATTATTTAAGTCAGATACGGTTACACTATAGGTACCAGGGGCCAAGTTAGTGGCCGTTCTAGAGGTTTGGTTACCCGTTGTTGCGCTCCAGGCATACGAAAACGCACCCGTACCGCCGCTGGCCGTAACCCTTGCAGCACCATCATTGGCACCAAAACAGCTTATGTCGGCACCATTGTAGTTAGAGTACACCACCGCATCGGCAATTACCGAGTCGGGCTCTGCCAAAGTAACCGAAGTGCCGGTATTACAGCCATTGTCATCCGTAAGGGTTAGCCAATAAGTACCTGGGCCTAAGTTGCTAATTATACTGGTGGTTTGCCCATTGGCATTGGCACTCCAATCATATACATACGGAAGCGTTCCACCACTAGCAGTTGCCTCAACAATACCATCAGCGGCACCGTTACAGCTTATTTCGGCACCATTATAATTTGATATGGATGCTGCCGTAAGGTTAATAACCAATGGCCCCGGCTGAAACACAAATGCATTGGCAGTAGCCGTACATTGGTTATCATCGGTTACGGTAACAGTATAGTTGCCCGAGCCTACATTAACAATAATGTTATTGGTATTTACTTGGTTGTTTACCGACCACTCGTAGGCGTATGTGCCATTGGCACTGGTGCCACCCGTAACGGTTACGGTGGCTGTACCATCAGCATTACCGTTACATACCGAAGGGGTAGTAGTGGTGGTTAACACCATGGCTTGTGGGCCAGGTACTACTACTGTATTAATATTTGCACACCCGGTGCCATCGGTAATGGTTACATCATAACTACCTGCTTGTATATTGGTTACGCTAGGGCCTGTGGCACCACTTGGCCACTCGTAAGTAACTGGCGGAATTGCCCCCGAAGAAATACTTACACTAGCCGCACCGTTGCTACCCCCCGGGCAGGTAGGCGAGGTTACGTTGGAGGTAACCGTGTAGCTTGATGGCGAAACGTTTATGGTAAACGACTGGATAGCTCTGGCCGTAATAGGGCAGGCATCATCTTCAACAGTAACCACAAAACTGTACGAGCCTTGTTGGTTTGCTGTTGGGGTCCAGCAGAACTCAGCCACTGGGGGCTGTGCGCCGTTAACCGTTAAAGTAGCCCCTGTTGGCAGGTTGTTATATGTTACAGTTAAATTATTACCTGGGTTAGGGTCTTGAAAAAGTATATCGAAACACAATGGCGTACCGCCACAAATAGCAGTGTTAAACGTTGCCGGTTGCCCATTAAATTGCGTTCCGGTGCCATCAATACCCGACATGATAGGGGCATTGTTGTTGGGGCAATTAATTACCACCACCTGTATATCGCGCATGGTAGAACCTATAAGCACCCCATTACGGTACTCGCGCACCAACACCGTAACTACGGCATTTTGGGTTTGGCTGGGCGTAAAGGTCATTTGGCCCGTATTGGTGTCAAACTGGAACGGACCCGTGGTGCGTACCGGGTTGTTTACGTTAGTACCGCCAGTAAACGGAATATTAGAGCCCGAACCTTGCAAAGGATTGATGATAGTATAACTCAACGAGTCGCCATCAATATCAATGGCACCGTGGTTATAAAATGTTTGCTGCCCGGCACATACAAATGGCACGGGCTTGGTAGAAAATATAGGCGAGTTATCGCATGGGGTAATGGTATTGTTTAGCCTGGCCTCTACGTACAAATCTCTGCTGCCGGGGTTAGAAAGGTTGGTTATGGCGCTGTTTCTACAGCATATACCGTAGCTCAGCACCCAATCGGTGCACTGGGCAGGCAGGGTTACCACCCCCTCGTATATATGCTCTTCAAAACCTGGGTTACTACCACCGCGGCAGCGGGTAGTGTTTTGTTGCGAGGCACAGCGCGTAACCAGCTCGGTTACACTTACGCGCCTAGCGGTAAGCGACAAGCTCCTGCCACAGCTGTTAGAACGAATGCCTATAGAAACTGAACCCGGTGCGTTAATACCTGCACAATCTCGATAAAAAGTTAAGCGCACCAAATATTGGTTGTTGCCTAAACAGGTGTAACCAATATCAGCACCTACGGCGTGCGATGCTTCGGCATAGTTAGGTACAAAAGCAAAAAATATAAGCGAAAGGGCTAGGAAATACGTCCTTAACGGAGTATAGATATTATACATGGGCCATAGCAATATGAAGAGTTAGCTAATTCGGGCATCCTAATATAGAAAACATTGTTAACTATATCAAGAAATTATTTCTTAACGTAAGAAAAAAAAATGAATTAGAACCGCGGGCAGAACTTTACCGGAGAAATATTTCGAGGCGGCTCTTGCCCGTGTATGTATACCAATGACAGCTCTACTGCGCCTTTGCTGTTGGTAGCAGCATTGATATCAGAGGCTGTTACATCAAAACTGAAGCCCGCCCTAAAGCCGTTAATTTCGTAGCCTACCATCGGTACAATGGCATCGCCTACCCGGTACCATGCACCAAAATACAAAAATGATTGCTCGGCCAACCTGTAGGCCAGTGCAGAGCCTATATTAATTTGCGAGGCCGTATTTTGCGACAAAATCATGAAACCGGGCGTAATAGAAACCGATTTGCTCAAGGTAATTTCCATACCACCGTGGGCGGTAATTTTGGGGCTCAGTTTATTTTCGGCACCCAAAAAGCTCTCGGTAGGGCTGTTTAAGTGGCTATAGGCTCCACCAAAATATAGGTTGTGTTTTTTACCAATGCGTGAGCGCCATAGCAAGCCTATGCTCACATCGGGCATTATCATCGAGGTTTGGTTAAAATTCTCGCCATTGGGGCCGGGCGTAAAGCCATCAACACCATTAAACTGCGACTCGAAGGTAAGTTTGGTAAAATCAATGCGCTTTTGGATGATGCCGCCCTGCATACCCAAGGTTATGCTGTGGCGCTCATACCTATCAACGGTTTTGGTGTAGGCTATAGAGGCCACAATAGCCGTGGTGCTTAAGCCACCGTCGCCAGCCCTATCGCTATAAAATTGAAGGCCTGCGCCAAACTGGTCGGCACCGAGTTTTTTACGGAAAAACGACCCATCAACAGATGCCGCATAGGTCATGTAGGTGGCATTGGCGCTGTTCCAATCGTTTTTAAAGTATTGGGTACGGAAATTGGCGGCCACCCTAAAATCGGCATTAAAGGCACCGGTAAGAGCCGGGTTGAGGGTAAGCGGCGATGCAAAATATTGCGAAAAGTGAATGTCCTGCGCACTGGCGGTAAGGCCAACACAGCAGCAAACAACAATAGCCAGTAGGTGCTTCACGGAAAATGTAGGCATAGGTATTGGCATTTTTTACTCGCAAAGGTTAAAAATAGCAAAAAATTTGGTTACCAAATAGATGTATGTTGGCGCTGGTCGAATTTAACGGGGATTAATGTGCGGGTGGGGTTGGAAATTAGGACTGATTGAAGCCTGAGTAACGTTTTAAATCTCTTTGCCTGCAAGCCTTTCTGCAATAGCAGAATGGTAGGCACAGCCAACAGCCATTCGGCTTTAAGTTGCAGGTTGTATCGAAATAACCTATGCACAGAACGGGGGGGGGGGTAAATGCTAACAAAAATAACAATATTAAGGAACGGCTTTGTAATCAAGCACCAGAAATCCCAATAAAAAGAACATGAGAATAGATAAAAAATATACAATGCCTCTCCACCTCGTTTTTGACAACTCAACAGAATTAAGTTGACGCTGTACGTTGCTTTTTATGATTGCGAATTCTCCAAGTTTACTATAAACCCTTACGTAGACGGGGCTCCGTTTTCTGAATAAATTGCGGAAGCCAAGAAATGCAACCACTAAAATGCCAAAAGGTAGTATACATGCAATAAACCCACCAATAAACTGTATAGCACTTCCTCCCTCTATCTCAGGTTGAATATCAAACTCAATTTCATTTAAGTCAAAAACTTTAGGTACCGGGGTTTCTTTAAAGTTATTAATCACCTCGATCTGAGTTGCATGTGCACCGCGATACAACTTTCGACTAACCACCCTTCCACCGTCTCTGCCAACCTGATTAACCAAAGATCTAAAGAAACCTTTTGCCAGCTGCTTTAAGAAACTCATTAATTATACTTTTTATAAAAATTTAGGACTTTAACTTAGCAACTTTCTTTTTTAATAAAACTTAAAATTAGGAAAACTCTTAAGTTTTCAGTTAAAAGTCAGAAATGTTCAGTAGTTGGTCTTGGTGTTATCCCTATCTGGCGCAAGTATATACTTGTGCCAGCCCTGCCCCCGCTCCTGCG
>JAGYJT010000046.1 GCA_018401955.1 Chitinophagales bacterium | reverse complement strand
GCAGGTTATCGGACATTTATCACAATTGGCACAACCATTTTTACCGAATACCGCTGCCAAATTGCGCCGCTTATTGAATTTGCCTGAAGGAGTCGAGTGGAGCGATGCCGCCACCTTCTTACCAACGGGCCATCAACTGAACCAACCAGAGCTATTGTTTAGCAAAATAGAAGACGAAACCATACAACAACAAGTAGATAAATTACACGCCAGCCAACCTATGACAACACCAACTGAAGAAACTCAAAAAAGTGTCACCCTGAGCGGATTCGAAGGGGGAGTCGAGGGGCAAACATCAGCCTATGAGCCCATGAAAGCTGAAATAGTGTTTGATGATTTTGCCAAGATTGACTTACGCGCAGGCACGATTATTACTGCAGAGAAGGTTGAGAAGGCCGATAAGCTATTGAAATTTACTGTTGACTTGGGTTTTGAGCAGCGCACTATTGTATCGGGTGTAGCTATGCATTTTTCACCTGAAGAATGTGTAGGCCAGCGAGTAAGCATAGTTGCCAACCTTGCGCCACGCAAGCTAAGGGGCATAGAAAGCCAAGGCATGATTTTATTGGCCGAAGATAGTGCCGGTAAATTGTTTTTTACCGAGCCTAAGGAAGGTACGCCAAATGGCGCTGTTATTCGTTAATTAGGCATACAACCATATTCTGGTTTACCCTGTCATTGTAACAATGTATTTTGTTTTATAAAAAAGGGTAATTGGATATAATAACTTTTGCGCCTGCCTTACAATTATTGTTTGCCCTGCTACCCATAGCTTTGGGCACTTATTGCTTTTTTAGAGGAAGAGAAAAAGTAGGGCTTGCTTTGCTATTCATCGGGGCATTCATTTTGCGTTTCGTCATGATTTCTCTCGATCCGTATCTTCACGAATGGGATGAGCGATTTCATGCATTGGTAGCCAAAAATATGATGGATAATCCATTCGTGCCCATGCTAAGGGTTAACCCTGTTATCCCTTACGATTATAAAGCTTGGTGCTGCAACCATATTTGGGTACACAAGCAGCCACTGTTTATGTGGCAAATGGCATTAAGCATGAAATTGTTTGGTGTTAATGAAGTGGCCATGCGCCTGCCCAGCGCCATACTGGGTGCATTGGGTTCGCTATTGGTTTATAGGGTGGGTTTGCTTTGGCTTAAAGATAAAGGAGTGGCCTATGTGGCCGCTTTGTTTTGGTCGTTGAGCTATTACCAACTGGAACTTACATCTGGGCTGGAAAGCCTTGATCAAAATGATTTGGTGTATGGTTTCTATGTTTTGGCCTCTATATGGGCGTATATGGAATATCGTAACCATCTGGATAAACCTGTTAAGTGGCTGCTAATAATGGGTTTGTTTGTGGGTTGTGCCGTGCTCAATAAATGGCTCACGGGGCTGTTGGTGTTTGCAGGGTGGGGTACAATGCTTTTTGTAAATACCGATGAGCGTAGCAATATTCGCAACTGGTTGCACATGTGTTTGGCTTTGCTTGTGGCCATTGTTGTTTTCATACCTTGGCAAATATATACAGCCTCGGCTTTCCCACTTGAGACAGCTTGGGAACAACACTTTAACTATCTTCATATTATTACGCCGTTAGAGGACCATGCTGGAGATGCATGGTATCACGTTCGATTTATGCGAACACATTATGGTATATGGTTATTGCCGTTTCTCTTTTTGGGAGTAGCAATACTTGGGGTTAAAGGGTGGCTTAGGCGCGCGTTTACCATTGAGATGTTGGTGATGTTTGGGCTTATCTATTTGTTCTTTTCGCAGGTGGTAACCAAAATGCCTGCATTCACTTTCGTTGTTGCTCCTATTGGCTTTATTATGATAGCTTTTGCCATTAAGCAAATTGCACTTGCAATCTTTTCGCTTTTTGCTTTACCGCGTCATTTCCTGCTGATGGTTGTGGCAGCTCCGCTATTGGTGCTAGGTTTAAGGCCATGGAGTATTGCCTCTTACCGTTCGGAAGGCAATAAGGAAAGGAACATCAAGATCCACAATACTGAAGTTTATAAGCAGGTGGGTAAAACGTTAGCTGATGATTATGTGGTGTTCAATTGCAAGAGCTTTGAAGAAACCGATATGATGTTCTATACTCACCTAAATACATACGCATGGTGGCCCAAAGAGCAAGTTTTGGATTCATTACTTGATGCGGGCCATAAAGTAGCTATCTTCAAAAGTCATGGCAATCAGATTTTGCCAGAGGGCATACTTTGCAATCCACGGTTGCTCATTCTGAACGATGAGTTGCATTAAGGATTATTAGATAATAGGTTTTAAAAAGTTTGGTTTACTTAAAATTTACCTAACTTTAACAATAACATTACTTGCTATCACAAAAATTATCCTTAAAGAAACTCATTTTTATGAAAAAGATTTTACTCGCTGCATGTTCTATTTTAGCAGTATTTAGTGCCCAAGCACAAGGCCTTTGCGATGATGGCCGCTATGTTACCGAAGATTATTTTACAGACATTGACACTACTACAAATATTTTATTTGGGTCAAATACCGCCGTTGGCAGCAGTAGCCAGCAAGATTTGTTCCTTGATTTTTTTGAGCCAGTGGGTGATACTTTGGCACAGCGCCCCCTTATCATCTTTACCTTTGGTGGTAGTTTTGTAGGCGGACAGCGCACTGATGTACATTTCTTGTGCGACTATTATGCTCGCCTAGGCTATGCAACAGCTGCAATTGATTACCGTACAGGTTTGTTTTTGCCTGATGAGAGAACTACTACTTTGGCCGTGGTGCGTGGTATGCATGATATGAAAGCCGCAGTGCGCTTTTTTTACAAAGATGCTGCCACAACTAATACTTATGGTATCGATACCAACCGAATTATCGTAGGCGGCATTTCTGCAGGAGCCATTACAGCAATCCATACCGCTTATTTAGATAAGAGCAGCGAAATACCTCCTTATTTGTATCCTGATACTGCTGCATTTGGTGGTATTGATGGTAACAGCGGTAATCCTGGTTATTCTTCTGTAGTACATGGCGTAATAAGCTATAGCGGTACCATTGGCGATACTAGCTGGATAGAGGCCGGCAGTGCTCCAATTCTTTTGGTGCACGACACCTTGGATGCAACTGTACCTTTTGGTACAGACACCATTAATGCTCTAGGCTTTAATACAGGTCTAGAAGCTGATGGTAGCCGTAGCATGACCGTACGTTTTAAAAATGTAGGAGTTGCAGTTGATACCCTTTGGTTCAACCGTTCTGGGCACGTATCTTATTTTAATGGTAACGATACTGATACCGTATTGGCGCGCACGGCAAGTTTCTCTGCACCAATCGCATGCAACGAAATCCAAACTGGAATTTATGATGCCCCATCGTTTAACGGTGCGTTCAATGTATATCCTAACCCTTCAAATGGTTTGGTAACCATCGAAATCACTGGCAATACCCAACCAGTAACCGTTGGTGTATACAATATGGTAGGTCAATTGATTATAGAAACCTCTCTAGATGCTAACCAAGCGCAACAAGTGGATTTAAGTGGTGCACAAGGTGGTATTTACTTAGTGCGTGTTATCGAGGTTAACACCGGCAATTTGGTAGCAACATGCAAGTTGATTGTACAATAAAAGCATTGACAATGATAGCTAAAATGCCGCCTTTGGAAACAGAGGCGGCATTTTTGTTTTTACATTTTACCTAAATGTAGAAATAGCCTATCTTTGCCCTCACGTTTTTTTGATCCCGTAGTTCAACGGATAGAATAGAAGTTTCCTAAACTTTTGATGTGGGTTCGATTCCCGCCGGGATCACCCAACGGGACAACACGACATTTTTGATCGGTTGTCCCGTTTTTGTTTTATGTAAACCCCTGTCTATCAGTAGCCCTAGTGCCAAAAATTCGTTAATCCTTTGGGTTCGACAATTTTGGCCGTCAAAAAAAATCTTTTCGGGAAAGGTCGAACCCAAAATAGCAATTTTTTGCCCAAGATTGGCTTCGCCGTAGGCTTTGCCAACGTTTATTAGGCTTTCTATCGCTGCTTTTAAACCCTTTTTCGCATCCAGTCTATCCGACGTATTTTTCATGGTAAGCACCTTCAGATCCTCTTTCTCGCGTTCGCATTGTTTGCGCATTTCTTGGTAGTCCTTGGGGTCCAATGCGCCGTCCATCAAGAGTGTTTGGAGGCGCTTTAGCCGTGCATCTATTTTCCCGATTTCCGCTTCCGCTAAAGACCTTTTTTTAGCCACCGCAGACTGGTCTTCCTGCTGCTTAACCTTGACCATTGCCTCGTAAAGCTCCCCCACGTCCAAATTGAACCGGAGCTGGTCGAAAATACCCTGAACCTTATCGTTAACTTTATCGGCTCTGTACCTTTCTGCATTACATTTGTTGCAATGGTAGTAGAAAAACCTTTTGCCAGTATGGCTTCGCGAACCGCTACCGGTAAGCATGTTTCCACATTTCGAGCAATGCAGTGCACCGCGGAGGGGCAGTTCGAACCTCCTGCTCTGCGAAGCCGGCTTGTTCAGTCTTTTCCTGCCTTTGTCCAGAACCGATTGCACCTGATAAAAGAGCGTTTCGCTGATGAGTGGCTCATGGATGCTGTTGACCACGGTGGCGGGCTCGCCATCACACTCTGGAACCGATATCTTACCCGTGTACATAATGTTCCGCAGCATATTGGACAAAGTATTGGCCGGCATTTTTTTGCCATGCTGCAAAAACACCCTTCGGATTTCCGATTGTTGCTCTCCTTCGGCACATAGTTTGAAGGCTATTTTTACCAGTTCGGCATCCTGGTTGGGCACGATGATAGGCTTGTTTTCGCCGTCGCGGGAGTTTCTGTACCCAAACGGGGCTACCCTGCACCACCGGCCTGCCTTTAAAGCGGCCCTTACCCCTCCACGTATCTTGATAGACCGCCTATCGTTATCGATTTCGGGCATGGCAAGGTACAGTGCAAGCATCGCTTTGCTTTCGGGAACGGATAGGTCCAACGGTTGCTCAATTGCCATGGGCTCGATACCGATGGAGCGAAGCTCGCGGATCATGATCAGCGATTCGGTTATATTCCTCGAAAACCGGTCCCACGAGGTAAACAGCAACGCATCGATGGAGCCCTTGTTCTTTTTAGCCCGCTGTATAAACTGCTTGAAAGCCGGCCTGTTGAAGTCCTTTGCCGAATGGTCCTCCCTGACGGTCTCGATGATATCTATGCCCTCCCGTTCGCAATATTTGGCCAGGCTTTCCTCCTGTACCCCCAGGCTGTACCCTTTGGCCTGCTCATCGCTCGATACCCGGGCCATTATCGCTGCTGTCCTGATCGTCTTTGTTGCCATTTTCAGTTTCGATTTCAATAATTAAAGTCAAAAAATCCGTGATCGCGTTTACCGCTTCGTCGGGATAAGTATTCCCGTTTTTTTCCAGTATCTCTTTTCGTTTTTTAAAAGATAACATTGATTAGAGCAAAATGCAACACAGCCATGTTTTATGGTCCGTACCGCCTGCCAATGATTGCCCCGTTGCGTTCCGGTAGCTATAGTCAAAGTCATTTTATTTTAGTTTTTATAACGTTCTTGCAATGCACTATCTTCCCTTTTTCGGTTTTCAGGGTAATCTCTTGGTAACCTTCTCGCATGATTAGGTTCAATAAATCGTTTTTAGTGGAAACCTGCTCCATTTTAGTGCTTTCAATCAGTTGGATTTCCTTTTCCTCGTTCAGTTTTACGTTAACTGAAATTACTTTTTCCTGACGCAATGCTTCTAGTACTTTGTACTCGTTTTCCGTGATGATCCCGAGCGTTTCAAATAGATGAACTGGTGCCCAGTTCGACATGATGTTAACGAGGATTTCCGACAATGAAATACGGACGTATGAGTTCTTAAGAAACGGTCCCATTTCATGGTGATTGAAAAGCAAGGGCAACATGTTGTCGTTGCAAGGGAAATACTGCCCTTTATCGTTGACAATCAGTGCAAAACTTTCTTTGGCCAGTATCATTTGGAGGACGAAGAACGAAAGATAATTTCCGTCGCTGATTATCGAATTTGCAGCTTCTTTTGAAAGCGCAACGGAGTCTGGGTCGACGCCGCTATCCCTGAGTATTTTCTCGTATTGCGACACTGATTGCGGCGATGTATCAATTTGCACATTACAAAGTTGGTCCCTGATAACCTTAATCATGGGTAAAGGGATATGGAACACGCGCATTTTTTTAATCGCTTCTAGCCACACATATTCCACCAAACTAAATCTGCGCCACTTTCCATCCTCATGTTGTTCCAATAATATACCCTGTTGGTCCCAATAGGTAACCCAACGATGCGTGACCCCGACATCCGAAATGGTGTATCTTTTTTCGGTAATACCTGCCCATGTGGATTCGATGAGGTTGTTGGCCTCAGGCGAAACGAAGGACAGCTGGTTCTTTATTATTTCCTTGAACATAAATGTACATTATTGTACAATAATAACCAATACTTTCCAAAAAAACAAATAGGGGTGTGGAAAAGTAGTGAAAAGGGAAAAGCTTGGACCACAGCAGGGGTATACTACCAATGGATATTTTCACATGGAGATAGTATGTTTTTATGTTAAAAGAAGGTCCGACCAACAGATTCGTTAAATACCATGAACGGATGGACGGGAAATAGGTGAAAGTGTATCAAATTCGATGGATGCCCTATGTGGATTTGCTTGCTTTTGAAACATAAAATCCGCCTGCGCACAAATTCGCCCGTTTAGTATGGTAAGTTGCTGAATTACAACAGTATAAAATGACACGTTAACCATACAAATTCCATTGCAAAACAGTACAAAATCAATTTGTTTGCGTACTGTCCAGCTTGTTGGATGATTTTTGTGGAATGCGACGCGTAAATCGTCGTTTTTTGACAAAAAGAAGGCTATGCTGATGGATTTCAAGACCCAAATTCAAGATTAAGTTTTTTAGGATTAGTCCATTTGCACTTTTTTTGAATCAACTAATAAACAAGTGCCAACTATTTTGTACCACTTTCCATCAAATATCGACTTCGGTCAAACGAAATGGATTGTGAAATTTTTGGTAGTTAAATAGTACTCGCCAAAACGTCAAATCTTATGGTTTTTGGATACGGTTTTTCATAACCCCGATATGTCGTAATTTTTACCAAGTTTATTCGAGAAAATTTGATTGGAAATCGACTTCAAAGAAGCACTTCAAAGTATTACCACCACTACTTTACAGCTATTTTAAGAAAGTGCTTGGAAAAGTCCATTTACTGACCACAGTAAATGGAAAAATCGACCATGGTTTGGACTAAGATTTGCTCAGTGTTTTATCGCTCCGAAACTGGATGAAAAAACGGACACAATGGAACAGCTTTATTACAAATTTACTTGTTGAATATGACAACCAGATTTGTTGTGGTCGGAATTTATGAATTGGAGTGTTTTTATCTGTCGTCAATATGGTCAAAAACGGTCGATTTTTGATGGGTTTTTCATGAGTTTTTAGGTCTTTCCACTTGGGGGATAACTTTGAACAAATTGGCGGTTGAATTTCGCGGCGTTGATTCGGTTCCCTCCTTGTTTTTCCCGTTCGCTCGCGGCCAAAAATCGCATCATCATCCATATCCGCTCGGCGTGAAAAGGGATTTGGTCCATCACGGACTTGCCCATCATCGAATAGCGGTATTTACCGTTAATCAGTAATCGAATATTGTTACAAAATTGGGGCAATTCGACTTCTTTTGATACGACACTGACAGAACCATAAATTAACCTCAACGGCACAAGTTCTTTTTCCGACTTACAGCCCAAACGGATATAGGCATTGAGTTTTTTGATGTCACTGTTCTTACTTCTCAGTACGTAAGCATTACTTTTTAATAGTTTTTCGATGGCGCGTTTATGCATATCTTCCCATATCGATTTCGCCGCATGAGCCGATAGGTTTTTGGGCACTTTCCCTGATATGGAATACCATTTTTCACCGTTCACAACAAAGTGTACCTCATGAGGCAGGAATATTCCATCGTCGTGTTTCGCACTTACCAATACACTGCCGTAGTATGTCACCACCGGAGGTAAGTGATGATTGGTTTCGATGGTTTTAAGGATGTATGACGTTAACTTTTGGATGTCTTTTTCTTTCGTTTTTATCAAATCCATGAAGCTAAGGTTAGTAATGGATGATGGTGGACTTTTTGCTATAGTGCTGATTAATGATTGCCTTTAATATTGTATTTTATTTCTGCTATAATTTGGCCTATAGTGTTGCACTTATGATTTGAAATTAGGCACTTATGGTTTGAACTTAGGCCCCCTGCTTCCAACAGCAAGCAAGATGATTTTGTGACAAAACAAGTTATTACAGCAGCAATATCCACATGCATAGGGGCATACTACCGTCAACGGTTTTCAGTATGTCGCTGGTGTTGGTATAACGGCCTTTGTAAAGGTGTTTGCCGTCGAAGGTGTATAATATATCACTAGTATTGGTGTAGCGGCCTTTGTAAATATGCTTGCCGTCGAAAGTGTACAATATATCGCTAGTGTTGGTATAGCGGCCCGTGTACAGGTGTTTGCCATCAAACGTGTATAATATATCGCTGGTGTTAGTGTAGCGGCCTTTGTAAATATGCTTCCCGTCGTAGGTGTACAATACATCGCCAGTATTGGTGTATCGGCCCGTGTATAGGTGCTTACCGTCAAAGTTGGCTACAATGTCGCTGGTGTTGGTGTAGCGGCCATTAAATATATTGGTTTGTGCGCTCATGGTGCTTGGTATTAATGCTATAACTATTAGGATTAGTAGTTTGAAGCTAAGCGATTTGCAAATGTACCTAGGTCCGTTGTTTTTAGCGGAAGATGGAACTATTGACTCCCATGTTGCTCTTGCTGGTATGTTTAAGTTATTCATTTTTTGTTTCTATATTAAATATATCCAGTAAACTATCTGCTTTTACTCTCGCTATATAATATCCTTTGTTGTAACTTTTGGTAGCGTTAACGTATTCTATGGTTTTGGGTTGAATATCCCTTTCTTGTAGCTCACTTTCCCATTGTTCGTAATTCATTACTATTATGTCATTCATGAGCTCAAATGCAGAAGACCTATTTATGGATCCTTCATGTAGTAAAGTATCACTAAGAGTTTCGTAAAATGAGTATCCATGCTGAAAAGACCAAGACGAATCCATATAGGTTTCAGTTTTTTGCACAGGAACATTTATTTTTTTATCAACATTTGATTGAGTGGGTACCGTGTTTTCTGATGCCATTTTTATTCCTGCTAAGGCCAATAACAAGAGAATAAAACTCACAAATAACATTTTGAGCTTTCTTTTTTGTTTTTTTTTATTTGAACACGAAATCGCCTCAATTACATCGCCTATTCCTTTATATGAGTTATTAATGCATTTCTCAGCTATCTCAATCATTGTTTGGTTAGGGCCAACTATATTTATAATATCGGCTATAGTGACCCCCAAGGCATAAACATCCCTCTTAAAAGGGTCGGGCTGTTGTTCGTTCAAATATCTTTTTGTGCCTCCGCCGTCAGTTATTGTGTCAACTGATATTGCATGGCCAAAGTCAATAAGTTTCAAATTACCGGTGGCATGCTCCACAATAATGTTGTCTGGCTTAATATCGCCATGTGCTATTCCCTTGCTATGTATATACTTAATAGCCTCACACAATTGTAATAAATGGAATTGCAACTCCTTTTCAAGCTTCTCTAGCGCACTACTTTCATTTTTGCTTAAATAATGATTATTCAGGCTGGTGCCATCAATGTACTCTAGAATAATGTATGGTTGGTTTTGGATATGGCTGTAAAACAAATACTTTATAATGTTTGGGTGTTCAAGCTCCTGGCCCACCTCAAATTCTTTCTTGAATGCCGCAAGGTATGCCGGATGGAAAACCTTTTCGGGTTTCAGCTTTTTTATTATGTAGTATTTCCTGTCTATTCTTTGCCTGTATACATTGCAGGTACCGCCACTTCCAACCAATACATCCTGCACATCGCCAGCTTCTTCTTGGCCGTCCCATATAAACGATTCATGGCTGCTTTCCATTATCAACTTCTTGCTTTGCTATGCCAAGATAAGTAATTCCATCTTTTTTGCCGCCTACATAAGTGCCAATGTTTTTATCGTTCCTGATTATTTTTTTGCATATTATCGGGTGTTTTTTTAACAGGCTCGACACTTCCAGTATATCTCCTATCAATAGTTTTGGGCTATTTGTTTCTGCTACTCGAAACTGGTATGCCCCCAAAAAGTGTAATTCTAGCGTTCGGCCTGGCGAGTATTTAACCGTAATCCTTGCTCCTACTTCTAAGGTTGCAATATCAAAATCTTCATCTAACATTAACTCGCTATCATTTTCAAGGCTAGCGGCACCCAAATGGTCCCAATTAGGGTAATCTAAGTATTTTGCTATAGTATCTAAGGTATATAGTCTTGCCTTTTCGGTTTCTTTATAAAAACCAAACATTCTTTTTAGTGTACTGCTGCTAATGTTTAAGCCAGTTTTCTTCAATATGCTTATTTTCAGCTCATCACAATCCATAGGATACCTAATTTGCCTACCAAACTCATTCTCAATAAGTATTAATACGTACTTGCTTAACATTGATAGTATTTGCATGTGATTTTATGCCTTTTTCCCATAAAAAGGAAATTATCCATAGTAATGGATTTAATGAATTTAATGGATTTAGGTTTAATTCTGTCTTAAAAGTTATGTTTGCAACCGTCAAACCATTTAAATCAATTCATCAAATGGTTTTGTCAACAATTTTAACTAACGCAAAACGAAAATCAAAAAATGAAAAACTTAATGACAATTTTTGGAACAATTCTTATTGCTTCAACAATTCTGACAAGTTGCAATACTGTTCAAGTTGCAAAGTTTGCATCAATCGACAATGTAATGGACTTGCAAACGAATATTACGCTAGACCAGGTAATTGCCAAGTTGGGTTCAAAGCCTTATAATGTTTATTCCAATCAAAAAGACGGGTACGCAATTTATACTTACAAATACAAGGTGATTGAGAGAAAGGTAAATCCAAAATTTGTTAACAAAAGGGGTGGGGAGACCACGGGCACTGAAGTTTACAACGGGAAAGAGCACACCTTGTTTCTTTTATTCAAAGAAGGGAAACTAGAATCATTGGTTACAACCGATGGTAGAAAAGATTCAAATCCGCTCATTTTGTTAAACAACACGCTCTACACCATTAGTGCTGACAAAGGCAACTATATTTTGGTGCCAACAACTACCGAGGAGTCGAATAGTGGTGCTGGTTTAATTTTTGGCAAGAAAAAGAAATAAGCAAACCGTTTTAGCTTTTGCCCATGCCTGCTCCAATTGCCAAAAATGCCTGGGTAGAGGGGCTAATTGTGTCTACGATGTAATAGATGGGAGAGAGGCACAGGGTGTTGTGGATGTCCGAGTAAATGAAACGCTTAATATGAGCGAAGATTTGGTGTTGGAGTGGGTATCAAAGTAGCAATGAAATACGTAAAAAAATTTAAACAAATAAAATCAAAATAAACTAACTATTATGAAGCGTTCGTTGTACTTATTAGTTGTTGTTGCTTTTACGTCTATCTTCAATTCTTGCGGAGGTGGTGATACTTCGATATCGGCAATTGATTTAATTCCAGTCAGAAGCGGAAAAGATTTTCAGTATATTGACAAGGAAGGTAAAATTGTTATCAACCCACAATTTACTAACGCAACCGTTTTTAGAGATGGTTTAGCTTTAGTTGAAACAACAGGTGATGAATCTAAATACGGTTTTGTAACTGATGATGGCAAATATGCTATTAATGCACAGTATCAGCAAGCAACAGTTTTTAGTGATGGTTTAGCTTGGGTTGTACTTGAAAATGGAGCACCTACGGCCATTGACAAAAAAGGTGAAATAAAATTCACATTGCAAGATGCTGAAGAGGTACATCTTTTTAAATCTGGACTAGCTGCCTATAGTATTCTGAATGCCGAGGGAGACGAAATCTGGGGGTTTGTTGATAAATCTGGAAAAACTGTTATAAATCCTCAGTTTTCGGCAGTAGCAAATTTTAGTGATGGTTTATGTGGAGTAAGAAATAATGCTGGCAAATGGGGATTTATTGATAAAGAAGGTTCGATTATTTTGAATAATCAATTTGATGGAGTTGATGATTTTAGTAACGGTCAATGTGTTGTGTCATCCAATAATAAGTACGGAGTAATAGACAAAGATGGTAAATACACCATAAACCCGCAATTCACTGCTATCCTACTTGATGGGGATATGTTCCTCGTTAACCAGGATGGCAAATGGGGATGGTGTGATAATGAAGGTAAATTAATTATTAATCCTCAATTTGCAAGAGCATACCCTTTTAATGGAAGTAGCGTAACGCCTGTAAAATCAGGTGAAAATTACGGATATATCGATAGGGAAGGTAAAATTGTAATCAATGCACAATTTGAAGATGCATTACCTTTTAATGGTGATCTAGCACTTGTTGTAAGTGGCAATAAAATTGGCTTTATTAGTGATGATGGTAAGTATGTCATTAACCCACAGTATGACGGTGTTTCAAAAGACCTTGTGACGTATTTCTTAACTGGAGGCTCTGATTACAGTATTGTTAAGACTGACTATTTTAACATTGCTGCTATAACATCTATTGTCAATTTTGAAAGCCCAGAGGGATTTACTTTTAAATCAACTTTCAAGAATGTGATAGAGAAGTACAAACTAAGTGAAAGTGACTTTAGTGTATATAGTAAGGAGAAAGAAATATTCTCAGATAAGCAAATTACAAGTGATGCTACTTATGATTTTTATGTTAAGGGAGAAAATTTTGAAACTGAGGGTTGGAGTCGTGTATTTAATTCTTCCAAAACTCCGACAGGGTATGCATATGTTATATCATTGAAAGGAAAAGCGAGAGGAAAGGAAGAGCAGATTTTAGCTGAACTCCAAACCAAAATTGAAGCTGATGGCTTTAAAAAGGATGAAAGTAGAAATGGTGTGTACAGTTCCGATAATATCAGGGTTGTCATGGTTAATAAGAAAGGCTCTATCACTATAGTTATTGAAGCCTACGAAGATAGTCCAGAATATGATTATGATTAAGTAACAGAAGAGTACGCTGATTAAAGCATAGGCACTAAAATTTACAAGTAACGAAAGATGGTAAAGT
Organism: Chitinophagales bacterium; assembly: GCA_018401955.1. Classification (GTDB taxonomy): domain Bacteria; phylum Bacteroidota; class Bacteroidia; order Chitinophagales; family CAIOSU01; genus CAIOSU01. The sequence continues at coordinate 10,883 of JAGYJT010000046.1, read as the reverse complement.
CAATTACGCAGATCGTAGCAGTTATGTTTGCTGCAGCAATTTTAACAAGTTGTGGAGGGTCTATTGAAAGCGACGCTAAAAAACTTGCAAAACTATTATGTGAAGGTAATGAGCTTGAGAAAAAAGGCTTATCAGGTGATGAGTCCGCGATGCAAGAAAGCTTGGAATTGGCATCCGAAGCTGTTTCTCTAGGCTTAGAATTGAGAGGTAAATATACTTCTGCTGATGACAAAAAAGAATTTACACAAGCTTTGTTAAAAGAAATGGGTAAATGTGACTAATTATTTTTAGCAAAGCTAAAACTTACTATTACTATAATTTTTTTATAAATAGTGGTCATTTTACTAAAAAATATAAAAAATTATATTATAGATGGAGCTATTTTAACTTTTGGTGTTATTAGTTTGTTTATTTCGTCAGCAATTGGCGGTATTGTTTTGCTCGCTTTAGCGAAAAATGTAGGGCAGGTTGCAAATGCTACATTTAAAAATTCGTTTTTGGTATGCCTAATATCGTCTGTGATTATCTTAATATTTTGGTATCTTATGATGGATAATCCTAAGGCCGTAGCTAGATTTTTTTCTGATGGTGGTTTAGGATTGTTAGGTGTATTCGTATTTAATATAATAACTTTATCTGCAGCTTATATTGTAGTTGGCAAGTTTGTTTGGAAATGTACTTGGTTACAATCTGTTAAGGCAAATATTGTTTGGATTATTGCTTATTCAGGTTTAATCATGTACGCGTTGAACAAAATAACTGGGTAGATTTATTCCTGGTACTTTTTGGTAAGGAGTAAGCCCATATCAATGGACTACCTAACAATATGACAGTTTCGTCATCTTTAAATAGGTTGGAACGTGGACAAATTGAAGCTTACGAAGATAGTCCAGAATATGATTATGATGAAGTAACAGAAGAATACGCTGATTAAAGCATAGGCACTAAAATTTAAAAGTAACGAAATATGAAAAAGTCAATCATGTTAGTCGTGGCAGTTATGTTTACTGCAACAATATTAACAAATTACCCCCCCCCAATGTATAAGTATAAATACGTATCTCTAAATTAATTAGCCACAGGGTAATCTATTCATCCAAGATGCTTTCGTTAGCCGCTGCATTTACCCAATCGGCTGAACGCATACAGGGCTGCCTCACTTGTGGGGCAGCCTCTATTTGTTATCTTCCTTTTGTTAAAAAAATGTCTATCAGGATTCCCCTATCAATTAATCGGCCCAAGCGGATTACCCTGGAAGTTGTGGCACTTGCGCCAGCGCTTGCCTTGGTTCTTGGTATTTAATATCATGGTAGCGGACAATTCCAAGGCACCATAAGTGCTTAGCGATAAACCCGCGATGCTAAAATCGTAACTCAACCCTACTTGATAGCGGCTATTGTTTTCACCGAAACTGCCGGTATGCCCAACTAGGACAATGAAACTGGAAGTATTCCGTAACTGGTTGAAATTGCTGTTCTGAAAGTAAAAGCCAATATACAATGGCTTTGAATAGTAGAAGTTGTTCTCAAAATGGTACTTCTTGGTAACGTAGATATTAAAGCCAGTGGTGAAGGTAGTAAATGGCCTTTGCCGCTCGATCATAAACTTGGGGTTGATGTACAGCTTTTCTTTCCTTAATGGGAAGCTGGTATTATACATCGCCACATACTTAAGCGGCAGGGTAGTGGGTATGCCGTTTAATGATACATTGGGGGTGGATAGATGTGCAGTAGAAAATGAAAGCTCGTTGCTCCACTTCTTAAACAGATTGAACCGCATTACCATCCCCGCATCTATATCCACATAGCTTTTGTTGCCGCTGTTTTGTGGGATAAACGCCGAAGGGGTAGAAAGATAGCCGCTATCCGCTGATACTTGATCGGAAAACACGAAACGGCTCCAGTCCACGCTTAATTGGTTGTACGAAACTTTGGTACCGAAGTACATATTAAAGTCGGGTGTGCCCGTAGGCATGCGCCAGGAGTATGAGCCGCCCACTTGGGTATGGCGCAAGTATCCCTCCCCCTTGAAGTCTTGATACATAAACAACCCCACCCCGCCCACTAAGGCATTGTTCAGTTGCTTGTCGGCATATAGGTTGTAGCTGCTAAATGGCCCGGGGAAGCCCCTGCCTGGTACGTTGGGCCAGTGGTTGCGGTAGTTGAGGCCCACCCTCATATCGCGGGCATCGCCCGTAAAAGCAGGGTTGTAATAAATTGGGTTAAGGTCAAATTGTGAAAAGCGCAAATCCTGAGCGAACATACCCAGTGGAAGCATTAACCACAAAAAGAACAACCTGAATCTTATCATTTTCATGGTCTTATCTTATGAGGGTTACAGTACCGATTTGCTTATAATTACCGAGTTTATACTCCTTGCCTGGCCATACTTCATTATCCAAAAAGGTCGCCTCAATCTTCCAAGTATACACATCTTGCGGCAACAGTTCGCCGGTGAGCATATGCCTACCGTTCCATCCTTCAGCAGGTTGCTCGTTTTCTACTTTTATGCTTTCCCAAACTAGTTCTCCCCAGTTGTTAAAAATACGGAGGCGATAACTATCCACGCATCTACCTGCCGGCTTAAAATCGCGTACTTTGGCATCGCCAAACTCTGGGCTAAAAGCATTCGGTATAAACAGGCCATTGGTTCTATGTTCGGCCAGCACATCTTTAATCAAAGTATCGGTGCAGCCATATTGGTTCTCGCTTATCAACCGTACTTGGTACAAACCTTCCTGTTGGTAGAAATGGCTTTCCTCCACTATAGTTGCCGTAGTACCGTCATCGTAATCCCAATAGAAGTTGATGCCATCAAGGCTGGTGTTTCCAAATACTATTTCCATCGGTCCATCGCACGATAGGGTAAGGGCGGTGGCCGAGAAGTCACTTGTAGGTTTAGGTAAAACTGTTATTTGCAATGAATCCACATCGTAACTGCACGAATCGCCAGAATATACGTGCTGGTATATGGTATAGGTGCCTGGTGAAGTAATAGAAAAGCTGACCGTTCCTCCTAAATTTGACTGCGGCCTGATGCCCAGCCCGAAATCATAATAGATGTACGCCGCGCCAATGGCATTATTGGTAATGGTAAACGGCACATAAGGGCAGTTGGCCGCGGGCGCAATGCTAAAGCCAGCGGTTACTACGTTGGGGTAAACTGTAATGTTTAGCGTATCTGCTGTAATGCCACAGGTATTGTAGGCCGTTATGATTACCTGATAAACGGTATCCGTGCTTGTAAGGTTAAGGAATTGGTGGCTGAAATCTTGCGCACTGGTATAATTGTATACTATACCATCGCCCATGTCCACGGCTATGGAATCTATCAGGCCGAGGGTGTTATTGTTAAAATTTACCACCAAAGGTGAGCAGCCAACTGTTCTATCGGGTACCAAATCAACGTAAGGTTTCCCAAACACTTTAATGGTATCGGTATGGATGGCTATCTGCTGGCACACCCGGCTTTGCACATACAGCGTGGCATAATAAACCGTATCGCCATAATTGCCTGACAAGTAAGTTACCGTATCACGCGGAAGGGCATCATAGCTAAAGGTGCCGTTCCCAAAATCCCACCGGTAATCAAAAGCCAATGCGGTATTGAGCGGTAGGTAGTAAAACAATACTTTCAATGGCCCGCAGCCGGAGTCAGGTACTGCGGCAAAATCGGCATAAGGCCTTTCGGCAATCGTAATCTGCCCCACCGAACTATCCAAACAACCGTATTGTGTTTCGGCAACCAATCTGATGGTATAGTTACCAGGCACCAGATAAACGTGGGTTGCGTTTGCACCTGTACCTACCGTACCATCGCCAAAGTCCCAATTGTAGATGGCCGCATCCACGGTATCCAACATAAACTGGATAATAGAATCAGGGCACCCAACGGGTGGGTTAGTAAAAGTAGGTGTAGGGAGCGGGTGGATTACCACCGTTATCGTAGTGTCGTGGCTGCATCCATTGGAATTGGTGATGCCTAGTGTGGCAGAGTAGTTGCCATTAACCGTATAGGTGTTGGCCGGGTTTTGGATGCCACTCGAATTGCCATCGCCAAACTGCCAAGCCCATTGCACTATGGAATCGGCTTGCCCGTTGGAAGCATCGGTAAACTGGGTTATCTCGCCAATGCAAGTAACCGAATAGGTAAAATTAACATCGGGTTTTGGTTGAACCAACATAATGGTAGTGGCCGAAGTGAGGCAAGTACCAGAACCGTATGAATATACAATAGGATGAGAGCCAACCCCGGCGACGGTAGGGTTAAACTCACCTGTTTGTGCGTTAGTAACACCATTGCCCGACCACGTACCACCCACAGGTAAAAAGCCAGTAAGCAATATGGCTGGTTCATTAACGCAAAAGGTATCTGCAGGGCCTGCTTGGGCAAATACCGGGGCGATGACCCGTACATTCGTAAAACTAGAATCGGTACACCCTTTAATATCGGTGTAGGTATAGCGAACGCGATAGGTGCCGGTATCTTGTGGGAGGCCTGTGGGGCTGAACAATCCTTGGATATTGATAAAGGGATGCCCGTCCCAAGTTCCACCAATGGGCGTGCCCGATAACTGAACTTGAAAGTTGGATTGGTTGCATATAACCGTATCGGGGCCAGCACTTACTATAGGTAGTTGGTTTACTGTTACGGTAAGCGGAACGGTATCCCTGCAACCGAACACATCAGTAGCGTCAATATCGAAAGTGGCTGTGGTATTCAAAGTAGCCACCACGGTTGCGCCCGTGGTGGTATTCAATCCGCTCGCTGGTTGCCAAGTATAACTATTAGCACCACTTGCGGTTATGGTTACAGGTTCTTGAAAGCAAGTCTCTGGATTGGTAGGGTTGAAAGTGATAACAGGCAATGCCCTCACAAACACCACCCTCGTATCGCTTACCTGGCAAGTGCCCGACCCAAAAGTAATGGTAAGCGTATGTGGCCCAACGCCCGCCACAGATGGGTCAAATAAGCCCGTGGTGGCATTAATGATACCGCTCCCGCTCCAAGTACCGCCCGTTGCAGGGTTGATGGCAGTTGGCAAAATGGGGGCATTGTTTAAACACAAAGTGTCATTCGGCCCAGCTTCGATGATTGGAGGGTCTGCCACGGTAATTACAATGCTATCACGGCCTATACAGTTGTTGCCGTCGGTAAAAGTATAGGTAAGGGTAAAAGTGCCCAACCCATTGGGCGTAAAAACGCCAGCACTCGTTACTTGTGATGAGCCGCTCCATACACCTGTGCCCCCTGATCCATTCACTGGCGTATAACCGGTAAGCGTTTCTGGGAAGGGTTGATTGCAAATCGTTATATCCGCCCCAGCATTTACATTGGGCAGTGGGTTTATGGTAATGGCGTAGGCGGCCGCGGGGCCCGAACAACCGGCATATGTAGCTACGGCACTGTAAGTTACTATGATCGGGTTAGTGGTTGTATTGGTAAGGGTTTGTGCGGGTATGGTATTGGTGCCTGAAGCCGTTACGCCACCAGCGCCGTTTGCGGTGGCCATCCAACTAAAGGCGGATCCTGCGGTGGTACTAGTCAAATTAATAGGTGCAGATGCGGAACCACTACAAACCTGTTGATTGGCTATTGAAAACGCCACAGTAGGGGATGGGTCTACCGAAATGTTAACCGTTATAGGTGTACCTGGGCAATTGTTGGCCGTTGGGGTAATGGTATAAACCACTACCGCTGTTTGGGCATTAGCATTGGTAAGGGTTTGATTGATTTGATTGCCCGTACCATTTGCCGCACCCGTTATGCCTGCTGGCTGGGTAACTGTCCAAGCAAAAGTGGTGGTGGCAACAGTCGAGGTTAGGTTAACCAATATTTGACCACCGGAGCATATGGTATCGGCATCGGGTGTTGCAGTAGCAGTAGGTATTGGGTTTACAGTAATAGTATATTGTTGCGCAGCGCCTGGGCAAGCTGTGCCTCCGCTAGTAATAGCCGAAACGCTGTATAAAACCGTTATCGGTTGGTTGGTGGTGTTCACCAATGTTTGCGCGGGTATTGTGTTAGTGCCACTCGTAGCTACCCCAGTAACGCCCGAAGGCTGGATGGCAGTCCATGTGATGTTGGCACCTGTTGTAGGCGACGTAATGGTAACAAGCTGCGATGCAGCTCCAGAACAAATGTCTTGATTTGGAACAGAAAATACCACGCCTGGCGAGGGCACCACCGTTACGGTAAACGTTACCGAAGGGCCCGTGCAACTGTTTATGGTTGGGGTAACGGTATAGGTAACTGTTCCGTTGGAAGTTGTAGTATTAACAAGGGTTTGGGCAGGGATGTTATTGCCATTTCCAGCAGCTTGGCCCGTTGTGCCTGGGGTGGCTGTTGCCGTCCAAGTAAAGGTAGTTCCCGGTATGCTGGCACTCAATGATACTGGCTGGGTACTTTGGTTGGAGCAAATGGTTTGCGGGGCAATGGTATTCGCAATCGGTCCAGGGTCTACCGTAAATGTATATGTTACAGGTGTACCCGCACAGCCCGCTGCCGTGGGCGTTACGGTATAGGTAATGGTACCAGATGTAGTTGACGGGTTTGTGGGCGTAAAAACCAGGATATTGCCATTGCCACTTGCGGTAAAGCCTGTAATGCCGTTTGTGGCAGTACCAGTCCATGCATAGCTTACATTGTTGCCTACGCTAGAAGTCCAATTTACGGCAGTGGTAGGCTGGCCTGAGCATATCCTTTGTGTGAGCGGATTGGTAATATTTGGGATGGGATTGACCGTAACAGCAACCGTGCTGGTTACCGAAGGGCAAGGACCAATAGGATCGTTGCTGGTAAGGGTAGCGGTTGCGGTACCTGACGTAATGCTGGGGGTAAAAGTAGTATTCAATGTGGAACTGCCAAAGGTACCTTGGCTAGAACTCCAAGTGCCGGTACTAGCGCTTCCACCAATAGAACCTGTAAGGTTAACGGATTGACCGGCACAAATAGGTGTTGCCGTACCAGCACTTGCAGTGGCAGGGGGATAAACTGAAACCACTAATGCATCGGTAACGGAACAGCTCCCTGCCGAAACCGTAACGGTATAGGTAGTTGATACCACCGATACACCCGTATTGGTAAGCGTAAGGCTCGGGTTAGCCACCGTTGCCGAGCTCAAACCGGCAGTGGGCGACCATTGATAGGTAAAGCCTGGTTGAGATGCGCTGCCAATGTTTACCATGCTACCGCTACACACATCAACATCGTTACCTGCATTGGCAACAGGCAAAGGTACTACGGTAATAACGACCGTGCTGGTTGCAGCGGGGCAAGGGCCGGCTGGGTCGTTAGTGGTTAATGTAAGCGTTACCGTGCCAGAGGTAATGGAAGGGGTATAAGTAGTATTCAAACTGGTGGTGCTACCGAAAGTGCCCCCGCTACTTGAGGTCCAAGTGGCGGAAGTGGCACTGCCGCCAATGGTACCTGAGAGGTTTATGGAGCCACCAGCACAAACAGTCTGAGGGCTACCAGCACTTACCGTGGCAAGTGGGTTTACGGTAACTAGAACGGTATCCCTGTCAACACATCCGCCCGAGCCAACAGTTACTATGTAAGGTGTGGTAATAGGGGAGGTGCCGGTATTGGTAAGGGTAACAGTAGGATTAGCTATAGTTGAATCGCTCAGTCCTATGGTGGGCGACCAACTAAACGGTCCCGTTTGTGGCGGTGAGCCGATACCTATGGAGCTACCACTGCAAATGGTAACATCATTCCCAGCATTGGCGGTTGGTGGGTTTAAAACATTCACGGTTGACGAGGCCGAAGCAGTTCCGCAAGCGTTTTGAACCCTTAGCGTTATTGTTTTTACCCCTGATGTGGCATAAGCAATGGTGCCTGGATTTAATTGATTCGAAGTAGCTGGATTGCCACCCGTAAAAGTCCAGCTGTAGGATGAAATAGGCGAATCACAGTCCACGGCATTAGCCGTTGGACTTATGGTTTGCCCGATACAAATTGAGCTTGGTGCGCTAATGCTTAACTGTGGTTTCCGTCGAACTGTAATGGTTTGGTTTACCGTGTCGATGCCGCACTTACTGGTTAGCCTCAATTGAACCTTATAGGTACCTGCATTATTGAAACGGATAGCTGGGTTTAGCGACCCTTGGTTGGTACCCGAGGTAAAGGCATGGTCAGTTATGGAATCCTGCGTGCAAATAGGTGTTAAAGGTGTTACCAACCACAAGCGGGTAATATTGCCGCATTGGTTGGCGCCGGTTGAAGTATTGGTAAAATTCACCACCAGCGGGGCACAGCCTACTAATGGTGTTGCTGAAAACAATGGTATGGGGCGGGATTGAATGCAAACGGTTTTTACAATCGAGTCATATCCACATTGGTTTCTTGACTGGGCCCTGAGTTTAATCTGGTAAGTGCCTGGAGTACTAAAGTTCACCTGTATCACATTTCCACCCCAAGTATTTTGATTATAAGGATTCAATGGGTTTTGCCCAAGCGGGCCAGCTACTAATGTCCAGCCCGTGGCTGGAACTATTGACCAGTTATTAGCTGTGGTAGTGTCACAATCACCATTATTATCAACCGTGGCTCCAGCCGATGATGTATTGGTGAATGTTAAAGTAGTGCTCACACATACCACCGTGTCTGGCGTGATTGTAAACTGAGCATCCGGTACTTGGTTAGTGGTTATAGGCTCGATGGTGACAGTTGAATTGCCACAAGGGTTTTGAGCCCTAATTCTTACAAAATAAGTATTGGCCATATTTCCGCCAGTGGCGCCGCATGATGTTTCTGTAAAGGTATGCGTGTAGTTTGCCGGGGGTGGATGGTTCAATGTATCGTTAGGAGTGCCATCATTTTTGGTAATGACGTAAATAGTGCCAGGCGGATTGTTTCCTGTGCCACTTATGGGGAACGATAGAGTATATGGAGTACATAGCTCTACCGTGGAACCTGGATTACCAAAGCTTACCGCAGGGTTCGAGCCATTGAACACTGAGTATGTTCTTGAATTGGTGCAGCCATTTTGCCCAGTTATGGTATAAGTAAGCGTAAAATAACCCAATCCATTGTAGGGGTGACTAAGCGAATCAGGTGCGATACTGCTATTGTATGGGGCTGTATTGTCGCCCCAATTGATGTTATAGTTAGAATTTGTGGTGGTGGATTCATTATCTACTACTAAACTGAACGATGAACCGCCGCCACAATTGGTAAAAGGCCTTTGTGCATAGTTTGCTAAAATAACCTCAGGTAAATGTCTCACAGTAACAGTCTGGCTGCTAGTCCTGGTACATCCGTTAAGCGTAGCGGTAAGGGTAACAGTAAAATTTGTTGTGGTACTTCCAATGCTATTATAAACATGTGAGGTGTTCGCGCCACTGCCCGTAGTATTGTCCCCGAAATTCCAACTATAGTTTACACCACCTTGAGCGTTTGTAACACTAAAGCCTACTGATGTGCCAGCGCAAGTGTTGTTGTTGGTTATGTTGAAAGTTGGTGCATTGGGCAATGGCTTTACGGTAATGGTAACCTGTGCAGTGGTATTTGTGGCGCAACCACCCCCTGTAACGGTTACAGTATATGTGGTAATTGTAGCAGTAGGTGTAACCGAGGGATTTTGTACTGCCCCAGGAGGAGTACCATTACTGGCCGCCCAAGCATAGGTTAATGGCCCGTTAGCGCCCGTAACGGTGGTAGTGAGAGTAACAGATTGCCCATTACAAACAGTAGTATCAGCTCTTGTGGTTACGGTGCATTGGGCAAATAATGTATAACTGGTAAAAGAAAGTAGGAGGAAAATTATCGCCTTTTGCATGTTTTATAAAAGTTAACACCTTGAAGATAATAAAAATTAGGGAACGGTTTTAGTTGTAATGTGTTTTAAAGCTTTGTTTTCAATAATACAGAGTTACAAAATCCGTCATAGTGGTTTAGATTTCTACCTCCAGCCTGAATAAATTGGTTTAATCTAGATGCTAATTTTTGAAGAAGGACAGGCTTTGAAACGTCTTGATAGGTGCGATTATCGTCTAATAACAGACTTATCATGGCAATATCCAGAACCTTTAAAAAATGTGTTGCAACTCCCGATTGATTACTCAGTTTCCTAGATGGATGAGGTTTGCTATCCATGTACTTGTTAAAAAAATACAACCCTTCAGTTTTTACTGCCGATTACATTACTTAACTGCTAATCCTCCACAGAAAAAACCAGCATGGTTGTTTGTTAAGCATTTCTTTTGGTTTTAGGTTTTTGGGCACTTTCCCGGGTAAGGAATACCATTTTTCCACGTTTAAAACAAAGTGTACCTCATGAGGCAGGAATATTCCATCGTCGTGTTTCGCACTTACCAATACACTGCCGTAGTATGTCACCACCGGAGGTAAGTGATGATTGGTTTCGATGGTTTTAAGGATGTATGACGTTAACTTTTGGATGTCTTTTTCTTTCGTTTTTATCAAATCCATGAAGCTAAGGTTAGTAATGGATGATGGTGGACTTTTTGCTATAGTGCTGATTAATGATTGCCTTTAATATTGTATTTTATTTCTGCTATAATTTGGCCTATAGTGTTGCACTTATGATTTGAAATTAGGCACTTATGGTTTGAACTTAGGCCCCCTGCTTCCAACAGCAAGCAAGATGATTTTGTGACAAAACAAGTTATTACAGCAGCAATATCCACATGCATAGGGGCATACTACCGTCAACGGTTTTCAGTATGTCGCTGGTGTTGGTATAACGGCCTTTGTAAAGGTGTTTGCCGTCGAAGGTGTATAATATATCACTAGTATTGGTGTAGCGGCCTTTGTAAATATGCTTGCCGTCGAAAGTGTACAATATATCGCTAGTGTTGGTATAGCGGCCCGTGTACAGGTGTTTGCCATCAAACGTGTATAATATATCGCTGGTGTTA
>JAGYJT010000045.1 GCA_018401955.1 Chitinophagales bacterium | reverse complement strand
GGCGAGGCTACTGCAATCATGAAAGACTCTGATGTAGCAGTGGAGCTGTTCGATAAAGCGTTTGTTGACCACTTTACCGCTACCCGCGATTGGGAGTGGCGCCAGTTTGCCAAAGTAGTTACCGATTGGGAACTGAAAAGGTATATGGAGATAATTTAAATCGATGTGCTGATTTACTAATGTGCTAATGCTCCTGATAGCTTAGTCCTTTATTTCGCAAACACACCTGAAACCAGTGTGGCGCTTTCCGACCCTTGCTTCATCAACTTGATTGTAAAAAGTTAGGCCGGTATCGCTCTCCATAACGTAGAAAAGCGAGTCCTCGCTTTGGGTGAATTCATAAATGTTTGAGAAGGCTGCTTCTTTGTGCTTTTTGCTATCAGCGTATTCCGGACACCAATAGTCTTCCGGTGATAAATCTAGGGCTAGTTTGCTAAACTTGTCGTTCATTTTAAATTGCTCTGCAAAACCTTGCAACTCATAATGATATGGTAATCGATATTCAAAATTGAAGTAACCGTTCAGTGGTTTCTTTCCATAAACACCATACATCGCCGTTCTTACTACTGATGTTCTCCAACGACAAAAAGTTTTAGCTTGCTCATAAGTGACATCAATAAGTGGGTAATTATTAAAAGCTGGGTGCCTAAAATACATGTCCCCATCGGTATATTCCCCATCATTGTAGATGCATCCTGTAGCCAACAAACTCTGTGGCACTAATGAAGAATCAATACCTTCCCTACCGCAATGCTCCACTAAATACGATTTGTAGTTCTCCTCAGACTGCCAATCCACAATTGAATTGTTATATTCAATTGCACAATCCATATCATATCGTGAGCAATAAAACAGGAACTCCAAGTAGTTTACATTACTTATCGGAGCAATATCCATAAAGAGGTTATCCCTATAATAAACCGTACCTGGAGGGTTACTTTTCTTCTTTGGGGGCACAAATGCAAATAGCAGCCCAAAGACCGCAGTTAGCATTATCCAAAACAGCCCCTTTTTAGCAAGCATGTAATGTTGTTTATTAAAAAAACGTACAGATGCACCACATTGGTACATCGGTACATTTATAAAATGGTACATTAAAACCTTACTCCGCAGTAGGAGCACCGCCGCCGGTTAGGGCTTCAAGCTCTTTATCGATATAGTACTTGCCCATACCTTCGGTGCCGATTAGTTCAATACGCTCAAGTATGTGATTGAACAATACTTCTTCTTCACGCTGCTCGTCTACATAAAACTGTAAAAAGTTGTAAGTGCCGTAATCCTTCTCGTTTTGGGCCAACTCAGATAGCTTGTATACCGATTTGGTTACTTTTTCTTCGTTGTGCAACGCTTCCTTAACCATTTCTACCACGCCTTTAAAGTTTAGACTCGGCTGCTTGATGGCCGGTGCCAAGGCGTGGCCTTTTACAGAGTTGATGTAGTTAAATATCTTTAGCATATGCGCCCGCTCCTCTTCGCTTTGGGCAAAAAAGAACTTGGCAGCACCATTCATACCTTGTTGTTCGCACCATGATGCCATGGCCAAATATGCAAAAGAAGCATGACCTTCAACAGATACTTGTTCGTTTAAGGCCTTCTCTAGGGTTTTCGATAACATAATTTTATGGTTTTTATAGCTCAAATATACCCAAATCAACATCAGCAGTACAGCAATAGTTGCCTAAAACGCCCTATCAAGCCTAATTTATAGGTAGTCTAAATACTGTTTTATGCCAACTATTTAGCAATAAGCCAGTTTAGCACTACCAACTTGCTGATTTATTGGTTTTCTTTGCAGTGAAACTAACAACTGCCTCAATATCATGGCTAACGAGAAAAAGCTTTACGACAAAATTGACAGGAAAATCCTTAAGGCAATTCCTAACCCGGCTAAGGGTGCTTACGAAATCAAGATTAAAGTACCTGAGTGTACTTTCTTGGGTGTACATGAGCAACCTGACTTTGCTACTTTATACATGACTTTTTACCCTAAGAAAAAGGTAATTGAGTTAAAATCGTTGAAACAATACGTTTATCAGTTACGCGACATTATCGTGTCGTATGAGCGCTTGATAAACATCGTTTATGATGATATGATTGACGTGTATGACCCTGAGCGTTTACGCATTACCATGATTTTCAATCCGCGCGGCGGTATCAGTTCAAAACTGACCATTGACAGCGATTGGAAAGTACGTGGCGGCAGCGAGCAGTTCCGCGATTGGGTGGGCAGCGAAGATACTTTTGATGTGATAATGTAATTGCACACATACCATTAACGAAACGGCCCCAAGCAAATGCTTAGGGCCGTTTTTATTTATGGTAAATAGTAAATTTTCTGCTTTTTGTATGTGATTCTGAACGTGTACAAAGGCATGTCATCCAGAGCCTGTCGAAGGGTGCGCGCGCTGGCCCGCTAGTGCGAGCAATAAGCCACAAATTACCTCAACTATACAAATCGTCAAAGGTCTTCTACACTAAAAAGGAATAAACGAATAGCCATTATTTTATGTGCAGTTCTCATCCCAAAATTCCCACCTTCGCTAAAAAAGCTACGGTAGGTGTTGCGCGCACCCTTCGACAAGCTCAGGATGACACGCTAAGGCTAGGCCTACAGATAGTTTCGGCCTTAATTACACAAAATTTATTTTCCAAAAAAAGAGATTTCCACAGCCCTAAGCCTTATGAAATAAGGTTTTTAAATCTTATCCTGTAGGGGTGTTGAGAAACATTTTTCAACCTCCATTTTGCTGTATGTAATTTTGGATTATTGGTAAGAATTAAATCAGTAAAAACCTCAAATAAGACGCGACTCATTTGAGGTTAACTGATTCATTGTGACGGCTCCCGGAGGTAGTTATCTATCCCTTCCATAAGGATAAACAAGCCCTTCCAAAAGGTGCGAGAAATACTTCTCCCTACTTCCGAGGTAAATTTACTTAATTTTTTACAATAGGCACAACAAGTAAAATTGGGTCAAATCTTCCTTTCAAAAACTGACCCGTATACGAGCGCCTCAATGCCTACCAAGCCTCTGGGGTGCCTTGGTATAGCAGTTCGCCGCTCGCGCCGCCTCGGGGCCTAAGTCAATTACCCAGTCGGCATTTTTAATTACCCTCCACGTTGTGCTCTATAACCATGATGGTGTGGCCTATGTCAATCAAAGCATCAAAGGCTTTCATCAAATGGCAATATCATGGAAATGCAGGCCCGTAGTGGGCTCATCAAATATGAACAGTACCCGGTTGCCACTGTGGCCTTTACCTAAAAACGAGGCCAGCTTAACCCTTTGCGCCCACCACCCGATAGGTACTGTCGTTTGGCCCAACTTAATATAACCCAAGCCAACATCTTGCAATGGCTGCAGGCGCTCGCGGATGTCTTTCCTCCTCACACTTCAAAAACTCAATGGCCTCATCCACGCTCATTTCCAGCACATCAAATATGCTTTTGCCTTTGTATTGGGCTTCTAGTACTTCCTCTTTAAAGCGCTTGCCGCCGCACTCTTCACATACCCAAGTGCACATCGGCTGAAACTTACTTCTACTACAATCTCGCCATCTGCCTTTGCATACCTGCAACGCCACCTTCTACGTTAAACGAGAAGTGCTTTGGCTTGCAAACCTCGCAAACGCGATAGCTGCACATGCGAGAACAGCTCAGCCGATAGAATCGTATGCCTTGATGTATTTATCGGGTTACTTCGTGATGATTTACCGATGGGGTTTTGGTCTACCAGCTCCACAACGTCAATCTGCTTCAAGTCGCCGGTAAGCTCCTCGAATGCGCCTGGCTTCGCCAGCACCGCCAAGATGTTGGTTTAGCGCCGGATAAAACACCCGTTTAATCAAAGTGGTTTTACCCGAGCCTGATACCCCGTAACCACTGTAAGGGCATTAGTGGTATCTCTATGCTTACATCCTTAAGGTTGTGCTGCTACCCCCAGTTAGTTTTATTTTGTTACTGCTTTTTGCGGCGAGTGGTTGGGGTAGGTATTTGCAAAATACCATTGAGGTACTGCTGGTAAGGCTTCGCTCGCAAGACGGCAAATCGGCATAGTCGCCTTGAAAACCACCTCGCCTCCTAAGCGGCCAGCACGCGGGCCCATATCCACTATATAATCGGCCGCACGCATTCCCTCTTCTTCGTGCTCAACCACCACTACGGTATTACCTGCGCCCGCAAGCGCTCTAGCACACCCACCAATCGCTTGGTATCACGGGGGTGCAGACCCACGCTCGGCTCATCTAGTATGTACAACGAGTCGGTAAGGTTGCTACCCAAAGTACGGGTAAGGTTTATGCGCTGCGTTTCACCACCCGAAAGTGTATTGCTCACACGGTTCATGGTAAGGTATGGCAAGCCCACTTCCAGCATCAAGCCCAAGCGGGTATTTACCTCAACCAATATGCGCTTTCCAATTTGTTGGTCATGCTCGCTAAGCTCAAGGGCATTAAACCACTCCCACAGCTTATCAACGGGCATTAATAGCAGCTCTGCAATGTTGCGGCCACCTATTTTTACATACTGCGTATCCTTGCGCAAGCGTGAGCCACCGCAGTCAGGACATTTGGTGCGGCCACGGTAGCGGCTCAGCATTACACGGTATTGTATTTTATAGGCGTTCTCTTCCAGGTATTCAAAAAAGGCATCCAGTCCTTTAAAGAATTTATTGCCTTTCCAAAGCAATGCTTTCTCTTCGTCGATAAGGAATTTATACGAGCGGTGGATGGGAAAATCCATATCCAAAGCCTTCTTTACCAACGGCTGCAGCCACTCGCCCATTTTTTCGCCACGCCAAGGCGCTATAGCACCTTCGTATACCGACATGTTTTTATCGGGCACCACCAAATCCTCGTCAATGCCCATTACTGAACCGAAACCCTCACAGGTTTTGCATGCACCAAACGGACTATTAAAGTTGAAAAAGTGCGGGGTAGGCTCTTCAAAACGCATACCGTCCATCTCAAACAAATTGTTGAACTCGCGCTTACCTTGGCCCAACACCTCAATTACGCAACTACCTAAGCTTTCAAAAAAGGCCGTTTGTGCCGAGTCGCTAATACGCATGCGGGTTTCGTCGGCATCTTCGCCAAGCTTTACTACCAAGCGGTCAATCAATACAAACTTGGTATCCTTGTCTTTATAGGTTTTATAGAGGGCTTTATCTTCTAACAGCTCATCAATTTTATACACTACTTTATCATCGGCTACCCGGCTATATCCCTTTTGTACCAATAGTTGCAGCTCCTTCTCTAGGTTGGCCTTGTTGTGGTGCGCCATGGGTATTAATACCTGCACTTTGGCACCTTCCTCCAAGCCCATTACGTAGCTGGCTACATCGTCCACGGTGTGCTTCTTTACTTCATCGCCACTTATAGGCGAGTACGTGCGGCCCATACGGGCAAACAACAGACGCAGGTAATCGTATATCTCGGTAAGCGAACCCACTGTCGAGCGCGTGGTGCGGGTACTTACCTTCTGCTCAATAGCAATAGCCGGGCAAATGCCTTTAATATATTCCACATCGGGCTTGTTCATGCGGCCCAAAAACTGGCGCGCATAGCTGCTCAAACTTTCTACATAGCGGCGCTGGCCTTCAGCAAAAAGGGTATCAATGGTAATGGAAGACTTGCCTGAGCCCGATACACCAGTTACTACCACCAGCTTGTTGCGGGGTATAGCCACATCAACATTGCGCAGGTTATGCACCTTTGCGCCTTTAATGATGATGTATTTTTTAGGGTCTAAATCTATTACGGACGCGCCGTTAAGCAGGGTTTCTGTTTCAGCCATGGCACTTATAACATCGTTTGCACAAAATCGGTTGCAAAGTTACAGGTTTTAGGCGGGTATCGGTATTAAGTAATCTCGTTTCAAACCAGATCAAGTATCCAGACCGCACAATAGAGAGTTGCCAGCTAGCAATTAAGCATGCTTCCACTGATGCGCTATTGTCACCTTATACGGTAATTGCTTATTTTAGGGCGAACAAAAGAGGGAATATGAAACACCTGATATTGGCTTTAATAACATCAGCAATGCTTGGTAGCTGCGACTACTCAGAGAAGGAGCTACCGGAGGAAGATTATATCAATTTTTGCACTAAACTGGCTGACGAATACAGCAACGGTGAGCGCAACCTATCAGAGTACTTTGATTTGCAGCTATTTTCTGATAAAGTATCAGGAGAAATGAGTAAGTACCTTGGGCGTAACTTTCATATTGCCAACGGTACTAATTTTGCAGAAAATGTTGACACCTATATTCGAGGTACCGATATCCTCATTTTCAATAAGCTTAAAAAGGATAAGCAAGGACGTACCAAAGCCGTGTTTTTTGCAACCGTTAGTGGCTACCAAAACTATATGGAGATGGAACTCTCGCAGAGCAACCGTAGGATTTATATAGCCGATTTGTATGACTATGTTTCGGGCTCATACTTAAGCGAGCTAACAGGCCAAAGCATGGCCGTTACCAATTACCGTATGACCTCTGGAAACAAACATACCGCACTAAGCTACGACCCACTAGGTATATACCAAGGCCTTACCGCCAGCCTAGCGGCCCAAGATGTTGAAAGTGGTTGGAAGCATTACAACCAACTGCACAGCGAAGAACGAAAAATGAAATTGTTTGACTTCTATAGGATTAACCTCGCTCTTGGTAGCTCAGACAGTGTATACTTTAAAGTGCTTAACGATATGCTGAGCGAGCAAAAAAGAGACCCACGGTTTTTCTACATTCATCGCTTCGATTATTTTGTAAGGCAACAAGACTACCCTAAAGTGGTTGAACAACTGAATAAGCTATATGAATATACTGGCAAAACTTCCGTAGAACTATCGCAACTGGGTATATACTTGGTACTTGCGGGCGACTACCAAGAGTCATTTAAAGTATCTAAACAGCTTAAGAAAATATTAGTGGATAGCCCCATACCTGAGATGCAAGATTTAATAGCCTATTATTTAATGAATGATACGACTGGCTTTGACAAAAAGCTTACCGCTATCGATAAAATCCACTCGATTAGTGGTTTGGCACTTTGGGTTGAGATTACCGATAACTATACCATGATAGATACACCTGCTTTTGACACCATGAAAGCATGGATACTAAAAAACAATAGCGGCACCCAACAAATTGCCCACTAAAACCCGCATGAAATATACATTCGTGCACGACAAAATGGACCAGAATTTACAGAGTTAACGAATTATAGAACCAACTTTACTAAATACGCCAAATCGTAAATCTTAGCTTTAGCGAGTCCATAATCCGCATGAAATATACATTCGTGCACGACAAAACGATTTAGTTACGCCAAAGGCTGACGACGGACTATTGACCCAAAACTGTATCTTAGTACAATGCCTGATGATGAATATGACTGGTACCGACTATTTGAACAATGGCAACTCGACCAAATGTTTGCCAAGCGGCAAGTTATTGGCGTCAAGGTAGAAGGTAAACCTGTTTGCTTAGGTAAAATAGATGGGGAGTACTATGCCATACACGACACTTGTCCCCATGCAGGGGCCTCATTGGGCAAAGGGTGGTGCGATGAGGAAGGCAACGTGGTTTGCCCATTACACCGCATAAAGTTTGACATGCGCACGGGCAAAAACACTACTGGAGAGGGTTATAGCCGGCCCACTTATCCAATAAAGTTTAAGGAAGGTTATCTATACATCGGGTTTAGTAACAAACCTTGGTGGAAGTTTTGGGATTAGGCTAAAGCCAATACCTCTTCCAAATAAGTGCGCTCGTTGCTAAGCCTTGGCACTTTGTGCTGGCCACCTAGTTTGCCTTTACTACGCAGCCAGTTATAAAAAGTGCCAGTAGGCAAAACATGCAGCACGATGGGCTGCAACACCATATTTTTATAGCGCTTGGCTTCATAATCGCTATTAAGCTGCTGCAAATGGCGGTCAAGGGCTGCGGTAAAGGCAAGCAAATCTATAGGCGGTGTGGCAAACTCCACTAGCCATTCATGGTAGCCTTGCCCGTCGGTGGTAAAAGCTGGGGCTGCGGTGTAGTCGGTTACTTGGGCACCGGTTTCGGCACAAGCTTTGGCTAGGGCTTGGTCGGTATTATCTACCATCACCTCCTCGCCAAAAGCATTAATGTAATGCTTTACCCTACCTGCAATTTGTATGCGGAATGGTTTAAGGCTGGTTACCCTAACAGTATCACCCAACAAGTAGCGCCAAAGGCCCGCATTGGTGCTAATAACCAAAGCATATATGCCTCCCACTTCCACCTCATCAATTGCCAGCGTTTTAGGGTAATCTTTGCCTAACTCATCCATTGGCACAAACTCATAATACACGCCATTATCCAACAGCAAAAGCATATCATTGCGGGTTGGGTCGTCTTGCAGGGCAAAGAAGCCCTCAGAGGCGTTGTACGTCTCCAGATAGTGCATATCGTCATGCGGTATAGCGTGTTGATATTGGGTGCGATAAGGCGCAAAGCTCACCCCGCCATGAGAGAACAGTTCCAAATCGGGCCATACAGCACGAAGGTCGGTTTCGCCAGTAAGTTCAAAAATCTTTTTAATAAGCACCATCGTCCACGAGGGCACACCTGCAATTTGCGTAACGTGCTCTTTCATGGTTGCCTGGGCCATCTTCTCAATCTTGCTCTCCCACTCATCCATTAGGGCAATGGAGCGCTCAGGCGTGCGGAACACATCGGCCACAAACGGCAGGTTCTCTAACATTACCGCACTCACATCCCCATATCTAGAGCCTGAGTCAAGTGCATTTATCTTATGGCTACCGCCGAGCACTAGCGTTTTGCCGGTAAAAATTTTGGTGTCGGGGTAATAGCTGCAATACACGCTCATGGCATCGCGGCCACCTTTAAAGTGGCACTTATCCAACGACGCTGGGCTTACTGGTATAAACTTGCTCTTATCGCTAGTAGTGCCCGACGATTTGGCAAACCACTGGATGCGTTCGGGCCACATAACGTTGGCTTGGCCTTCCATCACACGCTCAATCCATGGCTTTACGGTATCATAATCTTGCACTGGTACCCGCTGGGCGTATTCTTTGGCGCTGGCTATACTGTTATAGTCATACTTTTGACCCCACTCGGTACCTTTTGCCGCTTGAATCAATTCTTTAAACTGGCGTTGTTGTGCTTCGGCAGGTTGTTCCATATATGCCTTCATATCGGCCATGCGCCGCCTAATAAAAGCAGTAGTTACGGTGTTAACAAGGTCTCTAACGGGTGCCATATTTACCTACAATAGTTCGTCATCTTCAAATACTCGCTTACCTCTGAGCTCAAAGTTCTTACCAAGGTAAACCTTTCTCACCTGTTCATCTTGCGACAGCTCCTCGGCACTGCCAGATTTCAATATCCGTCCTTCAAACAACAAATAAGCTCGGTCGGTAATGGATAGGGTTTCTTGCACGTTATGGTCGGTAATCAATATACCGATGTTTTTTTGTCGAAGCCTGGCAACAATCCGCTGTATGTCTTCTACCGCAATGGGGTCAATACCTGCAAAGGGTTCATCCAGCAAAATAAACTTAGGGTCGGTAGCAAGGGCACGGGCAATCTCGCAACGCCTGCGTTCTCCACCAGAAAGAATTAGGCCTTTGTTATGGCGCACGTGGTTTAGGCCAAATTCAGAGATAAGCGTTTCGAGCTTAGTAGCTTGCTCAGCCTTACTCAGCGGTGTCATTTCCAGTATGGCCCTTATATTATCCTCAATACTCAAATCTCTAAATACTGAAGCCTCCTGGGGCAGGTAACCGATACCCAATTGGGCACGCCTATACATCGCCATGCTGGTAATATCCTCCCCATCCAATGTTACCTTGCCCTGCTCTGCTTTTATAAGCCCTACCACCATATAAAAGCTAGTGGTTTTTCCGGCACCATTTGGTCCAAGCAAGCCAACTATTTCCCCTTGCTTCACTTCAAACGAAACATCGTTTACCACCCTGCGGCCGCGATACGTTTTTACAAGGTTATTTGCTTTTAATTCCATCATCTGCTAAAAAATTCAGTACATAAAAATAGGATATTTTAAGGACAGCCTAGCTCCAAAAACAAAAGCCCCATCAAAAACTGACGGGGCCTTGCTATTATTGTACCTTGGGGTTAATCTAGTATCAGTTTGTCCCCTTTCTGTTTCAATTTTCCATCAAGCACTTTAAACTCTGTTCTTCTGTTTAAAGCCCTACCCTCTGGGTTATCCTTTTTGTTGATAGAGTTAGGTGCCACTGGCTGAGTAAAACCATAACCTACTGGATTTATACGGTTATCATCCAAACCCTTTGCAACCAAGTACTCGGCACAACTTTGAGCACGCTTTTGCGATAAGTCCATATTATAACTAGCAGAACCAATACTGTCAGTATGTGCGCTTAGTTCAATGGTCAATTCCGGGTTCTCGGTTAGTAGCGTGTAAAGGGTATCTAAGGTAGCCTCCGATTCGGCAGTTAGTTTTGCACTGTTGTACTCGTAAAAAATCTTAGATAGCTTATACGTCTTGTTTACAATAATTTTATCAAGGGTAGCCGTATAGCTCATAGTGTCGTTGGCTTCCAAGTCCATAGTACTAATGGTATGGTGGGCTGTAAAGTGGTCCTTTTTGCTAAATTTCAAGCTATACTTCTTATCCACATCTAGCGGATAAAAGAAATCCGCTCCACTTGTTGAGTCTGCATAAACCAATTTAGGGATACCATCGGTAACATCATAAATCTCCACACGTGCACCCGTCAATGGGTTCTGCTCAGTAGAGTCTACACGCTCCATAATTTTACCGCTAACGGCCAAAGTGGGTACAAATGTATTGATGCCTTTAAAAATATCATCGCAGCAGGTTTCGCTCTTATCTCCAATTATGCCAACTCTATTTGACACAAAGTAAAAGTTCTTCTTATCTTCTCCTGCAGCATACCCCATATCATCAGCAGGTGAGTTTAACGGAGAACCTAAGTTTTCAGCCTCTAAAAACTTACCATCCTCGCCCAAAGATGCACTATAGTTGTCATAGCCACCAAAGCCAATGCGACCGTTTGAGCTAAAGAACAACACATTTTTGCGCTCATAAAAGTAGGGGGTAATTTCATCCCACTCTGTATTTACGGTAGCGTCTAAGTTTATAACACTACCAGCTGAGCCAGTATGTTTAACATCAACCTTATAAATATCGTAACCTCCTTTACCGCCACTGCGGTTACTTGCAAAATAAAGTACATCTACTCCATTTTCTGTTTTCGCAACTGCGGGGTGCGTATTATCACTACCCTCAGCATTTACTGTTTTTCCCAATGCTTTAGGTTTACTCCAAACCCCATTATCATCTATGGTTGATACATAGATTTTGCAAGTTATTTTGTTTTCTGCCTCTGCTGCGCAAATGGTAAGGTACATGCGTTTGCCATCATCGGTAATTGCAGTATTGCCAGTATGTTTACCTGCACCATTAAGAGGCTGTGGCAACAACTGCACATTACTCCACTCATCATTTACCAAGGAGGCGGTGTAAGTGTGCGACTGCATTTGGCCCGGAACCCAAACCCCTGTATTTAATAGTGAGTCATTATTTATCGAAGAAAAGTAAAGCGTGTTACCTGATACTCGTGGTGCGTAATCTGTTTTATTACGGTTAACCGGAGGACTCAAATGCTCTACCTTATAAGTGGCCTGAGTAGCGGTTAATGCCCAGGCCGCAGCGTCAGATTGTAGCTTTGCATATTTCAACAACTCTTTGTTACCAGCGCCTGCCTTATCAGCAATATACTTATCCAAAGCCGTTTTGGCTTCAGCATACTTACCATTCATTTGTAGCATTAAGCCATAATAATACCAAGCATCCGGATACTTATCCTGGCCATTGTCTATGGTAAGTTTATAACCTGCCTCAGCTGCCTTATAATCGCGAGATAAGCGATACGATTCAGCAAGCATGTACAAAACCTTAAGGTCTGATGGCTTCTTAACATTAAGCCCTTTGTATAAATCTTGGGCATCAAAATAGTTTCCGGCATCTAGCTGCTTCTCTGCATATTTTACCTTGTGTTTGTAAGGTAGTTTTACAGTATCGCTAGTTTCTTCAGGTAGTTTGGCGCTATCGTATTGTGCATTTATTTGCTGGGTCAGGGCAAATAAAATACCGAGCGCAATGAATATCCGCTTCATAGTGGTTGGTTAGCAGTAAGTTGTTAACGTATAGCCTCAGCTATTAAAAGCGAGGACAGTACAGGGCTGGGTTAACATCCGGCAACGGAATATAACGGCCTACATACATCAAGGAAAGTTCAACAGCTCCAACATTCTTCTTATTCTCAATACGGTTCAAAGAAGATGCATTGATATCATAGCTCATGCCCAAGCGGAAACCTTTGTAATCCGCACCTAGGTAAGGTATAATAGCATCATTTAAACGATAGTAAGCACCTGCAAATAGTATGAAATCTTTACTGAAATCAATAGCTCCAGCTAAACCAACGTTGGTTTCTTGGGCTTTAGCTTGATTTTGGTAAATCACCGATGGCATTAAACTGAACTTCTTGCTCAAACGAATATCTAAGCTAGCAGTACCGGTAATACGGCGCATATTATCTTCTTCGTTATTATTGAAGGTGTTATACGGGGTAATTAGGTTAAAAGCAGAAACTCCCAATGAGAAATAGAAGTTATCACTCACTTTTGAGCTCCAAGCTAAACCAGTGTTTACGTCAAAGTTATTGGTGTTCTGACCAAAGTTCTCCATACTTGGCAGGCTCGGGTCAAATGAAAAACCATCAGCAGCAAGCATCGTACTAAAATTCATACCAGCCCTATCCACCTTACGCTGATTAAAACCAGCTTGAAAGCCTAAAGATAGCGAGTGGTTGTTATCAGAGCCAAAACCTTTGTGGTATGCACCTGACACAACTACCTGTATACGGCTAAGCAAACCACCACTAGAGCGATCATTGATTACATAACCGCCTACACCAAACGCATCGCCATTTTTAAGACGAATAGGTGCATCAAAGCTTGCCATAGGGGTAGAAAAGGTAGTGCGCCCATTGATTGCACCAAACCATTGGTTGCGATAAATTACACCAGCTCTAAAAGTGCCATTAATTTTGCCTGTAAGAGCAGGGTTAAGCAACAATGGAGCATTGTAAAATTGTGAGAAATGTACATCTTGAGCAGCTGCTGTGCCACCAATGAACATTACCAATATCAAACAGATAAGCCTGTTAAACTTCATGGCTATAATTTTATCGTATTAAAAGGAAATCCCCAGAATAATTCACTGAGCTACCATCAGGCAATTGGAATACAGCTTGATAGATGTAAGTATCCATAGGCTGCTTCTTATCTTTATAAACACCATCCCAATTGTTGGCTTCATGAATTAACTCGCCCCAACGGTTGAAAATCTTTATTTCAACCAAATCAATTGCTGAACTGTGGTGCAAGGTAAATACATCGTTAATGCCATCACCGTTCGGCGTAAAGCCATCTGGTATAGCAACTAGGTTAAAGTCTACGGTAACCAAAACTGTATCAACTGCTGAACAACCGTTAAAATCAGTTCCAGTTACAATATAGTTAGTAGTCTCTGTAGGTGTAGCAACAGTAGATGCTGCAAAGGCATCAGATAAAGTAAGACCTGGTGTCCACTCATATGTAAGCGTTCCAGTTCCACCAGAAGTAGACAATACTTCAATAGTTGTAGACTCTTCTGCTATAATAGTAGTATCGTTACTAGCAGTAAGCGTAAGCGCATCAGGCTCAGTAACCACCAAGTTACCCAAGCTATCAGTACAACCATTGCCATCGGTTACCGTTACAAAGTATGTACCTGCGCCCAATCCGGTCAAATCTTCGGTAGTATCTGCAGTAGACCATATTATGGTATATCCACCGGTTCCGCCTGTAATGTCCAAGTCTATTTCACCGTTCGCATCTCCATTACAGTTGGCTGGAGTGATGGTAGTAGCGTCAGCAACTAGGGCATTTGGCTCCGTAACGGTAAATGTATCAGTCTTTTCGCAAGCATTGTTGTTGTCGGTAATGGTAACTGCATACGTACCTGCGCTAAGGTTATTAACGCTAAGACCAGTAAGGGTAGGATCGCTCCAAGCAATGCTTTGAATACCACCAGCGGCATTGGTTACGGTTAAGGTAATTGCGCCATCGGCAACACCATTACAACTTACTGGATCAATTACAGAATCGATGCCAATTTCAAGCGGCTCTTCAATAGTGAATGTGTATGGTATGCCGTCGCGGTTACAACCGGTTACGGTATCGGTGATTACTAGAGTATAGGTTCCAGCAGATAAACCGGTCGCATCAGGACCAGGACCACCTGTAGGGTTATAGGTGTAAACCAAGTCGGTTCCGTTAACCAAGGTAATATCAATAGCACCATCATTCAAACCAAAACAAGAAACATCTGTTGAGCTCGTTAAGGCAGTATCGATAGTTGGGTTATCATTAGCTAAAGCAAAAGGCTCTGGTGTAAAAACATTCCAAGCAGGAACCGTTACAGAGTTTAAACCACCAGCTGCACCAGGCGTAGCTGGGCCAATGTTCTCCCACTGCGGCGTATTCTGCCAGTGTGCCAAAGTTTTCCATGCACCATCAGCAGCTAAATCATAATAACCTGTAAGCGCAACATCATCAGTTGCTCCAGCACTATGGCCAATCAAGTGATAGTACAGATCGTTTACTTCGCAAAGATCAATTTCTTTTGTTGCTACATCAAATCCATCCGTGGTTGCATCAACGTTAGCCAAGCGAACTTCTAAGGTTTGCGCGTTGGCAGTTGAAGGGGTTACTTCCAGCGGGCGGTAACGAGTAGTACCTACTGATGATCCTGTAGGAAACAGATATACTCCTGTGTTAGCAAAATCGCGTGACAACCTGCCAGCTCCCAAACTGCTTACATAGCCCGTAGTGCGAGTAATTGCTCCAGTAGCCGTGTTGGTTACAAACATTTTGAACGCGTCGGTGGCCAACTCCCTATCATTAAGTGCCAGCGTATCGGTTACAGTGGCATCCAACGTTTGGGTTTTGATACCAGTACCAGTCAAGGTCAAATCATAAAATGTGGTTGAGTTGGTACCAGTAATCAATTGGTTGGCACCGTACAATTCCACATCACTTTGATCTGCTTGAAAACGACCATTGTTAACCCAGTCTTGCTGCACTTCATACTTACCGGTAGTAGCTCCACCATTGGCAGTATCTTGATTAATAAAATCACCTTCAACAATCAAGGTTCCTCCATTATCAACCAAGCCGTCATTCTCTACAGAACCAGATTTTACGATAACCGTAGCACCTGGTTTGATAGCAAAGATTGCTCCGTTGTTTTTCACCAATACTTGGGCATCCGCCGAGCTGATGCTACCGCATATCATTGCAGCGGTAAGCAAAGTACCCGAGCATGCTTTCAGCAAGGTTCTTTTGGTGATGTTTAATGTCTTTTGGCTCATGTCCATTCGTTAATTAAATGCCAAATCAAAATTTTTCTACCTACGTGTTTAAGCGAAGGTGATATTGTTGGTGTAATTGCTGGCCAAACGCTGTTGCATTTGGCCAGCTAATATACTATTCGTCCTCTTTCTTACCAGTGGTAGATATTGATGTCGGAGCAGGGGAAGTAAACTCCACCCTCTTCGCACCAGCAGCCGCTGGGTTAGCCGTTGGAGTTGTTTTAACTGTAACTTCAGGACTATCAAACGATACACGGTCAGCCGTATTTACGTTTGCACCTGTAGTATGTACCTTAACCGTAGGTTCAGGCGAGTCAAAAACAACTCTCGTATTGTCACCAGCAGGCTTTTGAGCCATGGCTCCAAAAGCTAGTGCAGTAAACAAAACAAATATCGTTAAAGCTTTCATAAGCTAATCCTCCTTATATTATTCAAAAATGATTAGGTTCCTGTTGGCTTGGTCTTGTGTAGCTGGGTTACAGAAAACGTTGTTGTTGTAAATACTGTTAAAGTCCCACTGAACCTTAATAGTAGTACCCACACCAATTGTAACTGGCAACTCTACGGAAATTCCGCCGCCCCATAAGTTATTGGCCTCACCAAAGAAATCATTAAAGCCACCAACTAGCACCGCAGTACCAGCACTTGGTACGGTAGCCCCGTTAACCAAGATACGGAACTGTAGCCACTGGGCCTCAGTGAAAATACCATTGTAAGTACCAGAAGCAGTAAAGTGAACCGTAACGGTAGACTTAGTTGGTGTAAATGTAATTGTCATGCCCGGCATATCCACATAACCACCAGCTTGGTTCAATGATATATCGGTAGTACCTCTAGCACTACGAATAGTTGAACCAGTACCAGTTGCACCTGTAGGACCTGTAGCACCAGTGGCACCATTTGTTCCGTTAGTACCAGCTGCACCGGTTGGACCCGTAGGGCCTTGAGCACCTACAGCACCTGTGGCACCTGTTAAACCAATTGGACCTTGCGCACCAGTTGCGCCTGTAGCACCCGTTACGCCAGTTGCTCCTGTCAAACCAGTTGCTCCTGTAGGACCAGTCGGGCCTTGAATACCTTGTGGGCCGGTTGGGCCATCAGCACCTGTAGCGCCAGTAACACCTGTTGCTCCTGTAGCGCCTGTCAAACCAGTGGCTCCAGTAGGACCAGTTGGGCCTTGAATGCCTTGCGGGCCGGTTGGGCCGTCAGCACCTGTAGCACCAGTAACACCTGTTGCTCCGGTAGCGCCTGTTAAACCAGTTGCTCCAGTAGGACCGGTTGGGCCTTGAATACCTTGCGGACCAGTTGGGCCATCAGCACCTGTAGCGCCAGTAACACCTGTTGCTCCGGTAGCGCCTGTTAAACCAGTTGCTCCAGTAGGACCAGTTGGGCCTTGAATGCCTTGCGGGCCGGTTGGGCCATCAGCACCTGTAGCGCCAGTAACACCTGTTGCTCCGGTAGCGCCTGTTAAACCAGTTGCTCCAGTAGGACCAGTTGGGCCTTGAATACCTTGTGGGCCGGTTGGGCCATCAGCACCTGTAGCGCCAGTAACACCTGTTGCTCCGGTAGCGCCTGTTAAACCAGTTGCTCCAGTAGGACCAGTTGGGCCTTGAATACCTTGTGGGCCGGTTGGGCCATCAGCACCTGTGGCGCCAGTAACACCTGTTGCTCCGGTAGCGCCTGTTAAACCAGTTGCTCCAGTAGGACCAGTTGGGCCTTGAATGCCTTGCGGGCCGGTTGGGCCATCAGCACCTGTAGCGCCAGTAACACCTGTTGCTCCGGTAGCGCCTGTCAAACCAGTTGCTCCAGTAGGACCAGTTGGGCCTTGAATACCTTGTGGGCCGGTTGGGCCATCAGCACCTGTAGCGCCAGTAACACCTGTTGCTCCGGTAGCGCCTGTTAAACCAGTTGCTCCAGTAGGACCAGTTGGGCCTTGAATACCTTGTGGGCCGGTTGGGCCATCAGCACCTGTAGCGCCAGTAACACCTGTTGCTCCGGTAGCGCCTGTTAAACCAGTTGCTCCAGTAGGACCAGTTGGGCCTTGAATACCTTGTGGGCCGGTTGGGCCATCAGCACCTGTAGCGCCAGTAACACCTGTTGCTCCGGTAGCGCCTGTTAAACCAGTTGCTCCAGTAGGACCAGTTGGGCCTTGAATACCTTGTGGGCCGGTTGGGCCATCAGCACCTGTAGCGCCAGTAACACCTGTTGCTCCGGTAGCGCCTGTTAAACCTGTTGCTCCAGTAGGACCAGTTGGGCCTTGAATACCTTGTGGGCCAGTTGGGCCATCAGCACCTGTAGCGCCAGTAACACCTGTTGCTCCGGTAGCGCCTGTTAAACCAGTTGCTCCAGTAGGACCAGTTGGGCCTTGAATGCCTTGCGGGCCGGTTGGGCCATCAGCACCTGTAGCACCAGTAACACCTGTTGCTCCGGTAGCGCCTGTTAAACCAGTTGCTCCAGTAGGACCAGTTGGGCCTTGAATACCTTGCGGACCAGTTGGGCCATCAGCACCTGTAGCGCCAGTAACACCTGTTGCTCCGGTAGCGCCTGTCAAACCAGTTGCACCTGTAGGACCAGTTGGGCCTTGAATACCTTGTGGACCAGTTGGACCGTCAGCACCTGTAGCGCCAGTAACACCTGTTGCTCCGGTAGCGCCTGTTAAACCTGTTGGACCTTGTGGACCGTCAGCGCCAGTTGCTCCAGTGGCACCTGTTAAACCAGTTGGGCCTTGTGGACCATCAGCTCCTGTTGCTCCTGTGGCACCTGTCAAGCCAGTTGGGCCTTGCGGACCTGTTGGGCCATCAGCACCTGTTGCACCGGTAGCGCCTGTTAAACCTGTTGGACCGTCAGCACCTGTTGCGCCAGTGGCACCTGTCAAGCCAGTTGGGCCTTGCGGACCAGTCGGGCCGTCAGCACCTGTTGCTCCAGTAGCGCCTGTTAAACCTGTAGGACCTTGTGGACCGTCAGCTCCTGTTGCGCCAGTAGCTCCAGTCAAGCCTGTTGGGCCAGTTGGACCATCAGCACCAGTTGCACCTGTCAATCCTATAGGACCTTGTAGGCCATCAGCACCTGTAGGACCAGCTGGGCCTGGAGGGCCTTGTGGGCCGGCAGGACCTTGCGGACCAATTGGTCCTTGTGGACCAGCTGGGCCAATTGCTTGAACCCAAACTACACCATCAAAATACCAAAATGTATCGTCAGAGGTATCATATACCAACAACCCCTGCGCAGGACTTACGATAGCCACCCTTTCGGTAGCTGTCATACGTGGTATTAATATACCTTTATCGTTTGCTTGTAGCTCCAAAATTGCGGAGGCATCGGGAGTTAGGGTGCCGATACCCACATTGTCCTGAGCTTGTACATGCGGGCTTAAAAACAAAGCAGCACCTGTTGCCGCTACTGCTAGCCACTTTCTATAATTAATAGGAGTACTTCTCACTTTCATCAGTTTATATAAACTTAATTTTCAACAAAATTCTTTACGTAATTACTCTCTTACAATCAGGCTACGGTGGGCATTGGTTTGCGTAGCCACATTGTTAAATATGGTGTTTGCAAACAAACTGTCAAATAGCCATTGTATCTGAATGGTAGTACCCACACCCGCTGTAACTGGAACGGGAATAGAAAAAGCAGCACCCCAAACATTTTGACTTTCAGTGCCAACAATATCATCGAAATCGGCCGCACCAACAGCGTAGGCCATGCCCCTGCCATTTACAGCAGCGCCATTAACCAATACCCTAAAAATAACAAACTGAGCAGCGGTAGCTGTGCCTGTGTAGGTGCCCGATGCTGAGAAACTCACCGTGGCTGAATTGCCAGTTGGGGTAAAATTTAGGGTCATGCCTGGCATGTTAGAAAAAGTTCCAGTGGTTGTGCGGAGCATATTTATATCTGTATTGCCCAACACAGAAACAGTGTTTCCTGAGCCAGCAGGGCCAGTTGCCCCAGTAGCGCCGGTTGGACCAGCAGGGCCAGTAGGACCAGCTAAACCGGTTGGACCAGTTGCACCGTTCAATCCTGTTGCACCGGTTGCTCCAGCAGAGCCGGTTGCACCGTTCAATCCTGTTGCGCCAGTTGGGCCAGTTGCGCCATCAGCTCCAGCAGGCAGGACCCGTTGCACCATCAGCACCAGCAGGACCCGTTGCACCATCAGCACCAGCAGGACCCGTTGCACCAGCAGGACCAGCAGGACCCGTTGCACCATCAGCACCAGCAGGACCCGTTGCACCGTCAGCTCCAGCAGGACCGGCGGGACCAGCAGGACCCGTTGCACCGTCAGCTCCAGCAGGACCAGCAGGACCCGGCAAACCTATTGACTGCACCCAAACTACGCCATCAAAGTACCAGAAAGTATCATCAGAAATATCGTATACCAATAAACCTTGAGCTGGGTTGACAATAGCCAGCCGCTGTGTTTGAGTAACACGCGGAATTAGAATACCCTTATCCGTAGCATTTAAATCAAGTATTGCAGATGGGTCAGGAGTGATTGTCCCTACGCCTACATTATCTTGCGCTAAAGCAAATAAGGGTAGCATGAAGGTGATAGCTACAATAAAGTAGAATTTCAGCTGGTTGGTCATACGTTGGTCAGTTAGTTGTCTTTTCAGCGGAACTTTTACAATTACCCATTATAAAATTATTCCCACTGAGCAATTAAAACGTGAAAATACATTGAAATAAAATGACAATCAAGTATTGCTACTAAAATAATTCTGTTTTAGCCAATTATTTCTTGAAAACCAGTAAAAAGACGTAAGTATCCAGCAAAAGGCTGCACGGTTTTACTCAAAACATTGCTATTTCACAAAATTTTGCTGTCCCATTAGCTTCATAAAAGCATCCTTGTAGTTTTTTCCTATCGGTATTTGTTTTTCACCAATTTCTACATGATGGCTTGCAACCGCTTTCAGCTTTGCTACCGAAATAATAAACGAGCGGTGAACCCTGATAAATTTACCTGATGGCAAACGTTTTTCAAGGTTTTTCATTGTTTGTAGTGTTATAATTCGCTGGCTGGGTACAAATATCATAACATAATCCTTCAGGCCCTCAATATATAGAATGTCATCAAGCTTAATTTTTACAATTTTCTTGTCCGCCTTCACAAAAATATGATCACCCTCTCCATTATTGGCTTGCTCTTCTTGCAGCTCTAAATTGAGATAATGGATGGCTTTATTTACAGCCTTTGAAAAGCGATCAAATGATATTGGCTTCAGCAAGTAGTCCATGGCATTTAACTCAAAACCTTCAACTGCGTGCTCAGCATGGGCAGTAGTAAATATTATGGCAGGTGGCTCGGTTAAAGTACGAATAAATTCCAAACCCGATATACCTGGCATATTGATATCCAAAAACATAATATCAACCTTTGCACTCGACAAATGTTGCTCAGCCTCTTTGGCATTGTTACACTTTGCCGCTAAAGTTAAATTCTCAAATTTAGCAACGTAGTTTTCCAGCACATCCTGCGCCAATGGTTCGTCGTCAACAATAATGCATGTGTATTTCAAGACAGCTCAAGTTTTAATTCGGTTAAATAATGGTCGTCGGCGTCTTTTATTGTCAGGGTATATTTGTCGGGGTATAATAGCTCTAGTCTCGATTTTACGTTGGTAAGCCCAATACCATGGCTAACGGCGTCTTGTGCCTGTTTAGGCTTACTGTTATCAATCTTAAAATGTATTCGGTTACCTTCAATATTCAGGTTAATGTGAATCCAGCCCCGCTCTGCGCCACCAGTACCATGCTTAAAGCTGTTCTCTATAAATGGTATAAGCAACAAGGGGGCAATTAATTGTCCGTTGGGCTCTTGGTTAACAGTAAAACGAATATCGGTGCGGTCAAGTTGCCTTATTTCTTGCAGCCCAATGTAGTTTTTGAGATAACTAACCTCTGATGCCAGCGGAACCACACGCTCGTTGCTATCATGTAGCATATAGCGCATTATTTCTGATAGCTTTAAAACCATCTCAGGGGCATCATCCGATTTTTTAAGGGTGAGGCTATATAAGTTGTTGAGGGTGTTGAATAAGAAATGGGGATTTATCTGCGCCTTGAGGTATTTTAGCTCCGCTTGAAGTTTCTCTCGTTCAAGTGTCTTTTTCTCCTGTTGATCTTTAAACCACTTACGCGAAAACTTGAGAGCAGTGGTAAGGGCCAGCATTACCAGCATATTGATTGAAGAGCTGAGCAGGGTACGGAAATAAGTAGCCGGATAATCAATATCAGGATAGTTAATATCGTGTGCTAACCTATCAGCAGCAGCATGAAGTGGCACTGTAAGCACAAGGCACAAAACCAACAGCGCTGTATATTGGGCATACTTACCTGTTTGCAAATAGCGCGGTATAAGCACCAATAAGTTGAGGTATACCATTACCGCATAGGCCATGGCTTGTAGCACTACGCCCGTAAAGCTTTCGCGATATGATATATCGGGATGGTTGCCTAGCACAAAACCAAACAAACTAACCAGCACCACCCAAAACAGTAGATGGAAAAACCAGCGGCTTTGCAATAAACGATTTATCATAAGAAGTAAGAAGTTACCAGTTGATTAAAGATATACTTGAAATAGCCAGTGGCATAATATATTATATTAACCATTGCTACCAGTCGACCAATGTAAACAAAAAGCAATTGTAAACTTTGTCTAAAAAAAGCCCCCATTAATAGAAAGCTGTTGGCCTTAACCTAATAAAAGGTTAAGTTTAATTCAAACTATTTGCCATGAACCCAATAATTATAGCTGCATTCCCTGGTTTATTGTTTTCCGTGCACCCTCCTTCAAATAACCATGCCAGTGATAACCATAAGCCCACCGAAGTTGTGGTAAAGCAACCTGAAACCCCCTTTGACTCGTGTAGCACTTACATATACCAACCCAATACCGGCACACTATATTACAACGGCCAAGCAGTAAGCCCAGCGTTGTTGAATAAACTGGGCCCTTTGGCTGCTCCACTTATGTATGGGCTTAGTAAAGAAAACGTGGGCTAAAATATGCTTTGCTGTTTGAGCCAAACCAAAAATTAATTTTTTTGGTTAAATTAGTATGATTAAAACCCGTTATTGCCATGGCTAAAGAACGCAAGTACAAAACCTTTAAAGACTTTTATCCTTTCTATTTAACTGAGCATCAAGACCCTATTTGCCAAGAACTGCACTTTACTGGCACGGCAACTTTGCTCATTATTCTGTTTTTTGCCATCCTGGTGCAGCAATGGGCCTTATTGGGGCTCATACCTTTGGTAGGCTATGGCTTTGCTTGGGTAGGCCACTTCTTTTTTGAGAAAAACAAGCCTGCAACGTTTCAATACCCATTGTATAGTTTAGGTTCTGATTTTGTGATGTTTTACCACATCCTTACCAATCAAATTGGGGGAAAGATGGCCAATGCTCGCAAAACCATCTATGGCAATAAGGCTGCATAAGTGCAATTAACTTTTTAGCCTTCATTTTATCCGCTCATTACGGCTATCTTTACGGTAGCTTTAAGTCATGCCTCATTTACATACATTGTTTCGTTTTGCAATAGTTGCATTGCTTATAGCGGCAGCACCTATACTTACATATTGCCAAGCTCCCTCAAGTTGCACCCAAGCATTGTACTTTTATGAGCTTAAGCAATATAGCCAAGCACTTACTTTGTACGACCAATGCTTAATGGACCACCCTAATGATGGGGTAATGTATTACAACCGCGGCAAAACATGGTATCAATTAGGCTATATTGATAAAGCCTTAATAGATTTTGAAGCTGCTATAAAACTTACCCCGTCGTTTACACAATCGTATTACGCACTGAGCGAGCACTTTTTAACCCAAAAAGAGGAGGTTAATGCCCTTAAATGGATTAGCCTATTGATTAGCAATTACCCAAGTTTAGCCAATGCCTATAACCTTCGTGGTTGGATATATTTCAATTTCAATAAAACCCAGCTTGCTTTTAACGATTTTGATAAAGCAATAACGCTAGATAGCTTAAATGCATCGGCGTACAACAACCGTGGCTCGGCTCGATATCAATTACAAAACATTGAGGCAGCCAGCACTAATGATTTGCTATTAGCAAAGGCTGACCTTGTGCAAGCCTTAAGGCTTGACCCTACATTGCCTAATTTGCACCGCAACTTGGGTTTTATTGAGCTCTCATTAAGTAATTTTAATGTGGCCGATTCGTTGTTGACCATAGCCGAAACCATGAACCCAACAGATGCCATGGTTTACTATTACCGTGGCTTGCTATTTACAAAAACGGATAGACTTGATGCGGCCCTAAACGAAATGAACAAGGCATTACAACAGTATCCTAACCTAGCAATAGCCTGGCTTGCAAAAGGGCAATTGCAATATCAAAAAAGACAGTATAGCAACGCCCTAAGTAGCCTAAAGAGTGGCTTATTGGCTGACACTAAATTAGAACCTACCTTTTACTACGAAATGGCAAGAGCTTGTGCTGCGCAATTTGAAAGGGAATCAATGCTCGGTTTCTTAAAGTTGGCTTACAAATATGGCTATTTTGATAAACTAGCCCATAAGCAGGCTTACTTTAAAGAACCCATCTTCCAGCATTTCAATAAATGGGGACCGTATCAATCTTTTGTGAAGGATTTGCGGGGGATTTGAGTTGATGAATTTAACTTTTTGCGTTCCAAATATCAGATGATTCCCAGTCTTTAGGAAAATCCATTGCTGAGATATCAATCGCATCAAACTTTAGTATAATACCAGACATGTATCCAGTGTTGGAAGGTGCAGATACGCTAGTCAGAAAGGCTATTATTGTGAAGCAAATATCATTGATATACTCACACGAAAATAACACAGTATTGCTCCTGAATTTCTGGAATAGCTACCAAGACCCTGACCGACTAAAACAGTTGTTAGCAATAGGCTAATCGTTTTTA
>JAGYJT010000044.1 GCA_018401955.1 Chitinophagales bacterium | reverse complement strand
TAAATATACTACTTTTTACCGATTACTTTGCAAGCTTGTTTTTACGTCGAATGCATCGCGCAACCCATTGCCCAATAAATTGAAAGCAAGCACCAAAAACATAATGGCCAAACCGGGCGACAATGCCAAAAACGAGTTATTTCCACTTATAATATATCCGTAGTTATCGCTGAGCATGCGCCCCCAAGTAGGCACCTCTGTTTTAGCACCCAAGCCTAGGTAGCTCAAGCCCGCCTCAATGAGTATTGCCGTGGCAAAGTTTGCAGCTGCTTGTACGATAATGGGTCCGGTAATGTTCGGTAAAATGTGTTTAAAAATCGTCCTTCCTTCACTGAAACCCAGACTTTTAGCGGCTTCTACAAACTGCATTTCGCGCATACTAATTACCTGGCCACGCACAATACGGGCAACCTCAACCCACATAGTTACACCAATGGCAAAAAACACCTGCCACAACCCTCGGTCTTCGAAAGCAATGGCTATTGCAAATACCAACAGTATGGTAGGCACGGCCCAAATAACGTTTACCAAGTACATAATTAAGTCATCCAGCCAACCACCAAAGTAGCCTGCCAAAGCACCTAAAAACACACCCAATATTACCGAAATAACCATCGCCATCAGCCCCACCATTAACGATACGCGGGTGCCTATCATCAGTTGGCTCAGTATATCGCGGCCATATTTATCGGTACCTAGGTAATAGGTATGGGCATCAAAGCTATTGTCCTCCACTTGCTTTAGCAATTCATTGGCGGCAATGGATTGCTTATTGCCATCCAAATCGTTATAGTAGATGGTCTCGCCCTCTCTGTAAATGCCAGGGTTGGTTTCATCAATGGCGAAAGCCACATTGGCTAGGTGGTATTTCTCTGGCTTGGAGCGGTCGGCAGCTCCTGCAAAGGTTTCGGCATATAGCGTATCACCCTCAATACGGTAACTATTAAGCGGCACCAGCGTGTAAGCATTCGGTGCACCCGAAACCATTTGCTCTAAAAAGCCCGTTGATGGCACCTCGCGGTTTTTGCGAACCTTGAGCATTTCAATTTCGAAACCCGGTGATTTGTAATTGATGGGCAGTATCTGTTCGTTGGCAAACGGTGTGGAATCGGGCGTGATTAAATAGCCCAACATAGCTACAACAATCGATAGCAGGGCGATACCCATACCGACCATGGCAGATCGATTTCGAATGAATCTCTTGAAAGCCCGTGCGCCTGGCGACTGTCCCTGCTTATCCTTCATAACCTTTGGCAAGATATGTGAAAGTAACTAAAATAAGGTATTAGTACGAGTTCCTCAACCATATTTATTGCCACGCTAAAATTGATTTAACACTACTTTTTGTATGGCCTATTTTTCCAGGTATATGTTTTCAATTGTGCCTCAATACCTATGCGCAATACGTAGTAAATATGAAGCAGCTGGGCGGGGGCAAACCACCATAATTGAGACAGTCTGCCAAAAAATGCGGCCGAGTGCGCCATGATAACGAACTCAGATACCAGTTTGCCGAAAAACAACAGCCCAAATGCTAAAAACAACACGGGCTTAACAAACATCAGCACCCCAAAAACCACCGTGAGCAATGCATACAGGTAATAAAATACCAAAATAGCCGTCAGCCGCCCATCACCAAAACCAGCGGCCTTGCTCACCCAGCGCCTGCGCTGCTGCCAAAAGGCTGGCCATGTAGCTGCTGGCGCGGTAGTTACTATGGCCTCTTTGGCTTTGATAAACCCAGCACAACCCGGGTAGTGGCTGTGGGCTTTTAACAAAAACAAGATATCGTCGCCAGTTGGGGTGCTATCAATACCCGAGTACCCATTGAGCGCCAAAAACAATTTCTTCTCGAAGGCAAAGTTGGCACCATTGGCCATGTGCGGAAACTTGAAACGCAAGCTGCCCGTGGTAATAAACATTAAGCCCATCAAATCCAAACATTGAAAATGGTATAATAGCCCATGGTCCACAGTCGATGGGCGATGGAAAGATACAGGACCTGTAATTACTTTGTGGTTGTGGGTTTCGTAGTACTGCACCATGGTTTTTACCCAATTGGTGCCCATTTGGCAATCGGCATCGGTAGTAATGATAAGGTCGCCAGTGGCGTGGTTTACGCCGTGGGTAATGGCAGCTTTTTTACCTGCGGCAGTACCGTTAAGCGATAGCACTTGCACGCCCATTTGGATGGCAACAGCGGCGGTATCGTCTTCGCTATGGTCATCAATTACCAGTACCTGCAGCAACTCACTAGGGTAGTTTTGTGCCAATAGGCAGGTTAAAAGCTGGGCAATGTTTTTGGCTTCGTTTCGGGCAGGCACCAGCACCGTTACTTTGGTAGTGGGCTGGTAAGCTTTAGTTGACTCAAAAAACGGCGTAAATAGCCACCCCCAGCTATAATACTGCAACAGGCCCATGTAAATGGCCACCACCACCAGCGCAAAAATTACAAATACCTTCACGCTGTAAAGATATTGGTAAAATGGGAATGGTGGTGGTGGCAATTTGACGGCTGGATTTCGGATTGGGGTGGAGGCGGTTATTAAGCCGTGGTTCTCACATGGTTTTCCGCTAAGGTGGAAAGGTAAGCATAGCCTACAAGGAGGTGCGGGAAAAAGAAACTTCCGGAAAGGGCGAAGCCACCGCAAACAAGTCAGGCAGACCAACAGGCCTGCCTGAACAGGATGAACTTCCATCCGATCGATCAGCTGAAGCCCTCCTTCGTCTTGAACAAATTATCTAAAATTATTTGACTTTTAACAAAGTACCTACTAACACTAGTGGTACATCGGCTGTAGCCTATGCACTGAACGGGGGTGGGCAGTAATGAGAAATGGGCTATCGAGGCACAGCATTTAAACACTGGTGGCGCAAAGGCACAACCTATACACAGGACTGGGGTTTACTTGTTTCCATACTTGGCAATCATTCCCGCAGCCAGTTTTTCCAGCGAACCAAAACTATTGCTTCCAAAATCAATAAAAAAATCTTGCTTGTATCGGTTAAGTATAACATTTGCAGAATTCATCCTATCTTTAGCGGATACATGTGGATAAATTAGCTTGAGTTTTTTTCAATTTCTGCTTGCGCAGCCATTTCCGCTGTGGCACGAGATTTCGCTTCGCGTGCATCTTGGAATACTTTATCTTGGGACATTAGCCGTTTGCATGCAACCTTGCAAATGTAAATGCCTAAGTGAGCAATATTGATTACTTCTTGACCTTTGTTGTCACGATCATTTACGATTGCCTTGCCAAATTCTTTTTCGAGAACCTTCCAGAGCCGTTCATTTACCGCATCGGTGAGGTGGTAGGTTGTCCCTGGAATCTCCTCCCTCCCTTTGTCTATAAGGTCATAAAGTAGAGAATTAACTGCCATACGTGCATTGCCGCTTAATAAATCGATCATCTGAGCACATACATTAGTGCTCCCCAGTTCAAGTGCAGCTATCGTGTAATAGTCATACGCTTGAAATTGGATAGAGAATATTCCAGCAACGCGGATGCCTTCATGAGATGTTATGTCTTTGAGACCGATATCGAGAGTAATGGTAGTTGCCTCGACTGCTATTGTAGTCACCATTCCAAATGGTGAGTAAATATGTGTGGTCGGTAAATATAGCCACCACTCACGTTGCATTCCCATAAAAACAGGGACGCCGATACAGTGTGGCGGTACCATTGTAGATGACACTTGTGCCATCGAGTACACCCTGTTTGATGACGCATCCTCTTGATTAGAGTTGC
Source organism: Chitinophagales bacterium (assembly GCA_018401955.1). Classification (GTDB taxonomy): domain Bacteria; phylum Bacteroidota; class Bacteroidia; order Chitinophagales; family CAIOSU01; genus CAIOSU01. The sequence goes on along the minus strand of JAGYJT010000044.1, from coordinate 22,033 downwards.
TTCGGCTAGAAGTGGTTGACAATGCCCAATCTTTTTTAACAGATTTACGGTACAACAGCCGTACTATGGATATAAGAGCTGAGACTATAAGGATAAAAGTTATCCATCTAGCTATATATTCTTTTACTACACCACTCATGGATATTTCTCCAGCAGTTAAGTTACGTAAAAGAATATTTATAATCCCAAGAACCGGCTCCAAAACAAATGCAACTACAATAAAATATGCAAAAAACAACACTAGTACTACTATGGCAAATAGAATCAATCCCAATAAGCCAAAAATATACTTAAGCGTTAATTGCTCCTCTGGAGCAATCAATCCTTCAGCTCCCGTCAGAAATGTCAGCGCCTTGTCAGCACGTGAGTTTTTAACTAGTTTTCCTTGAATTTCTAAAGCCATATTGTACCCCTCCAAGGGTTGTTTTTTTAATTGTCCCCCTTGTCCTCGTATTGTTTTGACGAGGAAGAAACGGACCGCGCGTCTCTACACGCCTGAATTATAGCCTACCTAGGCTTAGCATGCAACATACGCCCTCTTAATTTCCACCACACAAATTACACAATAAACACTTTCAATACATTACCCAACTAGTGCTTTTACTGTTTTCGTACCTTTTTATCAGTTTTTTCATACTTTACATAACACTAAAGAAATCCTGTAAAACGGCCCGCTACCCCGCATAAAATATAGCTTCCTGCACGACAAAACTAAGCTAAAAGGCACGTTATTAGTAACCAATATACCACCAATCAAATTATCCTAAAACTAAAAATCCCCAAAGCTGCGGGGGCATACATTTGGGGATGTGAATATGTGTTTGTGGCGGAGTTGAGTGAACGGTTGGCACCAATAACCTGTAACCCATCAACTAATAACCAATAACCAAACTAGTGAACGCGGCGGGATTCGAACCCACGACCGTCTGCTTAGAAGGCAGATGCTCTATCCAGCTGAGCTACGCGTCCATTATTCAATATTTCAATTCTGTGTATGAGACCCGTAACCCACGACCGTCCCGATCAGAAATCGGGATGCTCTATCCAGCTGAGCTACGCGTCCTTAATAACGGTGCAAAAATAAGAAAAGCAACGGGTATTTTGCTATCAATGCAATACTTGTAGCTTTTGGGTGGCGATGCCCTTGGCATGGATTACCTTTATTAGGTACAACCCTTGTGGCACTGAGGCCACATCTAGCTGTATTTGTTCGCCTTTGGCTGCGCCCTCAAAGCGCTTAACTAACTTGCCGCTTATGTCAACCATTTCAATTAGTTGGGCGGTGTAAGGCACAGTAACATTCACGGTTCCGGTTGTAGGGTTTGGGTACAAATCAAACTGCTGGGCAGTTTCTATTTGACCAATAGCGGTAGTCACAAACCTCAAACTATCGCAGTAGGAAGTAGTGGCAGTGCTACCCGTAAAATCAAGGTTAAAACCTACGCCATTATTAGTGAAATTATCGATTACTATATAGAACAACTCACCAGAGTCAACAGCCAATGGCGCTAAAAACGCATCACCATTCGGGCTTGCCGAAGTAGATGTGGAGCCAACTGCCAAGCCGGTGGAAGAGCCCTGGGTTAAAGCATAATTGCACCTTACAAATGGGGCAGTGTTACTAGCTATTTCAGCACAAGTGAGGTCGGTAACATTAAACACCGCAAAGTCGTAGTCATCGTTCTGGCCCAAGGGCTCAATATTAAAAACCACGGTGCCCGCAGCGCCAACCTCAAACTTAAACCAAACACTATTATTCTCGCCATTTAGCAAGCAAAAATTAAAGTTGTTATCGTAGTAATCGCGCAGTTCTTCTTGTTGTCCGAACCCTTGAAATGTAACGGGTACATTATACCTAGAAAAACAAAGTGCAATTGCTCCAACACAGTCTTGATTGGCGTAAGAGGTTCCTTGGGCCGCTGTTGGCGTAGCTAGCATAACTAGCATTAGGGAGGTAAATAGTAAATTTTTCATAATGCCTTTTTTGTTTGAGAATTTTGATTGGCCCATATGCCGCTCCAAGATAATCTTATTTTAGCATAATGACATATGAACCGCTGCTTTAGGTTGCATTTGAGCTAGTGAATTATTACTATTGCCAAATACCCTTACCAAATGACCAATTTATTGCCTCCAATAGGCCCCAGTTGGCAAAACGCCTTGCAGCAAGAGTTTAACCAACCGTATTTTGCTGACATACAAGATTTTTTGCTGAAGGAAGACGCTGAAAACCAAACCATTTACCCGCCTCGCGAGCATATCTATAATGCGTTTAACCTTACCCCGTTTGATAAAGTAATCGTGGTAATACTGGGGCAAGACCCTTACCACGGGCCCAACCAAGCCCATGGCCTTTGTTTTAGTGTGCCACACCACGTAAAGCTACCGCCTTCACTGGTAAACATCTATAAGGAGTTGAAAAGTGACGTTGGCATGAAAATACCGCCGCATGGTAATTTGGAGGCTTGGGGCACGCAAGGGGTGTTGTTGCTCAATGCCATGCTTACGGTGCGTGCTGGCCAGCCCGCTTCGCATAGCCAAATTGGTTGGGGCAGGTTTACCGATGCCATTATAAGCACCCTATCAAGAGAGCGCGAAGGTTTAGTGTTTTTACTTTGGGGCAAGTTTGCGATTGAAAAATCAGCATTGATTGACGAGAGCAAGCACCACATACTTACGGCCCCGCACCCCTCACCATTAAGTGCACATAAAGGCTTCTTGGGCTGCAAGCATTTCTCCAAAACCAACGAAATCTTAACCCAGCGAGGGCTTGAGCCTATCAACTGGCAACTTTAAGGCAGGCGGTAGGCATTAAGGTTGCCCTCGGCATCGCCCACTATTACGGTAAGCTCGTCTTTCTCGAATAAATGACCAACTTCCATTGCCGTGTTGCCCTTAAGCGGCATGCCAGGCAACAACTGGCCCATCATATCAATCAAATAAACCTCGTTGCCCACGGTGCTGGTAAGGCCCAATAGCTGCCCATCGCCAACATTGCGAAACAACTGCCCTTGCATATCAACCAAATGCGGGGGGTTAAATGTATTGGTTACAATCAGCTCAGGCGATGTAAAACTTACCCTATCAGCCGCTACAAAAACATACTGCAAGGCCGTATCAATCTCGGCACCGGTAAAGTAGTAATAGGGCGGTAGGTTTTCGGCGGTAGTTTCTTTGGCTTCCCCTTTTGCATCTACGGTAAACAGCATCTTGTCCTTACTGGCATTTACCATAGTAAAGGTTTTATCATGCTCATGTATATAAAAGGGCTGCTCAAAAGTGGCGTCTAGCCTTATTGGGCGCTCGTGCCTATCGCCCCCACGGTTGTAGTAAAGTATGGTACCGTCTATGTTGGTCAATATTAAATAGTCCTTGCCTTGGTCTTCGGTATATTGCAGGGCAAACGGTATAGTGCCCACCCTAGGCTTGGGGTTCCATCCTTGCAGGGGCTTTCCGTTAGCGGTATAGCCATATACCTTATAGTTTTCGCAAGCTACAAAGTATTGATAGTTCTTTTTACCATCATCCATCAAAAACAGCCCATTTACTGCTTTGGCCGCTAAACCAATAGGAAACTGCTCTACCACATTGCCATTGCGGTCAATCAAATGTATTTTTTGTTGGGTGTTAAATATAAGTTGAAGCTTATTGTTTTTGTACAAATCCATCTGGTATACATCACCCATTATCGGCCCTTCTATACTTTTCTTCCAGAGTATTTTGCCAGCCTTATTGATGAGGTAAATATTGTTCTTGGCATCTTGCACAAATACTTCCAGCTCGCCGGTGTTGTGGTTGGTTACCAAGTGGGGCTTACCCACCAGTTTGGCATCAAGCGATAAGCGCCAAGCGAGCAAGTCGCCAGCAGGGGCCGGGTAATCATCTCTTACACCATCATCGGCTGGGGCCTTGCCGGCACCATACTGAATGAGCGCAATGGTAAACATTACCCCATCATCATAATTAAACTGCAGGCCAATAGGACTAAAGTTTTGGTAGCCACTGCCCTTTCCTTCGAGCAAGTCATCAGTTAATACGCTAGGTAACAGTTCGCCCATGCGGGTTGGGTTGAGATAAACATACAAGTTGTTGGCGCTTGATACCTTTTGTGCGAAACCCACATAAGCAGGGTTGGCAGCCAATACTTGCCCATTGCTTACTTTAGCCAATATCTCTTTAAGCGTATTTTTGTCGTTGGTAAAAAACACATGCCCGTTTTGCACCGCATAATACGGATTATACAATGGCAGCCAGGCGCTTAAGCCAAGGGCTTGCACCAAGGCCGAGTCGTTTTGCAACTGCCTTATGGCAGTGCCATCAACCACATCGGCATATAAATCGGTAGGGGTGCTTATGCGGGCAAGCTCCAACAACGACTGTTTGGCAATATCCTCATCAATAATAGGTAGGGTAAGGTACCACTCCGAGTTATACTCTTCATCCAATGGTTCCAACAATCCGTAGCAGGCATAAGGGGTCAACCAATCTTCATTTAAGTAGCTGGCTACCGTACCTCCTGGCCCTTCAAGGTCAAGGGATATCTCTTGGGCGGCAAAAAAAGCTGTGTTTACCGGTAACACCTTATCAAACCCAAACTCGTACTTTGCACTGTGTGTAAAGGTAGACAGTATACCCAAGCTATCGGGTAAGGCATACCCGCCCAACAGCATACTATTGCTCCCAAAACTTACGTCAAGGGCCATCCATGAGCTGGCCATACCCATATGGGCCAACATGGGCGATTTATTCTCGTCAATAAACTGCTTACCCAAGGCCCTGGCAATACCTGGGTTAAAAAACAAGGATAGATTGGCCTCTTTGCCAGCTAGGTTGCGTATTTTTCTAAAGCGATGGTCGGTTTCGGCAAGCGACTGCTTGTCTTTGAGCTGCACAATACCCTCCTCAACTAAAAAAGCCGAGAAACTGCCCATGAGTATGCCGTTGAGCGATGCACACGAAAACGGGGCCTCTTCTCCAGGCATCAATATATCCAACACGGTTTCTTCGCGATAGATGCGCTTGCTTATTTTTGCACCTTCAATGCTCGATAACTTACCCAATAATATCTCTGCTTCCGTCTTACTTCCATCAACCAAAAACAACCAATCGTATTGGTCGGCCCCAGTAGCATACAACGAAGCGATAAGGGTAGTACCGCCAAGCGTGTAGCTGGTAGCACGCAACACACTATCAAAAGCAGCCAATTGTTTTTCGAGCCTGTTAAACGCGGGCAAAGCGTACACCTCGGCACCATAAGGCATATTGCGCAAAGAAGGGAAAACCTCTAAAGCATCGGTCGTTCTAAGGTAAAAAGACGTATTTTGTAATAGGGCATCCTCTAGAGGACGCGATTGGGTTTTCTGCCAATAAGTATAGAAGAAATAACCCAGCGCCCCTCCCAATAGAAGTACTAAAAATGCTATGGTGAGGTAACGTTTCATTAACTTGATTGCCTTATCTTTACAAAACTAAAGGATATACCCGCACAATGTTTAATTTATCCTTTAATAAAGTCAACGCTTAGTTGTGTATAACAAATTACTTGGAATAGCAGGCATATTAGGATTGCTGGCGGTAGCGATAGGTGCATTTGGTGCGCATGGACTTAGGGATGTATTAATGCCCAACGATAAGGCCATTTTTGAAACCGCTAGCCGATACCACTTTTACCACACCATAATGCTGGTGTTGGTGGCAGTGTTGTATGCCCGCGACGAATCAAGGATGCTGCGATTGGCAGCTTACGCCTTTATTGATGGCATTTTGTTGTTCTCAGGCTCGTTGTACTTATTGGCCACCAAAAACGTGTTGGGTATCTCTACATGGGCTTTCCTAGGGCCCATTACACCCGTTGGAGGTGTATTTTTAATTATCGGATGGTTTATTTTGGCTTGGTATGGTTTCCAGTATGCCACGGTGCAACGTTTCCGCACTAAACTTGGCAAAACTGGTGATAGGCTGCTTGATGAACCATAGCTGGGTTAATAGGATTACTTGTTACTGGTCAATCCGTTTCGGTTGGTTCAAACCAGTCTGTTTTTGCCCTAATCAACTAGTAACCTATAACAAATAACCAATCAACTAACCCAGCAAGTTTGTATCTTGCAAAGCTATCACACACGCATTTAATGAACGTTAATAATAACTTACTGTTTCTCATGGATCTTTCACTACCGTTGAAAGACCCAATCGTTATTTTCCTAATTATCCTGTCCATTACCCTGTTTTCGCCGTTAATTTTAGGAAAACTTCGCATCCCGGGTATTATCGGCATGTTGCTGGCTGGGGTAATTTTGGGTCCTCATGGTTTAAACGTTTTGGCCCATGACGCAAGTATTACCCTGTTTGGCAAAGTAGGCTTATTGTATATCATGTTTTTAGCCGGGCTAGAGGTTGACATGAACGATTTTATGCGTGCCCGTGTGCGCAGCACCGTGTTTGGACTATTAAGCTTTATACTGCCCATTGGTGCTGGTTTTGTAGCCGTACATTATGGCCTCGGGCTTGATGTTGTGGCCGCTCTTTTGCTTGGGGCCATGCTGGCATCGCACACTTTGGTTTCGTACCCCATAGCCAGCAAGCTAGGTATTGCCCGCAGCGAAACCGTAACCATAAGCATTGGAGCCACCATTATTGCCGATACGCTGGTATTATTGGTATTGGCAGTTATCATCAATACCACACAGGGCGATGCCTCGGCTATGTTTTGGATAAAGCTTAGCTTATCCATACTAGGTTTTATGGCAGTTATGATATGGTTGGTGCCCATCATTGGCCGCTGGGTATTTCGCAACTTGGCCGAAGAGCGTAGCGCACAGTTTCTGTTTGTGCTGGTGGTAGTTTTTGCAGCCGCATTTTTAGCCGAGCTTGCTGGTATGGAAGGCATTATTGGGGCCTTTTTTGCAGGCTTGGCACTTAATAGATTGATACCGCATACCTCACCACTGATGAACCGGGTAGAGTTTGTGGGCAATAACCTTTTTGTACCCTTCTTTTTGATAAGTGTAGGTATGATAGTAAACTTTAGGGCCGTTGTTTCTGGCTCAGAAACCCTTATACTTGCCAGCACACTAATAGCGGTAGGGTTGGCCACTAAATGGATAGCCGCATTTGTAACCCAAAAACTATTCAAGTTTTCAAAGGTTGAGCGCCAGTTAATGTTTGGCCTTACTACCGCAAGAGTGGGTGCGTCGCTAGCTTTGGTGCTGGTAGGCTACGAAATAGGACTGCTTAACGAAACGGCGCTTAATGCTACTATTTTGGTCATTTTAGTTACTATTTTGGTAAGCTCGTTTGCTACGGCAAGTGCCGGACGTAAGCTAGCACTTACCGATGCACAAAGCACCCCAGAGCTGCACAATACAAGCCATAAGGTTTTGATTCCTGTATCGAACCCAGATACCGTAATACCGTTGTTGGACCTAGCTGGCTTTGCCAGGCCTGCTGACTCAAAAGAACCCATATACGCCCTATCTGTGGTGTTGGATAATGACGAGGCGCGCCAGAACGTATTACTTAATAAACGACTGCTAGAAAAAGCCGAGAAATATGCAGCAGCCATGGACAACAAGGTTGAGATAGTTTCGCGTGTCGATTTGAGCATAGCCAGTGGCATCAAGCGTGCCATTAAAGAACTCAACATCAACTTTGTGGTAATGGGCTGGAGCCCAAAGCTCTCTACCCGCGACCGCTTATTTGGCTCGGTGCTGGATAACATGCTATTTGGCAATGGACAGCTGATATTGGTTTGCCATTTTGTAGTGCCACTCAATACCATCGGCAGAATTGTGGTATCGTTGCCTATAAATGCCCAATGGGAACCCGGCTTTGAGGCTTGGCTAAACACCCTTAAAAACCTGGTAAAACAAACGGGCGCCAAAGTAGTGGTAAATGGCGATGAAAGTGCGCTTCGCGAGTTTCAAACGATGAACAAAAAGAAGAAGCCTTACATTGAAGCTACCTACCACGAAACCAACGATTACTTTGAGGTATTGATGAAACCTGAAGAGATTGGTGAGAGTGATTTACTTTTCTTGCTGCAATCTCGCCCAGGGTTTATTTCATACACCGGCAACATGGAGTTAGTGCCACGCAAAATGGTAAAAAACTTCCAAGAGAAAAACTTTGTGATAGTATACCCCGAGCAACAACAAGCATCCACGGTATCTGAATGGGAAGCCAGCTACACTTAATAGTATGTTTGTCCATTTATGGATGACGGGTAAGGATTAACCCATAGGCCGCAATACATATATAGCGCGTTGCCGCATCCTAGTACTATTTCCCCGTTAGGGAAACATGCCATTCGTAACTCGTCAATCAAAAAATCGTAAATATCAATGTGCCTCTAGCCAATTGTCGCCCACTCCCATTTCAACTAGGATAGGTACTTCCAGTTTCAAAGCATTTTTCATTTTGCTTTCCACTAACGGCTTCAAGGTTTCTAGCTCGTCTTTGTGTACATCAAATACCAATTCATCGTGCACTTGCAGCACCATACGCGAGCGTAATTGCTGCTTCTCAATTTCGCGGTGCAGGTCAATCATGGCAATCTTTATCATATCGGCAGCGGTTCCCTGTATGGGGGCATTTACGGCGTTACGCTCTGCATGGCCACGAACCACTTTGTTGCCGCTCATAATGTCTGGCAAGTAACGGCGGCGGCCTTTTAGCGTTAGCGCGTAGCCCTGCTCTTTGGCTTCCATTACCGCTTGGTCCATATACCGTTTAATACCGCTGTACTCGTTAAAGTAAGCATCAATCAAATCGGCTGCCTCGCGGCGTGGGATGTTGAGGTTTTGAGATAGGCCAAATGCTGTGGTGCCATATATAATACCGAAGTTGACGGCCTTAGCGTTTCTACGTTGGGTTGGGGTTACTTCTTCCAACGGCACACCATAAACTTTGGCTGCCGTTGCAGCGTGGATGTCAAGACCTTGCTTAAAGGCTTCGAGCATGGCCTTGTCTTTGCTAATATCAGCAACTAGGCGCAACTCTATTTGGCTATAATCCGCCGATAGGAGCACGTGGTCTTTATCCCTTGGCACAAATGCCCTCCGTATTCGGCGGCCCTTCTCGGTTCGGATAGGGATGTTCTGCAAATTCGGGTTTTGCGAACTCAATCGGCCCGTAGCCGCCACGGCTTGGTTAAAGCTAGAGTGTATGCGACCCGTTTTAGGGTTAATAAGTTGTGGTAGTGCATCAACGTAAGTTGATTTCAATTTTACCAGCTCACGGTAGTTCAATATCTCACTGGCAATGGGGTGTTCGCTTTCCAAGCGGCTCAGTATATCCTCACCCGTTGAGTATTGACCAGTTTTGGTCTTTTTGCCTTGGTAAGGTATCTCCATTTTAAGGAACAGCACCTCGCCCAACTGCTTCGGCGAATCGATATTGAACTTAGTACCCGCCATTTTAAAAATGGTCTCCTCTAAAACGGCAATATCCTCGGTCAGCTCCTTAGAGTATACGCTCAAAAACTCCCTATCAACCAATACACCATTAAACTCCATTTCCGACAAGGCGTATACCAGCGGGGTTTCTATTTCGTAGTAAAGTTCTTTTTGGTCTTGTTCCAATATAAGTGGTGCAAACTTCTCTTTTAGTTGCAGCGTAATATCGGCATCCTCTGCCGCATATTCTTTCACTTCATCAATGGGCACATCGCGCATGGTGCCTTGGCCCTTGCCCTTTTTTCCAATCAAAGAAGTAATTGATACCGGTGTATAACCCAAATAGTTTTCACTTAGCACATCCATGTTGTGCTTACTCTCTGGGTCGAGCAAATAATGGGCCAGCATGGTATCAAACAACTCTCCTTGAATATTTACCCCGTACCATTTCAATACCAGTACGTCGTACTTAATGTTTTGGCCCGTTTTGCCAATTTTAGGATTCTCTAGCAGGGCCTTAAACTCATCAACAATCGCTTGGGCTTCCTTTTGGTCGGCTGGCACGGGCACATAATACCCTTCGCCTGCCTTTACCGAGAAAGACATGCCCACCAACTCGCAGTTATTGGCATCAATGCCCGTGGTTTCGGTATCAAAACTAAAGTCCTTTTGTTTGCCCAGCAGCGTTATCAAATCGGCGCGCAACGCTGGCGTATCGGCCAAATGATACTCGTGTGGGGTGTTGGTAATGTCTTTGCCTGTGGTTTCTGGCTTTAGGTCGTTTACTGGTGGGGCAGTGCTTTTTACTTCGCCACCAAACAAATCTAACTGGGCTGTTACTTTGGCTTTTCCTTCGGGTGCTGGGGCTTGGTTTACGCTCCAATCATCACCAAAAACGCGCTTGCCCATGGTACGAAACTCCAGCTCTGCAAACAAGGCCATTAGGGCTTCTTTATCTGGCTCGGTTATTACCAGTTTTTCCTCTTCAACACTTATTGGCACATCACATATTATGGTTGCCAGCTTTTTAGATATAAAGGCTTGCTCCCTGTTATTCTCTAAATTCTCTTTGAGCTTACCCTTTAACTTATCTAGATTTTCATAGATTCCCTCTATAGTATCGTAATCGTTCAATAGCTTGGCAGCGGTTTTAGCACCAATACCTGGCACACCGGGTATATTGTCAACTGCATCTCCCATTAGGCCGAGTATGTCAATCACTTGGTCAACACGCTTAATGTCCCATTTGTCCAATACACCTTGCACGCCCACTTTATCAAAGCCCCCGCCTTTAAAGGCTGGTTTGTAAATAAAGATGTTCTCGCTTACTACCTGTCCAAAATCCTTATCGGGCGTTACCATGTATACTTGGTAGCCATCACGCTCGGCTTGTTGGGCAATGGTGCAGATAATGTCATCGGCCTCATAGCCAGGTAGCTCCAACATGGGTATATCAAAGCCTTTTATCAGCTCTTTAATAACCGGTATGCTAGTTTTAATGTCATCGGGGGTTTCTTGTCTATTGGCCTTATAAAAATCGTGCTCCACGGCCCTATCGGTAAGGCCCGGTGCATCAAACACAACGGCAATATGGCTGGGCTTATCTTTTTGCAAAAGGTCAAGCAAAGTATTAGTAAACCCATACACCGTAGAGGTATTAAACCCCTTAGAGTTATGGAAACCCGAAGTACCTTTTGATGAACTGTTCAGCGCAAAGTACGCACGGTAAATCAGGGCAAAGGCATCCAGTAAGTATAACTTCTTTTCTTTATTATCGCTCATTATGGTTGTTCGTTTAGTGCTTCCCAATATTCGGCGGCGCGGCGGGTGTGCGGAATAACGATAGTACCACCCACAAGGTTGGCTATCGCAAATACTTCATAAACCTGTTCGGTGGTAAGGCCCACTTCGTGGCATTTGCCCAAGTGATATTTAATGCAATCATCACATCGCAACACCATGCTGCTTATCAAGCCCAGCATTTCCTTTACATCAACGCCCAAGGCACCGGGCGCATAAGCATTGGTATCTAGGTTATAAATGCGCTTCATTACTAGGTTGTCTTTGCTCAGTATCAACTCATTGGTGCGCGTGCGGTAGTCGTTAAATTCTTTAACCAAATCGCTCATAATACGGGGTAGGTTTGAGTGGACTAAAGTACGGAAATAGTAGCAAGATGTAGGTATCAAGTAGCAAGACATTACACCTGCGAACGACAATTTTATTAATTATTTTAGCAAAAAACTAATTTTATTTAGTTTTTCAAAAGAAAAATCGCATATTTACAGGTTCAAATTTTTGAGCTGATTTTGCTGCTATGGAAACAACCGCCACCAACAAACACCCCAAGGAAATATTGAGCCAATATTTTGGCTATTCAACCTTTCGCCCGTTGCAAGAGGAGATTGTAAACCGGATATTGAATGGCAAAGATGCGCTGGTGCTAATGCCTACTGGTGGCGGTAAATCCATTTGCTACCAAGTGCCTGCACTATGCATGCCAGGCACGGCAGTGGTAGTATCGCCATTAATATCATTGATGAAAGACCAGGTAGATGCGCTAAAAGCCAACGGTATAGAGGCCGCTTTTTTAAACAGCAGCATGAACAGTGGCGAGCAGCAGCTTATTGAAGATCAATTGCGCGAAGGTAAATTGAAGCTATTGTACCTTGCCCCTGAGAGATTATTGAGTGGCAACACAGTCAACTTGTTAAAGCTCGCCAAAATAAGCCTATTTGCTATTGATGAGGCGCATTGCATATCGCAATGGGGCCACGATTTTAGGCCAGAATATACAAAGCTGGGCGCCCTTAGGCAGCATTTTGCCAACATACCTTTTGTAGCACTTACCGCCACCGCCGATAAATTGACCAGGCAAGATATATTGCGCCAGCTTTACCTAACCGAAGATGACCAGTTTATTGCGTCATTTGACAGGCCCAACCTAAGCCTAGAAGTGCGCCCGGGCAGGGAGCGGTACAAGCAACTGCTCGATTTTATTAAGATGCGCAAGCGCGAAACGGGCATTGTATACTGCCTATCAAGAAAAACCACAGAGCAGGTAGCTGAAAAGTTACAACGCGAGGGCATTAACGCCCTACCCTACAATGCAGGACTTACGCCACAAGAGCGCAGCCGTGTACAAGATGCCTTTGTAAATGACAAGGTGGATGTGATTTGTGCCACCATTGCCTTTGGTATGGGCATCGATAAATCGAACGTAAGGTACGTAGTACACTACAACCTACCTAAGCACATTGAGAGCTATTACCAAGAGATTGGCCGTGCTGGCCGTGATGGCTTACCAAGCGACACACTGCTTTTCTATACCTACGCCGATTTGGACCTGCTGCGGAGCTTTATTACCGACGACGACCGCAAGGAGATGCAATTGGAGAAGCTAAAGCGCATGCAAGAATATGCCGAAGCCAAGATTTGCCGCCGTAAGGTGCTGCTAAACTACTTTAACGAGTACCACGACCAAGACTGCGGCAACTGCGATGTTTGCAAAAACCCACCCCAGTTTTTTGATGCGACTATACTGGCACAAAAAGCCCTCTCGGCAGTGGCTAGGGTAAACGAGCGCGTGGGTATGGTTTTGCTCGTAGATATTTTACGCGGCTCGCAGCGCAAAGAAATATTGGAGCATGGCTACGACCAGATAAAAACCTATGGCGCTGGTGCCGACATAAGCACCAACGACTGGTTATATTATATTCAGCAACTGATTCAGTTGGGTTATATAGAGATAGCCTATGAAGCAGGTCACACCTTAAAACTTACACCCGCCAGCAACGAGGTACTGCGCAATGGCAAAACCATTAAGATGGCCAAGGCCGATTGGTCGTTTGCGAAGAAAACCCAAGAGACCTTTGAGCCAAGAGTTACCAAACAGAAACAGTTTGAAACAGCCATGTTTGAGCACATGCGCCATTTGCGCAAGCAGATAGCCGAAAAAGAGCAGATTCCGGCCTATGTGGTGTTCTCTGATGCCACACTCAAAGAGATGGTGGATAAGTTGCCTGTTAACGAAAGGCAGCTGGAGGCCATATCAGGAGTGGGGCGTGAAAAATTGCAACGCTACGGGAAAGTATTTACACAAGCCATACGAAAATTTATTGTTCATGCTACCGAAACAGGTATAAAGAAAGTAAAAGGCTCAACCTATTTGATTACGCTTGAACAGTTTGAGGATGGTAAAACACCTTATGAAATTGGCCAAAAGCGCGAAATAGCAGAAGGTACGGTATTTGGCCATTTGGCAAGGCTAGTTGAAGATGGCTTTACCCTAGAGCTTGATAGGGTGCTTAGTAACGATGAACGCACAAAGGTGTTGAAAGCTTGGCAACTATGCGGCAAACCAGAAGAGATTGCACCTGTATATGAAATGCTTGGCGAATCGGTTTTCCCAAGTAAAATACGACTGGTAATTGCCGAGCACCTAGCCAAAAGCGTTTAACCACAAGTAACGCAAAGTAACCTCACTAAAAAGGGGCGCCCTTGCGAGCACCCGTTTACTTGATCTAATATGTTCATGGATGTTTAACTCACCTCTATAGTGGTGCAATAAAAGCTAAAGGCATCTTCTAGTATATCAACCCGGTAGTTTACGCCTTTCCATTTCTTGTCTGATATATCGAGCGTAGAAATGCTGCCATTTTTGATAACCCTATACGACTCAGGGTTACAGTTTATGCTAGTAACACCTTTAAACACCACGGTTTTTAGTCCAAAGGCATTTCCATCTAAAATAACCGATATAGTAACATCTTTACCTAAGGCAAAATTGTCGATGATAATCCTCCTAATCTCGTAAGGACCCACCAATATTTCCAATACGTCCTCCATAAAAATCAATAATTGGTAATGTACTGCTTCACCATAATCACAATTTTTGTCGAGTGGATAAAAAAACCTTTAACCCAACACAACTCATTACCATATAAACAGATGGTGTGCCAAAAGTTCATATTTTGGTAACTTTATTGCCCTAGTTAAGGTTACTACAAATAATTAATCAAACCCTTACATCCGTAATATGGACGCTCTCGCTAATCTCAAATCTATTTTTCCCGGCCTAGAACCTGAACTGCTTGACCACATTAGCGAAAGCGCAGCTATAAAAGAAGCTAAAGAGGGGGATATACTTATAAGTACTGGGCAATACATTCGCTCAACCATGCTATTACTTGACGGGTTAATAAAGGTGTATAGGGAAGATGATGAAGGCAATGAGTTTTTAATGTATTATTTAGAGCCTGGCGAAGCTTGCGCATTGAGCATACTTTGCGCTGCACGCCAAGAGAAAAGTCAAATACTGGCCAAAGCGGTAAAAGACAGCACCTTAATAATGGTGCCCGTTGAGCAAACCGAACTTTGGATGAACCAATACAAAAGTTGGTACCGCTATGTAGTTGGAACCTACCGCAACCGGTTTGAAGAACTGTTGCAAACCTTAGATAGTATTGCCTTTAAAAGTCTTGACGAACGATTGGTTTTTTACCTAAAACGGCATATTGATATTAACGGCCCACGCATTGAGCTATCGCACCAACAGATTGCTGAAGAGCTTAACAGCAGTCGTGAAGTAATTTCAAGATTATTGAAAAAGCTAGAGCAACGTGGATTGGTATCGTTGCATAGAAACGTAATAGAAATTCCTAATCCAGAGCGGTTAAGCAAGCTGGTGTGACGTAGGTCACTGTGTAGGGTATAACTAAACCGCAACTTTGCTTTCACTATGGATGTAATGTTGATTTTAGGTTATGTAGCTGCCGTTGTTATCGGCATTTCTTTAGGCCTTATTGGGGGCGGTGGTTCAATTCTAACCGTACCTATATTGGTGTACCTCATGGCCATACCTCCGGTAGAGGCAACCGCCTACTCACTATTTATTGTAGGGCTTACCAGTTTGGTAAGTGGCACCATGTATTTCCGTAAAGGATTGGTTGATGTAAAAACAGCCATCATTTTTGGCATACCTGCCATTGCCGCTGTATATCTCACCAGGCGTTTGTTGATACCAGCCATACCCGAAGAATTATTCACCATAGGTAACTTGCAAATTACTAGGGGTGTTTTGCTGATGGTGCTATTTGCCGCGCTCATGATATTTGCGTCCATCTCCATGATTCGCAATAAAAAACCAAAACCCGCCAAACTCAACCCAGATGGCAAGCGCCACTTTAACTATCCTGCTATCCTTGCCGAAGGTGCCGTGGTGGGTACACTTACGGGTTTGGTAGGCGCCGGTGGTGGTTTTTTAATTATCCCAGCACTTGTACTTTTTAGCGGGTTGGATATGAAAATGGCCGTGGGCACCTCGCTGCTTATCATTGCAGCTAAATCGTTACTGGGTTTTATGGGCGATGTAGGCAATCCAGCATTGGCCATTGATTGGCAACTACTAGGCATTTTTTCTGCACTGGCAGTAGCTGGCTCTTTTGTTGGCATTAAACTATCAGACAAAGTAAGCGCCGAGAAACTAAAAAAAGGCTTTGGTTGGTTTGTATTAGTTATGGGCATTTACATTATGGCCAAAGAGCTGTTTTTGTAGTGCCAGTGTTATGTACTTTAACCGCAACGTGCGCAAAGAAAACACGCAACGAACGCAAAGAAATCATAGGTTATTAGCCACTCTTTTAATGCCATCCTTTAGTAGTGATACGTTAAAATTGATTAACAAACCCAATTTACAATTGGATAGTTTTTGATAGGTTAAAATTTGAGCCAAATGAACATCATTCAATACTTCAACCGATTTAACTTCCACAATAACTTTATGATTCACCAAAATATCAACACGATAACCTGTTTCCAAATGGACCTCTTCATAAACTAGCGGTAATGGGTGTTGTTGAAGTACATGCAAACCAGATTTTCTAAGTTCATAAACCAAACAATGCTCATAGGCACTCTCCAATAAACCAGGACCTAATGCTCTATGAATCTTAAATGCTGCATCTAAACATTGCTTACTTAATTCATTTTCAGTCAAATGACCATGATTTTCCATTTAGCTAAATATTTACGTTGCGAACGTTGCGTTTTTACCGTTGCGCACGTTGCGGTAAATTTTACTAAAAATATGTAAATCAAACTTACCTAAGTAACTTTTATCACCAACCAAGGGTTATCATCATACTACCTTTGTGTCAATTAAGAATAAAAAAAATCTACCCCATGAAAGTTGAACAGATATATACCGGATGCTTGGCCCAAGGCGCATATTACATTGAGAGCAATGGCGAGGCTGCCATAATTGACCCTCTGCGCGAAGTACAGCCCTACATTGATAAAGCCGAGAAAAGCGGAGCTACTATAAAATTTGTGCTAGAAACACACTTCCATGCCGATTTCGTTTCGGGCCACGTAGATTTGGCTAAGGCAACAGGTGCCCAAATAGTGTTTGGCCCCAACGCCAACCCCACCTTTGAAGCACACATTGCTACTGATGGAGAAGTACTAACGGTAGGGGATGTTACCATTACGGTATTGCACACCCCAGGCCATACCATGGAAAGCACTACTTACTTGCTGAAAAACGAGCAAGGTAAAGAATATGCCATTTTCACTGGCGACACCTTGTTTATTGGCGATGTTGGTAGGCCAGATTTGGCTGCCAAAAGCCACTTAACAGTTGAAGATTTAGCCAGCCATTTGTACCATTCGCTGCGCACTAAGATAATGACCTTGCCCGATGACGTATTGGTATACCCAGCGCATGGTGCTGGCTCTGCCTGTGGCAAAAACATGAGCAAAGAAACCTGGGATACCTTGGGCAACCAAAAACAGTTTAATTATGCCCTGCGAGCGGACATGAGTAAAGAGGAATTTGTGAAAGAAGTAACCGATGGCTTATTGCCGCCTCCTGGATATTTTCCGCTAAATGTGAAAATGAACAAAGAAGGGTACGATAGTATAGATGAGGTGCTGGAGAGAGGCCTACAAGCCCTAGAACCCGATGCTTTTGAAGCTGCCGCTAACGAAACAGGCGCTTTAGTGCTTGATACACGCGCACCAGAGACTTTTGTGCATGGGTTTATACCCAATGCCATCTCCATTGGCGTTGATGGTGGCTTTGCGCCTTGGGTGGGTGCCTTAATACCAGATATTAAACAACCCTTGCTGATTGTTGCCGATGAGGGCCGCGAAGAGGAAGTGGTAACCCGCTTAGCTAGGGTTGGATACGATTATGCTTTCGGCTTTTTGAAAGGCGGATTTGATGCTTGGAAAAATGCTGGTAAAGAAGTAGATGCTATCGAGTCGATTTCGGCAGCTGAATTTAGCAAACAATCGCTAACAGAGGAACTGGAAATAGTGGATGTGCGCAAACCTAGCGAGTACCAAAGCGAGCATGTAAAAAATGCCCTAAATCTGCCGCTTGATTATATCAACGACCATTTGGCGGAGTTCAAAAAAGACCGTACCCTTTACCTACACTGCGCAGGTGGTTACCGTTCGGTTATTGCCGCATCTATACTTAAAGCAAGAGGCTGGGACAACTTGGTAAATATTGAAGGTGGTTTTAAGGCTATTGCCGAAACCGACGTACCTTGTACCGATTATGTTTGCCCTTCTACGCTTAAATAATTTTGCAGTTGGCAACTGTTAGATACCAAAACCTAAAACAATCAAGATGTTCGGAAAAATATTAAAAATGATGCAAGGCACTTCAAATGTCAACCATCTTTCGGGTACTGCTTTCAAAGCTAAATTTATGGAGACCCAAAATGCGGTAATACTAGATGTGCGCACCAAAGCCGAATACAACGGCGGGCACCTAAAAGGTGCTAAAAACCTTGATTTCTTTTCATCAAACTTTGGTGCAGAGGCACAGAAGCTTGACAAAACCAAAATCTACTTTTTGTACTGCGCCAGCGGAAACCGAAGTGGCAAAGCATGCAAAATGATGGACGATTTGGGCCTCCAAACCTTCAACCTAGTTGGCGGAGTTGGTGCGTGGCCTAAAAATTAAAAAATCGATTGGTTTGATATTGGCTAATTGGTAAAACTTCATCTAAGATAAGTTTTACACCTTGCTAGGCTGATTTAGTCCAATAACCAATTTACTACCTCAAATTAACAAATAAACAATAGCAAATGATTGAATTTATTAGCCAGCCCTGGCCGTGGTATGCAAGCGGACTGGCCATAGCAGTAGTAATGTTTCTACTCGTGTTTTTTGGTAAAAACTTTGGGTTTTCTTCTAACTTCAGGCACTTTTGTGCGGCTTGTGGTGGTGGTAAATACAGCAAGTTTTTTGATTACGATTGGCGCTCTTACGGATGGAGTTTGCTTTTTTTGATTGGTACCGTTATTGGCGGATGGATTGCTGGAAATTTCCTGACTACAACGGATGGTGTTCAAATATCAGAAGCAACCATAAACGACCTGGGTAAATTGGGCATTGCAGCACCCACTGGCCTACAGCCAAATGAAATATTCGGTATTGATCAGGTATTTACATTTCCTGTATTAATTCTGGTAGTATTAGGTGGCTTTTTGGTTGGCTTTGGCACTCGCTGGGCTGGTGGTTGTACATCGGGCCACGCTATTAGCGGCCTAAGCAACCTGCAACTCCCATCGCTCATAGCGGTTATAGGTTTCTTTATCGGTGGCTTAATAACCACCCACTTATTGTTGCCGCTAATTTTCTAACAACACACCCAACTTAATAATAATGAAAGGTATAAAATTTATAATCGTAGGCATCCTATTTGGTATTATAATGGCCAAAAGTGAAGCTATATCTTGGTATCGTATACAAGAGATGTTCCGTTTTCAAGCGTTCCATATGTTTGGCATTATTGGTGTAGCCGTGGTGCTTGGGGCAATAGGCACAGCATTGATTAAGCGGTTTAAGCTAAATGACATTACCGGACAACCTATAAAATTTACCCCTAAAGAAATGGGCTGGAAAAGGTATCTTTTTGGCGGCACCGTATTTGGGCTAGGTTGGGCCATGACTGGCGCTTGCCCTGGCCCCATGTTTGTGAGCTTGGGTTATGGTTATTGGATGTTTGGCTTAGCCATAGTTATGGCTACTTTAGGAACGTTTACTTATGGATTGGTTAAAGACAAACTACCCCACTAACCAGTTAACCCACAACAGCCATGCAAGACACTAAAGAACATTGGGAAAAGGTATTTAGCACTAAGTTGCCCGAAGAGGTGAGTTGGACCCAGGCTGTTCCGTTAACCTCATTGTCGCTAATAAAACAGACGGGCGTTTCGCTTTCGCAGCCCATAATTGATATTGGCGGTGGTGATAGCAGGCTGGCCGATAACCTGCTAGCTGATGGGTTTAAAGATATAACCGTGCTTGATATATCTGGCGAGGCATTAAAGCGCGCGCAGGCAAGGCTGGGGGCAAATAGTCAATCGGTAAAATGGATTGAAAGCGACATAAAGGGTTTTAAACCCAACCGTGAATATGCAGTGTGGCACGATAGGGCTGCATTTCATTTTCTTACCGACCCTGAAGATGTGGTCCAGTATGCCAACATGGTAGCTAAGCACGTTACCGGTTTTTTAATCATCGCTACGTTTTCAGAAACTGGCCCCGAAAAGTGCAGCGGTTTGCCCATAAGCCGGTACAATGAGCCCGAAATAAATACTGTTTTTGGTGCACACTTTAGGCTTTTGCAAAGTTTTACCGAAAACCACATCACCCCGTTCAATACAATCCAAAATTTTCGGTTCAACCTATTTAGCAAAAAATAACAAGCCAACACTAATTTTTCAATCTTAGCCAACCAGCGGGTGGGTTGCTGCCATCATCAACATTGCTATCCCTAAGCGACAATCGCTTTCTAGTAATTGTAAAAACGTTTTGCTGTATAACTTCAATATAGTCCGTCCCTATCTCGGTTACAATTGCCACATGGCCATATTTTCCATCGTTATACACTAAAATATCGTCTGGCTTAGGGTTATCCTTCATGCCATTCGCATATTGATACAACCCACGGCGCGTATTAAAAGCGCCGTGGCCAAGGCTATCATCAAAAAAGTCTTTAGCGTGTCCCCATCCATCTGGAAAGGCATGCCCCAAATGCAGGTAATAGTATCGTTTTACATACTCAACGCACTGCCATTTATGCCCAAAATAATATCCATCATCAGCATAGTTTTTACCATGGCTTTGGGCAATGTTCCAACCGTTATAGTGCACTTTAACTCCGTTATGCTCATCCAATACCAAGCCAACGCAAGCGCGATTTGCGCCCCACAGTACTACCAATAAAACACATAAAAAGGCAATGCCAATTGAAACATTTTTCATATCCAAGGCTAAATTTAAGTATATGGCAAGCAAAAATACTTACAAATAGTATGCGTTAAGTACGGTTAAAATTCACTAATTTAATAGAGCCTAATTAGTATGAAAAAAACCCCGAAACCCCGATATGAAACATATTTTAACCCTATGTTGCCTTTTGTTTGTTGCAACCATTGCTTTTGCGCAAGTACCTCAAGGTATACAATACCAAGCTGTTGTTAGAGATGATTTGGGAGTAATATTGCCCAATAAGTTGATAAACTTAAAGCTAAGTATAATTGATAGCTCATTGGCTTTTCCGGTGGTATTTGAGGAAGTGCAAAAGGTAGAAACCAACCAGTTTGGCTTGTTTACTGCCGTAATAGGCAATGGCACGCCCGTTACTGGCACCCTAAGCGGCATCAATTTCACCAACGGCAATCAATGGTTACGCACAGAAGTAGACATCAGTGGTGGTTTTAACTTTTCATTTATAGGTCAATTTAAGTTTTGGAGTGTACCCTATGCTTTAGTAGCAGGTACTGCACTTGATAAGGATGACGCCGATGCCGACCCCACCAATGAGCTGCAATCCATTTATAGGGTAAACGATACCATTAGGCTTACTGGGGTAAGCAGTTATGTAATTGTGCCAACTGGCAGCGGCTCTACCGGGGCTACTGGCCCTACCGGACCACAAGGCCCTACGGGTAGCAACGGCGCGCCGGGTGCTACAGGACCTGCTGGCCCAACGGGACCAACTGGCTCTGCGGGTGTAAATGGTGTGCCGGGTGTTACGGGTGCAACTGGACCCACTGGTGCTACCGGTGCAAATGGTGCCACGGGAGCTACGGGGGCAACAGGTGTTGCCGGTATAGATGGTGCCACTGGACCCACAGGCCCAGTTGGTGCTACGGGTCCACAGGGCGACCCTGCAACTGACGATCAAACCCTTACTTGGGATGGAACAACCAATACACTAAGTATTAGTGGCGGTAACACCGTAGTCTTACCATCAGGTGGAGGAGGTAGCGTAGGCCCTACTGGACCAACCGGACCAACTGGCCCAACTGGCCCTGCAGGTGCTAATGGAATTGATGGAGCTACAGGCCCGGCAGGGGTTGCTGGCGTAAATGGTGCCACTGGACCAACTGGCCCAGCTGGTATTGACGGTGCTACGGGCGCTACCGGCCCACAAGGCGACCCTGCAACGGACGACCAAACCCTTACTTGGGACGGAGCAACTAATACCTTGACAATTAGCGGTGGCAACAACGTGGTTTTACCTATTAGCGGTGGAAGTGTTGGGCCAACGGGGCCAACAGGTGCAACGGGAGCAACTGGTAGCGCAGGCGCCAATGGTGCTACTGGCGCAACT
>JAGYJT010000043.1 GCA_018401955.1 Chitinophagales bacterium | reverse complement strand
GTATTTCCGTTTGTTCCGCGATTGGGGCATGGGTAGCACTATATGGTCGCCATTGGCCAGTGGGTTGCTTAGCGGCAAGTACAACAACGGCATGCCCGACGTGAAAACCCGCTTGGACCTACCTAACTTTGAGTGGCTGAAAGAGCGTGTATTGCAAGAAGAAAAGCTTGAGCAAGCCCGTAAGTTGGATGGCATAGCTAAAGACCTTGGTACTAGCTTGCCGCGCTTGGCCTTGGCTTGGTGCCTAAAGAACCCTAACGTGAGCACCGTGATAACAGGCGGCAGCAAAGCCAGCCATCTAAAGGAAAACCTAAAAGCCACCGAAGATGTTGCCAAGCTTACCCCAATGGTTATAGAGCGCATTGAAGAGGTGCTGGGCAACAAGCCGAAGTTGGAGGTGTTTTGATTTGGTCGATGGTCCATGGTCGATAGTCCATGGAAACATCAAGGTTAAACGGTCAACGAACGCCTTCATGGCGGGGAGAGAAGTTGCGTAGCAACGGAACGACGTGGCCATCCCCTGAGAGATACGCTAAATTTACTTTGCCATTACGGCCATTTTGCACGTGCTGTTGTGTGTTCGTGAGCAGCTTTCGCCGACTCAGGGGATTGCCACAAGTCCATAGAGGGTATAGGTTGCTTGAGATTTTCAACGGACTTTGGCAATGACGGGGTGTTTTTGCTAAAAATAATAGCCTAATTATTTTAGTATTTCAAAATGGTTTTGTAGCTTCGTGTTATCATGGAGCCGATAGAGGATTATATAAAGGGTAGGGGAGCGCAGACAAATCCACACAACCAGTTTCACAACAACGAGCTGGTGTTTGAGCATATTGAGGGTTTGGATGAGGACTTTGATTATAATCCAGGCACCACCAAGTATTTTATTGATAGCACCAAGGCGATAGTGAACAAGGTAACCAGCCCCGACATTGGCCCTGAGTGGAGCATGAACCCATACCGCGGCTGCGAACATGGCTGCGTGTATTGCTATGCCCGCAACAGCCACGAGTATTGGGGTTTTAGTGCAGGCATTGATTTTGAGAGCAAGATAATGGTAAAGCCCAGTGCGCCCCAGTTGCTCAGGGAGTACTTTATGCGCCGCAACTATAGGCCGCAGGCTATTATGCTGTCGGGCAATACAGACTGCTACCAGCCCGTGGAGCAAAAAATGCAGATTACGCGAGAGATATTAAAGGTGTTTTTGGAGTGCAAACACCCTGTAGGCATCATCACCAAAAACGCCCTTATCCTTCGCGATTTAGATATATTGAAGGAGCTGGCTGCGCACAACCTGGTGCATGTGGCCATTTCCATCACCACCTTAGATAGCGACCTACAGCGCCGCATGGAGCCGCGTACATCGCTGCCAAGCAAGCGGCTTGATGCGGTGCGTAGGCTATCAGAGGCAGGAGTGCCCGTTATGGTAATGCATGCCCCCGTAATACCTTGGCTTACTGATGTAGAGACACCCCAGTTGGTGAAGGCCTGTGCAGAGGCCGGTGCTAACCGGGTGGCGTATACCATTGTTAGGCTCAATGGTGCTGTCGGGGGCATTTTTACCGACTGGGTGCAAAAAAATTACCCGATGAAGGCCGAGAAGGTATTGAATGCCATAAAGGGCATGCACGATGGTAAGTTGAGCGATTCGCGCTTTGGCAGGCGCATGGGTGGGGGCGACACGCCTTGGTACCAAGTATATGTTAAACAGTTTGAAATAGCTACCCGACGGCACTTTAAGAACCGTGAACTGCCACCTCCATACAATTACAACGATTTTCAGCCACCCTCAAAAGGACAGTTGAGCCTCTTTTAGCTTATGCGTTGTTTTTAAAAGCCCTAAACAAACCGCCTTCAAATACCGATTCGTGGTGTTGGCTAAGGTCAAGTCCTTCTTCTTCATCTTCGGCTTTTACGCGTAATGGGATGATGAAGTTGGTGAACTTAAGTAGGATAAAGGAACCACCGAAGGTAAATACTGATACGATAACCAAAGCCAGCAAGTGCTTGAATAGCAAATCGGGGTTGCCGGTGGTTACCAAGCCACCTTCGGTGGCAAATACCGCTGTCAAAATCATACCTAATACCGCCTACACCGTGGCAGGAAAACATCAAAGTATCGTCAATAGTCGATTTGTTTTCCAATGCACCGCATAGTTGCTGATGATGCTGGCAGGTCAGGGGCCCATCAAAAATGGCTGGGCCATAGCTTACAAAACCCTGCCGCAGGGGGTAATGGCTACCAAAATGACTACTGCGCAAAATACATGCACCAAGCGCAGTTGCTTTACGGCCTTTGGCGGCATCCAACAGTATCAGGCCATCATGGCGGCGGCTGAAGCCATGTGGGTATTGATAAATGCGGTAACGGCCAAAGGTGTTGGCCTCTAGCGCCAGACCTGCATTAAACCCAAACCAGACTTCGAACCAAAGCAAACCGGTACCCAACAACACGTAAGGTATGTTAGATGGTTTGTGCTCGTGTGGTTAGCGGCTAGGTGTGTTTTGCGCCTGCCAGTACCATGGCGCCCGCTAATGCAAAGCCAGCAGAGATGTGTACCACGGTGCCGCCGGCAAAATCAAGCACGCCCCATTTAAATAGAAAGCCTTCAGGGTGCCAGGTCCAATGGGCTAGGGGGGCATATATTACTAGGGCAAACAAACAAACGAAAATCAGATAGCCCCAAAAACGAACTCGCTCGGCAAACGAGCCGGTAATAAGTGCAGGCGTAATGATGGCAAACTTCAGTTGAAAGGCGGCGAACAGGATAAACGGAATTGAAGTACCTATGGCTGGGTGGGCAGCAGTGCCCACATTGTTAAAGAATGCAAAGCTCATAGGGTTGCCTATAAAACCACCAATGCTATCGCCAAAAGCCAAACTAAACCCTACCACGTACCACAATATGCTTACTACGCCCAAAGCAATAAAGCTTTGTAGCATGGTGGATATAATGTTTTTGGGGCTCACCATGCCGCCATAAAAGAACGATAGCCCAGGAGTCATTAACAATACTAGCCCTGATGCTGAAAGCATCCATGCCATGGTGCCTGTGTCAAATGGCTCTGAGTTTTCGGGGTGCACACTAGGCCAAAAACAGCATAATAGCGTAAGGATAAAGAAAATGGAAAATGCGATAGTTCCGTATTTTTTCTTGGTTTGGACGGTCATTTTGGCTGTTTTTGCAATTAAGTATGCAAAATAGGATAACTATTCCGATAATTCCAACCAAAATTACACACAGCTCACCATAAATTACCACATAGAAAAAAGCATAAAATGATTTGGGATAGGTAAAAAAGCTCCATTTGTACAGCTACATGGGCCAAAACAAGATTTTACCACTATTCTTTAATCCTTTTATTCAGTTCTACGGTATTGCCCGATTTCTTGCGCAGGCGCATATTTAGCAGCTCTATCATCAGCGAGAAGAACAGGGCAAAGTAAATATAACCTTTTGGTACATGCACATCTAGCCCCTCTACAACTAACATAAAACCAATAAGAATTAAGAACGATAGAGCCAATATTTCAAGGGTAGGGTGCTTTTTGATGAAGCCTGCAATGCTGCCTGCAAAGGCCAACATTACACCAAGCGAGATAACTACTGCAATCACCATAATGAGTATACTTTCTGACAATCCTATGGCAGTAAGAATAGAATCGAATGAAAATATAACATCCATGGCAATTATCTGGAGAATTATGGTATTCATTGATATGGCTTTGGGCTTTGCATCTTTATCGCCACCAGGCCCTTCCATTTTGTGGTGTATTTCAGTTACGCTTTTAGCAAGTAAAAACAAGCCACCAACCATCATTATTATATCCCTTCCGCTTATCTCGTTGCCAGCTACGGTAAACAAGGTACTCGAAAAATAATTGATGATAAAACTGATACCAAACAGCAGCCCAACCCTGAATACCAGTGCGAGAATGAGACCAATTTTTCGGGCCTTTTCGCCTTCGTGGTGCGGTAACTTGTTGCTTAGTATGGAGATAAATATAATGTTATCAACACCCAATACAATTTCTAGTAATGTAAGTGTGGCAAGGGCAATCCAAGCCTCGGCCGTTAAAAATACCGAAAAGTCGAAGTTGATTGCTAGAAACAAGCTTTCCATGATGGTTGGTTTATGGGATTAATGTGTGTGTAACCTAAAGTGCACTCAGCCGATGGTTTTATCTTTTAATGGGCACAAATATACAATGCCCGTTACAACAAAAACATGTTTGCCTAGCTTCAATTTAACTATTTTTCAAAAATATAAACCGCACGCGCTGCAGCGCCGTATTCACTCTTTACAAGCTACGGAGGTATTAAATAAAATTCACTTCGCTATCGTCGCTTTCCATTTTGGCAGCTTTTATGAGCTTGTTCATTTTGGTAGGGATGGGGTTGTTTTTAAGTAATTGGGCAAACCAAGCAGTGTTGTGCACCATAAAGCGGTAGGTTTTATTGGTGTAGGTCCATTTTTCGCCTTTGGCAGCCACATAACTTTTGCCCGGGCCGGCTGGGCCTACCCAATAGCTATCGCAGTTAGGCGGCACTGTAAAGCCCAAGTGCATCATATTATATAGTGTGTTAGAGCCTACATCGTGGGCGCCATCTTCGTTACCGGTAACCAGTACACCCGCAACTTTGTTATACCATGAAAATTGGCCCGTTGCCTCATCTAACAGAGCGTACGACGCATCCAAGCGCTCCATTACCAATTGGCAAACCGATGACCGTACACCAAACCATATAGGGCTGGCAATAACCACAATATCAGCAGCTTGCATCTTTTTCAATATTTTTGGCCACTCATCGCCGTCTCCCATATCATTGCTTATGCCAAAGGGTATATTATAATCCACTGCCCTTAGGGTTTCGGCATTTACGTCCACTTCTTTATATTCTTTTATCACTTTTTCAATTAGCGCATCGGTATTACTTTCTTCTGGGCTTTTCTTTAGTGTACAGTTTATTATCAGGGCATTGAGTTTCATAATAATGGGGTTTGGTTTTTTATGGTTTGCTTAGCACCGCATCTACAAACCAATGCTTGCAATCAAATAGCATCGATTTGATTTGGAAGCCTGCTCCTAGCGCCATTTGCTCAATGGCGGGCAGGTTGTATTTTTGCGATAGCTCGGTCTGTATAGGTTCCCACGCTTCAAAATGAAAGGTTTGATTGAGGGCAGCAATATGTACCTCTTGCTTTTTGGTACTGATGATAAAGCTTTTTGTTTCGCCTGTAATAGGGTTGTAAGTGGGGTAGTGTGTGAAGTGCTGTCTGTTAAAATTGCCGCCCAACTCTTCATTAATGCGGTCGAGCAAATTAAGGTTAAACTCACGGGTAATGCCTTGGGCATCATTGTAGGCATTTAATATCGTTTTGGGGTCTTTCATCAAGTCCATGCCTATCATCAATAGGTCGTTGGGGTTCATACGCTCGGCTAGGCCTTGTAAAAACTGATGCGCTCGCTCACCCGTAAAGTTGCCAATATTGGAGCCTAAAAATAGAATTACCTTGCGCAGCTTGCTTTCAGCGTTTATGCGCTCTAAAGCATCAAAGTACTCGTATGGCATAATGTTTACCTTACAAGTGGGCAACTCTTGTGCCAAACTATCTTGCAGTTGCTCCAATACATTTCCTGAAATATCAATGGGCAGGTAGGTAAATTCAACCTGTTGGTCAACTAGATGTTTTAAAAGTATTTTAGTTTTAGTACCGTCACCAGCCCCAAACTCAATAAGTTGAAAGGTTTCCCCACCGTTGTGGAACAATTCCAACATCTTTTGTTTGTGGGTGCTAAATATTTCATACTCACTTCGGGTAGGGTAGTACTCTGGCAGTTTCATTATTAGCTGAAACAGCTCATCGCCTTTTGTATTGTAAAAGTACCTAGACGACAGTGTTTTAGGGCTACCCTTCAAACCCAACTGAACATCATTTGCAAAGGTTTCAATAAAGGTGCTAGCAGCAGCGGTGGTAGTTTCTTGGCTCATGAGGAATACATGGTTAAAATTGGCTTACCCCAAACAAACCAAAAAAATGCCACTTTGTTCCCTATGCAAGCATGCGTATACCTAATTAGTGGTGCGCTAACCTGTTATAAACAAAGAAAGGGGCGCAGCTTTTAAGTTGCACCCCTTTCACTTACCCGATTATTGAAAACGAATAACCTTATTGGCATTCTTCATTAGCGATATTGGTGTAGGTGTTATTAGTTAGCACCAATGTTTCATTATTATATGGGGCGTTGATAGCACAAGGCGCATTTGCTGCATTATCGCGCAAAATTGAGTTTGTTACCGCTTGATAAGCGCTGCTCCAAACAATTATGGTACCTACGTCGCCATTACTGTTGTGCGAACCACCACCAGCATAAGCTATCTCGGTATAGTTAATTACATTGCGCTGGTCACCAGAGTAGTTTATAATACCTTTCCAAGAACCTGGTTGCTCTACTAAGCCAATCAATTTTACCAAATTACCTTCAGTACCATTAATTGCTAGGTATGCGCCACTGCGAACCCAGAACGCACCCTCGTCATCAAAACGTACTTCAGTACCTGCTTCAATGGTAAGCGATTGGTCATCGTTAATGGTTAAAGTGCCATTTACGTAATATGGCACGCTGCCGTTCTCCCAAGTGTGGTTACCACCAAAGTTTGCACCTTTACTTTGCAAAAACACATAGTCGGTGCCATTGCCGGTAAAGTCGTTTGATGCATCAAACATGTGGGCATAGGCAAAAAGTGAATATACAGGGTACTTATCGTTATCTGTAATAACATTATTAGAGAAGTCCCTTATATCGGTGCTGCTGTATACGGCATTAAAGCCATGCTCTTTACCATTGTCAATTCTTGTGTTAGTGATGCTAACTTTGCAAGTATAGCAAATTACGCTACCGCGGTCGTTGTTAGAGTTAAAAGAGTTGCCTCCTGCATAAGATACAACGGCATGGTCAAGCTGATTGTTAATAGCATCGTTATTATAGAAAATGCCGCGCCAAGAACCTTTTACTTTGTTTACACCAGTAAAAACTACTTTATCGCTAGCAGTACCTTCCACCTTTAGCGACCCATTGTTTACGCGCAATCCGGCATCGTCTTCAAACTCAATTACTACACCTGCTTTAATTACGATATCGCCACCTACGCTTGCAACACAAGGTACGATAAAATCAACCGGGCGATTGGGGTCGTCTTCCAGTACTTGGTCGGTTTGAAAGAAGTTGCAATCCAATACAATCGGTTCCAACACTACCAAATCATCATCGTCTTCTTTGGTACAACCAGTTGCCAAAACCATCCCGGTAATAGCAGCCATCATTAATTTTTTGTAGCTCAACATAATTTAATAGAATTTTAGTTGCCCAAATTTATCAAGGGAGTATTGAGAAAGCGAATAGAATTTTATTGATTATTTTCAGTTCAGAGAGCATAAAATCAATGCTAATTGACTATTTTAATCGAATAATAACGCTTCAATTTTTCACTTAACAGAGGGCATGGCAGTAAAGACGAAATCGTTGATGAGCTTGATTAGTAGCATGTCTCCGGTAGAGAAGGCGTATTTTAAAAAGTATGGTTTTAAAAAGGACGGATCTGGCAAGCTGAAAATGCTGGCTATGTTTGATGTTTGTGATAAATGTGTAACTGCTGGGCGGCTGGATAATGTTGATGTGCAGTTTGAGAAAGAGGGTATTGATAGGGTAGCCCTTTATAGAAATAGGTTGTTTGAGGCTCTGGTTCAAAGCCTGCGCGAGTTTCAAGCAGCGAAGTCTGAAGAGGAGGATGTGTACCATAAATACCAAGTAGCCGATTTATTGATAAATCGTGGTTTATTAAAGGAGGCCGAATCTATACTCAGCAAGGCTATCGCTAAAGCTGACGAACTGTTGTTGCTAGAGCACTCAATGCTTTTAGAGCATAAGCGCCACATGGTATTACATGGGCTGGGCAAGCGCTCGATGGTAAGTGAAGGGATAGAGAAAAGACGCAAAGCTGCTGTAAACATTGCACTGCAAATGCGGCTTGCCTTTATTTATGAAGAGGTATACAACATACAGGTTAAAGAGGGGCGGAGCCCTAAGGGTGTATCGGTATTGCGGCTAAAGCAGTTGGCTAAAGAAGTAGAATTGATTGAGATAGAACTGCTTGACATAAAAGGTACTATACAGCGCTACAACATTTTGCATACTATTTACTTTAATCTTGGCGATAATGACAGGTGCTTGCAATTCTCTACTAAGGTTGTTGAGATATTTGATAAGCACCCACAGTTTAGAGTAAGCAGGATAAAGCCTTATATGCTATCGCTTTACAATTATTTAAGCGATAGCCTCAATGCTCATAAACCTGAATTGTACCTTCAAAACCTTCCATTGTTGGTTGCTGTAGGTCAAGAAGCCCCTGCATTGAACAAAGAGGTGCAAGTGTTTTTGATTAGCCTGGAGTTGGATTACTTGCTATTGGTGGGCACAAAAGCCGAGGTATTGGCTTTTAATGAAAAACATGGGGCATGGTACGAAAAGGAGAGTAACGGGATGAGGATAAATAACCTTATCGATTACTTGTTTAGGCTGGCATATGTATACTATAAAGTTGGGCTTTATGATCAAGCACTAGATCAAATTGTTGAGTTTTTTGATGTTGGAAAAATAGGGCTAAGACCCGATTTGGACCTTCAAATATCTATTCTGGAAATTACGTTACACTACGAATTGAAAAATACGGCTGTAGCCTATTACAAGCATAAGGCACTATACCAGCGCAACCGAAATGAAATTAACGCAAGCTTACCACTTTCGCAATATATGGGTTGCTTGGCCAAATTGCTACGCGACAACCGTAAGGAAAAAGAGACTAGCATATTACAAGATTACCTTGACAATGCCCCTGCCGAAACAGACCGTAACTTATTCATCAGTCCAACATTGATGGTGAAAAGGTTGATGGACATACACACGAAAGCCTGATGATTCAGCTTAAACCAGCCCTTGGATATCGGCTGGACTCAGTTCAAACTCCTAAAATCCACAGGCACCACCTTGCTCACGCCTGGCTCTTGCATGGTTACGCCATAGATTACATCCACCGAAGCCATGGTGGCTTTGTTGTGGGTAACCATAATAAACTGCGACTCCTGGCTGAATTGCCTAATGGCGCCATTGAATTTGCCAATATTGGTGTCATCCAGTGGGGCATCTACCTCATCCAACACACAGAAGGGCGCAGGCTTCAGAAGATATAGAGCAAATAGGATAGCTAATGCGGTGAGGGTCTTTTCGCCACCGCTCAATTGGTCTATCACCAATGGGCGCTTGCCTTTAGGGCGGGCAATAATCTCAATGCCCGATTCTAACGGGTTATCTGGGTGGGTGAGGGTTAGGTCGCAAGTATCGTCTTCGGTAAATAGGCTTCGAAACACCATCTGGAAGTTGTTGCGCACCGAGGTAAACGCATCCATAAACTTCTCTTTGGCAAGGCTCTCTATCTCGTTCATGGTGGTCATCAACGATTCTTTGGCCTTTACCAAATCTTCGCGCTGGGCGGTAATGAACACATTGCGCTGCTGCATTTCATCAAAAGCTTCAACGGCCATAGGGTTTATCTCACCAAAGTTCTCAATTCGATGGCGCATTCGGGCTACTTCCTCTTGTACTTCGTGCAAGGTACCTTCCTCGCTAGGTTGTGCATCCAGTAGGTCGTTTATATCCAAGTTAAATTCCACCGACAGGCGCTCCTTAAGGCCATTAAGTTCCAGTTTTAGCTCATTGGTCTTGTCTTTGGTCTGGTCTAAGCGTCCGAGTATTTTGGTTTGCTGCTTGTGCCAGTTGCGTATGCGCTCCTCAATGCTTTGTATCTGCTCTCGGGCCTTGAAAAAGTTAGCTTCAAACTCCGTTAATCCCGTGTGGCTGGTGCTGCGTTGGTTGTATAGCTCGCTTAGCTCCGTTTCCAGTTTTGCCGCGGTTTCGTCAAGGATAGCAATCTTTTCGGTGGCAATTTTGTACTCCTCCTTGTTCTGCAACTCGCGCTGCTGAATCTCTTTCAAGCGGTTTTGCGTAAAGGTTTCCTCTTGTGCTAGCTGCGCCAAAAGGTTGTTTTGCTGATGGAATTTGATGTTCTGCTCATTGTATTTTGCCGAGGCATCCGCAGCTGTTTGCGAAGTTTTGCCAAAGCGCTCTTGGAGGGCGGCATATTGCTGGTCAATGGTGGATTTTTCGGCTTTCAGCTCATTGGCCAGTTGCAGGTGGCTGTTCAGCAAAGCCTCAATGCTGTCAATCTTCTCTTGTATGCTGGTGTTCTTTTTATGGAACTCGTCCAGAAACGTCTGGTAGTTTTCTATTCGGGTTTGCATACTGGCCAGCTTATTGTCGGCTTGGTTTACCGCTTGGCGGGCCGTTTGTATAGCAGGCTGCTTGGTAGCCCCTTTCAGCTTCTGTATGGTTTGGTCTAGTTGCTTGATGTTGCGGTCGGTGTTGCGGCGCTTTTCTTGCAGTTCCTCAATCTCCACCTTCAGCTTCTCCAAGGTCTTGCTACGGCCTATCCTCATACCCTCAAACAACCCAACCGAGCCACCCGAAATGCTATGCGGCGTGCGTATTACCTTCCCGTTTTGCGATAGGAAAATGGCCTTGTGCTGCGCCCCCTCGTTGGTGCGTATTTCGGCAATATCGTTCTCGTTGGCTATGTACACATGCTCCAGCAAAAAGGCCGCTAGTTTGCGGTATTGTGGGTCGGCTTCAATCACTTCCGTGGCTGGTATAGCATTGGGTAGCATCAGCGGCGAGTCGGGCTGGTAGTTCGCAAAGTCGGATAGCAAAAAGCAGTTGATACGGCCCTTGCTAGCTTGGTTCAGCAAGCCAATGGCATCTTGGGCACTCTCGGCATCCTCGGCCACCAGGTAGTTTAAGAAAGGCTCCAAATAGCTTTCTATCGTTACCCTATAATCCTCTTTGCAATAGATGATATCCGATAGCACTGGGGCAGCTGCCAGTTTATGGTTCTGCTTTTTCAAAAACTTGATACTATCCGGAAAGCCTTCTAGGTTCTCAATAAGGCTCTTGTTCAGGTTATATTCGTTCTGCTTACTATCCAGCAGCCGTTGTTCTTTGGCTGCCAGTTGGCGAGTCTTTTCCAGCGCCTGGGTGTTCTCCACTAGCTCGCGTTGAATACCTTCTTCCTCCTTTACTAGGGTCTCTACCAACTGCTGTTGCTCGGCGCGTTCTTTTTGCAGGGTTTCTAGGTCCTGCTTCAAGATGTTTAGACTGTTCTCACGGTCTTTTACGTCGTTTATGTTCTGTTCAATCGACTTATAAAACTGCTCCTTTTGGCTCAACTGAATAGCTGCATCCTTCTCGGCTTGGTATATCTTCTTTTCTAACTCCTGGCGTTGATTGCTCACCGCATCCAGCTCCGTTTTAGCGGCTTTTTGGGCTTCCTTGGCCGTGGCCTGGGTTTGGTTGAGGTTTTGTATTTCGGCCTCCAGCGTTTTGATGGCGGCTTCTTGTGCCGTTTTGCGCTCGGTAAGCTCGGTCAGCTTTTTGCGCAAGTCGCCCTGGGCTTGGCTGCTTTCACCCTCTTGGCGGCTAAGGCTGGCTATTTTGTCGTTCAAAAAACCCTTTTGCTGCACTGCACCGTTTTTCTCGCTCTCCTTCTTGTTGATGTTGTTTATCAGCTCGTTAAGCTCCTTTTGGCGGCTGTTCAAGTGCTTTTCCTTTTCCAGTATGTCCAGCTTCTCTTTTTCCAGTTCGGCCTCAAGCTGGCGCAGGCGCACCTCTATTTCCAGCTTTGCGTTATGGTCTTCTTTGCGCTTGGTTTCCAACTCATCAAACCCTTTGCGGTAGGCCGCCACATGGTACTTGGCCAGTTCCACGCTCAGCTCCTTATACTCCTCACGCATTTTGTAAAAGCGCTTGGTCTTTTTAGCCTGGTTCTCTAGGGTTTTAAGGTTGTTGGTTATCTCAAAGAGTAAATCCTCCACCCGCGCCAAATCGGCATCGGTGCTTTGTAGCTTGCTTAGGGTCTCCTTTTTGCGCTGTTTGAATTTGGATACCCCAGCGGCTTGCTCAAACAATCTGCGGCGGCTATTGTCGCGGTCGTTCAGTATCTCGTCAATCATCTTTAGCTCAATGATGGCATAGCTATCGCTGCTGATGCCGGTATCGAGAAAGAGGTTGCTGATGTCTTTCAGGCGGCACGGCACGCCATTAATGCGGTACTCGCTGTCGCCGCTGCGGTGCAGTATGCGGGTAATGGTTACGTGCGTAAACTCGGTGGATAACAGCCCGCGGTTGTTCTCAAAGCTCAATGATACCTCGGCCATACCGCTCGGCTTGCGGTTGCGCGAGCCATTGAAAATCAGGTTGCTCATCTTCTCCGAGCGCAGGTTGCTGGTGCGCTGCTCGCCAATTACCCAGCGGATGGCATCCACCACGTTGCTTTTGCCACTACCGTTGGGGCCCACCACGCCCGTGATGTTCTCGTTGAAGTTTATGACCGTTTTATCGGCAAAACTCTTAAACCCCTTAATTTCCAGACTCGTCAGTTTCAAGGCGCGGTAGTGTTTATGCGGAGGGCAAAATTAAGTTAAAATGGTCGATTGTCCATGGTCCATAGTCCATGGATTTCTTGTAAGTTGCGGGTTATGAGTTACAGGTTACGGGTTAGGTGTTGCGTGCTGACCACCCCCAACCCCTCCTTGGCCATACGCTCAAAAAGGCCAATCGAAGGAGGGGAGCTACCGTGTTTCGAGTTTGTTTTGTCGTTCAGGAATGCAGTATTTCTGTCTGGCATAGTTATGGCGTTTTTGCGTAGGATATAATATTTACAATAGTTTCTTGCCTATTGTGAACTATTTGCCTAGATTTATGTTGTGTACAATTATATTGTGTACAATATAAATTTAGACCATGCAGCAAACTAACACCATTCAGAAAATTGCCAGGATAATGCTAGGGGGCTTTATGTTAATGGCGGGCATTGGGCACCTCACTTTTCAGCGCGAAGAGTTCCAAGCCCAGGTGCCCAATTGGGTGCCGCTGGGCAAAGATTTGGTGGTGATACTATCGGGTATTGTGGAGATACTATTTGGGCTGGGCATGTTGTTTATTACCAAGCACCAAGTGAAAATAGGTATTGCACTGGCTGTTTTTTATGTGCTCATTTTCCCAGGCAACATTGCCCAATACACCAATGGCATTGATGCCTTTGGCCTCGATACCGACCAAAAACGATTGATACGCCTGTTTTTTCAACCCGTGCTCATTTTGTGGGCCTTGTGGTCAACTGGCGCGCTTAACTATTTGATAAATAAATCGAAAAACAAACAACAATGAGCAAGGCATTTTATGATTTAGAGGCCAAGAGCCTGCAGGGCAAACCTGTAAAAATGGAAGACTACAAAGGCAAGGTGGTAATGGTGGTAAACACGGCCAGCAAGTGCGGCCTTACCCCACAATATGAAGGCTTGGAGCAATTGTACAGCAAATACAAAGACGACGGGTTGGTGATATTGGGCTTTCCGTGTAACCAATTTGCGGGGCAAGAACCCGGCGGCGCCAACGATATTGAGGAGTTTTGCCAAGTAAACTACGGCGTAAGTTTCCCGATGATGGATAAGGTGGATGTGAACGGCAGCAATGCACACCCGGTGTTTAAGTACCTAAAAGGGGAACTGGGCGGCTTTTTAACCAGCAGTATCAAATGGAACTTTACCAAGTTTGTAATCGATAAAAACGGTAAGCCCGTGGAGCGTTTTGCGCCCACCACCAAGCCCGAAGCCATTGAACCGACCATTAAAAAACTGTTGGGTAAATGAAGGGCGCGGATATGTTGAACTTGGAAAACCAACTTTGTTTTCCCCTATATGCAGCCTCACGGCTTACATCGCAGTTGTATGCCCCTTTGCTAAAGGAGCTTGATATTACCTATCCGCAATACTTGGTGTTGCTGGTGCTTTGGCAAAAAGGCAATCAAACCGTTTCCGAGATCAGCAAGCAGTTATACTTGGATTCTGGAACCCTTACGCCATTGCTCAAGCGTATAGAGGAAAAAGGCTTGGTGCACCGAACCCGCTCAAAAGCAGATGAGCGGATCGTAAGTATTGGTGTAACGGCTGAAGGGACACAACTTAAGGAGAAGGCATTGTGTATACCGATGCAGTTGATTACGAGCTTTAAAGAAGGCGGTAACCTCACTATGGAAGAAGTAGTGGCATTTAAGAAGACCCTTGATAAGATGGTGGGTACGCTGGCACGGGCGGTGTAATCGCTGGCATACAATACTAGCTGGCGCGAAAGTTACTTTCGTGCACTGGAACTTAGTTCCAACTGATGTTGTGTGGGAACCAATTCCGAATCACGGAAGAGGAAATTCCGTGCTTGGATGCTTTGCCGCAAATAACGCCAAGTTTAGTATCTATATATCAGCGCATACCTCAATCGCCATATGATGTGGTCAATGTCCCAGCAAATATGATCTGCCTGCCATTGCTTAAGATCATTATAAATAAAGCCATTTTCCCTTCGAAACCTACGGAACAAATATAGCTGCTCCATTATGCGCTTTTTAGAAACCTTGGAGTAATCTATAGTTGAGTATGCATGGCACAAGTTAAATATCTGCTCAGCACTATTGTGTTTGTAAAAGTCATTGTCTAGCAACATTTCCGTAATCACCTCAAAGTATTTACTTAGGTCGTATTCGCAAAGCCCATAATATAGGGTACTTACATTGGAGGGAGTTGCCTTGTAGAGCTTCAAGGCAAAGGTTATAAACTCATCTACAAATAGATCTTGGTATGATAATAGGCGTTCGGAGAAGATATTTAACATCATTCCTGAAATCCAATTAACCATCATTAGGTCACCTTGGTTATTGAGAGTTATTTGTTTGACCGTATCTACAAGCTGCAACAACTCTTCATTGGTTAGGTTGGGCATCGCTGCTTCAATTTCATCCCTTAAAGCAATACCATCGTTCTTCCAACTTTGGCAGCAGGTAGTTATTTTGCTTTGAAGTTCTTGTACGGTAGCAGTTTTGGTCATTATATGTTGCTGAACGGGGCTTTATGAAAATACAGTTATCAAAGAGTTGTGTATTTCGATGTAGACGAATTCCTGTAAAAGTTCTTGAGTTAACTTGTCCAAGTTTTGTTCGAATAATTCAATCAATCTCTGGTTAGAGATATTACCCAAACAAATCCGGATAACTTTATGGGGAGTTTTGGAAATAAAGTAACTGTCTTTAAAATCAGAATCCTTACTAATGACAATGTAATTGTTGGCATCCGCATACTTCGCAATATCTTGGTCAGTAGAAAACCACTTGTCCAGAATTTGGTTTACATGGATGGCTTCATGTCCTGCATCCCTCAAGAACTTAACCAGTTTATAAGAAATATGAACGTCGCACAGAAACTTCATTAAGCTACGTCTTTCAATGCTTGCCCAGAAACGGAGAGCCTAGCGTAATTGATGCAAGCAATTATATCTTCCTTTTCAAGTTCAGGATGATCTTCAATGATTTCATCCATTGTCATACCGGAGCCCAACAGGTCAAGAACAACCTCTACGGGCCAACGCATACCCCTTACACATGGCTTGCCATGGCAAATTGATGGGTTGATAGTTATACGGTCTAAGAAATTCATCTTATAATAAAGATAGTGAGATGTAATAATATACGCAACATGCTTAGCATTACGTGCCAGTCACAGACTGGGTGTAATGTAGCCACAAGACGCAGTCTTGCAGCAGCCTAAAACCTTGATACTACTTCGAAGCAATCGACTTAACCGCTGCCACTTCAGGTACTGCATTTTTCACTGCTTCTTCAATGCCGGCTTTCATGGTCATAAAGCTTTGGGGGCAGGTTTCGCAGGCACCTACTAGGCGTACCCATAGGGTTTGCTCGTCGTCAATCTCTACCACTTCTACATCGCCGCCGTCTTTTTGCAGGTAGGGGCGCATGGTATCCAACGACGCTTCTACGCGCGCTATCAGTTCTTCCTTTTGGGTGTCGGTAGTACTCATATTGCTGGTGCTTCTGCGGTCTGGTTCGATTTACTGTTTATTATCGCTACATGCCTTTCCATGGTGGTGGCAAAGCTCATAAATGCTTCGGTGGTTGCGGCATCGTCTTGCAATACTGCTGGGTTGCCTTGGTCGCCACCTTCGCGTATGCTCTGTACCAAGGGTATCTGCCCTAGTAAAGGTACTTCAAACTCCTCGGCTAACGCTGCGCCGCCACCCTTACCAAATAGGTAATACTTGTTTTCGGGCAACTCAGCAGGCGTAAACCACGACATATTCTCTACCACCCCAATAATCGGAATATTCATGCCTTCCATCTTAAACATGCTGATGCCTTTACGTGCATCGGCCATGGCCACTTTTTGCGGGGTGGTTACCACTACGGCACCAGTAATCGGTATTTGCTGTGCCAGAGTAAGGTGTACATCACCAGTACCCGGTGGAAGGTCAAGGATGAGGTAATCCAAATCACCCCAAATACACTCGGTAAAAAACTGTCGCAAGGCCGATGATACCATTGGGCCACGCCATACCACGGCTTGGCGCTCGTCAATCAATAAACCTATTGAGAGCACTTTAAGGCCAAAAGCCTCTAGTGGCACTATAAAATGTTTGCCATCAATTTGCTGCACAGTGGGGCGCTTGCCCTTAATGCCCAACATTAATGGAATGGATGGGCCATGTATATCGGCATCCACTATGCCTACAGTAGAGCCGTTTTTAAGCAACGATAGGGCCAAGTTTACCGCTACCGTTGATTTACCCACGCCACCTTTGCCCGATGATACGGCAATGATGTTTTTTACGCCCGGCAATACATCTTTTTTATCCACCCTGCGGGTAGTTACCTTCGAGTCGAAGGTAAGGTCCACTTCTGCATCAGCGCTTACATATTCGGCAATTGCATTGCGGCAATCCGTTTCAATTACGTCTTTAAGTGGGCAGGCTGGGGTAGTAAGTACTACCGTAAAGCTCACTTTGTTGCCCTCAATAGCAACGTTC
This sequence comes from Chitinophagales bacterium, assembly GCA_018401955.1. GTDB lineage: Bacteria > Bacteroidota > Bacteroidia > Chitinophagales > CAIOSU01 > CAIOSU01. The sequence goes on along the minus strand of JAGYJT010000043.1, from coordinate 9,239 downwards.
TCAATCATGTTCAACGTTACCAAGTCCTTCTTTAGGTCGGGGTCGTTTACATGGCTCAGGGCCTCCAGTACTTGTTCTTTGGTAATCAACATCAATGGTATTTTCACTTTCAACAAAGATAAGGCAATTCGGATGAATGGTTATTGGTTATTAGTGTATTGGTTGGTTTGTTACTCGTTAACTGATAAAAAGAACAATCAGAGAGCTTGTTAGGTTTTTGTAGTTCAGTTATAAGCTGCTACCAATATACCAATAACCAATACACTAATAACCAATCACCGATTAATAGCATTGGTAATTTTGCCATCGCAATAAACCCTGAAGAAGTTGTTGATTTTGTAATGGTTCACGGCGTCATTCTGTATTTCAAAGAAAGTCACTACTTCTTCCGATACTTTTACTTTTTCACCATTGATAAAACCAAATAAGTAATAGTCTAGATTGGGATAAACCAAGATATTGTTGCTTACTTGGTATTCTGCCGGTAAAAATCCTTCAAGCCTTTGCTGCTTGCCTTCATAAAATACGTTGAAGTAATTGTTGTTATCGGCCCATATAACGAAGTTCTCCTGTACATCATACCATTTAGGCGGTATGGTCATAATGTCGTAAGTCTCTCCTATATGAAAAATTTTGAACTCCTGGCGGTTATCTATGTAAGCGGCTAAGTTTTGGCCCACTTTGTAGCTTGATGGCTGAAAGTTAAGTATGTTGTACAAATCTCCGGCCCAAAAAACTTTAAAGTTGCCTACATAATCAATAAAGGCAACGGTGTTGCGCTCCACTTTAACTGATATGGGCGGGTTGCCATAGTCAAGTGTGGCTAGTTCGCCATCCCAAAATGCACGTAACTCATTGTTACGGTCTAGGTACACCATCATGTTGTCTTCCACCATTACCATATTGGGTTCGCGCTGGTCTATTTCATATACCTTACCATTTTTAAACAGCTGAAATATGCCTAAGTAATCTTGAAAGGCCACCACGCTATCGCCCACACCATAAACTTGGCCCGATACTTTGTTTAGCAAATCCATCTTATCCCCGTAAAGCACATAAAATTGGCTACCTGGGTTTTCAATAAGCATTAGATAATCGGTTACCGTGTATTTTTCAGGAGGGAAGGCTTGTAGCGTTTGTGTAAGGCCATTGTGGTATACCTTAAAGTCGTTGTTGAAACTTAAGTATGCCACATAATTGCGGCCTACCTTATAGTGGTATATAAGGTTGTGTTCTTGCTGAATGATGTTTCCATCGTCAACGATAAAAAAGAAATTACGTTGATCAAGAAATGCACTTAAACATTGTGCCTTGATGTTGTAGCTTAACGAGGTAGCAATAAAAAGCGTAGCGAGGGTTATGTATTGTTTCATACCAATGTTTTCAGAAGCTTTTAGCAAGCTAAAACCGTACCAGTTTAAGTATCCTGTAAAATAAGAAAGAAGGTTGAAACCAACCTTCTTTCTTTAATATTGATTATAGCTAAGGCTATTTATTTCTGAGAATTGTCCGTGTATTTAACGTACGGTCCATTATCGGTGTACTCAATATCAACTTCTTTCAAAGGATCGTTAGTGTTGATTTTGAACTCAGCACGACGGTTTTGAGCACGGCCTGTTGGGTTGTCAGAACCATTTGGCTTAAAGTTTGGCGCCTGTGGTTGCTTACGACCCATAGCCATCAAACTAATACGGGCAATATCGATGCCTTTTGATGCTAAGTAATCAGCACAACTTTGAGCACGCTGCTTAGCCAAAACCATGTTGTAAGCATCTGAACCAATGCTATCGGTGTGGCCATAGATTTCGATAGTCCAATCTGGGTTATCAGCCATCAGTTTCTGGATACTATCCAAAGCCACTTTGTACTGCTTGGTCAAATTGTAACGGTCAAAACCGTAGTAAACACGCTTAAGTTTGATTTTTTGACGCTCAATTTCGTCAATCATCAATACTAAATCCAAGGTGTCTTTCGGGTTGATAGTTGCCAATAGCTCTTCTACGTTCAAGGTAGTATCCATGCCCCAATATCCTGTTTTGGTAGCATTTATTTGATAGATTTCTTCAGGTTGCAAAGCAAACAAAACCGCTTCACCTTCAGTAGTTGCAAAGTTGCCAACTGGTGTCATTACACCATTTACATCACGCAAGATACTTACATCAGCACCTACCAATGGAGTTCCAGGGTTTTTCCTGTCTACTACAATAATGCGGGTGTTAATTTCTTTGATGATTTTGAACTCGTAGATATCATCGCAGCAAGTAGGGCTCTTTAAACCGTAACCACCTGGGCGGTTAGATACCAAGAAACCATTGCGCTCGTCGTCAGAGATATTGAAGTACAAATCATCAACGCTAGAGTTGATAGGAGCCAACAAGTTGGTAATAGTATCCCAATCGGTACCGTTGTGGGTAACACTGTAGATATCAAAACCACCAATACTTACATAACCTTCAGAGCTAAAATATAGTGTGTGGCTATTGCTGTCATAGAATGGAGTAACCTCATTGAAACTGGTATTGATTTTGTTGCCAAGGTTTTTAACTGGGCCAGTTTTGGCAGGACCAGTAATTTCAGCGTAGAAAATATCGCTATTGCCCGGGGCATCTAGTTCTTTCTTCTTTTTCTTCTTGTCGTCATCAGCATCTTCTGAGCGTGTTGAAGAGAAGAACAAATATTCTTTGCCATCCCTCATTACACCAACACTAGGGTGGGTATTGGTAGTCCCCTCACCATTTACGTCAAGTTTGGTTGGGTTGCCCCAAGCTCCGTTTTCTTTAACGCTCACGTAAATGTCACATTCCATTTTCAAATTCTCACCTACTACACATTGGGTAAAGTAGAAACGGTTGCCATCTGAAGAAAATGCACCATTGCCTACATGATATTGGTCGCTGTTAATTGGGCCAGGGAACAATTTTGATTCCAACCAAGTATCACCGCTGCGCTTAGTGGTATATACCTTTGAGTATGGCATTTGGATGCTATCATTTTCTTCACCTTCTATAGGCAAAAAGATAACCGTATCAGAACGCAAAGAAGAGTACACAAGCTCATCTTTAGAAATTGCAATAGGTGCAAAATCACTAAACGGGTTGTTAACCTGCGTATCAAGCAAATCTACTACAACACGCTCTGGGTCGCTGGTGGTTCTAATACCAAGGTCACAACCTTCAATTTGGCGCTTAACAATTTTCTGAAACTCAGCTTTATCTTCGTCAGCATCGTTATACTCAGCAATAAAACCTTCAAAGTTGGTTTTAGCTTCGTCATACTTACCATTATACTTTTGCATAAGGGCTTGCATGTAACGGGCTTTGGCATACTTCTCCGTATCCAACTCATAAAACTTCTGGTAGTAACTTTCCGCTTTCACGTAGTCACGAACCAAATAATTCAATTTAGCTAGGCGAGATACCAAACAAGCATTGTCTGGTTTTTCGGCATAAGCTTCTTCGTAATACATCAGGGCATTAATATAGCTTCCCTTCTCGTAGAGGGCATTTGCAATTTTTACCTTCTTCTTAACCCCAAGGTTCTTGAGTTTGTCAGAGCGGTAATCGGTCATGTAGCTATTGCCACTGGTATCCTGAACCTGCGCTATCGAAAATAGTGGTAGCAACATAAGTGCCATGATAGCCAAAATAACAGTTCTATTCATCTATGTGGTTTTCGGATTATGATTAATTGTGTTGTTAGTATCTAGGACAGAACAAAAATACATTATTATCACCTATACTTAAAAAACGGCCGACATAAATTAACGAAATTTCGAAAGAACCCTTAGTATTTGGGTTTTCCAAAGCCGAAGTTGTTAGGTCATAGCTCAGTCCTAGGCGAATTCTATACATTTCCATTCCAACCATTGCAATAAAGGCATCTTGGTTACGATACCATACACCTGCGTAAAGTGTAGTGCGTTTTTCTGGTGTGTTTTTTAAGTGAAAGCCAATGTTAGAGCCAAAATTCAACTCTTGGTTCTTAGCTTGGTTCATATAAATCAATCCAGGGTAAAGGGTAACTTTTTTTGAAAGGTCCCACTCAACACCAGTATGAACTACATAACGGCGAGGTAAAACACTGGTATTTCCACTGCTGAAAGATTCATTTGGCTCAAATAAGTGGAACATGCTAAACCCGGTATAAAAAGTCAACTTTTTGGTAAGTTGGCCATTATAGAACAATCCAGCATTGAAATCAGGAATGATTTTAGACTGATCGTTTAAACCAGCATCAACACTTGATACACCTGGTTGGAATGCTGCATCGGTAAACTGATCAGAGAATCGGAACATACCACCTCTATTTTGCTGGATACCTCCTTGAGCACCTATCGATAATTGATGTTTGCCATTTTCACCGAGGCTCTTTATGTACGATACTGATAGCATACCTCGGGTAAGCTTGTATAAATTACCGTTGCTGTAGTCATTTACAAAGGCTACACCTACACCTACTGCATCGCGCTTGTTTTTGCCAACAAATATTGGCATATCAAACGAGGCGGATGGGGTACCGTAAGATGGGCCACTGCCATTAGGTATTCCGCCCCATTGGCTGCGGAAGATACCTGCCAACCTCCAGTTACCGTTTACCTTACCGGTTAGGGCCGGGTTGAGTGTAAGTGGCGAAGCATAAAACTGCGAAAAGTGGATATCTTGCGCTGATGCTGAGTTTGGCAACAACGACATGGTAAACACTAACGTGATTATACTAAGGACTTTAATGTTAATAAAGAAATTCATCTGTCTATAGTTTCAGTTTACTGTATTGTTGTTTATCTCAATAGGGTGAATGAACCTTTCACAATTTCGGTAGTTACACCCGTTGCTGAGGTAATATCTAATTCCACGTAATATACATAAGTTTCCATCGGCTGCTCAACGCCATCTATCTGCCCATTCCATGGTGCTAATTCATCATATATTAACTCTCCCCAACGGTTGTATATACGGAAAGTTGTAACGGTTACATTTCCGAATGTTAGCGGGTAGAAAACATCATTAAAACCATCACCGTTTGGCGAGAAGGCATCTGTAAAGGCATAGCGCGAACCACTGAATACTTCAATAGAAACGGTATCGGTAGCAACACAACCGGTACCCAAATCGGTTACCAATACTTGATAAGTTAACGTAGAATCAGGAGTAGTGGTAGGGTTTTCAATATCACTGGCATCAAGGTAAGTTGATGGTGTCCAGTTATATGAGTAGTTTCCTGTACCACCTAGTACATCTACATTTAATAATGCAGACTCCCCAAGGTCTACCTGTGTAGGGTCAATAATTGCAGTTGCAGTAAAGCCACCATCAGTTACGGTAAAGGTATCAATGGCAATACAACCTGCTGCGTTAACAGCTGTAATAGAGTACTCACCTGTTGCTGCAATAGAAATACTGCTATCAGTAGCGTTGTTGCTCCATTCGTACGATTGGAAACCTTGCGGTGCCGATACTGTTAAGGTGTCGCCTGGGCAAAGTACGGCATCAGCTACAGTTATTGATGCAGTTGGATTCACATAAATGGTATATGATTCGGTAGCTGTACACCCAGCGTTTGAGGTAACAGTAACCGTATATGTACCCGCTGAATCTACGTTTATAGATGGGGTGTTTTCTGTAGTTGACCATTCATAATTAGCAAAGGCGCCTCCAGCGGTAAGTGTAGCTGTGCTTCCCGGACAAATAGTGTCGGCAGTAGCAGTAATACCAAATACTGGAGTTGGGCTAACTACCACTATAGATGAGCCTGTAGCGGTACAACCAAACTGGTCGGTAACGGTTACGCTGTAAGTACCTGCAGAATCAACAGTTATTGTTTGTGTGGTATCGTTAGTACTCCAAACAAAGTTGCTAAAAGCACCTGGGTCAAGTGTTACCGTGCTCAATTCACAAACAGAAGTATCGTTTAAGTTAACCACTGGGTTATTAAAGGTTACTTCAATGCTATCCACGTCACTACAGCCAATAGCATCGGCTACCGTAACGCTGTATGTACCGCTTTGTGTTACTACAAGGCTATCAATAGTTGAGTTGGTGTTCCATATATAAGAGTCAAATCCTTGACCAGCGCGTAAAATTTCAACACTACCTGCGCAACTTTGTATATCCGCACCCAAATCAACTACGGGGGCAGGGTTTACGGTTACATTAATGGTATCGCTCGCACTGCAATTTGCACCACCCGATACCGTTACATAATAAGTGCCTGTGGTATCAACATTAAAGGTGTTGCTGGTGCTAGAGTCTTGCCAAATATATGAATAGCCTGGCGTTAGGGCTACCGATAACACTAGCACCTCATTATCACAAATGGCCGTGTCGTTGTCTAGGTTAACAACTGGTACGGTGTTTACAAAAATATCAACACTGTCACTAGTTACGCAACCGTTAGCATCTGTAACCGTAATTTGATAGTTGCCAGTGTTGAATACCGTGTATGCAGTATCAACTGTTGTGGTTACGTTCCAGTTGTAAGTGGTGTAAAGGTCATCAACAGCTAAAACCACACTATCACCAACACACACACTGCTATCGTTGCCTAAGCTAACGGATGGGGCTGCTGCAACTACTACATCAACAGTATCAACAGCATTACATCCACTCGCATCGGTAACGGTAAGTGTATAAGTGCCTGGTGTATATATCCATGTTGTTGCAGTAGTATCGCCATTGCTCCACAAATATCCATCAAATCCACCTGCAGCTAGTAGCAAAGTTGAGTCGAATACGCAAAGGTTGCCTGGATCAAGAATTACATTGCCACTTAGGTTAAACACAGTAACTACAATGCTATCTGTAAGTGTGCAACTGCCATCACTTATAGTTACATAATATGTAGTGGTGGTATCTGGCGTAGCTGTAGGGTTAGCACAAGTTAAGCATGTAAGTGTTTGGTTTACATCCGTCCAGTTATAGGTATAACCTGCACCGCCAAAAACAGTTAACTGGGCACTGCCGCCGCTACATATGGTAGTATCAGGTGTAATAGAGTAAGGTAATGTACCTACATTAACAGTTACCGAGCCCGTTTTTACACAACCATTAACTGTGGTAACGGTAGCGGTATAAGTAGTAGTTACATTAGGGAATGCCACAGGTTGGTTGCTTGTAGCATCTGTAAGGGTGTTTGCTGGTGTCCAACTTACCGTAAACGGTGGCGCTGCATCGCAAGTGTATAAACGAATATTGGGCCTATTGGCACTTACGCCTTGTAAATTTGGCAAACCTAAGGCACCTGAACAGGCATCTTGGTTATCAACTGGATACCATGCAGATGCTGGATAACCTGCATTGGTACTCAGTATTTGGGTGTTGGCGGTTACATTGGTTACTTGGGTGGGGTCGGTATCGTTATTAAAGCAAATCTCAAACAAAAGATTTGTGGTGCCGTCCCAATCAAAGTTATTATCAAATGTGTGCAGCGCCCATCCACTTGCAGGCAAGGAGATAGGTTTGGCATTAAACACGGTAACAAACGGCCCACCTTCAGGTACGCCTTGAGTTAGGGCTGTTGTGTTGGTGCACTTAACTTTTATTGTAAAAAATCTAAACACACCAGGGTTTACACGGTTGAGAATATTAAAGCTCATAGCGGTAAGCCTTCCTGGAGTTACCCCTGCAGCAAGCAAGTCGCTTGCGCGGTAAAGAAACTGATGGCGCGTACTTTCAAAACTGTTGCTGTAAGGTGTAGGGAAACTGGTAGTGGTATTGCTTAAGTTGCCTGTACCAACTTGGGTAATGGTAGTTGCACCGTCACAACCATTACCATTAAAGCCGCAAGGCTGGGTTACTACGCCGCTTACGTCAACAAACAATGGAATACTATCAGCATTACATAGTGTAGTGTCGCCTGTAATGTTTACTTGAGCAGTATCGATATTGATGGTGGCAAAATCTTGACCATCACAAACGCTATCGCTTACGGTAAGTGTGTAAATGGTAGGTTGATTGGTAGTGGCTGTAGGGTTCGGAATTGTAGCATCAGATAATCCTGCCGCAGGGCTCCAACTGTAAGTATATGTTGGGTTGTTGGCAGAGCAAATAAACAAGGTTAGATTAGGTACTTGAAGTGCTGGCTGGTTGGTTGGTACTGTGCTAGAAGGTAAAGTACAACCGCCATTGGCTGAAGTACTTACCGCGCTCATTGATGCGCTATAACCCACCGCGGTTCCAACCAAGAAGTCGTTTCCTCCAGCGTTTGTTGAAGTAGCATCACCAAAGCAAAACTCGATAACCAAATTTGATACGCCATCCCAGTCATAAAATTGACTGAATGCGAACGTGTTTACGCCGGCACTGGTTAGGAAACTGGCCGATGAGAATACTGTAGTGGTAGTTGGTATCCAATCACCACGGGTAAGTTGTGTTGCATCTGTACAGCCAATACGAATGTTCATGCCAGAAAATACAAGGCTACTTGCCTTGGCGCCTACATTAAGTTGCATGCGGGTAATAGTACCTGCTGTAAAGCCTGCGGCATTTAAATCTGCTGCACGATATAGTACTTGGTACCTGCCATCGCTACTGCCACCTGCAAAAGGGGTAACCGGGACAGTATTGGTGCCCGAGCCAAATGAGCGTGGGGTTGGGAAATTGCCAGCTCCACAGCTGCCCGAGGCCAATGAAGGACCACAGGTTACTGCCAATACTGATGAGTTGAGCTGAACAGAAGTGCCAGGGCAAAGTAGCGCTGACTCTGGAGTAACGTTTACTTGTGGGCCCGTACCAATAACGTTTACGGTAACCGTATCGGTAAGCGTACAGCCCGTATCCGAGGTTACTTCTACAAAGTACGTAGTAGGCAATATAGGGGAGGCTACCGGGTTTCTAATAGTTGAGTCAGTTAAACCTGAGCCTGGGCTCCATGAATAAGTGTAAGGTGCAAAGCTTGCATCGGTGGACACATCCAAGAATGCCAATGAGTTTCTACAAATGTCAAGCGTATCATCATTAGGCAAAATATCCAGAATGAAATTCGGTACCAGCGTTACCCTTACAGTATCGGTGTTTTTGCACCGGGCACTTAAATCGCTTTGCACAATATAATCTGTAGTTACCGTAGGGGTGGCTATAGGGTTTCTTAGGTTAGGATCGTTTAGTCCAGCTGCCGGACTCCATGTAAACAAGTTGCCGCCGGTTACCGAAAGTTGTATTGGTGAACCTTCGGAGCAATAAATTTGGTCTGGACCAGCATCGGTACCGTCCAATACATTAATAGTAATTGTTTGGAAGGCGGTG
>JAGYJT010000042.1 GCA_018401955.1 Chitinophagales bacterium | reverse complement strand
AACATTTGCCCATCGGTAATGGTTATGTCTTTTTCAAACTTCTGTGCAAATGTTAATGATTTCACTCTTACATCATAAGTGCCATTTTGAATAGGCTTGATAGTGTAATAGCCATCAAAGTCCGTTACACCTTGATACACAATATTGCTATCTACTTCTACAGATACATAAGCCCCAACTACAGGATTGCCTGTTGCGGCCTCGGTTACCCGTCCGTTAATCTCTCCAAAACCCGCAAACGCCAGTTGCGCGCTGAGTACTAATAATGATAAAATGCCCGTTATTTTCATGGTGTATGGTTTTTGCCCAAGCTTGAGGAGTCATGGGTTAAGTTAGTAAATCGGTACTGAAACCCTCTGGTATAATAAACACCAATGGGTAACAGTTTTGTTTCGGAAATTTAATATTCCGAAGCCTATACATTTACCCTTTGAGCTTTCTGTACTTTAAGCGAATGGAATTGCCTACCACTACTACATCGCTAAATGCCATGGAGAGGGCAGCAACCATAGGGTCCAACAACCCAGCCATGGCAATGGGTATAGCCACTAGATTGTAAGAAAATGCCCAGAAAAGGTTTTGCTTGATGGTGCTCACGGTGGCTTTGCTCACCTTTATGGCCTCGGTAAGGTAAGCTAGGTTGCCATTTAACAGAATTACTTGTGAGCTATCAATGGCTACTTCGGTGGCATTGCTCAACGATATGCCAATGGTGGCTTTCGCTAAGGCAGGGGCATCGTTTATACCATCGCCTACCATGGCCGTGGTGGCATCAGTGCTCAGTTGACCAATAATTTCTAGTTTTTCATCCGGCTTGCGCTCGGCGTAAAAGGCATCAATGCCTAATGTTGTAGCAACTTGGTAGCATTTCTCGTACCTATCCCCACTAAGCATAATACTTTTGATGCCGTGCTTGGTGAGGTAGTTAATGGTGTCTTGTGCTTCGGGCTTTATCTCATCTTGCAGTGCTATCGCTGCTATCAGCTCATGGTTTTTAAGCACGTATACGTCAAAGTGGTTTTCAGAGGTAGCATTTCGCGCTATTTGAAACGAGCCAGATTCAAATACATTACCTTCGGCATCATAGCCACGTATACCGCTACCTTTTATCTCTTCTGTTCGGGTAAATGCTATTTCATCTGCTCCCTTAAACACTTTTACCAGCGATTTGGCAATGGGGTGCGATGAGTTTTGCTCAAGAGTGTAAAGTATGCTGGTGGCTTCAGCTTCACTTCCTTTAAATAGTTTAAATGTTTTAAGCTTAAAATTACCGGTAGTTAGCGTTCCGGTTTTATCAAACACCACTTGTTTTACATTGGCTAGTTGCTCTACTGTTTTTCCGCCTTTTATCAAAATGCCCTCTCTGGTAACCCTGCCCACGCCAACCATTACAGCGGTGGGCGTGGCCAAACCCATGGCACAAGGGCAAGCAATGGCCAATACGGCTATGCTGCGCAATATTGATCCCGTTAAATCAACATTTAATACAAAATAGCCCAACAAAAATGCAGCTATGGCTAAGCCAATAACTACTGGTACAAATATGGCGCTTACCTTATCGGCAAGGCGCTGTATGGATGGTTTGTCTTGCTGTGCGCTTTTTACCAATTCAATAATGCGCGAGAGGTAAGTAGCTTCTCCCACGGCTTCAATCTGCACTTTTATGCTACCATTAGCTACTAAAGTACTACCTATAACATTTTGTCCTACCTCGCGCTCCACGGGTATACTTTCGCCAGTTACCAAGGCTTCATCAATAGTGGCATGCCCCCAAATAACCCTTCCATCAAAGGGTACCTTGTCGCCGGTATTTACTTGTACCACATCTCCTTTGCGTATAGCCGAAGCATTTACCTCTTCTACTTGCTCTTGCCCGCTGGCATCCTTTGTTATGCGTTTGGCAAATTGCACCTGCAGCTTGCTTAGCTCTTTAATGGCAGTGGTGGTTTGCTGTACGCTTCGGTGCTCAATAACATTGCCCAATAGCACTAGGGTAATAATGGTAGCTGCGGTTTCAAAAAACAGAAAATTGGGCCCTAACTGCATGATGGCACCATACAAGCTATATCCAAATGCGGCGCTAGCGCCCATGGTTATCAGTACATCCATATTAGGTACACCGGTGCGCAAAGATGCAATTGCACTGCGGCCAAAATGCCACAAGCCTACAGCCATAACCGGAATACTTAATGTTAACTGAACCCAGGGATTCATTAAAAACGCATTGTGCCAAAACATATGCAAGAGCAGCGGAAAAGTGAAAACAGCACAGAATATTAGCTTTCGCTCAACGGTAAAACCTTTTTTTGGTGCTGGGTGAAGGTGGTCGTGCTCGCCTGCATGGTTGGTAGGTGCTTTAACTACATGGAAACCAAGTTTTTCAATACCTGCCTCAACGGTGGGTAGCGCAACGGTTTCGCTGGCTTTAAAACGCACTTCGTTGGTTGCAAAATTTACCGAAACGTTTTCCAAACCTTGTTTTTCAAGGAATTTGGAGATGCCCAATGCACAATTGGTGCAAGTCATACCTTCCACGTTCAACTTTACGTCTGAGGCAACCGGATTATCAGTTTCGGGCATGTTTTTAGCGATTGTATGTGAGGTTGTTAACCAAATTTATCAAAAAATGCTAGCTTTAGGGCTTCTCATTCACACTCTAAACAAACCAACCCATGAGAAAATTCAAATTAATGCTAGCGGTAGTAATGCTTGTAAGTATGTATGCTTGCAACAGTGCCACAACTGATGAAACTCCTGAGGTGACTCCAGCAGACACCACACACGTGGAGGAAGATCATAGTGGACACAACCACTAAGCAACCAAAAAGCTTGAGGGACCGGTTTTACACTGGTCCCTCGGCGATTATAGACTATTTTAACCCAATTAATATTTACATTATGAACAACTTAAAACTATTGCTAGCAATTATGTGCATAGCAGGTATGGCTTCTTGCGCTGGTGGTGGTGAGGGTACTGATGAAGTATCTACCACCGATACCCTAACGGTTGACGTTACACCAAAGCATGAGCATCCTGCTGGCGAACTGATTGCAGAAAAGAATGGATTGAAGCTTACCACCGTTACCGGTTCTCCTGATTTTCCGGATGCGGCTTTGAAGATGATTAATCCAACCGATGGCGGCAAGTTAAAAGCTGGTGCAACTACTTTTGTATATGAAGTAAGCAATTACGAATTAGGCGCACAAACCGAAGGGGAGCATGTAAACTGTGCCAATAGCGGACAAGGCCAGCACATTCACCTTATACTTAACAATGAGCCTTACACCGCCCATTATGAGCCGCAGTTTGATATGAACCTTACCGATGGCAATTATGTAGCATTATCGTTTTTATCACGTTCTTATCACGAAAGCATTAAGAACGGCACTGCTCAGCAGCTTATTCAGTTTACCGTTGGCGATGCTAAGCCATCAAAAATTGATTTGACACAGCCGTTGATGTTTTACAGCAGGCCTAAGGGCGAATATAAAGGAGCAAAAGAAACAGATAAGGTTTTACTTGACTTTTTCTTGAGCAACGTAGAATTGTCGGAGGATGGATATAAGGTGCGTGCTACCATTAACGGTACGGACTTTATGATAACCAAATGGCAGTCGATGTTTATTGAAGGTTTGCCTTTGGGCAATGTAGATGTTAAACTTGAGCTGTTAGATAAAGATAACAACTTAGTAAATACTCCATATAACCCAGTTGAGCGCACTGTAAAGTTGGTGGCTGAGTAAGCTGTATACCATACCTTAATTTTACCTAGAAGCCCCGATTATCGCTGATAGTCGGGGCTTTTTTATTGGGAGGATATTTATTCTTCCTTTTGTTTTACCGGAGGAAGCTGGTAGATAAATGTGTCGCGATAGCCACTTGCAGTAAAACCTACAATAAGCGTGTCAACTGTATAAGGGTCAACTACTTCGAACTGAACGGTTATGGTATCAGAGCGTTGCGGAAACAAGCCAAACTCTTTTGGTGCCAATGGCCATATAGGTTTTAACCCTTTAGGCAGTGAAAAGTCGAAGTTGCCTGTAACCTGTTTGCCTGTGAAGTTCTCTACTGATAACTTAGCCTGAATTTTTTCGCCCTTAACCAACGAGTCGGGCATTTGTACTTGTAGGTTAAAAGGCCAGCTCATTCCCACGAGTTGCTCGGTGCGGCCAATTTGGGTATTTGAGCCAACCCCTTCTGCTATCATACGGAAGGCCGAAAGGTCATCACTGGCATAAAACTCAATGGTTGCCTTGCCAGCAGCATCGGTATTTATGTTGCCGTTCCAGTATATTGTCGAGCGTAGATCGGTGCGTTCATCGCTTCGCTCCCTAACTCCATACTCGGTTTTTGGGTATTCGCGTGGTTGGGCATATCGCACGTTAAAGCCAGTTGGCCTTTCTTCAGGGGCCTTAATTGTTCCGCTCAAGCCGTTACCTACACCAGTGGTTACCTCTATAACCGTACCCGAGGCATCAAACTTTGAAGGTAAACCGTTGTCGAATATTTGCATATGGCCAATTGCAGAAAGTGGTAACATTAATGGTTCATTGTATCGCATTTTCATACCTTCTACATAATAGGCCGTTACACCATCACGCAGTGGCGCGCGAATGTCGGGAGCGAATGTTGTTTGCGTTGGGTCAACAGCAGGGCTGTTATAGGCCGGGTTATACTTGCCCGCTAAAAAATGGTATCGGTCAGCAAATGAATTTGCCTCGTGCGAAGTAAAATGCGCAGATAGCTTATTCATGTCTACTTGATAGTTTAGCAGCACATCTAACATAGAGAATTGGTTGGCATCGGTTTTAACCACGGGGTTTTGATAGCCAGCATAGCCTGCCGCTTCAACAGTTACCTTGTGGTTGCCGTTACCCGCTGTAGCAACAAGGTAATAGCCTTCAGCATCTGTTTGGGTTTGCTGCGTTTTTCCATTGGCACTGGTAACCGTAACCGTTGCATTGGCTACGCCATCTCCGTAGGCGTTTAGCACCTGTCCGGCAATGGCAGTACCTTTTGGGGCTTTCTGTTTACCGGTAAGTATTGGGTGTTGGCCGCTATTTGCTTGTGGTTGGTATACTTTGCGGGCATCTCCGCCAAACTCAATCATCAAATCATCTTGATAATGATTGATAACCATGGTCATTAAACCTACTTTATAGCTTAGGTCGAGCTCGCGCAACTGGCTTAAGTCAAGGTTGGTTATATAAAAACTACCGTCTGCTGCCGTTTCGGTACTAATGCCTGAACCTTTAGGGCCGCTAATTTTTACCCCTTTTAAAGGTTTACGAGTTACTGCATCAATAACCTTGCCTTTCAATACGGTATTTTCGGGGCTATTTGCCAAGGGCTTACGCTGGTTGTAAAAAACCTCTTTCCACGTAAAGCGCCTCCATCCTTGGGTCATTAGCAACAGGTCAAGTTGCTGGTCTGCATTTTTATTGGCTGGGTCAAACAAGTACCCGGCATGGTTAGCAACTCCACCTAAATCTGGCTCTAACAACAGTGCTGATAGTATGTTGGTATTTTGGGTGTGTGCCAGCAAATCGTCTACCGCAGTTAAAGATAAGGTGGTTGCTACCGGGTGGCCTTTATCGTCGGTTACGCTTATTTGCGCTGTAACTTTTTCGCGAGGTAGGTAATTGGTCTTGTCTGTTTTTATAGTGATGTTAAGTTTCTTGTTTTTGTTCACAAACACTAAGCGCTCCGCATGACCCACACCTTCGGCATCAAACAAGCTAATGTGTAATACACCTGCAGGAAGGTTGTTTACGGGTATTTTTATGTAATTGTCACCAGGCTCCAGAGTGTGTTCGGCGCCATAATACATGGTGCCCCGCAACTGTGCGGTAAGCGCCACCACATCGTTTTTAGTTGAGTGAATGTTAACCTTTACCCAATTACCTTCATGGCCCAAAACCTCAACTACATACCCCTCAAGATAGGCTTCGGGAAGTGAAAACTTTACCGATGGCTCGTGGTAGCTGGCAAAATATTGTTGGCCTGCTTTGGGGATAATGGTAAAAATGCCTTCTCCATCGGCATTGGCAGTAAAGGTTGTAATAGTTGTGCCATTGTTATCAATTATCAGACCTTTTTTCAAACCCAATGCTGCAGAAGTTTTAAAAGCAACGCGGCTTGGCAATCCAACAACCAAGTCACCACCTTCTGGGTAAAACTCAATGGAAGGCAAAGCAGCTGGTAGGGTAGTAGCATCCCCTAGGTGCAATACTTGGCCTGGCTGCTGAACTACAATAGGCGTTTCAAACACTTTACTACCCGGCATTTGGTGCTGCCAAGTTGTATATGCCCTAAAAAGGTATGTGCCGCTGGCAATATCAGTTGGTATGGTAAGGTTACCAGTAGCTCGGCCATCAGTAGCTATCCACTCTTTAAGGGCAACGGGCTCGCCGCTGGTGTTTAGCAACTCGGTTTTGATGATATTGCTTACATCTAATGGTTTAAAATTGCTTTCGTTTAGCAAGTATGCTGAGAACCAAAGGTCTTGCCCCGGGAAATAATCTGTTCTATCCGTTTGTGCGTATACGCGCTCAGCAGGGAAAAGCTCTGTAAATTGATCTAGCTTACGTTTTAGTTCTTTTATTAAGGTTTTAGCAGATTTTTGGGGTTTGGTAATTGGGGTTATGGCTGCAATGGAAATGGTATCTGGGGCATCTTGTCTTACAATTAATCTTTCAATTGGCGTATTATCGGCAGCGCTGGTATTGGTTGCTAAAACCTCGTTGCTAGCGTCTTTTTGGACATCGGTATTTTGGTAGGTGCTGCCATCGTAGTAGGGTAAGTTGGCATTTTGATAGCCCTCATCGTTCCAAGTACTTGGATTATTGTCGGCCACTGTTATAGTCTCTTTTGGCCATAACAATACTGTGGTAGCTACAATGCCCAGTAGCAATAAGCCCAGAGCCGAACCTTTCCAAATCAGTCCATTGCCGCCAGATGTACCACCTGCCATGTGCTTGTTTAGGCTAGCAATCATTGCGGCACGTTTCTCTTCGCTAGGCACATGCACTGGTTCGCTGCCAAACACTAATTCGGCCTCCGTTTCCAGCCATTCATCTGCAGTGCGGCCACCACTAGCTGCTTCATCCAGCGTAAACTGTTTCAGCAAGTCGTTCAGGGCATCATCGTTATATGATCCTTTCGGGTTTTTCATTTCAGTTTTTAGTTACGTATTGTATCTTATCGCCCAACTTTTTCATCAGTCGTTCTTTAAGCCTTTGGTAATACACTTTCAATTGCGTTTCAGGCTTACCAACATGCCTGCTTATTTCTTCGTATGGTATATTTTGGCTGCGCATTAGCAAAAGCATACGCTGCCAGTCTTCTAGTTTTTCTAGTTCCGCTTTCAGTAAAGTCATGTGTTCGCTTTCAGGCTCCGCTTCACCTTCGCGCTCGGCTTCCTTCATGCTTGCATCAGCCAATTTATTTTTCACCTCACGGCCAATACCGCCTGGGGTTTCATAGTCGTCATATTCACTCTCGTTAAAACTAATCTGCTCAAAGTTTTCTTTTACCTTTTTATTGTCGCGGTAGTGGTTGCGCAGGTAGTTTATGAATATTTTGAAAATAAACGAACCAAACTTCTGCTCGCTCTCAAAAGTGTACCTGTCGGCCGTATCCACTATCTTATAGAGGGTTTGGTATACCAAATCCCACGATTCGTCTTCATCCAGGTTCCATTTGCTAATGCCATAGCTGTACAGTTTGCTACCATAGCGGTTGTAGAGCAGCTCTACCGCATTGGCTGCTTTTTCCTGTATTAGCTTATATGTTTCGGCGTTAGCCAAGGGCCGGTTTTTAGGGAGATGATTAATCGTTACCTAAGATAAAACGAATTGGTAACAGGTGGGGGTATAAATGTGCTAATTTACCGATGTGCTAATGTACTAATGTGCAGATTGGATTGGTAACGACAAGAATTAAAACATTGTTAAGCGCTAGGATATTTGTATTTTCATTTCAAACAGAATAAAACCATGCTTACAGAAATACTTTTTCTTTTAAGAATTTTGGTAATTTTTTTATTGTTTTCATGTAATAATGCTTCTCCACCACCGCTACCCCCAGCAATTAAATATCCGCCTAATAAATGGTATGATTCAACCAAAGCAGAAATTTTAAGACAGGCAAATAAGGCTATTGATAGCACGGCAATTGTTAAAGAGGAGGAAAATTATAGGCAAGTTGAAATGTTTAGCAAGGGCAATCTAGTAAAACTGGAAGCCATTAGAGATGGCAGGATAATTTATGATGTGCATTATGCAAATAATGGTGATTTTGAGTTGCGGTGTGAACGGTTATGCGATAATGGTGGTGCCAGCTTTGAAGGCATAGTTTATAAAAATGAATTTTACGGTTATACGCTTAACTTTTACTGCAGTGGGCAAGTGAAAGAAACTTATTTTAGGTATAAAAGTAAAACACATGGGACGCTCACAAAGTATAATGAGGATGGAACGGTAAAAGAAGTTATTGATAACGGATTGCCAGATTTAATGGAAGCTCCGATGCCAGATATTTTTAATTAGAGTGAAAGATGCTAATGTTTACATCGTGCCTGTTGATTTGTATATGGTGTAGTTTTTTTTTGCCATTTTCATTGTCAAATTTATCGTTTCAATTTTGGTCAATAAAAAATCCTTTTCGAATCAACTAATCCTTTTCTAAATCAAGGTTCTGGCAATAAATGTATTAGCGAAGAAAGTCCAGTTTTATAAAAGTCTTGTGTCTTGTGTCTTACATCTTGTGTCTAATCCCGTATATTTGCCTTGGAATTAAATCCATATTGCTATGAGAGAAATTAGGCTTAGGGAAGCCATCCGTGAAGCGATGGAAGAAGAAATGCGCCTCGACAAGAACGTCTTTTTGATGGGTGAAGAGGTAGCAGCGTATAATGGTGCCTACAAAGTAAGCCAAGGTATGTTGGACGAGTTTGGCGCTAAGCGTGTAATTGATACTCCTATTGCCGAGCTCGGTTTTGCTGGCATTGGTGTGGGTGCCGCCATGAACGGTGTGCGCCCTATAATAGAATTTATGACCTGGAATTTTGCCGTATTGGCATTCGACCAGATAGTAAACTCTGCTGCTAAAATGCTCTCTATGAGTGCCGGTGAGTTTGGTTGCCCTATCGTTTTCCGTGGTCCATCGGGCGCAGCGGGACAGTTGGGTGCCCAGCACAGCCAGAGCTTTGAGAGTTGGATGGCTAACACTCCAGGCTTAAAAGTAATTTCTATTAGCAATCCTTACGATGCTAAGGGACTTTTGAAAGCAGCCATAAGGGATAACGACCCGGTTTGTTTCTTTGAGTCTGAGGTGCTGTACTCTGACATGGGCGAAGTGCCTGAAGAAGAATACGTATTGCCTATCGGTAAAGCGCGCATCGACCGTGAAGGTAAGGATGTGACTATTGTATCGTTTAACAAATCGATGAAAATAGCCCAAGCCGCTGCCGATGAGTTGGCTAAGGATGGCATCATGGCCGAGATTATCGATTTGCGTACCATTCGCCCATTGGATTATGATACCATTGTGGAATCGGTGAAAAAGACCAACCGCTTGGTGGTATTGGAAGAGGCTTGGCCGTTTGCCAACGTATCAACAGAGATTTGCTATCGGGTACAGAAATATGCTTTCGATTATTTAGATGCGCCGATAATCGCCATCAACACTGCCGATACACCATTGCATTATGCACCAACCCTTATTGATGCTTGGATGCCAAACCCGCAAAAGGTAATACAAGCGGTAAAGGATGTGATGTACGTGAAGTAAGTAATCTCCATTCAGTCAAAAGTCCATGAATCGGCTGAGTTCTTTATCTGAGCATTAGGGTTTTGCTCGGCTACTACTCTCTGGAACCGTTGAAAACTACCCTCCCATTTGGGTAATATTTTCAATGATTTGGTATGTCCATCCCTATCCAGATAGGCTATGTTCCATAAATTTTCCCTACTAATACTTGTTAATGTAAGCTTTATTGTTTTTACATTTTTTAGTGGGACCATTTCCTCATTTTCTCTCAAGGTTACGTACATATAATGCTCATCGAAGCTAACTTGCTTTGATTGATGGGATTGATAAGCAAGGTACACGCAGATGATAGGGAAAATTAGAAAGATAAATAAATTGTTAGGGTTGAAATCAGGGTTTTGTAAATCGATTGTATAGATATATACCAGCACAGCCAAAATAGCAACTAAAAGGTACTTATACCACTGCAGGTTTCTGGATATAATTGTTCTGTTCATCGGCCCTTTGTTTTTTGATACTGCCTATTTAGCATCGGCTATGTATAGCCCTGCAGTGTAGGCTATATACGTAATCACAAACAGTGCCCCGATTAGCCTGCTAGATTTGCGCGACACTACAATGCCTACCAATAGCAAACACAACCCTATCATAAAAGGCATACTAAAGTTTACCATACTTGCCGGGACATCCATAGGCCCCAATAAGGATGGGATGGAAATAATAGCCAGTATATTGAAGATATTGGAGCCAAGGATGTTACCCAGTGCCATTTCAAATTTCCCTTTACGGCCTGCGGCAATACTTACAAATAGCTCTGGAAGAGAGGTGCCTAAAGCTACGGCAGTAAGCGCAATTATCTCTTTGCCAATGGTGAAGTAATCGGCAATTTGTAGTATCGATTCAATGGTATATTCTGCACCAAAATAAATACCGGCACCGCTCAATAACAAAAACAACCAGTAAAACCATTTGGCCGGTTCTGGTTTTTCCTCAGGCTCTACTTCGCTTATCAATCTATTTATCTTCATTGATTGGCGAACCGAGTAGCCCACGTAAGAGATATAAGCGATTAGCAGCACTATACTTTCCCAAGTACTAATATACAGGTTGAGGCTGAGCAGAAATAGCAGTATAGCTGTGCTTGGCACTAGCCACAACTCCACTTTAAATTGGCTCGGGTTAAACTTGGTTGTGCCAGCTACCAAAAATAGTGCGCCACCCACCATTAGTATGTTGGCTATGTTGCTACCCACCACATTGCCCAGTACTATCTCTGGGCTTTGTTTTAGCATCGCTATTATTGATGTACCCAACTCTGGCAAAGAAGTACCAAAGGCCAATAGCAATACACCGATAACCGTTGGCGACATGCCAATACTAAGGCCCACCTTTTCGGCATACTCCACAAAATAATCTGATGCTTTAACTAGTAATGCTAAAGCCACCATAAAAATCAATATCCACCAACCAATTGCCAAGTCCATTACTGTTTGTTGTACTTTGCTACTATTTCATCCATGCGTTTGCCGTTGGCACCAAGGTCGCTGCGGCCTAGGCGAGAGGCACTGCGATAATGGATAACGTGTTGAGCACTGTCAATATAAAACTCAACATCATCAATATACCGCATTGCAAAGGTGCGGAATTCTATATAGAGATAACGGTCTGTGCGCTCAATAATCTTGGTTCGGGGCATTTTTTCGATAACGGATACCAGCCTTTCTATTGCTTGTGCAGCACTTATGCCAGTGGGTATTGCAATCGGCTCTCGGTGCTCATAAGCATCATTGCTAGCGCTTTGCGTGCTTACACAATTAGGTGTGCCAGGGCAGGTTTTCAGTTGACCGTTTGTTACTCCCAAATCGCTGGGGCGAGGGCTTAACCTTGGTATTACCAGTAGCAATGCCAAATACCCTATTAATGTTACCAAACCGATGCCGTATAACCATTTTTTCATACAGCCAATAATAAGCAAAATCTTACAATAGGCTGGTGGGATAAAGAGTAATTTGCCTAAAAACAACCGGGGATAGAACTCCAAATCCACCCCCGGTCTCCAAAACCTACCCTGAAATAAACTAGTAGATTATCTTTCGTATGCTATAGTTGGTTATCGTATTCCCATACAATGGGCATCGTTATAATGTTTTATCATTTGCAGCGGTTTGTATATTAATATCTTGTAACCGTTTACCTAGTTCCAAAATCTTTTTTTCTAACATCAATTTTTCTGAAAGTAGTTTTTCGCCATTCAACCTTTCGGTGTTTAGCGTAGTCTGCAAATCTTTTTGTTTAACATATAAGGCACTAGCAGCTGTTGCTGCAACAAAAAACAGGATGGTTACAGCAATTGTATACTTGTTAGTTGTTACGCGTATATTGTTCACTTTTTTTGTTTTTGCCAGCACCATAACTAGCATCCATACCGTAAAGATGGGGAAGCAGTATTAAAGTTGGATTTAAATGCCATTAAAATGGTATTAAAAACTATTGGCGCAATGGTAATATAATGGTAAATGTGCTGCCAACACCCAGTTGAGATATAACTGAGATAGTGCCTTTATGTAGTTTTATTACCCTTTCAACCAACGATAAACCAATGCCATGCCCTTTAACCGTAAGTGCGGTATTGCTGCTGCGGAAAAACGGTTCGAAAATGTGTGCCATGTCTTCTGGCTTAATGCCTATACCATTATCGTTGAAGGTAACTTTTAACTGTTTTGGTAAGACAGATAGTGTAACATTTACCTTATTGTTTGCAGAAAATTTACAGGCATTGTCCATTAAGTTTAGGAAGGTGGTTTTTATAAGTTGTTCATTTCCTTTTATTGATAGTGCATGCTCGTCATCAAAATTACCATCAAAGTTTATGGATACTTTATATTGAGGCCTTCGCCGGCGCAGTTCAGTTTCAGCCTGCCATAGCATGTCATCAACCCGTACATTTGTAAAGGCAGCTTCGGCATTTTCTGCACTGGCTTGGGCCAGCAGTAACAGTCGGTTGCTGGTGCGGTTGAGGCCTTTAATATCCTCAAGTATTGACGATACCGCGGTTTTATACTCATCAGTGCTTCTATCTTTTAATAGCAACACCTCCAATTGGCCCGATATAGCTGTAAGTGGCGTGCGTAGCTCATGGCTGGCATTGCTCACAAACTGCCGCTGCATCCCTATAGAAGATTCTAACCTATCTAGCATGGTATTGAAGGTATGGGTTAGTTGGGCTATCTCATCTTTACCATTACCGGTGGATAGCCGTTTGTTGAGGTTGCCATAGCCAATAGATTCAACGTCTTTTATCACGTTGGTTATTGGCTTAAGCACCCTGCTAGAGAATATACTGCCTGCAATAATTACCAGCAGCATACTTACCCCCAATACAACTAATATTACCGTTCGCAAGTTGCTTAACTTACTCAATCCAAATTTATCTTCGGCCGATGCAAACACAACAAAACGATCGTATTGGGAGGTAAACAAAATGCCCACAACCTCAGCCTTCCCTTGCTTATAACGCACTTCCTTTTCAAGTCTTACCAAGTCTATTAAAGCAGGTGTAATCTGCATTTCGTTTGTGGTATCGGTTGAGTATAGTATATCGTTTTGGTAATTATAAATGGCAATTTTTTCAGAGGGCAATATCCCTGCATCTTTTAAGGCAATAATGCGCAACAAATCAATACTCACCTCATCAACATCAAGCAACAAGGTGGCTGTTGTGTTGGCCTTGTTGATCAATCGGCTATAAAACTCTTCAATCCTATACTCCGATGAAAAGTAAAAAATGGCCTGCGAAGCCGATATCATAATAACGGCAAAGATGGCAATGAAAGTAATGGCCAATCGCGTGCGTATAGGCATGGTTAGCTCTCTTTGAAAATGTACCCCATCCCAATTTGCGTATGAATCAGTTTGTTGGGGAAGTCTTTGTCGATTTTCTTCCTTAAAAAGTTGACATATACATCTACTACATTGGTACCGGTATCAAAATGGATGTCCCAAACCTTTTCGGCAATTTCATTACGGGCCAGCACACGACCCTTGTTGCGCATAAAATACTCAAGAAGGGCATACTCTTTAGCCGTTAAAAAAATCTCCGCTCCACCTCTCGATACCGTTTTGCGGTCAAGGTTTAGCTCCAAATCGGCAACTTTAAGTGTGTTAGATGAAATGGCAAGACCCAACGAGCGCTTGGTAAGTGCTTTAATACGCGCCAAAAGTTCTTGAAACTCAAAAGGCTTAACCAAATAATCATCGGCGCCAACATCAAACCCTGTTACCTTATCATCGGTAGTTCCAAGGGCAGTGAGCATAATAATGGGTGTTTGTATACCCTGGTCTCTAAGTTCTTTGCAAAGTTCAAGCCCATTTTGGTAAGGTATTATTACATCTAATAGTATAACGTTGTAATGGTTTTTTATAGCCAGTTTCTTGCCAATTAAGCCGTCAAAGGCAACATCAACCTCATATTGCTGTTCCTCTAAGCCCTGCTTTATAAATGCAGAAACTTTTGGTTCATCTTCTATCACTAATATTTTCATTGCAGAATAAAGATAGAACTAATGTGCCAATGACGAAATGCTCTTGTTTACCGATTTTACCAGTTTTTAAATTTTAATGGCCCTTGACGGTGTAAGGGTTAAAGCTCTAGAGCAAAGGTATATAGGGTTAAATAAATCGCGCATTGAAACAGAGCTATTTTAATGGAATATTAATATTTTCTGGCGACTAACCTAGTTAAGGTAATGCGACTAATTACCTTATCTTTATTTTTACAAAGCTTCTTATAAATTACCCAAGCATCATGTTTCTAAACTTCTTTTATTTACTTAAAAAGGACGGATTACCAGTTAGCTTGCACGAGTTTTTGGCACTCATGGAAGCACTAGAACAACAAGTAGTAGCTCCTACGTTGGAAGAGTTCTATTTTTTGAGCAGGAGCATATTGGTAAAACACGAAGCCCAACTGGATAGGTACGACCAGCTTTTTGGGCAATATTTTCATGGTAAAGAGGCTGAGAGCCGGGTGCAAAGTATTGAGTTGCCCGAGGAGTGGTTGCGTAAGTTTTTGGAGAAAAATCTAACTGAGGAAGAGAAAGCCCTTATTGAAGCCATGGGTGGATTGGACAAGTTGCAGGAGCGATTTGAGCAATTGCTGCGCGAACAAAAGGAACGCCACGAAGGTGGTAATAAATGGATAGGAACAGGCGGCACTTCGCCGTTTGGGGCCAATGGTTACAACCCAGAAGGTTACAGAATAGGGCAGGAGAAGAGCCGTAACCGAAGTGCGGTAAAGGTGTGGGACCAACGTAAGTATGCCAACTTGGATGATGACCTTGAGCTGAACACCCGAAACTTAAAACTGGCACTGAAACGGCTGCGAATACTTACCCGGGAGGGCGCACCACAAGAGTTTGACTTAGATGGTACTATAAAAAAAACATCTGAGAATGCCGGAATGCTGGATATACATATGGTACCCAGCCGTAAGAACCATGTAAAGGTGCTGTTGTTTTTGGATGTGGGTGGCAGTATGGACGACCATATTGAAACCTGTGCGCGTCTGTTTTCGGCAGCGAGGTATGAGCTAAAGCATTTGGAGTACTTCTACTTTCATAACTGCTTGTATGAAAGCGTGTGGAAAGATAATAACCGCCGTGGCGACCGCACACCTACTTGGGAGGTGCTGCATAAATTCAATAAGGATTATAAAGTGATATTTATTGGCGATGCGGCTATGTCGCCTTATGAAGTAGTAACGCCTGGTGCAAGTGTTGAGCACTATAATCAAGAGAGCGGTGCCGTATGGATGCAGCGGGTGCTGGAGCAGTTTCCGTATGCGTGCTGGATAAACCCCAACCACGAAAGCGATTGGCGGTACTATGAATCAACAACGGTATTGCGCGAGGTAATGGGCGATCGTATGTTCCCTATGACGCTGAAAGGTATAGGGCAGGCAGTACGTTGCCTAAAAGATAAGCGTATAACCTTTACCCCAACCAAAGCCCATAACCTTGATGGACGCTCTTAAGGAAGTGTTACGCACCAGCCATATTTGGGCTGGGTTTGCCTTGCTGGCTTTGTTTTGGTTGCCTTTGATGGTGAAGAAAGGCAGTAAAAGCCATGTGATAATTGGTCGCATTTATACCTGGCTTATGTTTGGGGTGTTGTTTTCTGCCGCTGGGCTTAGTATCCACCGTGCTATTTCGGGTAATTATGCTTTAGCGGCGGCTTTGGGGTTGCTTACACTCATTTCATTTAATTTAATGCACTTTGGTATGGTTATGCCATAGCTATAAAAAAGAAAGAAACTACTGGAATTGTAGTTACTCGTAAGGTGTTATTGGCCATTACCTTAGTTTACAGCGCATTGCTCATTTATTTGGGCGTCTGTTACCAACAAGTATTGTTTATCATTTTTGCCGCGCTTGGGTTGTTACCATTCATACCGTTTGTAGTTTCGTTGGTAAGTAAAACCCCGCAGCGAAAATTTTCTTGGTTGCGCGAGCATTATACTAACATGGTAGTAAGCGGGGGTGCTGCTTATACGGCATTTATGGCATTTGGCGCAAGGATGTTTTTTACGTTTCCTGACAATACTTTTTGGGCTGTGCTACCTTGGGTGTTGCCTACGGCGGTAGCATTGGTAGCCGTTACTTGGTACAACAAACTGTACTCAAAGTAGTACCTTTTACCTGCCCAACCTTACATTAAATCGCATATTTACGCCTGTTTGCCATAGCTTTTTGTCTTGTATGCCCACAAACTGGAACGTACGACCTACTATGGGTTCAACTTGCACGCTCATGCGGTTGTTAAAGTGCCAAGTAACACCTGTACCAGCATACCATGCGCCTAAATACCGTTCGCGTATAAATTTACCCGCATTCTCATTATTGGGGTCCGAAAATTGAGGTGAAAAACCGCTAGCATCAAAGCTACTCTCAAAATCGCTTGAACCTGCACCAATAAAACTGGTATTGGTTGGTGGTACTTGAGGCACGGGTTGTGGGTTAGTGGTATCAATTTTAGGAAGGTTATACTCAAAAGTTTCTTGCATCATAAATTGGTTGCTAATACCGCCCATTACGTACCACTCAACTTTATTGTTTTTCACCAAATTAACTTGCGCACCAATATTAAGGTCAATGGCTTGCAAGGTGCTGTTGTAGCTAGTAGGGCACTGATAAATATCGTAATTGCACACAACCAAATCAGTATAATAGCGGTATTGACGGTAAGCCATACCCATATGAAAACCTGCTCGGTTTTTAATCATCATGCTATATTGCAAACCAACATTGTACCCCGGGCGAAAATCGGCACTACGATCTACACGAGCGTGCACCCAACCCGTACTCAGTCCGAGGTAATGTTGTACGTTGCGGTGTTTCATTAAAGTATTGTTAAAGTCGTGCTTGGTAGTATCCTTACTCAAAGCGAGCACAAGTGGGTTTGGTAACGCTTTTAACCGTTTAATATTAATGGTGCCCAATAGCTTATCATACGCATCGGCTCCATCAGTATTACTCACTACATTATTTTGGTTAACCCTACTGTCAGGTTGGCCGATATTAATATCGCTGTCAATTTTATCAACTTGAGTATTTTGCTTACGATCTAAGCTATGGTTGTTCTTTTTATTTTTATCCTTTCCTTTTTTTGATAAAGGCTTGTTGTTCGTAATTGAATTTGTTGAAAGGTCATTGATTCCTTCAGTATTGCTCAAGTTATCAATGTTTTTGTTGCCTGCTTTTAGGTCGTTATTGTTGTTTTCTGCATTATCATTTTCGGCAGTAGTATTTATGTTGTTGCCGCTTGCCGTTTCGCCATTGCTATCGGCTGTTGTTGCATCGGCAGCGTTAGTATAGTTGTTGTTGCTATTGCTTCCGGTAATGGCAAAAGCATCAATTTGTTCGTTTTGGGTCTGCATAAATATTAAAAAGCCACCACCTACCGTAACCATAAGCGCTGCTGCTACAAGCCACAACCAAAAGAAACCAATGCGTTTTTCTTCTTTAGCATCCAGCAATGCAGCCATGTCGGCCCAGTCTTGTGGGTCTGCAGGTGCTTGGTACGCACCTAGCTTATCCCTCCATATTTCATCCATATTGTTACCCTGCATAGCTAGTCGTTTTAAAAGATTCACGTTTGCGTATCATCTCCTGCAAGTTTCCTCGCGCTTTAGCTAAGTTTGATTTAGAAGTTCCTTCAGATATATTCAATTGTTCGGCAATTTCTTTGTGCGAAAATCCGTCAATAACATACAAGTTAAACACAGCCCTATATGCCGGGCTTAGCTCCTGTACCAACTTTATCAGTTCTGCTGCACTCATTTCGCTTACCGCATCGGCATTTTCATCCTTTATATTGTAGTGGTTGTCTACATCGTCTTGGTATCTATGCTTCAACTCTTTTCGGTAATAATCAATAGCTGTATTTATCATAATGCGGTATATCCAAGCATCAATATTACCGTCACCGTGTTGAAATCGCTCAATGGTCTGAAAAACCTTTAAAAAGCCAGTATTCATTATTTCCCTGGCCTCATCCTTGCTTCCAGCATATCGCATGCATACCCCAACCATGCGAGCGTGGTAGTGCTCGTATAGCTTGTTTTGAGCAACTCGTTTGCCCTCAATACAGCCTTGAACGATTTCTGCTAAACTCATATAATTTGTTGGCAAGTGCCAACGCTAAACGAAATTACACTTATCATTGCACACTTAAAGTGCTCATTAATATTAAGTTACTTGGGTCGGTATAATCATATTGGTAAAACCCATTAGCACCTATCATAAACAACCGTTTTTGGAACGGGATAACATCATAAGCATCAATGCCGGGGAAGTGCTGCAACAGGTTTTCGCCTATAGTTAGCGGGTTGTTGGCATCAAACACTTTCAGCCCATCGGCGCCATCGCACAAAAATAGGGTGCCGTTTTCAATGCCCAAGCCGTGCGGGTTGGTCATGGGGTAAGTAGCCACTAGGGTAGGGTTGGCTTTATTGCTAATGTTAATAACATCTAATTGGTTTGTAAATCCATCGCATTCTGTACCACTGCGCAGCGTAACATAGGCATAGTTGCCTTCAACCACCACCGGGTCGCAGCTGTTAACGTGGCTATAAGTTGACAGCCAGGTTGGGTTAGCTGGCGAGCTGTTATCATATATATGCATACCGGTAGTACTACCAATATAGATAAAGCTACCACGTATGAAAATGGTCTCAATTTCCCAGCCCAAGCGTACTTGGGTGCTAAAGGTTGGGTTGGTTACATTGGCAATGTCATACAAGTGCATGGTGCTGTTGTCAACTATGTATAAGTAGTTTTGACTCATTGCAAAACGGGCCATACTGCCACCTTTGCTGCCAACGTCACCGCCACCGCCACTCTCACTTGAGTTGAGTACTCCACCAGCATCTCCAAATTGGGGAGAAAAACCACTATCATCAAACATTACGTTACCGTCGTCTTGCATTCCGCCACTGCAGTCCATTTCATACTCTTCGGTTACGGCCACTTTGTTGTAATGGGTAATTACCCCATTGGGATCAGTTGCTGCAAAGTCCCAACTGCTGCTAAAGCCAGCGGTTCTGCGCTGCGGCAGGGCATTTTCAACACGCTTGGCAACGGATACTGCCGATGGGTTGCTAATGTCAATGGCCAGCAAATCTATATAGCTATCGGCATAAAGCGTGTTGCCACGCACAGCAAGGTCAAGATTGCCAGGTATTTTTATAAAAGCCTCGTTGATGGGGTTAGATGGGTTGGCATTATTGATAACGTGTATGCCCTCATTTCTCTCGTTAATAAAGATGTAATTATTGCTGAACCAAATCTTTCCAGGGTTTTTTAAGGCATACGGACCTTCGGAGGCAACGGATGCCCTTAATTCTTCGTATGTGATATAGACAGGTTCATAACGAAAGTAAGTATACGCTCCATTGCACTTGTCTTTAATGCAACTTTGAAATGAGATTGCTGCAAAAATGGTAAGTAGCAGCAATAAACGATTAGCAGTGTTGGTTTTCATAACCTATTGTTTTTTAGTGGTTAGCTGTTTCTAATTGTATAACGGCAATTAAAATCGATAGGTTGCCTTGCTTACATATCAAGATTAAAAACAAGTATATTTATCCATCAAAGATAGCTTTATGAAAATATTTTTTATGCTGATTGCCATGATGTTGGGTGCGTATTTTTATGCTGATGCTCAGCAAAACGACTCAACACAAATAGCCGTGTTGGTTCTTACTGATGGCAGTATAATTAAAGGGGAACGCATTGAAGCTGTTAAGCCTGGGCATGTGCGCTTGCGTATGGCTGATGGCACCGAAGTGGAGTTCCCTATTGAAAGCGTGGCCGAGATTAGGAAAGACATGCCCCCTTCAGGAGGCCGAGGGTTGCGTGAGCCACATAAGGTTCAAACAACGGGCTTGTACGCCACCATAACTGCTGGTTTTTTATTTGGCGATATTAATCAAGAGCCTCTTGCTTTTTGTAGCAGGGCGGCTATTGGCTATCGGTTTATTTCGCAATTATACCTAGCCGGCGGTGCAGGTACTGATATCCATCCCAATAGTGGTGATATGTTTGCGCCCGTATATTTGCGCATAGGTGGCGAGGCCATGAAAACTCGGGTGAGCCCCAGTTACTATTTTGCGGGCGGATATGCATTTCCATTTAAAACACCCGAAGAGTATTTTGAAGCTAAGGGCGGTGCCTTTTATGAGGGTGGGCTAGGAGCCACTTTCCGCACGCCCAAGCGCATTTATTGGACGTTGCACTTTACCTACAACCAATATAATGCCGAGCGTAGCTACATAAATGGCTGGTGGCGGGGCGATGATAGCTATACCACCGAAAAGCGCACCTACCGGAGGTTTGGGGTAAATGTGGGGATGTGTTTTTGATTATTTCCTAAACAATTATTTTATACTTAAACAGATTACAAAGCAATGGTGTTTAGCTATCAATGCTTTTCGGGGTAAGATATTTGTTTAAAGACAGGATGACGGGCGTTTATTTGGGTTACCTATTGGCTTACCCATCTCCCCATTATTCCTTAATTTTACCATCCCGATTTAAACGTACTATTGCCACATGCAGCATATATCAAACATTACCATCAGCGACCCGATACTCAAAGAGCGCCAACTAGGAGCATTTGATAGGTTTATTATGCGCTTTATTAACGATGAGCGCGATTTACCGTTTATCTATTTGTTTTTTGGTCTTTCGGCAATCATTTTGCCCGTGGCAGTATTTTTGTATGGCTGGTTTACCTGGTGGCTGGCAGTGCCATATTTAGTGGTATTGTTTGCAATTTTATTGGGGCCATACATCCTTATGTTGCATAATATTTGCCACCGTAAGTTATTTAAAAAGGAGCATGACTGGATGAATAATATCATTCCTTGGTTTTTGGGGCCGTTTTTTGGCGAAACACCAGAGACTTACTACGCTCACCATATTTGCATGCACCACACCGAAGGCAACCTAAAAGACGACCTGAGTAGTACCATGAAGTACCAGCGTGACAGCTTTTTGGGTTTTATGCACTATTTCTTTACGTTCTTTTTCTTGGGCATATACGCATTGTCTCAATATTTTATCAAGAAGAACCGTAAAGAGTGGATGCGCAATATTTTGATTGGTGAGTTTTCGTTTTTTGTTTTGGTGGCGGTTATGTGCCTTATAAGTGTAAAGGCTACTATTGTTATGTTCGTTATCCCTTTCTGTATGACCCGATTTTTGATGATGGCGGGCAACTGGGGGCAGCATGCTTTTGTTGATGCTACCGACCCAGGTAACAGTTACAAAAACAGCATTACTTGTATCAATTCTAGATACAACAAAACTTGCTTTAACGATGGTTACCACATTGGCCACCATGTGCGCCCAGCCATGCACTGGACCGATATGCCCACAGAGTTTCAGGAAAACATTGATAAGTACCGTGAACAAGGAGCGGTGGTGTTTCGAACAATCGATTTTTTTGCTGTTTGGTTTTTGTTAATGACCAAACAGTATGGCGCATTGGCAGGGTTTTATGTTGATTTGGATGAAACCCCAAAGACTAAAGAGGAGGTGATAGGCCTGTTAAAAAGCCGCACCAAAAAAATTGATGCGGCTGTAATTGAAGAATTTAGCGGTGCTGATTATAGGCGAGACCTGAGAAGGCGCAGATTGTAATAGTTACGGAAATAAATTAAGGGTTTTTACAACGTCTGTATAAGCGTGTGTCTAGCAGTTGTTCTTCTTTAAGGTGCAAATACGGCATTGTGGTATCGCTTATGTCAAACATTGAGGTTAACACGCAGCTATTGATATCTTCGGGGCAAGTTGCATACTCGCGTATTAGGCAAAAGTTTTGTTCTTTAAGCGTTACCACCTCACCATTGTTAAAAGTTACAACTAGGTCGTAATTATATATGCCAGATTGTGCGGCAAGTTGACTAGATGCAATATCTCCGCTCCAGTTTATTGGTCCGGGCCCTTCATAAAGCCACACTACATCCTCACCTATGTATATGGTCATGTTATAATTGGCAACACCATCGTGTACCGATTTAAAGTTCGAATTGGATTCTTCAGTACCTGGAGCGAAAACCTGTGGCAGGAAAAAATAACTAGCCGTTCCACTATCGTTAAGGCTTTGTGCATAAACCCATTGGGTTACATCGTTGTTGCAACAGTTTTTTTGTATATATCGCGGGCGGGTATTTTTGGTGCAGCTTGCAAAGGTTAAAGCAATCATTACACCGATTATTAGCTGTTTCATTTTTTGAAAATTTCGGGCGAAGATAAGAGAATCTATATAAAAAGGAGATGCTAATAGACAAACGTTGCTAAGCATTTACTTGCTGAAACTCATCTGTTCCTTCAATGCGTTCCAATTCAATGCCAAACTTTAGTTTTAGGTAAGGTACCACCGCCTCATCGTAGTTGGCTATTGTATTTACATCGTATACTTTAGAGTTTAGATGGTTTTCCATGTATTCGTCATCCTCATCGCCAGCAATAAAGCGCCAGCCACTATCACCTTCAAATTCTGGGCGCTCTCTATACATAAATCCTACCGGTTGCCCATCCACGGTTATTCTGTTACTGGCAATACAGGCACCTATACCAGTTACTATATCTTTTACGGCGTCGGGGTTGTTCAAAAAGTCTTTCATATATCTGATTTCACTGCTAGCTTTTGTAATTGACGTTTGGGTGCCAAAATAATTTTGCAAAGTACGGAAAAGTAAAGTCCGTTTTCAATTGCCCTTGCGGCTGCAGTATATGGTTGCTTATTTGGCGCCGTATCGTTTGATCTTGTAATCATTGTTTTCGCTAAAGGTAAACTCAGGGGTAACCAGCGTGTTGTTAAACTTGGTACTATACCATGGGCTCAGGTTGCTGTCGTTAGGGTTTTTAAGTATATGCATATCTTGTGCTGGCATCCAACCCTGCACTAGCAAAAACATTTTTTCGCCTGATTCGGGTTTTATGGCCATGTCAACCACTATTTCGGCATGCCCAACAGGCACTCCTTTAAAAATAAACAGGTCGCCAATTTGCAGGTCTGTAAGCTCTACGGTTTTGAGTTCATGATAAAGTGACGCAGTATTGGCATAGGTAAACACCCAGTCCATATACTTACGAAAATTGGGGTACGATAAATCTCCCTTTGCATAATCTTTGAAGTACCTGGGCTTGCCATCGCTTAAAAAATTGAACTTGATTTCATTATACCGTTTTTGCTTGTAAAGATACTCTCCCCACAAGCGCATAGTTACATCAGCACATTGCTGTAGGTCTTTGTCGCCAGTGTCTATATCTATCACCGCCCAATGAGCATTTTGATTATGCTTTTCCTGTCCGTTATACAGGTATACTTTGTTTGCACCTTTTTTTATAGGTAGCTCGCGTAAAAAAGTGGCAAAGGTTCCCGGTGCGCTGGGTAATCTTGTGTATCCTGCTGGCAACGGTATCTCGCTTACATAGTCATAGTATTTTGATGCTGCTGGTAACTCAACATTGGTAGTTGTTTTATGTATATAATCAGGGTTTCGTGCGTTTAGCCAACAAAATAGACCAACCGATGCAATTATCAATGGCAGTACTATCAATTTTCCTTTCATATTGCCATTTAACGTTTCCGTCAGTTAGTTATTATCTACTGGCTGCTAGTTCCTTTTCGGAAATGTAATTGTAAGCGATAAAAAAATGTTATTTTACTTCAAGGGTTTTAGATTTATGTTAACCTTTATTGTATTTTTACGTACAAGCTACAACAAGTCTAACTATGAAAAATTTATTAGTTCTAGGTATAATGGTATTTAGCTTTGGAATTGCTTCTCATGCTCAATCCTTAGATCGCCAAGTGATTGGCTCTACCGGTGGCTATGAAGAGCAAGGAGGCTATAGCCTATCGTTTACGGTAGGCGAGCCAGTAGTGGAAACTGCTATTACGGGGAGTTTGTTACTTACTCAAGGTTTTCAGCAGCCAGATGATATCACCGTTGGTATCAATGACGTGGTTAAGTTGGAAATGAATTATTCTATTTTCCCTAATCCAACAGCTAATCAACTAACTGTTCAGTTAAGTGCTGATGAGGTTGTAGAAGTTTATATCTCATTGCACGATATGCTTGGTAAAGAACTTAGTCAATTGAACCGCACGGTGCTAGTTGACGGTGTTACTCAACAACATTATGATTTGTCAAACCTTGCAGCAGCAAACTATATGCTTACGCTTTCGGATAAAAAAGGTAACCTTTTAGGTCAATTTAAAATTCAAAAGCTCACTTACTGAGCATAACACTCTTTAAGAAATAATAGAAAAGCGACCGAAGAGTCGCTTTTTTTATGCCCAGGGTTTCGGTTCAAACTGCAATATTTACACGTTCCTAGCGTTTTGTTTGCTATGAAAAAGTTGTTGCTGCTGGCTTTAATTCTAATTCAACTATTTGCAGTTGGCAAAGCAGCGGCAGGCTCAGAAATAAGAGGTGCTAATACACTTTTATTTATCCGTAACCATTGGAGTATTGAGAGTGGGTTTACCGTACTTAGGGTTACACCATTAACAGAAACCGGCCAGGGCAATATGGCCCTATCTCATAGGCTAGGCATGTTTTTGGGTTTTAAGTACCACATCAACCTGAGTAATCATTTTTCCATTAGAATTGGCCCTACTTTGGGCTTGCATGGGTTTCGATATGATTTTGACCCAGGGAGCAATGATACCATTGTTTATGAGCCCGTATTGTTGAGTGTGGCAAAGCCCTATTTATTAATCCCGTTGGAGTTGAATACTAGACTAATGGTTAAACGGCGCCGCTTATTGGGGCTTATAGCAGGCGTTTCGGTTAGTGTATATACTACCGAAAAGATAACCGCCAATACTAGCCTTGCAAATAATCCACTCGGGCAAGAGGTGTATTCGCTTCAGCTGGCTTACCAAAAACCTAACACTTTTATCAATGTTATTGCCGGTATTGAGTACGCGAGAGTGCTTAAAAGCATGGATTTGGTAACCTTCTCAATAAAATATAGTGCTGGTTTTAGGCCTTTATTTGAAGCTTACTATTCGCATAAGGAAAACGATTTGGTAATGTCGTCGGGCAGCTTTACTTCATACAATGATTTTGTTTGCCTCAGCATTGGTTATGTGTTTACTCGCGTAAATAAATTACACGATAAGTAATTTTTCTCTTTACAAATCAAATGTTGCGGAGTATATTGAAGGTAAAGCTTGTATTGAGTATAATACAAGGGGGAATCCCGTACTGACAGCAGCGGTTTTTAACTAACAGCAAATTAGGCACAAATTGCTTACTTGGCAGTACGGGATTCTTATCTTGAATTGCAAAATATATCAATATAGATGCTGCCCAATGGGTGAAAATACGCAATAATATCTATTTAGCAAGCAAAATAACAGTTGTTTGCTAATTTTAAAAGAATGTGTAATCAAAGCGCAGCAACTGTTTGGTATTGTTTGCCAAGTTTTGGATGGTTTGGCTTGCAGGTAGGCCAGTGTCGTTGTAAACAAAAATCATCTTGTTATTTATCAGTAACTCATTGTTAGTGTACGAGTTATTGGTTATTTCTTTTAGTTGTTTCTGCGAATCATATTTAAAACTCTCGGCCATACTTGCAGTAACAATAGGTTCGCCATTGGCTGAAGGGGTTGCATACAAAATGGTTTCACTCGAAGCAAGGCCTAAGCTGGAAAAGATATTTTTATTGGTTCGCATTATTTTTCCATCTTCATCCTTAAGCAACTCTTGGGTCAACCTACCTTTTGTATCATATATTTTTTCGCTTAAACTGGTAAGTTGGCCGTTTTCGTTATAGTTTTTTATCAATGTAACCAGTCCGTTTACATAAAAAAAGGAATCAACATATACCCCCCAATTGTTTTTACTTACGGTGCAAACCTTCTTGCCCAAGCTATCAAAAAAATGTACTACCCGGGTGCGCGATTTGTCGGCACCCCAATACCAACTTTCCTCAAAAAGTTTATCGCCCTTATATTTGTAAACAACTGAGTCAGTTTGTTCTTG
>JAGYJT010000041.1 GCA_018401955.1 Chitinophagales bacterium | reverse complement strand
ATCGTTGCAGTTGTTGCCTGGTATTGTTGGTGCTGGCGAAGGGTTGTCTTGAAGATGTTGCCATTGTGTAGCACGGTCCCCGCACTGGTCCTCGTTTGTAACGAGGCTCTAACGAGCACCAGAATCTCCTGATGCGCTTTTGCTGGTACCGATAACATAGGCATCGCATCCACTATCTTTAGTATCAAGCACATAATGTATTTAACCGGTAAAAGTTACCATTATATGAACAGTATCCGTAACTTGAGCAACGCATCAGAGATGCTCTAATTCGTGTATCCTCGTTTTGCAAACGAGGACAAATGGGGGAAAGATTTTGCCGATAAAGGCTATCAGGTTTTTGCCACAATGGGTAATCCAAATGGAAAAAATGCAGTTCACGGTAGGGTATACCTTAACTTGTGCGGTCTAATCACAAAGAACGTCAATTCTGAAACGTCAAGAGTTTAAAATATGCTTTGACCGATACTTCGATGCTATTCGAAGGTATTTGGTGTATCGTGGAGCTGATGAAGAACTCGCCACGGATATTTCTCAAGACGTGTTCATGAAACTCTGGCAGAAAGAGTTGGATTTCGAGGAACCTGGAACAAAAAGTTTGCTCTACAAAATGGCCAGTGATGCTTTTGTCTCGCACTTCAGGAAGACGCAAGTTGCTGCTAAGTATGAACAGTCTGTGGAACTGAAAATAGAATTCAACGACCCACAGAAGCAACTTGAATACGAAGAAGTACATGGACAATATTTGAATGCGTTGTCGACAATGGGCGAAAAGCAGCGAGATGTTTTCTTGATGAATCGAATAGAGGAAATGACGTACAAGGAAATTGCCGAACGATTGGGTCTGAGTGTAAAAGCTGTAGAGAAACGAATGAGTCAAGCCATTGGCTTTTTGAGAGAAAGATTAATTAAAAAGTAGGGTGTTGCCCATGAAACACTATATACAAAAGCGATGAGTAACAACCAACATATTAACGAGGAACATCGGCTCCCAGATGACCTTGAGAAGATTACAGGAAACGCTAAACCCAAGTTTTCCAAAAGCAAGGATGATGTTTGGAACGACATGATGACGAAAATTTATGAACAGCAAACAGCATCGAAAGTGATTCAACTTAGTTGGTTCAAATACGCAGCTGCTGCAGCTGTTGTTCTGCTCTTGTCAACAACCGCTTTCTTGAGATTCTACACGGAGTCAGTTTCCGTTCCTGCGGGATTGCACAGCAGTGTTTCGCTGCCTGATGGCTCAACCGTAGAATTGAATGCTGCAACTGAATTGAGTTTCCATCCTTTCTGGTGGCAATTCGACCGCTCGGTAAAAATGGAAGGAGAAGCTTTTTTTGATGTGAAGAAAGGCAGCAGTTTTTCGGTGATGTCGAAGAATGGAACAACCACGGTTCTTGGAACCAGTTTCAACATCAACGGCCGCGAAGACAGCTACACGGTTTTCTGTAAAACAGGGAAAGTCAGCGTGCAGCACGAAGCTTCAAAAGTGGTCATTGCATCCAACGAATCAGCTCAATTAAAGGCAAATGGAGAATTGGAGAAACGTACAGATGCAAATGGTTCTGAGTTCATCGGTTGGGTAGATAATCAGTTCATTTTCAATGCCAAGCCGTTAAGAGATGTAACAAGAGAGATTGAGTTACAATACGATATTGATTTGAACATCGTTGAGGATGATGTGGCTGATTGGAAGTTCACTGGCGCATTTAATAGGTCGAATGACGTGAAGCAAACTTTGGAGGTCATTTCCAACTCAATGGGACTTAAATTTGAACAAAACTCCGTTGGAAGTTATTCCGTGAGGAAACAAAATCGTTAATGTCTAGAATACTCCTATGTCTCATAATGTCGTTGCTGTGGAACTTCGCCACGGCTCAGAAGAATTCAGCGCACGAGAAAGTTCCATTGAAGGAATTACTGATTGAATGGCAACGCGACAACGACTTTGAATATTCTGGACGAGACGATCTATTGTCTGAATGTATGGTGCCCAATTGGGTACAATCTATAGACGAGTTAACAAAGCATCTTAGTTCTTGCAACTTGACCTACGAACTCAGGAATGGCGTATTCATTATTTTTAAAAATGAAAAACTGTATTCCTTGGTGGGATATGTGAAAGACGCTGCCACAGGCATGCCCATTCCAAAAGTGGCAGTGAAGCTGGGCGATATTGGAACTACCACAAGCAATGACGGTTATTTCTTCCTGATTACGAATGATAGCCTTGCGACTGTGGACGTGTCGCACGTTTCTTACAATTCGCAGCAACTAAAATTCAATACGAGTATCGACCATCATATTGAACTAGTTCCTAAAATTATAACACTTGATGAGGTTGTAATCGATTTGGAGAATTCAAATACTTCATCAGAAAAGTCGAAAGCGTTAAATGGCAGAAGAATCATTCAAGCGCGGTTGTTTTTGAATATAAATGACCTCTTGGATAATCGACCATCGGATGAGATAAGCACCTTTGTAAACGAGCGCGACCAAGGGTTGAACATTACTTATTATCAGTTAGAGGTGAGTAAGAAAATGGGCCGTGAAATTGGGCGAGTTTTCAGCTTCAGCGATGAAACGGGATTCTACATTAATCCTCGAAAACCAAAACTCCACAAACGGACCAACTTCTTTGAAGCAGACACGATTGGAGATTTTATTCATTTCATAGAGATGGCATCAGTGACTATTGCAGGAAATAATTTTTCCTATCGGGCAGAGCAATTACTGGATATCCGAAGCGGTAAAGTAAAAAGGCTTACCAGAAGTCTTCTTCGTAAACTTATTGCTGATGACCAGCAATTACTCGAAATGTTCAATAATGAAAAAGGTAAGAGCGCTAAGCTGGCTTCGTACCTTAGAGAATACTACTTTCGAAAAAAAATGTGATTTCTAGTAGGGTAGTTCCCTACTTGCGCGGTGTAATAAAATTAAATACTTGAACCCGTAACAGATAACTATTACCTAGTTTTGCTCAAATTTTAATTGTAATGTTAAAACACTCCCTACTACTCTTGCTGCTCACGCTGCTTACACTGGCGGCTTCAGCGCAAAGCAAGCATACCATAAGTGGCTATATTAAAGATGGCGCCAATGGCGAAGAGCTAATTGGCGCTACTGTTTATATCGAAGAGCTAAAATCGGGTACCACCACCAACGTGTATGGCTTTTATTCAATCACCATACCCGATGGCACTTATACTTTGGTGTATCAATACATCGGTTTTGATGCCCGCCGCGATACCATAGAGTTGACGAAGGATGTTACCATAAACATTGAGATGGTTGGCGAATCGAAGAAGATTGATGTGGTAGAGGTAACAGGCGAACGGCTTAATAAAAACGTTGAAGACGTGAACATGGGCGTGGTAAAGCTGGATGTGAAGGTGGTGAAAAAGATACCTGCCGTGTTTGGTGAGGTAGATATCATCAAGTCGTTGCAGTTGTTGCCTGGTATTGTTGGTGCTGGCGAAGGTGTTGGCGGCTTTTTTGTGCGCGGGGGTGGTGTTGACCAAAACCTGATATTGCTTGATGAGGCCGTGGTGTACAATGCCTCGCACCTGTTGGGCTTCTTCTCGGTGTTTAATGCCGATGCCATTAAAGACATGGAGATATACAAGGGTGGCATACCAGCAGAACATGGGGGCAGGCTTTCGTCGTTGCTGGATATTAGGATGAAGGATGGCAACATGAAAAAGCTGAGCATGAGCGGTGGCATCGGCCTTATTAGTAGCCGGTTAACTATTGAGGCACCGATAATAAAGGATAAAATGTCGTTTTTGGTGAGTGGCCGTCGCACTTATGTTGACTTGTTCTTGAAGGCCTCTAAAAACGAAGAAATCAACCAAAATAAACTCTTCTTTTATGATTTGAATGCCAAGTACAACTGGAAGATAAATGACAAGAACCGAATATTTGCCTCAGGCTATTTTGGCCGCGATGTGTTTGCTTTTGGGCAAGACTTTGCTACCGATTGGGGCAATGCAACCGCTACCTTCCGCTGGAACACGCTTATCAATAGCAAGATGTTTGCCAACTTCACTTTTGTGTTTAGCGACTTTAACTACTCGCTGGGCGTACCACAGGGTGCTTTTGCATTTGATTGGCAAGCCCGTATACGCGATTTTAGCTTTAAAGCAGACTTTACCAATTACCTCAACCCAAACAATACTTTTAAGTGGGGGGCGATAGCTACCCATCACAACTTTAAGCCTGGCAGTGTTGAGCCAGCCTCCGACGAATCATTGTTCAACTCACTGGTGATACCCGATAAGAATGCCATGGAGTATGCCGCATATGTGAGCAATGAGCAGAAGATAGGGGAGAAGATAACCCTACAGTACGGCTTGCGCTACTCCGCGTTTTCGCAAATTGGATCGGGCAGGGTGTTTAGTTATGATGCAGAAGGCAATGTTACCGATACCACTACCTATAGTAATTTTGAGCACATTAAAACCTACCACGGCCCAGAGCCACGCGTAGCTATGCGCTACGGTTGGAATAAAGAGAACGCCATTAAAGCCAACTACACCCGCACACGCCAATATCTGCACTTGATAAGCAATGCCACGGTTTCATCACCATTCGATATTTGGTTGCCAGCCGATAGGTACATACAGCCCATGAAGGCCGACCAAGTATCCATTGGCTATTTCCGCAACTTAAAAGAGAATATGTATGAAATTAGTGTGGAGGCTTATTACAAATACATGCACGATGTGATTGACTATGTTGACAATGCAGAACTATTACTTACTGAGAACATCGAAACACAGCTATTGCGCGGCGATGGCTACTCATACGGGCTAGAAACGATGGTGAAAAAGCAATTGGGGCGCTTTACAGGCTGGGTTAGCTATACCTATAGCCGCACTCGCCGTATTGTTGATGGCATTAATGGTGGTAAAGAGTACCCCGTATCATACGACCGTAACCATAACTTGGCCGTGGTGCTTAACTACCAGATTACAGAGCGTTTTGACATTTCTGCCAACTTTGTGTACTATACGGGCCTTGCAGTTACCTTCCCAGTTGGTAGGTTTGAGTACCAAGGTGCCAATGTGCCCATTTTTAGCGACCGAAATGGTTACCGCTTACCAGGCTACCACCGTTTGGATTTGGCGGCCAACATTCACTTTAAACATAAGGAGGGTAAGAGATGGAGGGATAGCCTAAGTATATCGGTGTACAATGCCTATTTCAACAAAAATGTGTTCTCTATACAGTTTCAACCAGATGAAGATGATGGTAGCAAGACCGCTGCTTACAAAACGTATTTGTTTCCTATAATACCATCAATTACCTACAACTTTACATTTTAAGTCATCATGAAGTCGATATATAAACTCATCCCTGCACTGTTGCTGTTCTTTTTTGTGGGTTGCACTGAAAAGATTGACCTTGACCTGGACTCTATACCCCCAGCTATCGTAATTGAAGGGCGTATTACCAACGGGCAGATATTAAACTATGTGCGGGTAACACAAAGCTCACCGTATTTGAGCGAAGAGCCCAACCAGCCTGTGGTGGGAGCGTTGGTAACACTTACCGAGGATGGTACCGTAACCGAAACGCTCACAGAAGACCCTCAGTTTCCGGGTTACTACTACGCACCTTTATTGTGGGCAGGCAAGCTTAACGCTGCCTATAAGTTGAGTGTAACCGTTGGCGGGGAAACCTATGAAGCCATTGATACCATTAGGCCTGTTACACCTCTTGATTCGCTTACTTATGCATTTGACGATAAAGTAGGCACTGATGACGATGGCTACTATGTAACCATACACACCCAAGAGCCGCCAGGCTTGGGTAATAATTATCAATGGCTCTACTTTTCAAATGGTATTGAGGTGGCTGGTTTGGAATGGATTGGTAACGACGAATTTGTTGATGGTAGTTACGTCAGTTTTCAGTTTGAAATGGAAGAGCCCCAAGAACTTGGCGATACAGTGGTGGTTGAGATGGCTGCCATTTCGCCAAGGTATTACACTTTTGTAAACCAATTGCTCAACCAAGAGTCATTTGGAAACCTATTTGATACCCCGCCAGCAAACGTGCTTGGCAATTTTAGTAATGGTGCTTTTGGATATTTCCATGCCGCAGGCGTGGTGGCCGATACCATAATATTGCAATAAAAAAGCCCCAAGCTACTGTAGTTTGGGGCTTTTTTGTAAGGTTGATTTTATGGGCCATAGGGCTGACTGATAACAGGCTAGAATATTTCTTTGCGTTCGTTGCGTATAACTTTGCGCACGTTGCGGTAAAAGCACGTAACACGATTTTAACCGCAAAGAACGCAACGAAAAAAACGCAACGTACGCAAAGGACGAATTGTTTTTTTAATATTTAAAAGGAGTTACTTCCCGAAAAATGCAATCAGCTTATCTGCCACCTCTTCGCCTACGCGCTCTTGCGCCTCGTTGGTGCTAGCGCCTATGTGCGGCGTAAGGGATATTTTGGGGTGCACCAATATGGCTTTGCTTGGTATGGGCTCGTTCTCGTAAACATCCAATGCCGCACCTGCAAGCTTGCCGCTGTTAAGGGCATCCAGCAAATCGTCTTCTACCACTACGCCGCCGCGAGAAGTGTTTACTATAAAAGCACCATCCTTCATCTTATCAAAGCGCTCTTTGTATAATATGGCTGGGTCTCCGGTTTTAAATGGTACGTGCAGGGTTATAAAATCGCTCTGCGCCAGTAGCTCGTCAAAGTCATCGGTTTGCATTTTGATTGCAACTTCGGCATCCTTGATTTTGAAGTAATCTATGTAGATTTTCACCTCGGCATGGTGCAGTTTAAACGGCATTACGTTCATGCCCAAACCGAGCGCCATACGGGCAACTGATTGGCCAATGGCACCAAAACCGATAATGCCCAAGGTTTTGCCACGCAGCTCCACCCCCTTGGCGTAGGCCTTTTTGAGCTTACCAAAATCCGTGTCGCCTTTAGCGGGCATGTCTCTATTGCTTTGGTGCATAAAGCGGGCCAGGGTAAACATGTGGGCAAACACCAGCTCTGCCACCGATTGTGATGAGGCCAAAGGCGTGTTAAGCACCGTTTTGCCTACCGAGCGGGCATATTCTACATCAATATTATCCATACCTACGCCAGCGCGTACTATTACCTTAAGGTTTGGGCAAGCATCAATAAGCGGTTGGCGTACCTTGGTAGCACTGCGCACCACTAGGGCATCATATTCGTTCAGCCTAGCAGGTAGTTCGTCTTGAGGGATGGTAGTAGTATCAACTTGGTATCCGGCTTTTTGTAACAATTCTATGGCAATGGCATCAATGCCATCATTAGCGAGTATTTTAATCATAGCGGGTTCATTGTTTTGAAGTTAGATAATATGGAACGGGGCAATTAGGAGGAACTGCTGCTATCCGTTTATCCGTGCTTCTTCGAGAACGCTGTCATAACATCTACCAAAGCCTGCACACTTTCTTTAGCCAGTGCATTGTAGGTACTTGCACGGAAACCGCCCACAGAGCGGTGCCCAGCCAAGCCCACACAACCTGCGGCTTCAGCTTCGGCCAAAAATTCCTTATCAAGCTCAGGTTTGGTAAGCACAAAGGTAATGTTCATTAACGAACGGTCTTCGGTAGCGGCAACGCCTTTAAACAAGGGCAAGTTATCAATTGCATCATACAGCAATTGGGCTTTTTCTTGGTTGGCTTTTTCAATGGCCTTTAGTCCGCCTTGCGCTTTTATCCAGCGCAGGTTTTCCATCATTACATATATAGGGAACACCGGCGGTGTGTTGTAAAGGCTTTGGTTATCTACAAAAGTTTTGTAGGCAAACATAGAGGGCATGGCGCGTTTTACGGTATCCAACCAGCTCTTACGGATAAGTACCAATGTAACACCCGATGGGCCTAGGTTTTTTTGTGCCCCGGCATATATCAAATGGAATTTGTTGGCGTCAATTTCGCGGCTATAAATGTCTGATGACATGTCGGCCACCAATGGCACATCCACCTCTGGCATATCATGTATCTGTGTGCCGAAGATGGTATTGTTGGTGGTTATATGGAAATAATCGGCATCGGCAGGTACTTGGTACCCCTTTGGTATGTGGTTATAGTTGGTGTCTTTTGATGATGCCACCACATTTACCTCACCAAAAAATTTGGCCTCTTTAATCGCTTTGTTGGCCCAAGTGCCCGTATCTAAATAAGCCGCTTTGGCATTCAAAAAATTGTTGGGCAAAAGTGCAAACTGCGTGCTAGCACCACCAGTCATAAACAGGGCCTCGTAGTCATCGCCCAATCCAAAAAGCTCAAGGGCGGTTTTGCGGGCTTCTTCAATTACGGCATCAAAATCTTCGCTACGGTGGCTTATTTCTAAAAGTGAAAGTCCACTGTTATTGAAGTTGGTAACTGCCTGTGCAGCTTTATCAAATACTGTTTTGGGCAAAATAGCCGGGCCAGCGGTAAAATTATGTTTCATAGCAAGGGGTTTCAATTTGATTAATCAATTTGTTTCAAAATGGGGTTTCACATCATTCAAAACATAAAGTAAAGCTATAAATTTTCCAGGCCAATACCTTTAAATTTCCCATTACTTTGCATCATGCCAACATTAATCTTGTTTCAGTTCTATTACTTTTTTTGAAACTTAATATGATTATTTTTAGCAGGTGAGGCATTTTTTAGGTATATTTTGGCAAGAGTAGAATACGTAAAGAGAGAAGGAAACTATGAAAGCTCCAGTAGTACCAATAAATGAAGTAGATAGGCTCCACGAATTGTACGGGTATTCGCTATTGGATACCCTGCCTGAAGATGACTATGATAGCATTACCTATTTGGCTTCGCAAATTTGTGATACCCCAATTGCCCTTATCAGCCTAATTGATAATGATAGGCAGTGGTTTAAGTCTTCTCACGGTATGGGAATTACCGAAACGCCCCGCGAACTTTCGTTTTGCGCCCATGCGATAAACTACCCCGATGAGATAATGGTGGTACCCGACTCGAGGATAGATGCACGATTTTTTGACAATCCATTGGTAGTTGACGACCCCCAGGTGGTATTTTACGCAGGGGTGCCGCTGGTTACGTTTACCGGTTACGCTTTGGGTACCCTTTGTGTGATTGACCAAAAGCCGCACGAACTGACCGAGGAACAAAAGAAGTCATTAAAAGCACTTTCTCATAATGTGGTGAAGCTATTTGAACTACGTGTAAGTAAGATTGAACTTGAAGCGGCAAAGGCAACCCTCGAAGGGCGCAATGAGGAATTGGAGCGTTTTGCAAGCATGGCAGCGCATGATTTGAAATCGCCATTGGGCAATATTTCTAGCATTATTGATTTACTAAAGATGGACCATGAGCCTGAACTAAGCATTGAAGGAAGA
Source organism: Chitinophagales bacterium (assembly GCA_018401955.1). Lineage (GTDB taxonomy): Bacteria > Bacteroidota > Bacteroidia > Chitinophagales > CAIOSU01 > CAIOSU01. The sequence continues at coordinate 18,819 of JAGYJT010000041.1, read as the reverse complement.
GAGCTAATTGGCCTGCTCGATGAATCATCCAATCAGTTGCGAGATTTGATTGATGGTATATTGGAGTATACTCGCGCCGATATGCTGTTATTAGAGCGCAACGAAATTATCAATTTGCCAGATTTTTTAAATGCGATAAATAGATTGATTGGCAATAGCTCAAAACACCAGATTAAATATCCACAAGAGCCAAAGCATATAAAAGTAAACAAGCCGGCGCTTAAACAAATATTGCTAAACTTAATTAACAATGGGATAGCTTATAACGACAAGCCCAACAAAGTGGTTAATATTGAGTTTAGTGAGAGTAATTTGTACTATCATTTTGCAGTTACCGACAACGGTTATGGCATAGCGCCCAAAAACCAAGAGAAGATTTTTAACCTTTTTGAGCGCATACAAACTCCGCAAACTAACGGCACCAAAGGCCACGGCATTGGTTTAAGTACTGTTAAAAAGCTTGTGGAAAGATTGGGAGGAGAGGTAAAGCTAGAGTCGCAATTGGGCGAGGGTGCTACTTTTTCATTTAGTTTATTAAAGTAGCAGGCACACTTGGTTTCGGTTTTAGCATCATTTTTGATATACTTAAGGTACATCCAAATCTGTTGCCATAAAAACTATAATAATTGCCGTAGCGGTATTAATTGCCTACCACTCATCTATTAATGCCCAAAGCTACCCCATAAATTCGGCGGAAGAGTTGCAGCAGCTAGTTGTGCAGCCTGATTTGGCAAAAATGAAGCTCCTTATTTTTGATGGTAATTACGTGTATGCCGATAGGTTTATCTACTTTGCATTGATGCAAGGGTTGGCCAAAGATGGCATACCGGTGGCTATTGCCAATAGTGTGGCTACCGAGGCACTAGGCCCCAATTTTGTAGATAAATGCGAAATATGCAACGCAACCCGCAAAGGCTTTAGCGATTATGCTTTGCATGGTATGGCTTACAGTACCAAAAGCAACTTGTATAAAGATTTGGGCTCAAAAAAAGATGGTAAGCGACACGAGGCCATTAAGCAGCTAACGGACACCTACACCACGGCATTGCTTACCCAGTTGCAACTTTCTACTGCCGAGCAACAAATGTTGCAGAACAAACTGGCCGGTATGCGCAAAAAAGGCATGAGTGGCATGAACGATAAGTTTGGTAGCAAGTTTTGCCCATCGTGCGATGGCGCTACGCATACTAACGATTAATCACCACCATAATTGGTTCATAATGTTTCCCTACTAGCAAGGAGGGTTGGGAGGTGTAACCCGCAGTGCTAAGGTAATAATTAGATAAGTGTAAGGCTGAAGATGAATTTATATTGGGCTCCTTAAAAGTAAGAACATTTGTTATTGACCCATCCGTGTTGCCTACTCCAGTAACACCAATACCTGTCCTTTATCCACGGCATTGCCTATCTGCACTTTTATGGCTTTTACGGTGGCATCGGCTGGGGCTTTTAGTACGTTTTCCATTTTCATGGCTTCCAGCACCAATACAGGTTCGCCTTTGGTTATTTGTTGGCCTTCGGTTACGTTCACCTTTAGCACCAGCCCAGGCATAGGCGCTTTAATGTCGTTTATTTTGGTGGCGGCTAAGTCGCTCATGCCCAGTTGGTTGAGCAATACATCAAAGCGGTCTTTTACTTCTAGGTTGTAGTCGTTACCATTCACACGGATGGTCAATTTCTTTTCAGCGGCATTTATTTCGGTAACCCTAATGCGGTACGATTTACCTTCGTGTAATATGTGGTAGGCATCGTTGCCAGTACTTACAATATCCAACTCAACGGTTTTGCCATCTAGCACAAAGGCATCCTTTTGCTTATCAATGGTATACTCTTGGGCTCCGTTTACTTTTACTTTATACATGTTTGGTGTATTGGTTATTAGTTATTTGTTGATTGGGAATAACCTGTATGCTTAAGATGAACTTACAAGCTATAATTTAGCCAGCAATAAGCAAACCAATCAACCATCCCAAAATTATGGTTATTTTTGCGGCTTGCCCTATGGTATGTTCCTTTAGGGTGTATTATTATCGACATCAGCATTACTATGAATAAGTACCACATTATTTTAGGCTTAGCTATTTGGCTATTAATCGGTTCTTGTAAAAGTACTGAAACTACCACCTCTAATACCGACCCTCGAAGGATTGTATTGGACGAAATAGTGGTAAAACCTGCGCACCTTGGCTACCAAGAAACCGCCACCAAAGAGTTTGACTTAATACATACCACGCTTAATGTTAGGTTCGACTACGAAAAGCAATACCTGTATGGTACTGCCGAAATAACCCTAGTGCCTTGGTTTTACACCACCGATTCGCTGGTGCTGGATGCAAGGGGCTTTGATATTAACGAGGTGAGCCTGTTGGAGCAGGATACAAAAGAACCGCTTAAGTATACCTACGATAAAAACGAGATTCACATTAGTTTGCCCCGTGAGTACACCGCAAAAGATACCTTTAAGGTGTTTGTAGACTATACCGCCAAACCCAATGAATTGACCGAAGGTGGTAGCAATGCCATTACCAGCGATAAGGGTTTGTACTTTATCAACCCGCTGGGCAAAGAGCCCGGTAAGCCCCGCCAAATTTGGACGCAGGGCGAAACGCAGAGCAGCTCTTGCTGGTTCCCAACGTTGGATAGGCCCAACCAGAACATGACCCAAGACATTTACATTACTGCTGATAGCGGCTATATTACCTTGAGTAATGGTTTGCTTATTTCGAGTACCAACAACGGCAATGGCACCCGCACCGACCATTGGGCGCAAAAACTACCTCATGCGCCATATTTGGTGATGATGACTATTGGCGACTTTGCCAAAGTAAGCGACAAATGGCGCGGCATGGAAGTAAGCTACTACGTAGAGAAGGCTTACGAAGAATATGCCCGTGATATATTTGGCAATACGCCCGAGATGCTGGAGTTTTTCAGTACCAAGTTGGGCTTTACTTACCCTTGGCAAAAATACTCGCAGATTGTAGTGCGCGATTACGTTTCGGGTGCGATGGAGAATACTACTGCCAACGTTTACTTTGATGGTGTGCAACGCACCAAAAAAGAGCTGGAAGACTTAAACTACGAGTACATCATTGCCCACGAGTTGATTCACCAATGGTTTGGTGACTTGCTTACTTGCGAGTCATGGTCAAATTTGCCATTAAACGAGGCTTTTGCCAACTATGGCGAGTACCTATGGATAGAGCATAAATATGGCAAACTAGAAGCCGAAAACCACCGAGTGACCGAGTGGTTGGGCTATTTGCGCGAATCGAAAACCAAGCAAGTACCGTTAATTCGCTACTACTATGCCGATAAGGAGGATATGTTTGATGCCCACAGCTACAACAAAGGTGGCCTTACGCTTAACCTTTTGCGCGATTACATGGGCGATGATGCATACTTTGCTACCATGAAACTTTACCTAAATGAGCATCAGTATCAGGCCGTGGAAGTAAACGACCTGCGTTTGGCCATAGAAGAAGTTACTGGACAAGATTGGCACTGGTTTTTTAACCAATGGTTTATGGAGCCTGGGCACCCAGTAATAGACCTTACCCGCAGTTATGATGCCGAGCGTGGCGCTTACAAAATCAATGTAATCCAAACACAGCAAAACAGCGAGAAACCGATATACCGCATACCGGTAAAGGTTGATGTGTACTATGCCGACCGTGTAGACCGTGAATCGTTTGTGATTGAAGAAGCGGACCAAACCCTATCTATTCGTGTTACCGAAAAACCGTTGTTGGTGGTGTTTGATGCTACCCATACTTTGCCGGCAGTTATTAACGATAAAATGAGTGTTGCGGAGTATGTGCATCAATACAACAACGGTAAAACCTTCCGCGACCAGTACGATGCATTACAGGGGTTGGCTAATCAGTATGATAATAGTGCCGCACAACAAACCTTTTATGAGGCATTGAGTAATCCGTTTTGGGGTATTCGTAAGCTGGCTATAGAGTTGGTGCCAATGGAAAAAGGTCAGGCAGATTTTGAAAAACTGAAAACCAAACTAATTGAGATTGCTGAAAACGACCCAAAGAGCGATGTAGCTTCTGAGGCGATTATTAAGCTTGATCAGTTGGAAGATAAATCGTTGGTTGGTTTGTTTGAGCGCATTGTTGTTCAACAGCGTTTTTATGCAAGTGCAGCCCGCAGTTTGGAGGCCTTGATGATAATTGACCCAACCCTTGCCTATAAATTGGCCGCAGGTTTGCGCAACGAGCGCAACGGCGATTTGGCAACTACGGTATCATACATTTTTGCCGAAAACGGTTACATGGCCGACCAAGATTTTTACGAAAAGCAATTGCCACAAGCTGGTGGCTATGACCGCTACAGCTTTTTGAGCGATTATGGCGATTACCTTATTAAACAAAAACCAGCAGCCATGAAAACGGCTTTACCAACTTTGAAAGCATTTGCTATGTATGGCGAGGCTTGGTATGAGCGCTATGCGGCGGCGCAGGCTATTTATGGCGTAATGCAAGAATACCGTGTGATATTGGCACCCGAAGATGCAAACAAGGATAACGACCGCAGCGGGGTAATATTAACACCAAATGAACGTACCGAATATGAAAGTACCCTAGAAACCCTTAGCAAAACGCTGAGCGAAATTAAACGCCTTGAAAAGAGCGAAGGTTTGAAGAAGCGCTACGCTAAGTTTGAGTAGTAGACAGTTGCCTTGATGGGCAAATAAGCGTAAAATAAGAAACCCATTGCAATAGCTTTGGGTTTCTTGTTTTTAGGAAAGATATTTTTCTACAAATCGTAGGGCTTATCCTCAACCCAACCCGCCATACCAACTAAGGAATGGTTAACTTTGCGTTTTTTAAGGCCGTGGGTAGAACTAACTATAGGGCTACCTTGTTGCTACCTTGTTGAATATGCAGAAAGATACCCTACCCCCAATAAACGAGACTGAAATTGAACGCCTGCAAGTATATGGCGCCCGTGTGCACAACCTACGTAATGTAGATGTGGCTTTGCCCCGCAACCAATTTGTTGTGATAACGGGCATTAGCGGCAGTGGCAAATCGTCGTTGGCATTTGATACCATTTATGCCGAAGGGCAACGCCGCTATATTGAGAGCTTTAGTAGCTATGCACGCCAGTTTTTGGGCAGTATGGAGCGCCCCGATGTAGATAAGATTACCGGCCTAAGCCCAGTTATCAGCATCGAGCAAAAAACTACTAACAAAAACCCACGCTCAACGGTGGGCACCGTTACCGAGATTTATGATTTTATCCGCCTATTGTATGCCCGTATTGGGGTGGCATATTCGTATGAAACGGGCAAGCAGATGGTTCGCTTTACGGAGAACCAGATAATGGATTACATCCTTGAGAATTATAAAGATAAAAAGATAGTAGTGCTGGCACCGCTGGTGCGCGGCCGCAAAGGGCACTACCGCGAGCTATTTGAAAAGGTGCGCAAGCAAGGCTACTTGAAAGTACGTGTGGATGGAGAAACGCTGGAGCTGAAGGATAAAATGCAGGTTGACCGCTACAAAATACACGATATTGAGTTGGTGGTTGATAGGTTGCAGGTAGGCGAGGATGTAAAAGAACGCTTGAAACCATCATTGGATGCTGCCCTTAAACTGGGTAACGGCCTATTGATGATAATGGACCACGAAACCGAAAAGGTAAACCAGTTTAGCAAACAACTGATGTGCCCTGAGAGTGGTTTGGCTTACGAAGACCCTTCGCCCAATACCTTTTCGTTTAACTCCCCTTACGGCGCCTGTACCAATTGTCGTGGCTTGGGCGTGGTGCATGATATTGATTTGAACAGTGTAATACCTGATAATAGCCTATCGCTTAACACCGGTGGCATATTGGCCTTGGGCGAGTGGCGCGATAACTATGCATTCCGTGCGTTGCGCGACATGAGCAAAAAGTATAAGTTCAACCTCTCTACCCCAATTAAGGAGCTACCAGAGAATGTGATGAACATGATACTGTATGGCAACGAAGAAGGTGTTTTGCCAGAGCTGGAGGAGATTGAGGCTTACAGTAGCGTGTTTGAGGGCGTATACAACATGATACGCCGCTGCTACTACGAAACCAGTAGCGACAACCTGCGCAAGTGGGCCGAAGAGTTTATGGAGGAAGTGCCGTGCCCTGAGTGCAACGGTACGCGATTGAAGAAGGAAAGCCTTTTCTTTAAAGTGGCAGACCGCAACATTGCTGAAATTGCTGCTTTAGACATTAACGACCTAATGGCATGGTTTGAGGGCATCGAAGAAAAACTAGATAGCCGTAGCCTGGCCATTGCTACTGATTTGTTGAAAGAAATACGCTCACGCATAGGGTTTTTGTTGGATGTGGGTTTGGATTATCTAACCCTTTATCGCCCAACACGTAGCCTATCGGGTGGTGAGAGCCAACGCATTCGTTTGGCTACCCAAATTGGTTCGCAGTTGGTTGGGGTAACTTATATATTGGATGAGCCTAGTATTGGCCTGCACCAACGTGATAATACCCGATTGATAAAGGCATTGCGCGAATTGACCGATGTGGGCAACACCGTGTTGGTGGTTGAGCACGATAAGGACATTATGATGGCCTGCGACTATGTGGTTGACCTTGGCCCAGGCGCAGGTAAGTTAGGTGGCGAGATTGTAGGTGAGGGCACTCCAGAAGAATTTATCAAGCTCGATACCCTTACCGCTAAATATTTGCGTGAGGAAAAAACCATAGCCATACCAACTAAGCGCAGAACGGCATTTGAAGGTCAGCATTTGGTTATCCGTGGGGCAAAAGGTCATAATCTTAAGGATGTGGACGTGAGCATACCGCTAGGTGTGTTTGTGTGTGTTACTGGTGTTTCGGGCAGTGGTAAGTCTAGCTTGGTAAACGGTACCTTGTACCCAATACTTAAGCACCATGTGTACAACAGTCGCCAAAAACCATTAAAATATGACTTGGTAGATGGCCTGCAATATATTGATAAGGTTATTGAGATTGACCAATCGCCCATTGGGCGTACACCTCGCTCAAACCCTGCCACCTACATTGGTGTGTTTGGCGACATTCGCAATCTTTTTGCCTTATTGCCAGAGGCAAAGATACGTGGCTATAAACCCGGTCGTTTTTCGTTTAACGTAAAAGGTGGCCGCTGCGAAGATTGCCAAGGCGGCGGCATGAAGGTGATAGAAATGAATTTCTTACCTGATGTGCACGTGGAGTGCGAAACCTGCATGGGCAAGCGCTACAACCGCGAAACCTTGGAAGTGCGTTACAAAGGCAAATCAATAAGCGATGTGCTAGAGATGCCGGTGCGCGAGGCGGTTGAGTTTTTTGAGCCCGTACCTGCCATCCATCGCAAGCTTAAAACGTTGCAAAGTGTAGGCTTGGGCTATGTAACCCTTGGCCAAGCAGCTACCACCTTGTCTGGTGGCGAGGCGCAGCGCGTAAAGTTAGCTTCTGAGCTTAGTAAAAAAGATACGGGCAGCACCTTTTATATTTTAGATGAGCCTACCACTGGCCTGCACTTTGAAGACATCAATATGTTGCTTAAAGTGCTTCAAAAGCTTGTTGACAAAGGCAATAGCATATTGGTAATTGAGCACAACCTTGATGTGGTAAAGGTAGCCGACCATGTAATTGACCTAGGCCCAGAGGGCGGCCATCGTGGCGGGCAAATTATAGCCACGGGCACACCCGAAGAGGTAGCTATGGTAAAGGCAAGCCACACGGGCCAGTACCTGCGCCTTGAGTTAAAAATGGACTAAGGGTAGATTAGTTATCGGTTGATTGGTATATTAGTCAAAATATTGCGCCAACCGAGTTTTAACCAACCATAAAATGGGCCTAAAAGGGCTGCTTGCTGTCTTATTGCTTGTTTGCACTTTCTTTACAGGGGCGGCGCAACAGTATAATTATAGGCACTATACTACCCGCGAAGGGTTGCCCAGCATGGTTGCTTATGAGGTGGCACAAGATAAGCAAGGCTTTATTTGGATAGCCACTAAAGATGGCTTGTGCAAATTTGATGGATATCGTTTCAAAACCTTTACTACCGAAGATGGCTTGCCCGATAACGAGATTATCGGTGTTCAGGTGGGGCCCGATGGAAAGGTATGGGCGTTTCCATTTAGGAGCAGGCTGGCATATATTGAAAATGACACCGTTTACCTTCCTGAAAAAGTAAAAGAAAAGGAGCTCCCTGTAAGGAGGTTTGAAATTGACCCTCGAGGGCATTTATGGATAACCAGGATAAACGGTACAATAACTGAGTATAACGACTCCATAATAAATACCTACAACCCCAACGAGGGCAGCCTCTTAAACACTAGTTCATACGCGGGCAATGCAGATAGCAACGGTGTGGCATGGTTGGCTTGCGATAGTTTAGTAGTGCGAATAGATACTTTGGGCAAGATTAAAAAATGGGCAATTAACAACAAACAATATGCTTTTAATACCGCTCGGTTATTATCAATAGCGCCTTCAGGAAACATCTATTTGTTCAATTCGTTGGCACTATTACGGTTCATGACCGACTCAACCCAAGTAATATTCGACAACGAAATTGCGGGCTATAATCAAGATTTTAAGATAATGAACCTCACAATTGCCAGCAATGAAGATTTACTGGTGGCAACATCGCAGGGGGCCTTTAGCATAAGCATTAATGCTGATGGAACGCAGGTTATTGAGCAGTTTCTAGAAGGTAAAAGTATTGGTAAGGTAATAGAGGATAGCGAGGGTAACTTGTGGTTTTGCACTTTAACTGATGGGGTGTATATGCTTTCGGCAGCTAGCCGCAGGGTAACCAATATAGGAAAAGAAAATGGGCTGTTTAACACCATGCCAGGTTCCATTTTTGTTTACAATGGTACGCTGGGCGTAAGCTCTAATTATGGTGATGTATATAGTATAAAATATGCAAACAATAAGTTTGAGGCCATACCCGAAAGCTTTAGTGTATTTAGCGAAAACCTTAACAATTGCGTTCAAATACACGGCCATGGTACTTGGTGTGGCTCCAACTCGGGCCTCAATGTGTTTCCGGCAGGTGCAAACCTCAGTTTTGATAACTGGAACCTAGCGAGCAAGGCATTTGAGCCGGTACCTAGCGCAGTTTTCACGAGCAAAGATTTTAACTTGTTAAATTTCAGCACCGTTAAGGCAGTAGCAATAGAGCCTTTGCGCGATGGAAAAATATGGGTGGCCGCAGCAAATGGTTTGTTTGTGGTAGATCCATATGCCAATGAAAGAGGTTACACCATCACGAAAGTTTATTTCAACCGTGCATCAGCAGTAGCTTTTGATGGAAATGGTGTTTTATGGGCGAGTTTGCTTGAGGGGCTATATTATTGGCAGCGCGATACCTTGATAAGGGCTGCTGGCTACGATATACAGGCCTTAGCATCTAGTATGCATTATGCCTCCGACAGTATTATGTGGATAGGGTCGCCCAAAGGCCTCTTTGGCTTTTCGGGCATTAACGATAAAAAACCTATTCACTTTACCACTAAAACCGGCTTGCCCAGCAACATTGTAAACCACATTATAGAAATGCCTGCGGGCTTAATTGTTGCTACTGATAAGGGTATCTGCTTGGTTCAAGATACGGGCAAACGGCAATACAAGATTATACCATTGCAAATAAATGATGGGCTTATAAGTAAAGAGGTGAGGCAAACTATTGCCTGGCAAGATAAGCTTGTAGCGCTTACATCCAAAGGGGTCTCCATTATCGATACCTCACAAATAGGACCCGACAAAACATATCCAAAAGTGTATTTTACGTTGGTAAATATTGCAGGCAAAGATACTGCTGTGCGCAGCCAATACACATTACCATACACTCAAAACAGCTTCAAACTAGAGTATGTTGGCTTATCTTATAAAAGTGATGGTGATATTGTATATCAATATCAATTGGAGGGCATTGACACTGGCTGGACCCAAACAGCATTTACAAACGTACAATATCCGTTTTTGGCACCGGGCAAATATCGTTTTAAAATTGATGCCCGCAGTTTACAAGGTGCATGGAGTGGTAAGCCGGTAGCAATAGACTTTACCATTTTGCCGCCCTATTGGCAAACTACCTGGTTTAGGATGTTTATGGTTTTTTTGTTTTTGGCAACGGTTATAGGTATTAGTTATGCCATTATACGGTATTACCGCAAGCAGAGTGAAATTGCCCAGCGAATGGCACAGTTAGAGGGGCAGGCGCTTAGGGCACAAATGAACCCGCACTTTGTATTTAATGCGCTCAATGCCATTCACGATTTTATTGCCAATAGCGATGAACGCTCTGCGCATATGTACCTTGGTAAGTTTGCCAAACTCATCCGTAAGATATTAGACCAATCTAGAAAAGCAGAAATTAGTCTTGCACAGGAAATAGAGACGCTGGAGTTATACATTGAGCTGGAGGCACTGCGTTTTCCGGGGCGATTTGAATGTTACATAAATTGCCCTAACGATTTGCTTAAACAGGATATTTACATACCCCCAATGCTGGTGCAACCCTACATAGAAAATGCCATTAGGCACGGGTTAATGAATAATGAAAAGAGAGGAGTGTTGGAAGTTACTTTTGAAAGAGACGGCAAAGCGCTAAAAGTAACCGTGCAAGATGATGGTGTTGGTAGAAAGAAAGCGATGGAGATAAGCAGCCATCGCTTAAAGCAACATCAATCAGCAGCTATGGAAATAACCAAACATAGATTAAGTTTACAAAACGTTGCTAAGCCAAGCGGTGAGTGCGAAGAGGTGAGTATTGAAGACCTATACGACGCTAATGAGCAACCAATTGGCACTAAAGTTACGTTTTGGATAACCTTGGAAACTACTTAAATTGAAAGTAAAAAGGGAAAGTATGGTTTTTGGGATGCACAATTGGCACTTTTTAATGCTCATGTGCATGATGCTACCTTTTTATGCCGTTAGCCAGCAGTATAACTACCGCCACTACACTACTAGAGATGGGCTTCCGAGCTCAACAGTGTATGCTGTAACCCAAGACGAGCAAGGTTATATATGGTTTGCTACTAGCCAAGGTGCTTCTAGGTTTGATGGTTATACATTTAATACTATCACGGTTTTAGATGGATTGCCCGATAACGATGTGTTGACGGTAATAAATGGCAAAGGAGGCAAGCTATGGTTTGTTACCTTTAGTAAGAAGTTGTCGTATTACGACCTTACAACAGGTGAGGTAAAAATTTTCGATAAGTATAGTTTGCCCTCTATACCACTTAATATACAGGAGACTGATGACGGCGTTATTTACATTGGCACTAATGACAAAGGCTTATGTATAGTTAATGACGAAAGCACCACGGTGCTTGATACAGTGCAATTACCCCTAATTAATAACTTTGTATATCCTTACCTGGATAATGAGGCCAACCTGTGGATTTCTGGAAGGGGGCGTTTCTTTAAATTTCAAGATTTTACACCCTTCTTCGAAGTTCCAGATAGTATCGTCCATTGGGATTTTATCAAGATTCACCAACTGGCCAACGATAGGATGATTTTCTTTTCTGCTCATCATCTGCTTGAAATTATCGACAATAAAATTGAGGTGGTATTCTCTACTCAAGGTAAAGGTACTGGCGTTACTATTAACCATGTAGAGTCTGATAGGGCAAATAATATATTGGTATCTACGCAAAGTGGCGCTTTTTTGATACCTGCAGATACAAGCGAACCAATACAGCGATTTTTATCTGAGATGCCTATCTCTAGGTTTTTTGAAGATAATGAAGGCAGTTATTGGTTTACTACCCTTAACGAGGGTGTTTTTATGCTGCCATCTTCAAGCCGGAAGGTTAAAAATTATAATAAGCTCAACGGCCTCAAAAGCGATAAGATTAGCTCGTTTTTTACCATTGCCGACCAATTGTATTTTGCCAATAAAAATGGGGTAGTTGGCAAGTGGCAAGGTGATAGTTTGATACCAGAGGTAGCTGGGCATTTTATGTACAGTAATTTGCAAGACTGTGTGGCGGTAAACGATTCATTTGTGCACTGCTCAAGTAATTACGGTGCGTTGCTTTTCAATTATTCGAGCGGGTCAATTTTTAGTGATAATCCAGTTTCTTATAATGGTTTTGATAGCCTAATTAAGAGCAATTCTTTTTCTGTGCCATTGGCCGAAAGCTTTATCTCGATGGGGGGCCTCAAGTCAATAGCCACTGATGGTGATAAAGTGCTTTGGCTGGGAGGAGTGAATGGGTTATTACAGGTTAATTTAAGTTTAAAGCAAAGCCACGTTGTGTATGAGCGGCTTCGTGCCGAAAGGATTACCGCCGTTTGCCTCACCAAAAACAAGGCTTTGTGGTTTTCTACAATAGACTCAATTGGTGTTGAGCAGCCTAATGGTGAGGCGTGGATGGCTCACGCTGATAGTTTTGGTATTAGTGGGCATGTGATAAAAATTTTTGAAGATCCGTATCATAATGTTTGGTTTGCCACCTCTGGCCAAGGGTTGTTTGTTTACGCAAATAACCAACTGTATAACATAGCTAAGGAGCAGGGTTTGGCAAGCGACTTTGTGACTGCTACTTTAATACATGGCCAACAGCTGATTGTAGGTACCACGTCGGGCTTGTCAATAGGTACTTTTAAGCAAAAGCCACCATTTATTGGGCAGATATTTACATTGTCGGTTAACGATGCATTGCTTTCTGATGAAGTAAATGATGTTGCGATACATAAAAACATGCTGTATATAGGCACCAATAAGGGTTTATCGGTAACCAGTACCAACTCTTTCACCAGCGACACCGTTTCTCCAAAAGTTAATATTACTAGGTTCCAAATTAATGAGCGTGACACTACAGCAGCGGGTTCATACGTGTTACCGAATGAGCTCAACAGCTTAAAATTTGAATACGTGGGCCTATTGTATAAAGCCGATGGTAAACTGCTTTACCGCTATCAGATGGAAGGGGTGGATACTGGATGGGTGCAAACCATTTTTACCAACGTACAGTACCCAAACCTGCCACCGGGCAACTATACTTTTAAGGTTGATTCTCGCAGCGCTCATGGTCCATGGAGTGGTAAACCAAGGCACATACAAATAAAAATACTACCACCTTATTGGCAAACGTGGTGGTTTAGATTAATGTTGGTGTTGTTTGGCCTGGGCCTTGTTACCGCAATTAGTTATAGTGTTATAAGGTATTACCGAAACAAAAGCTTTATTGCCCAGCGGTTGGTAGAGTTAGAGGGTAACGCATTGAGAGCCAACATGAATCCGCACTTTGTGTTTAATGCCCTTAATGCCATACACGACTTTATTGCCAATAGCGATGAAAAGTCGGCACATATTTATTTGGGGAAATTTGCGAAGCTTATTCGGCGTATTTTAGACCAGTCCAGAAAAAACTTTATTTCCTTAGATGAAGAGTTGGATACATTAACTTTGTATTTAGACTTGGAAAATATGCGTTTTGAGCATAAATTTCGGTTTGAAATAAATATTGAAGATGGCATACAACCATATGATATAGAATTGCCGCCTATGTTAATACAACCTTACCTAGAAAATGCAGTAAGGCATGGGTTGATGAACTTGGACCGGCCCGGGGAAATTACAGTACATTTTTCTCGGGAAAATAAATACTTAAAATGCACAATAATCGATAACGGCGTGGGGCGAGCCAAAGCACTTGAAATAAGCAGCAACAGGCTAAAAGGCCATCGCTCTGCCGGTATGGATATTACCCAAAAAAGGGTAGAGCTGTTACATGCAGCAGGCAATGAGCAAACAGTGATGGGTGTTGAAGTGATTGATATAATTGGAGCGGATGACATGGTAGCAGGCACGCAGGTGTCTATAATGCTACCTTTAAAAGAATTGTGAAGCTATGGCAGAAGTGATAAAGTGTATTGTTGTTGACGATGAGCTAAGGGCTAGAAATGGCCTAAAAAAGCTGATAGAGAATTATTGCTCAAATATTGAGGTGGTTGCAATGGCCGAGTCAGTGGCAGCTGCCCGGGTGGCAATTACGGAACACAAGCCTGATTTGGTGTTTCTGGATATTGATATGCCTGGTGGCGATGGGTTTGATTTGTTGGAGCAAATGGATGATATCCCTTTTGAGGTAATATTTGCCACCGCTTACGACCAGTTTGCATTAAAGGCTATCAAATTTTCTGCACTCGATTATTTATTGAAACCAATTGACCTGGAGGAGTTGATTGCGGCCGTAAACAAGGCACATCAAAAAATGGGGATAAAGCCTGACACGGAGCGATATCAATCGCTAAAGCTAAATATTGCCCAAAAGAACTTAGAGCGCATTGCATTGCCCGCTTCAGATGGCTTGGTATTTGTTAACATCAAGGATATTATTCGCCTGCAATCAGATGGCAGTTACACCGTGTTTCATACCACGGGCAACAAAAACACATTGGTGACTAAAAGCTTGGGCGAATACGAAGAGATATTAGAAGAGAACGGCTTTTTCCGTACCCATCACTCTCACATCATCAACATCAACAGGGTACAGAAATATGTACGCGGCCGAGGCGGCTATGTAGTAATGGATGATGGTAGCAGTGTGGATGTTTCTGCCCGCAGAAAAGATGAGTTTTTAGCGCTGCTTAAAATTTAAGAAGCAAATGAAGTGCCACAGCCGCAAGTTTCGCTGGCATTGGGGTTGTTAAATACAAAGCCGCGGGCATCCAAACCATTATGGTAATCTATTTCGATGCCTTGCAGGTACATGGCGTGGGCACGGTTTACCAATACCGTAATGCCACCCAACTCAAAGCGCTCATCTTGGTCGGTTGGGTTATCAAAACCCAGTATGTACGAAAACCCTGCACAGCCACCACCTTTTACACCAACGCGCAAACCATTGCCAGCAGGCACTTGGGTGTCGGTCATTAAACGCTTAAACTCTGCTAACGCAGTTTCGGTAATGTTTACTACTGATGCGGTTTGAGTACTCATGCTATTTCAATTTCGTAATGTAAGTTGCAAAAATAGTAACAGATAAACCAATAAAAGGGTTTCATGCCCGTTAATTATAGGATTTATGTAGTTTTGAGTCCCCAATAACAGCCATATGGAAACCGTACTAGAAATACTCAAATATACACTACCAGCCATTGTGGTTTTGGTTACGGCTTACTTGCTGGTAAATGCTGCCCTAAACCACATTACTGCCAAGCTAGAGCTAGAGCGCCGCTTGGGTATGCAAAAAGATACTTTGCCATTGCGCTTGCAGGCCTACGAGCGCTTAACTATATTTTTGGAGCGAAACCAGGTAAGCGGTTTGGCATTGCGCTTGGCTGATAGCGAGTATAGCCTAAAGGAATTTCAAGGATTATTGGTAGAAACGGTGCGTGCAGAGTTTGAGCACAACCTTAGCCAGCAACTGTATGTATCTACCAAAGCTTGGATGGCCGTGCGGTTTGTAAAAGACGATGCCATCCGTATGGTAAACATGGTGGCAGGCAGTATGCCACCAGATGCTACTAGCCTTGCCTTTGCCAAAAAACTGATTGAGATTACCGGCCAAGGCGAAGGCCCTGCCGACAAGGCACTAGAGCTGTTGCACCAAGATGTGCAGGCGATGCTGAAGTAATTACTTCGGTTAAGTAATCTTGCCCAATAGCCTTTTTAGCGCAGGCTGCCGTGCCTTAAGCAACGGCTGTACCCTCCTATCCCTAGTATATACCTTAATGAACGTTAATAGCCATTGAAAGTGCGTTATTAACTGATGGTGCAACCAATTTTACTTATTTGGCATCAATATAATATACACTAAAACTGATGGCCAATGAAAAGGGTAACGATACTTATAACCATACTTGCTATTGCTGCTAGTGCCTTTGCTCAAAACTGCTGGTTGAAAGACTTTGGCTACGGTTTCTCTAATCCGCAACAGAAAGGCTTTGTGGCCGTGGGTGGCAAGTATATGGTACTACTAGATAACAGGCTGGTATGCATGAATGGTAACGGCATTATTGAATGGTCGCAAGATGTTGATTTGTTTAACCCGACCCAACTGGATAGCACCACCGATGGCAACATAATATTGGCAGGGCAACGTATTATAGGTAGTGCGCCACCAAACCAATACCCAACTACCATTCACATGGGGGCATTGGTTAAAATAGGCTTGGACGGCAAGCTGCTTTGGGAGGTAAATTTCCCGCCCGATTCGATGCCGTTATCTAGCGTTGAAAGTGTAACACAAACCACCAATGGCGGATTTTTGATAGGATTAATAGAGTACAACGGTATGGGGCAGAGTAAATACGAGCTGCAGGTGCTAAATGCCAATGGCACTATACAGCAGCGCAAGCTAATTTTGCCAAATTACACCCACAACATTACTCAAAGTGGCAATGGTTACCTGTTGTACAATAGCGATGAGGTGATAAGCCTAAACCAGCAACTAGATACCCTTTGGGTACAAAACAAGGCTCATTTTGGTACCAGTGATATTGTTAGTGTAAAGCGCACCAGCCCAACAGGGGCCATTATTACAGGCAATGTTACCGTTAAGGTTGACGATAGCGGCAATGTAGTATGGACGGATAACAATACCAGCACCGATGTACACCAAGTACCCAACGGTTATTTGGTTACAGGCTCCGTTAGTGATACCACCATTCATCCACTATGGTTTACCCGGATAAGGAAACTGAATAACCAAGGAGCGGAGCAATGGAGCCTAAATGTTACTATGCCATTCAGTTTATTTTCGGGTACTATATACCAAGGCATAGGTAATGAACTGGTTGCTATTAGTGGCACTTATAAAATGATTTACAAAACCGATAGTACAGGTGCTTGCTTGGGCCAGCCCATTGATACCATAGAAACCGCAAAGGGGCCTAAAACCGGAGCCAACCTATTGCGTGGCGTATTGGCAAATGATGGTATTGTTTTTTTAGCACAACCTGGCCGTGAAAGCGCTGATTTGGGTGGAATTTTATACCCTGCTAATACCCTTAACCCAAAAAACACTATGTATTCCTCTGCACTATGGTTAGCTGGGCTTGATGCTGGTGGCAACTTACATACCGCAGCACAAACCTACCGACAAAGCGGCGTAGATTATTTGCCATATCCCATTGCTGCCTTGCCGCAAGAAAGATATGCGTGGGATAATATTTGGAGCATTAACAAGCATATAGTTGATCAACTAAGGCAAGATTTTGCCGATAATGGCGTTTATGACAATCCGGTACATCCTAAGGCCAGGTATTGGCCAGCTAAAGGGAATATAGAAGCACGCGGGGCTAGAGGTAGTGCAATAACAGTAAGTTTTGATGCGGCACCTTTTGTTGACTATAATGGTGATGGGGTTTATAGCGTTTACGATGGTGATTACCCTATCGTGTATGGCGATGAAATGTACTGGTGGATGTTTACCGATAGCATACCTGTAGTACATGGGGAAACCGAAGGCCTAGCCTTGGGCGTGGAGGTGAGTGCCATAGCTTATTCGTTTAACGGCACCACTGGAGATGTATTAGAGCGCACCATCTTTACCCGTTACGAGATAACCAACAAATCTGCCAATGTTTATAGCGATATGTTCATGGGTATATTCTCCGATATTGAAATTGGTTGTTTTTATGATGATTATTTGGGTTGCGATACACTCGGCGAGTTTTACTACGGCTATAATGCTACCCCTTACGACAGTTGTGCATCAAACACTGGGCAAACTTATGGGTTCATCAATAACCCACCAGTGCAAAGTGTGGTGTTTTTAAGCCATGAGTTGGACAGGTTTTCGCTAGGGTTTGTTCCTAATAACTTTAACATGCCACTCGATTTGAGACACTACTATCAAATACAAAATAAAGATGAGAATGGCTTGCAGGTGGTTAATCCTGTTACTGGAAACGGAGAAAACCATATGTTTGCCGGTAACCCGAGTATCGCTACTGAATGGTCAATGCTAGCAACAAATACTCCGCCACACGATACCAAGGGTATAGGCAGTGTTGGCCCGCTTACCATGCAGCCCAACGAGACCATTACCTTTGAGGTGGCTTATGTGGTGCACCCCAATGGCGACCTTACCAATGCCAACCACGTAAAAGATATGCAAAATGAGGTTGAGCAGCTGCACCAGTTTCACGATGGCTATCATCCTGTTTCAATTGATGAAGTGCCTCAAAAGGATTGGAGTTTCAACACATATCCTAACCCCAATAGCGGCAGTTTCTCAATAAATGTAGCAGGTAATGCTTCTATTGGAGTATATGATTTGGCGGGTAGAAAAGTTGCAGCAACCATTGTATCGCACACTAGCGGTGCAAACATATCGGGGCTTAATGCGGGTACATACATTATTGAGGTAACCAAAGCTGGACAAAAGAAAACCCAGAAAATTGTGGTGTTCTAAACCAAACAAGGCCATCAGCAATTCCCTTTACTTGATACTTGATACTTGATACTTGATACTTGATACTAGTCTTGTGTCTTGTGTCCTTCGGCTCCGCTCTGGATGACATTTCTTATGTCTTGTGTCTCCATCCGCATCACCTCCGTCTGTTTTCTTATCGATTCTTGGTGAATAAGCTGGAAAATACGTAGCACCAAATCTTCACTTAGGTTATGCTTTTTGGCCCAATCGGTTCGGGTATTGAATATCTCGTTCCAGCGCTCCGGTTGCAGTATGGTTATGTTTTGTGCTTGCTTAATATGGCCAATCTGCTCCACTACGGTCATGCGCTCGCGCAATATGCGCACCAGCTCCTCATCTTGCTGGTCAATTAGTGCACGCATTTGCTCCAAGGTGGTGTTAAACTGGGCATCATCCGTATTTCTGCGGCGCACAATCAGCTTGTCAAGTAGCA